>NZ_JACJSI010000213.1 GCF_014698065.1 Nostoc flagelliforme FACHB-838
TCAAGCTAGAGGAGAAAGAGGAAATTATAGGACACAACGTATTAAATTTAACTCTAACTACTCTGATTAAGTTTTCGTTACATACTTATAAATTTTCCCGCCGACTTACTTATCCCTAAATGAATATTCTGAAACACGGTTAACTATTTACCCAACAAACTTTTAATCTTTCCCGTATTTGAGGCTGGGTATTCAGATAATCTTTTAACCAGTCGCATCCCCGTGCTAATAGCCTATCTAATTCGTCAATCCGCCAAATCAGCACCTTGTTCTGCTCAGGAGAATTACCCTGAACATGGGCGAGAATATATTTACCATCTGGGCTAAAATGTACTGGCGATATAAATGTAGATGAATACTTATACTGTGCAAGTTGCTTACCTGATATATCCCAAACACGATAAATTTTATCATCTGAAGCTGTGACAATTCGCTGACCATCCGGGCTAAAAACAGCAAATCCAATCTTACTTTGATGCGGTATTTCCAGTAATTGTTTACCAGAAGTATCCCAAATAATCGCCTTATTATCTAGGGAAGTAGCAATAACTAATGTTCCATTTTGACTAAAGCTAGGGCTATAAATATCTTGATTCGCCTTAAACTCTGATAACTTTTGACCTGATGTATTCCAAATAGTCACTATATTTCCATCAGTCGTAACAATACGCTCCCCATCTTGACTGAAGCTAGCACCCAAATAACTATTTTCACTTCCTTGAAAATCTACTATTTTTTCACCCGAAATATTCCACAAACTAGAGTAGTTCTTACCGTTATAATCAAACATAGCCAAAATATATTTACTATTATGGCTCCAAGTAATACCTCTAGCTTTAAACGTAGTTATTAACTTACCCGACTCTGAGAAAATTCTAGTTTTATGATCATAAGTTGTAGTCAAAATATATTTGCCATTTGGACTAAAAGCAGCATACTCTACTGCATCTTCATGTCCGGAAAGTAATAATAGCTGTTTTCCCGATGTATCCCAAACACGAGCAGTTTTATCAGCTGATGCCGTAACAAATTTTTTCCCATCAGGGCTGAAATTAGCGCTACTAGCTATATCTTCATGTCCGATAAATCTTGCCAACTGCTGACCATAACTATTCCAAATTAGTATAGATTTTCTAGTTGGAGTAATAACATATTTGCCATTTGGACTCCAACTTGCTCCTGTAATAGCGTCTTTTGAATTAATAGCTACTTTAGTTACTGGTATTTTATTGGATAAATCCCAAATGCGAACAATTTTATCCTGTCCAAAAGTAACAATATATTTACCATCAGGACTCCAACGGGGGCTACTTTGATCCCCTGTCAGTTCGGTGATTAAATTACTTGATAAATCCCACGGTTTTACAGCTTCATCTCCTATATTCCAAACTTTTATAGTATCATCGGTTGTAAAAAAACGCTGACCATCTGGACTAAATTCTGCATTACCATTTAGTACTTTCTCATTTTTTATTTCTCTAATTAGCCGACCAGATAAATCCCTAACATAAGTTTTGTAAGGCGTTGACACGAAGATACGTCGGCTATCGGGACTAAAACCAGCATCCATTGTTACCCATTGATCATCTACTTTAAATTGTGTGATTTGTTTACCGGAAATATCCCAAACATAAGAATTATTAGAGTTAGTTAAAATATATTTTCCATTGGGACTCCAATAAGCACTGTTAACAGCCATTGTATGTCCTGTGAATGTCTGCAATAATTTACCTGATGTATCCCAAATCCGGGCAGTCTTATCGTCAGAGGCAGTTAGAATATATTTACTATCTGGGCTAAATTTGGCGCTATTAACTTTGGCTTGATGTTGAAGCTGAAGTAATAAGTTACCGGATAAATCCCAAATACGAGCTGTTTTATCATTAGGGATATTAACTATGGTTTTACCATCCATACCTCTTTCAAGAACAAGTGGATTTCCAGAGGTTGTAATCACACGTTTACCATTGGGGCTAAAACTGGCGCTAGTCACATTTTCTTGATGTCTAAGTACCGCCAATTGTTTCCCCGAAAAGTTCCAAAGTCGAACTGTTTTATCACTAGAACTAGTAAGAATTTGCTTTCCATCTGGACTAAAATTAGCAATAAAAACTCCGTCTTGGTGTCCTTTTAGTTCGGCTATAAGCTTACCTGCCAAATTCCAAATACTAGCAGTTTTATTATTAGAAGCGGTAATGATATACTTTCCATCGTGGCTCCAGTTCACAGTAGTAATATTGTCTTCGTAGGCAACAAATCGTTTGAGTTCATGAATATTATTAAGTATCGTTTGTAAAGCAAAAATTGGACTGCTTGCAGGATATTTTTCTAGAGGTCGTCCATCTTTTACTATTTCTTTTAACCTTTGCCCTGCATCCATCGCTGTCACTAAAGATTCAATTTGGTTTCTTTCAAACTGTTTTAGGGCTGTAATTCCTGCTTGCTCTAATCTTATACCTAACTGGGTTTCTCGTAGTTGGCTAGTTGATATAGTTGCTCCGACAAAAGCAATAGCTGCTCCAATAAGACAACAAATAAGAACTCCACCACCGATACGAATTTGTTGTTTGGCTTGATGCTGTGCCGTAGTTAAAGTCTCGTTAGCTTGTGCTAAGATGCGACTTTCTTCTTCTTGAAATGCTAGTGCCGTAGCCATTTCTTGTTTTTCAAATTCCTGGCTGGCAGTTAAAAACTGGTAATCTTGCTGATTTAAACTTTTATTAGCCACCCAAGTTTTTGCATCTTCTAATGCTTTACCACGCAATAATCTAGAATTATCTTGACAGTTTGAAGCAAACCAAGCAGATAATGCTTCTGAATAAGGTCTTAAATCGGCGAGGGCTTTTTCGACCCAGTTTAAATTAAAAACATTTGCATAAATCTGGTTATAAATTTTTAAATATCCTTGTTGCTCTACAACTAATCCAGATAGGCGTAACTCTATCTGTTCTGGGCTGTCCGAAGCAGGAATTTGTCCTAATTGTAAAATTTTCTGATATAAACCAAGCAATGCACTTGTATTATGCTTACTCATCAAAATTCTATCTTTGATAGTTTTTAAGTGGGGTGGTTCATCAAGGGAATCCCAGTTTTGAATTATTTGTTGCGTAACAATATTTTTTACCCATTCGGCTTCTGTAGCTTTGCTCGTTACTTGTGGGGAAGTTACTAACAAATCACATAATTTTTGTGTAAGTAAGGGTTGTCCTCCAGTCCATGCTAAAACTTCTTGCAAAATAGCTTCTGGATTTTCAATCCCTTTCAACCCTGATGCTAAAGGTGAAATTTCGTGTATTTGAAAACCATTAAGTTGAATTGCACGACCGATATTAAAGGGTGTTCGTACCTTATCTGCAATTAAATCGCTAGGTGTTGCTACTCCGAGAAGCACAAAAGTAATCCTATTAAACTCGTTATTAAGATTACGTTTTTCATAACAACTTCTTATCCAAGCAAAAAAATCATCACCTTTAAATTTTAAGCTTAAAATACTATCAATCTCATCAATAAAAACAACTATTTCACTTTTGACTTTTTCTAACAAAATTTTTTCAATAAATATATCCAAACGCTGTATTGGTGCTAATTCACAGTTTTCCTTCCACCAGGTTCTAATAAATTGGCTAGGGTTAGCTATTTCAAAATTTGCAACCAATGTGTAAACGATACCTGCATACCACTGTTCCGGGTTTATATCCTTACTACCGCGTCCAGAGATGTCAATCGTAGTACAAGCGATGCCTTCGGCTTGCAGTCGTTTGATTGTACGAACTTGTAAGCTAGTTTTACCCATTTGTCGGGAATTAAAAATATAACAAAAGTTCCCAGCTTTTAGTTCGTTGTAAAGGTCGAAATCTGCTTGTCTAACTACGTAACAAGGAGCATCTTCTGTAAGACTTCCACCAACTTTATATGAAAAATTGTTGCTCATTGTCTGATAACAAGATAATTAATTTGTAGGGTGTATAAAAGCATAGTGTTACACAACAAATTATATGGTGGTGCGTGACGGTAAATAAATTATTCATTTTTTGTGCATATAATTCATTCATACCGTCACACACCCTACAGCTATATTTAATCTTGGTGCATTAAGGCATCAAATTGTTTTCTGTTCGTATTCATTAACAACGTTAATTGTTTTTTCTGTTCGTCAATTAACCCTACTGCTGGATTATCTGGGGTAACTCTTTTGATAAGTTCCGATCGCTCTTTTTCCAAACCTTCTAGTTTTTCAGACGCAGCATTTAATATCAGGTTTTCTACTGTTCCTTTATATGATTGCGGTTGTGAGTTAGCTAGTTGTTTGTACAAATCCTGAAGTTGAGCATCAAATTTCCCAATTGCTGGATTCTGAGGTGTATATCTTGCTAAATTTAAGGCTCTCACGACTTCCATTTTTGCGATCGCTTTTAAAGTCCGACGAGTTCTCAATTGTGGTGCTGGTAAGGATACACCCAATTGTGATAATTCAGTTCTGACTTTATCTAACATCTTTTGATATCTGGCATCCATCATACCAGTTCCGAAAACCCCATTTAAACTTTGCTGCAAAATATTTTCTGCTGATTTATAATCTGAAATAGCACTTTCTTTATCTCCTAAGTCTCGGTACAGATTACCTCTTAATAAGTACTCGTCAACATTGGGGCTACTATCACCAATTAATTGAGTCAAATCTGAAATTGCTTTCTGTTTCTCGCCTAACTTTTCGTAAGCCCTAGCCCTGTTCCAATATGCTCCACTACTATAACCACGCCGACCAGTATTTTGGCGAATTACTTCGGTATAGTCCGCCACTGCGTCTTTGTAATTCCCAATTGCAGCGTAAGCGTTTGCACGATGATAGTAGGGTTCTTCAGCTTTAGGATTGAGCTTAATTGCCTGCGTGAATGAAGAAACCGCAGCGAGTGAGTCTTTTTGGCAATCCTCTTGAAAGTGTCCCATGCTTATGAAGTCGTCTATTGTACTAAGACGTTGTGGCATAGGAGTTTGGCACTCAGCAGAGATATTAGAACCTGGTATTTGTGCAACCAATGGTAGTGAAAAACCTAGCAGCACAATAGATGATGCATAAGCTAAGAAAGAAGGTATAGAGAAGGCAAATTTCATAATTATATAATTCAGAAAGATTTTCAGTTAAAGTAGGACTAGGTTTGTGGGTTGTACCTCGAACCTTATTCCTGCTAATTCCATTTAATCTTGACTACACTTGAGTTAGAACGGGAGTATATCGAGTTCGTATCGACTTTGTAGTGAAATTGAATATTTTGTGATGTTGCCAAACAAATAAATCTAGCAGTTGCAATATCAAAAATGCCACGTTCAGTTAGAGTACGTCCTGAATTTATATTAGAGGTAAAGTCAGCGCTACCGCGTAATGGCTATATTCGTCAAACTGATTTGGCAGAACATTTGCAAATATCTCAATCTACTATCAGCAGTTTTCTTAATGGCAGAGCTGTAGATTACCTTAACTTTAGAGAAATTTGTCGTGTTTTAGAGCTGGAATGGCAAGATATTGCTGATTTAACTACTGATTTAACATTCGAAAGTAGGAAAAATATATTTTCATCACCCTTAGTAAGCACTACAGAGGAAAATAACAAACAAACTCAAGAAATATTTTCATCCCACTCTCTAGAGCATCCATCTGGGCAAGTACCATTAGATTCACCATTTTATATCAAACGTTCCCCAATCGAAGAACGATGTTATGAACAAATTCATAAACCCGGTGCTTTAATTAGAATTAAAGCACCAAGGCAGATGGGTAAAACGTCTCTTCTGGCAAGAGTTGTTAATGAATCCCATTCTCAAGGAGATTGTACCGTCATCTTAGATTTCCAACTAGCAGCCCAGGAGATTTTCGTTAATTCAGATAAGTTTTTACGCTGGTTTTGTGCAAGTGTTGGTTTAGCTTTAAATATCCCCAATAAACTTAGTGAATATTGGGATTTAGCGGAAATGTTGGGTAGTAGTATGGCATGTAAAGCCTATTTTGAGGAATATTTATTACCAACAATTAATAAGCCGCTAACCCTTGGTTTAGATGAAGTTGATAAAGTTTTTGAATATCCCGAAATTTACCGAGATTTCTTTGGATTACTACGCGCTTTACACGAAGAAGGCAAACGGCGAGAGATTTGGAAAAAACTGCGACTGGTGATTGTACATTCTACAGAAGTTTATGTTCCTCTTGATATTAATCAATCGCCGTTTAATGTAGGGTTATCTATAGAATTACCTGAATTTAATAATAAACAGGTTTTGGACTTAGCTCAAAGGTATAAACTCGATTTGGATGAAACAAAAGTTGAAAAATTAATGATGCTAGTGGGCGGACATCCATTTCTAATACGTTTTAGCCTTTATCATATAGCTAATAAAAACGTTACTTTAACACAGATCCTACAAAATCCCACAAGTTCATCGAGTATCTACGCAGACCATTTACGTCGTCAAAGTTTAATTCTTACGCAAAAGCCGGAATTAGCAAATGCAATGAAAAATGTAATTATTAATAAGTCTGCCAAGCTCCCGACAGTAACTAAATTTAAATTGCACAGTCTTGGACTGGTAAAATTGCAAGGAAATAGCGTATTACCAAGCTGTAATTTATATAATCAGTATTTACAAATTCATTTGTAAACAAACAAATATTTTGTTGACTAAAAGAAAGGCAGAGAGCGGCAGGCGGTGGTCCCTAAAAAAGGCAGCGCTTCATGGAAGACAAGGGCGTTGGAACCGCTTTGCAACTGGTTTACGGGACTTGAAGTTCAGGCGATAAAGCCCCGCCTCAACAAAGTCAGCATTTCCTGTCCATAAGGATTGTCATCAGCAGGGATACAGATATTAGCTATACCCCTTTTATCTTCAACAAAATTAGCTAATCATCACTAACAATTTTTGATTTCAAGAACCCACAGACATCCGCAGCTTAAATCAATGATTTTGTGTTCCATGATTTATTCCCCTTTTTGAACCCAACAATTTCCCAGACACCCCAGCCGTAAAACCCAACCCAATCGCCGCTACAGTAACGTCGGGCTTGATAAATAACGTCGCAATTCCAATAACTGCACCCCAAAGACAGCCATAGCAGCAAAGGATAACAAATTAATATTAAAAATCCAGATAAGCCTTTCCATTTATGGATGTGAGCGTTTAATACCTGCCAAAATAAAGGTGATTGCTTCTTCGGTGTGTTCCTCAATTATTTCTGGACTAAGACGATTAATCTCTGGAGTTAGATGCTTCCAGTTTTCATGAACTGTGAAGTAAAACAGACAAATACTCAAGATATGAGTCAGCGCCAGAAACGGTTTGAGGGGGCGAAAATATCCTTCTGCAATGCCTTGCTCTAAAATTTTGAGCAGATGCTCATGGAGACTTAAAACGTTACATTCCTTGAAATATACTCCTTGATTTTGACTTGCTTCCTGAAACCACAGCATTTGACGCTGAGGATTTTGAGCTTCATTGGCAATGGCAATGCGGATAATCTGTTTTAGGGCTTCTTCGGGGGATAAACCGTCAAAATTCAATTGCCCAAAAATGGTTTGAAGTTCATCGACTGGACGTTCTAAGGCTGCTTTATATAAGCTTTCCTTGCTCTCAAAATAGTAATGAAGTGTTGCAGTTGTCACCTTGGCGCGATTTGCGATCGCACTCAGACGCAAAACTTAATGACATTGATTTTAAATCTATTCTCAATAAAGTATGCTTATTGACATGATGCGGCCGCCCTGATGTAGTCATAGAGCAAGACGCAAGGATTTTAAGCAAGATTTACCCTAATACTCCACAACGGATTAAGTTGAACAATGAGGTGGGAATGGATTGGGTAAGGCCCAATTTTAAGAGTTTTTCAGCCCAAGGTGAACCGAATTTATCTCAGTAGTCTCAAACTGAATAATAAGGGACACAGTACTGAGTACGGATACAGATAGGGGTAAAAAAACATAAGAATTCAGCCCTTATAAATACATCCGCCTAAATACTTAAAGAATCAGTAAAAAATTGATAAATAAATATACTAATCACGTTGAATTTTTTCTAAGTTCTGACTCTTACAGCAGTTTTCGATCAAACCCACTACAAAAATAAATCCTAAAATAAAGCCCAGTATTACTTTTAGTACTTTTATCTGTGGCACGTTTGATTGCAAATTGCTGTAAGTGCTGAATTATCTGAAGAATATTTTTTAATAGTGGCAAAATTTGAACATAATTTCTGGAAACGGCTTTTCACACAGCACCGCATGAATCAAAATACTTGCTTATACTGTCTATGCAAGTTTTAGATTAATGTTATGGATGATAATCTGGGCAATTCTCGCTATCCCATCCATTCGGGTGTATCCCGCAGACTAGCACGTTGTCGCCATAGTCAACTCCATGATAGTTAGCGCAACCGATGCAAGCTATCGGTCGGCTAACTTGGTCATCAAAATCAAAATCATCATCCTCCGATTCATCTGCTCGAACTAAGGATGCATTACAGTTGGGGCAGGTTTGAATATCTCGCCCCAAGTCTCTAACTAGACAAGTGAGTGGTTGCCACGAAGTCATGGACTCACCATTGTTGCTAATATGACTAGTAAGTGACAAAAAATAGGGGTAACTGCATTGGCATACGACCACCTCAGCATCAGTATGCATCGCATAGTGAGCTTCTAGATATTCTTGGGCAATTCTCCAATCTTGCTGTTTGCTCAGGCTTTGAGGCTTGCCCTCATAATCAACATTCCACAATTGTTCATCGTGAAAAATCCTAAGAGAAAATGATGTATAGTCATGAGCTAAATTTTCTAGTTCGCAATGACTTTTGGCATTTTCATAATCAAAACTGCGATGCTCAACCATTAACTTATGCTCACGGGGATAAGACTGGATTACCAGATACTCTCCTTCATGAAATAGCGATCGCATCCACATTGATATTCCCTTGTAATAGCTACTAATTATACCTTTAACTTTCTTCCGTATTTTCTCACAAACCAGATAGGATTGCTATAGTATGATTCCTCCATAAAGTAATTGATATCCTAATCGTAGTCTCGTAATAAATTCCTCAGTATTACGATTGCTCCAAACGGGATTACTAGGACTCTTAATCCAGTTAGTCGGACTATGACAAATCTCATTATGACAACGGTAGCACGTAGAAAATGTTGATACTCCAATAACGTCATTCCCGTAGTAAGCATGATGGATCTCTTCACTTTTCTTAGTCAGACAAACTACACAGTAATTGTGAGTTTTTCTGTGAGCGTAGGCGCAGCCCGCCGTAGGCATCGCTACTTGTTTTCTATACTCTTTAGGATTACCATATCGAGCATTCCAGTTTAATCGTCTGTGTAGCCGAGATTTTCTAATAGTAATGTCACCCCCAAATCGTTTAACTCTTGCCCCGTTAATTCGTGCCACTTCTGTTGAATTTCCTGAAAATGTGGTCTTCTTCCTAATTCTGTTGCCCATTTTCTGGTTGAGTCGATGGGGGATATTATTCCCCGCGCCTCTCAGTTAGATCCGTGCGTACCCGTTTCCGTGTACACGGCTCCCGATGTTCTCAGCTTTCGCTTTTGCTCATGTGCTTGTAATCGTGGCAACTCTCGTGAATTGCTTCCAGATTATTTTTCTTCCAGTTGGCGTGATTTTCGTCGATGTGATGCAGATGAATCCGTTCCTCATCGATGAACTTTAAGCCGCAAGAGGCACATCTATGGTTTTGCTTCTTAAGAGCAATAGAAGTTTTGCCGTCATAGAACTTACTTTTGCGTTCGCTCCAGTAGGCTGTATCTCCGTCATAGGGGGATTTTGTTCCTTTAACCATGACGTGGCTACTTTCGGAGTAGGAAACTGCTGGGAATGCTTTGTCTAGTAATTTCTTGCTAGCGTAGCGATTTTTCTTGGCTTCCTTGTTGAATACCGTATAAGCTCTTTTTTGGATGTGGTATAACGAGTTTCTAGACCCGTCCATCTTGCAGAACTTATGGTAATTTCTCCAACCTCTTACTACCGGGGCTAATTTCTCAGCCTTTGTGGTAGCACCATAATTCGAGTTGTTGACGATGTGTTTTACTTTCTTACGGAATGCTTTGAAGTTGTCCACTGAGGGAGTGCT
>NZ_JACJSI010000214.1 GCF_014698065.1 Nostoc flagelliforme FACHB-838
TTCAAAAACAGATTCTTTTATTAATGAAAATGCCTGAGTCCCTTTATCAGCTAAATTCCAAGCTGTGCAAGACATAATTACTTCTCACTCCTCCAAAATGAGCGAACCTACAGTTATTAACTTCTGCACCCTGCTCTTTGTTTTTTTACTGACTCCTGACTCCTGGATTCTGACTACTGAATTACGCCGTGACTAACTCCGTTCTCTCCAGCAGCCGTTGCAATTTATCGCCAGTTAGCTGTTCTAAGGGTTGCTCTAAAAAATATTTATCAAAAATGGATTTATCATCAGTAGACACGTTCACCATCGAGAGCGATTGAACTGCTTCCACCGCAGAGGCACAGGGCATTTTCTGACATTCCCCAGTACGCATCACCCACCAACTGCCGTCAGTACAGCCAACCTCGCCCAGTTTTACGTCGTTGTGGTAAATCCCATCGTCGAGGATTTCAAAGCCGTACTTCTCGCACTCGTTGAAAATCTGCGCCATGATTTCGTTACCAGTGGTGCAGGGTGTTGTTTCTTTTTCCTGCACAGGTAATGAGCCATCTTTGTAGTGAGTGCAGATGAAGCGATCGCAACGCATTAGAGTGTTGGCACGAAATATTTCTTTATCGTTGACCATGACTACCCAGCGTTGCGTTAAATGGTTATCGTCATGGCTGATGCTGGCTACCAGTTTGTCATCAGCGTAATATTCGTGATGGTCAAACGAGATTTCGACTATTGTGAGGGATTCGGGAGCTACAACTTGGGCTTGGTCAGCGATGAAGTGGTCGAGTTCGGCTTGGGCGAGGGCTTGGTTGTCAACTTTCTGAAGCTTGGTGGATTGGTGGGTGATGATTGCGTTTACCCAGGTTTCAGTCGCTCTTCTGTCGCCGATGGGTGTAGCGCCGAGTTCGGCAGCGATTCTTTTGATGCGGGGTAGATTATAGCGGCAAAGGGCTTGCTGTGTGTACTTGGGATGTGTCATGATATAAATTCCTTGAATGTAAGGACAAAGGGCAATCGCGCTAAGTTTTTCCAGGACTAGTGATTGCCCTCTGTTATTTATATTTTACCAACTAATAGTGGGTAATACAATAGATGGTAAGATAAGAGTTGGTTATGTGATAAACATTTACAATAAATACTATTAATAGATAGACTTCTGAGAGTGGGTTAGTCTATTTATATGAATTCAAATTATGGCTGTGGAAGTAAGACTTAAAGAAATTAGAAACGCCAGAGGGTTTTCGCAAAACGAACTAGCAAGACGATTAGAGATGTCATTGACTAATGTTCAAAAAATTGAATATGGACAAGCTAAGTCAATACCTTTAGATACGCTGGATAAGTTGTGCAAAATTTTACAATGCGAAGTTGGTGAGTTACTAGTTCGTGTACCGGACGATGATGAGGAAAACTCACAACTACCCATAAGTACAATTACTCCAGCCACGGAGCAAAATAGTCCTGTAGATGAGTCTAAATCTCAAAGCAACAAGAAAGCAACAAAATCTGTCGGTAGCATAGTGTTGCCATTTGAAAAAAGGTCAGCATGAAAACTAAATAGAAATTTATTTAAAAAATAATTGTCAATCCATTAACTACTGTACAGTTCATTGACTAGGACAAAGTAACTGCTGGTTCAACAGAGGTGATGTTAGCTAATACAGTTACATAATGGCAGAACTCAATTCCTGCTTAAACACTGACAAATTAAAGGTGGAATGATGAACAAACCACCTCGTAAACCCAAAAAAGCCACCTCTGGCGCATCCAGTGGCTCAAAACCACCAGCTAGCTCTGCAAATGAGGATATCTCCCAGCAAGCAGATCCCGCTTCAGCAACGATTACGGTTACTGCTGTTGAAGTTCCAGAGTTGACAGAGGAAGAACAGCGCGATCGCCTTCACCTAGAGCGCCGTGTGGAAAGAGCGTTTTTTGAGGCAGGGAAGGCATTAATGGAATTACGGGATCGCAGGTTATATCGCTCTACTCACAAAACCTTTGAGGAGTATTGCCGCGTTCGCCCTTGGCGTTGGCGAAGCCATCGCTTTGGCCATAATCGTCGGCAGTCTTATCTTCTAATGGATGCAGCAGTAATATTTGATAACTTAGAGCAAAAATGTGATCGGAACGATCACATTTTGCCGACAAATGAGTGGCAAATTAGGCCACTGTCTAAGCTTGACCCGGATATTCAGCCTGAAGCATGGGAGCAAGCTGTAGAGTCTGCCAACGGGAAAGTACCCTCGCACCGGATCGTTAAAGATGTTGTGCAGCGCATCATGGAACGAACCCAAGTACCAAATACCTACCGGATTGGCGAAGTCTGCCAAATCTTAGTTAAGGACAACCCGGAACTCAGAGGAAAGGGTGGATGCTGGGCTATTGTCAGCGCGGTGAATGACTTTAGTTGCACGGTGAAAATGTGGGATGGCGAGTACACCGTTGGGTTACAACACTTGAAGTCCTTTAACTACCTGCCGCAAGAGTGTCAGCAGATGCAGTCCTTGAGCAATCGCATCAGTCGATTGTATTCGGATTCGCTTGAGGAGACAGTCAAAAATCTGTTGCAGTCGTTGGGGAAGCTGAATCGGCCTTATTTGACGGCTGTGGAAGAGAAATTGTTGAGTGTTCTAGAGTCTGAATACGAGAAAGATAACTGCCTCAACGATTAATGCTCATCAAAGACTGCACCAAGCACTTCATGAACTGCGGCATGAGGGGTGTGACTGAGGGGGAAAGAGCTTGCAGGGATCGCTGTGCAATAAGATAAAAGTAGAAAAATGTTATGACCACGATAACACCAATGACAATAGACAATTTTACTGTTCGACCAATGAGAAGGTCAGAATTAGATTTGGTAATTGATTGGGCAGCAGTTGAGGGCTGGAATCCAGGAACTTATGATGCTGAATGTTTTTACCAAGCTGATCAATGCGGTTTTTTTGTGGGGGGATTGAATAATGAACTTGTAGCAAGTATTTCCGCTGTTGCTTACTCTAAGCAGTTTGCTGTTATTGGCTTTTATATTGTCAAGCCGCAGTTTCGTGGACAAGGTTTTGGCATGAAAATGTGGAAGGCAGCAATGGAATATCTTGGTACTGAGCGTAACATTAGCTTAGATGGAGTGATTGCTCAACAGGAGAACTACCAGAAATCAGGTTTTCAAATCGCCTACCGTCATATTCGTTATCAAGCTGTAGGCGGAGGCGTTGTACCGGACGGCGTTGTAGAACTAAAAACTGTTCCTTTTGAGCAGTTAGTTGCTTATGATCAAAAGCTTTTTCCGGCTGAACGTGAGCAGTTCCTACGACTTTGGATAAAGCAACCAAACAGTGTTGCATATGGGGTTGTTAAAGATGGGCATATTGTTGGTTATGGAGTCATCCGCCAAAGCCACACAGGTTTCCGGATTGGGCCGTTGAATGCTGACAATGAACAAATTGCCGAGCAACTCTTACTCGCCTTGCTTGCTTTTGGTTGTGATGCTTTGGTGTTTCTTGATGTGCCAGATGCTAATTCCGAAGCGATAAAGCTGGCTCAACGTTACGGGATGAAGCCAGTCTCTGAAGTTGCTCGAATGTACAATAAAGAAATTCCTAACTTGCCTATAAAAAATCGTGTATTTGCTGTGACTAGCCTAGAAGTTGGTTAGCTAAGTATTATTTCACCAATCAGTTATCCCTTCTAAGCTTGACTTTATCCAACAAAATCAACTTACCAGAAGCACATCGTCAGCGACCACAAATTAAAAATCTTTTTACGATGCTGATTCCTCAACTTTTAACTGAGCGGCTTATACTGCGAGAATTTCGAGAAGAAGACCTTGATGCATATGCCCAGATGTGCGGTGATGAGGAAGTTATGCGTTATGTCGGCAATGGACGACCTTTATCGCGTGGGGAGTCATGGCGAAGTTTAGCAATGATGTTAGGACATTGGCATTTGAGAGGATATGGAATGTGGGCAGTTGAAGAAGGCGCTAGCAGTGAAATGATTGGCAGAATTGGTTGCTGGAAACCAGAGGGATGGCCTGGATTAGAAATTGGTTGGACATTACGCCGAGAATATTGGGGAAAAGGTTATGCCACAGAAGCCGCAAAAATATCGATGGACTATGCTTTTGAAAAGTTAGGTCAATCTGATGTCATCAGCCTGATTCGCCCAGAAAATGAAGCTTCAAAGCGGGTAGCACAAAAGTTAGGTGAGAGACTTGAGGAGACGCTAAAAATATTTGGCGCTGAGGCACTGATTTACAGTATTAGTCGTGAAGATTGGCAGCCTACTTTAACGCGATAGATAGCAGAGAAAAGCAACGTGTTGATGGTGTCGTCAAACAGCGATCGCATCAGTCGAGTGTATTCGAGTTCACTGGAAGATTCTGTACAGAAGTTTTTGGACATGCTGGAGAAGCCTAAACGTGCTTATTTGATATCTTTGTCAGAGAAATTGTTGAAGGTTCTGGAGTCAGAAATTAAAGATTAATACAACAAAGAAGCAATGCCACAATGCTGTAAGTGATTCTACAAAATAAAATTTTAATTAAAAAGGGATAAAAGTAGCGAAGCTGTCACCAGCCGCCACGTAATGCCTGAAAAGGTTGTCTAGAAAGCATTTCATAAAAAAAAATTGCAGATTGAGCTACCAAAACTGTTATTGAGGATATTGATAAATCATTGAAATTCTCGTAACCTTTGATTAACTTCATTGATATCGAAGGTATCTGGATTAAAGCTTTCACCTACCCACTCCATCCTCTCTTCATACTCTGGATGTGACGGGTCACTAATAATTTCCAATAACTCTGCATAGCCCCAAGAACCACCGCAATCTTCAGGAGGACAAGCACGCTTCCCAGTGATGCATACAGGATAATTTGTATCAGGAGTTGATGGTAGTTCTTTTTCTACCAAAATTTCGTGTTCCCAGCTATCCCCAAAATCGTAAGTGTAGAAGAATTTGGACTTCTCTCCCTTAACCACCTGGCTTAGTTTTACAGTCTTTTCTGAACGCACATTAAACTCAGGTTGAGGTTGACCATAATCAATGCCAGCAATCGTCCATGAATGCATATGATAGTTATCCCAGCCCATTACCTCTTGCACAATTAGATGTAGCTGTTGAAGCGTCGTTGAACTTAATACCTGTATCCTTCTCCAAATAGGGGGTCGAATGTTCTTGAGGGTAATTTTGAGTTGGTAAACAGTTTGAGGAGAAGCAGGTTTCAAGGAAGCCATAGTTGGTTGCTCAATATCAGGTATGAAATTTGCGCTATTAATTGTTGCATTTGACGAAACTTGATGTAGTTTGACAATATCATTAACCGTTGTCTTCAAGAGATGAAGTGAAGTGGCAATTTTACGGTAAGAGTACCCAGATTGCACCCTGTGAGAAAAAAGCGTCTACCCAAGCCAGTGATCGCGAAAAATTGACTTGTCCACAAAGCTCAACTAACATTTGACTGCCATCAGGAAAGACGAACTGTAATACTATCCTCATCTGCCAGTTGGGTAGCTATCTATTCTTCGGTAAGCGCGATGGAAAGCTAGTTAGTTTTTTGGAAAATCAAGATAGCGGTGATGATAGCTCAAGCGATCGCAGTTAAGATTATGCCAGTTATCCACAATGGCTTCATATTGCTAGTGTTGTCACAATATAAGGATTGCCATTTCAAAATTAAGCTCAATTCCAACTGTTGCCGTAATAGTTGAGATAAATCAAGTAGTTTTCCGGTATGAACAAATTGCTCCCAGAACGGTTAGTCAAAAGCATTTATCAGGAACTACTGCCTAGATTACAAATTGAAAGTGTCAATCCCCGTAATCCCATTCAGGTCAGCTATCTTCCACAACCTTGGCGGCTGCTTGGTAAAGGAAATTATGCTGCGGTAGTTTATCACCCCGATTACGCAGAGTGTGTAGTTAAAATTTATGCCCCAGGACGACCAGGCTTTGAAGAGGAAGTAGAAGTCTACCGTCGTCTAGGTTTTCATCCGGCATTTTCTGAGTGTTTGTACGCCAAAGATAGCTTTCTAATTTTGAAACGGCTTTATGGAACAACTCTGTACGATTGTATGCACTTGGGCTTACCAATTCCTCAGCAGGTAATACGGGATATCGATAAAGCTTTGGACTATGCTAGAAGTCGCGGACTCCACCCTCATGATGTCCACGGTCGTAATGTGATGATGCATCAGAGTAGAGGGTTAGTTGTAGACATTTCAGATTTTCTGCATCCAGAAGCCTGTTCAAAATGGAATGACTTAAAAAAAGCTTACTACTGGTTATATCGTCCTGTGTTGCGCTCACTTCGATTGCGTGTGCCATACTCGACCTTAAATATGCTCCGCAAAAGTTATCGTCTGGCAAGCTCATTCAAAACTTCTTGTTATCAACTACTCCTAAGATTAACTTGTTTTAAGTAAGTAACTCCAGCTAGATTTTAAACACTAAGTAGACAATGTAAAAATAAGTTTCTCCGCTCAAAAACTCCATCTGACTGTGAAAACTGCGATAACGGGTAGTTGGTGTGGGAGACGAGTATGCATCCATCCCTAAGCCTCGTGCCATTAATACTGCTCGCTTCATGTGCAATGGATCGCTAACAATCAGAAACAAATCCTATACTGTTATATGATTCACCATTAGCTAGGGTTCAGAATCCGGTTTATACTGTGCAATATAAAACTGCTCTAGACGAAAGCTGGAGCAGTTTTGGAGAAAAGTAGCGCCATAGGTGAATGGCTTTACCATTAGCAATCCAATCACTGCAAAGCCGTAGCCTCGTTGTTCTCAAGACAACAGGGAGCTATGCGGTTTTGTCAGATCCGGTAAACAAGGTGCGATGCCTGCGGCGGGCGTAGCCATTGCTAAATTATTTTCCCCGCAATGCAAATAAAATTATACTTGTTAAACCGTATTAACACTTAAAAAGGAAAGATGAGTTTGAGTCACAAGTTGCAAGACTCTCTTTTTTGACCCCAAAAAAGCTAGGATTCCCTTTGAGCAATAATTTTGAGACAGGGATTATCTACCTTAATGGAAAAAAGTATATGTGCAACTCTAGATTTGAGCAAATCATTATCAAACTTTTCTTCCGAGGTGACAAAATGTTTAGAATTGACGAATATCACGGAGTGGAATGGGAAAATTCTTGAAGAAAGAGTTGCGATCGCTTGTTCTTTACCGGATCTGACAAAACCGCATAGCTCCCGCAACAGCCTTGGACGCAAATGAGTTATTTATCTATATAACTAGATAACTAGTAGTTCGCTTTCGTGACTAGGCGATTTATTGGGTAAGGGGGAAAGGTTTTAAATCGAATGGCACGCTTGATAAGCGTAAATGCCGAGCAGTATTGGGCTTCAAGATATTCCAGAATTTTAGTAAAAGGCTCTACAATTGAGCAATCGCTAAATGTTGCGAATTTGGTACTTATGTTTATTCGTTAGCAACGCCTTGTAACTCCCTTTAGAACGAAATAAATACTAGAGAAATTGTATCTGTCCCTTGCAAGGATTGGACGAAGCATTTCTATATGGAGTTATAAGGCTTCTCTTATGTCATTGCTGCGAATTGATAAAAGAGGAGTACCAAGTTATGAGCCAAGTAGCTGTTGTTCACTACCCGAATGTCCATTTTGACTACTACTGCATCATTCCCCATCCCACTGAGTTACAGGTGTTGCTGCTGGCTGGAGAGGATGGCTGGTCATTACCAAGTTTTGTGCCTTATGAGCATCATTTCGGCATGGTAAGTCACATCAATCAAACCATGAATGATCAACTTGGATTAAATGTTACGACTCTGCGCTGTTTTTATGAAGACTACTATTCAGATACAAATACTGGGTGCAGGGTGTATGCAATGGAAAATCATTCTTTGGATTGGATACTACCCACACATGCTCATTGGGTGAAGTCGAATGAGTTAAACCGCTTAATTGTAATTCCCAAGCTTTATCAGATTCTTAATTCCTGGTTTGCTGAAATTCAAAGTAATTCTATTCCAGAAATGCGCGTACCTTGGGCAAAATTGGGCTGGTTTGATAGAGCGTCAATTTGGATTAATCGGCAACTTGAGGCTTTAAGTTTGAGTGCAACTACTCCGATTGAGCAAGTTAAATCTCAAACTCGCTCTTGTTTGTTGTGTGTCAGAACAACAGATGGAACACTTTATTTGAAGGCTGCGTATGGGATTTTTGGCACAGAAGCTACCTTCACTGATTTTCTGTCTCAACTTTATCCCGATTACTTGCCTAAAGTAATCGCTGTAAATACAGAACAACAATGGATGTTGATGAGAGAGTTTGAGGGTCAGCATTTGGGTCAAGCGGTTGATGTTTCTCGATGGGAGGTAGCACTACGGCGATATGCTGAAATTCAAGTTCAGATGGCGAATCAGGTTGATCAGTTACTAGATGTTGGTTTTCCTGACCGACGAATCAATCAGCTTGCTCAAAGAATAGAACCGTTATTTGCAGATGATGCTGCGTTACTGCTCCCTCAGAATGATCCATTTCTCGAACAGTTAGACTTGGAGAAGTTACGCACTCTCATACCTCAACTGCTGTCATGGTGTGAAGTTTTGGAAACTTGTGGTGTACCTCAAACCTTAGTACATGGAGATTTTTATTGTCAAAATGTGATTGACGCGCAACAAAGCAATATTTATTTCGATTGGTCTGATAGTGCAGTTTCTCATCCGTTTTTCGATGCAGGATTCTTTCTGTTTGATATTGCACAAGAACTTCCTAATGTAGTAAATGTACAAGCGCGTCTACGCAATGCTTATTTGGAGCCTTGGACAGTGTACTTGCCAATGAAACAACTAACTTCTATATTTCAAACAACGCAGCCTTTGGCTGCTTTGTATCACGCTATCGTCAGTTACGAAATTATTCAGCATCTGGAATTGGCTCATCGCTGGGAGACTGAAAACACTGTTCCCTATTATCTAAAGATGATGCTTGGGCAAATTTTTTCATAGCAGATACGGTATAACAATTTGCTTTGAGTGGACTACCGAAAAATTTTCGTGAATTGCTCCCGGTTTTTTGCAGCCACTCAAGCGGAACGTTATACGCCTTCTGGCTTTGTGTGGAGGATGTGACACAACTGAACTCATACAAATCTATTGAAACAGCCGCGACGAAAGCAATAGAGATGCGAAAGGATGGATCTCAAAACTCTTGATATTGCTGGTGTTGAAGGAACTTTATCACAAGCAATAAATGCTTTCGGTTTACGGCAAGCACGTTACCGTCAACTGCCAAAAGTCCGTTTACAGCACCAAATCACAGCTGTTGTCAATCAGCTACCTCTAGGTAGCGGTGCAGTTGAGAGTTTAATTCGTCAAGCTGTTAACTTACGCATGAAAGGGAACAGTAAATTTTGGCTTCAAGATAATGCCCAGATTATGTTAAATCTGCGATGTCAATTAATAGCTGGTAATTGGGACAATTTTTGTAACTCTATTTTTAATTCTTTCCTTAATCCCAGCAGTGCTTGAACATTTTATACATTTTACTTAAATTTATGTTTTAGCGATGGCTACGCCCGCCGTTGGCAAAGCCTCTCGCAGAGAAGGCATCGCAAGGATGTTCGGCAGAGCATTAGCATTGTCGCTTGTTTTTCCCAAACTTCAGAAAATCGCGTTGCTCCCATTGCCATGTATCTTTGCTTCTTTGTCTTTTGGATTTGGGACAGATTGATCTTTATTTCTTTTTATAGTATTTATGTACTGATTAAGTGTCTTATACTTTGTGGCTGAACATAAAGCTACATTCACCTAGCTGAAAAATAAGCCACTCTTTAGATAGAGTGGCTAAAGCCTTAAGCAAGAATTTCAATTACAACCGCCAGAAAAGATGCAGCCTTTTCGCCAGTTGGAACGAATACTCGCTTACGCCATTGAATGATTTCGGTGAAACAACCAACTTGCAACTTTTTGATGGTTGACCCAGGAGTTAAGTTTCTAGGTCAATTTCTGCAAGTGTATAGCTAACGGGGAATTGTCCATACTTTGATACTCTAAAAAGAGTGACCTTGATTTTCTAGAGTTACTCTTTCTAGACAAATCAACCT
>NZ_JACJSI010000215.1 GCF_014698065.1 Nostoc flagelliforme FACHB-838
AAAGCGATCGCCTAAAACTTTCGCAATAAGCAAAACTTAATGACATTGATTTTAAATCTATTCTCAATAAAGTATGCTTATTGACATGATGCGGCCGCCCTGGTGTAGAAACGGGGACAGAAGGTAATGGAGGTAATATTAATATCAACTCTGGTTCTTTATCGTTACAAGATGGCGCTTATCTTTCTGCCGAAACCTTTGGACAAGGGAATGCAGGCACAATCGAAGTTAATGCGGCTGATTTGTTTACCATTTCTGGTAGCAATTCAAACATTAATGGTGGCTTGTTCGTTAACTCTCAAAGTACGACGGGTACTGCTGGAAATATTATCATCACACCTAGAGTTACCTTAGATAACAGTAGCGGAATCAACGCCGAATCTTTTTCAGGTAATGGTGGCAACATCTCTATTGACATTTCAATAGGTTTCATAATAGCCAAGCCTGTTCCCGAACCAACTTTAACATTCAGCGTGTTTATGAGCGCTGCTTTTTATGCTGCTTGGAGATTAACACGTAAAGAGAAGCAAACTCATGAATTGAAACCTTAATTGATATCATACCCACCGTAAACGGTCAGAAATTCCTTAAAACAAGCTCAATTGAACTGGTTTGAAGGTGGTTAACGCTTCAACGCCAACTGCTGGTTTTACACCAGCCTTATGAGTTAGTCATGAGCAAGAATACCTCACTCTCTTTTTCAGTTAGGGTGTACAACTTACATCTGCTTTAGCAATTGTTCTGAAAGCCAAGACTTAAGCCTATGGTTAGTAGACAATCAGCTACAAAAGATTTAATGGTGAACGCTTGAAAGTAGGTAAATGCAGGCATGAAAGACTGTGAGCAGAACAGCTAGATTTGCTGAATACAAAGGATTACCAATATCCTTCTTTTGGCTAATTCCGTTCCCTTTAGCGAATTGACTCCTCTTGAAAATAAATAGCGTGAGCGTTATAAATTTCCAGCAATAGCGGTTATTTATCTTATTTTCAAGCCAATTACTATTATTTTGCCTCTATTTAGCCGTTAATAATAATTTATACTCAGCTTTTCCTAATACACTTATAAATAAAGGCAACATCACAGTAGGTTTTATATTTTTGTACACAATAATTAATAATTAATTTCAAGTTTTTACTGATTGTTTAAAGTAAAATTTGTATGACCTTTTCTTAATATTTCATGGCAGAATTGAACTTAAGTCTATATTTTGGTTTCCCGATGAAATTATAAAATTATTGGACAGATGCTTTGGGGTAAAGAAATCGGCTCTACTAGTTAATGTAGGAAGCAAGAGATGAGCGATCGCACTTTTCGGCGGCACAACGCAGGAAGATTAAATCATACGAATTCATCGCTTGTCTCGTCCAATATTCCGACATTGGCTAATCCAACGCGCGGTTTTACTCCGACAAACAATACTCCGCTCCAGACAGTTACCGAAACAGCAGACGAGCTTATTGAAACACAGTCTACTGATGAGCAATTTTTAGAATCAGAAGCTATCAAAGAGAAACCTCTTAGCCACGATATTAGTCGTATGTCGTTGCGTTCTCCCCAGGCGAAATTTGCAATAAACGAGCCAGAAAATCTTGATGGGCAGGAAACTAGTGGCATTGCACATCAGGTAATGCAGAGGATGAGTGAGCCAGTAGACACACAGTTTACTCAACACGAAGAATTACCAGAAGACCAAGACCAGTTATCAGAAGACCAAAACCAGTTACCAGAAGACGAAGACCAATTACAAATGAAATCTCTGGGAGAGAGTTTTTCGCTACAACGTGAAGAATTACCAGAAGACCAAGACCAGTTACAAATGAAGCACCAAGTGACTTCATTTCAAGCATTTACAGAGGTGCAACCTTCAAATAAAGGGCTTGGACATGACATTAGTCGAATATCGCTACGTCGTCCACAAACAAAACTGACAGTTAATGAGCCGGGGGACGTTTACGAGCAGGAAGCTGATAAAGTAGCACAGCAGGTAATGCAGAGGATGAGCGAACCTGCTGGAAATCAGCAATCTATCCAACGAGAAGAATTGCCAGAGGAAGAGGAAGAATTACAAATGAAATCCCTAACTGCTTCGTCTCAAACAGTTAGTGGGATGCAGCCTCTCACCCACGACATTAGTCGAATGTCACTGCGTCTACAAACAAGACTCACAGTTAACCAGCCTGGAGATATTTACGAGCAGGAAGCTGATAGAGTAGCAGGTCAGGTAATGCAGAGAATGAGCGAGTCGGTGAATCGCCAGTCTATCCAAAGGGAAGCATTACCAGAGGAAAAAGACCAATTACAAATGAAATCCTTGGCAGATTCCATTACTCCTGTAGTGCAGCGTAAAGGTGGAGGAGGGATAGCAGCAACATCTGAGCTAGAAACTTCTATTCAACAAGCACGTGGAGGTGGACAGCTACTCTCAGACGATATCCGGCAACCAATGGAACAGGCGTTTGGGACTGATTTCAGCAGTGTGAAAATCCATACAGATAGCCGCTCCGATCATCTGAACCAATCCGTTCAAGCTCGTGCTTTCACCACGGGACAGGATATTTTCTTCCGTCAAGGAGAATATTCTCCAGGAAGTGATGGAGGAAAGGAATTACTTGCCCATGAGTTGACTCACGTTGTCCAACAAAATGGCGGTGCAGTTCAACCTAAATCTATTCCTGACCAAGGGGTAAAAAACAATAAGATACAGACTAAAGCCTTCTTAACTTCTCCTTCTATCGAGCAGCCAATTCAGCGCCGAGAGAATCCGCAACAGCAACCTGAGCGGGATAATCAGGGACAGGTAGAGCAAGCAACGGTGAAAGCTGATGTGCAAAACCGAGAAGGGCAACGTCAGGCTCCGGTAAATAAAGGCGTGGCAGCAGCTTCACCTCCAGCAGACGGGGGTGGTGCGGCAGCAGGCACTTCTGGAAATCCATCAGCAAACCAGAACAAAAATAATCCTCAGCAACAAGGTGAGGCAGATAAGCAAGGACAGTTAAAGCAAGCAGATCCGAAGGCTAATCCTCAACAAGGGCAACAGCCTCCAGACGGAAAAGGCTCAGTGGCAGCAGGCTTACCTGGAGCAGAAGCAGGTGGAGAAAAGGCTCCTGCTTCTGCAAACGATGACCCAGGCTTCCAAGCAGTAGTCGGTACAACGAAAGAGGTCGCAGCAAAGCAGAAGAAACACGAACCAGCTAAAAACAAAGCTCAAGAAGCCCAATCTGCTGCTGTACCTCCTGGCAACGAAGTAGACAGTAAAGCGCAAGCGAATCAAGTTGGTGAAATGGAGCAGACTGAAACTCCACAATTTGATGCAGCCGATTTCAAAGCCAAACTCATGGAGCGAATTGCCGATGTAGCTCCTAAGAACTTGGAAGAGGCGGACAACTTTAAAAATAACAACAAACTTGACTCAGTTAAGGGCGATTTGAGCGGCAAAGTTGATGAAGAGCAGAAAGCTTCTCAAAAACCTCTGGAAGAAAAAGCAAAAGAAACGCCTGACACCAGTGGAATTGAGTCGAAAAAAGTGACGCCACTGTCAGCAAATGACCCTGGAGCGCCTGCATCAGATATCGGTGCTGAAAAAGCAGCACCAAAGCCGAAGGGGCAAAGTGAAGTTGAAGCTCCACTGCAACAAGACAGCAAAAAGCTTGACCAGCAAATGAGTGAGGCAAATGTTACTGAGGAGCAGTTAGCGAACTCTAACGAACCGGAATTCCAAGGGGCGCTTAAAGCTAAGGAAGAAGCTCAAACTAATGCTGTACAAGCCCCTCCAAAGTATCGCCAGCAAGAGCAAGACCTGGTAAAAAATGCTCAAGCTGCTGCTCTAGGCACGGCACAACAGAATCTCCAGGATATGCATGGTGTACGCACCCAACAGCTAGGTCAGGTCGGAGAGCAGCAGGTAGGAGCCAAGAGTAAAGACGAGCAGGCACGGGTTAAGGTCGCTACTGATATTAATAAGATTTACGAAGATACCAAAGTCCAAGTTGAGAAAACTCTTGGCGACCTAGACTCTAAAGTTCAGCAAGAGTTCGATGCTGGTGCGGCTGAGGCTAAGAAAGTCTTTGAGGATTACGTTGACCAGCGGATGAAGAAATATAAAGATGATCGATATAGCGGCTTTTGGGGGCCTGGAAAATGGTTAATAGATAAATTGTTCGGTATGCCCTCAGAGGTCAACGCCTTCTATGAAGAAGGACGACAGATGTACATCGGTAAGATGGATGCTGTGATCGATAAGGTTATCACGATTATCAGTAAAGGGTTGACACAGGCAAAAGCAGAAATTGCCAAGGGTAAACAGAAGATTGAGAAATATGTCAACCAATTGCCTGAAGACCTCAAAGGGGTCGGTCAACAAGCAGCAACAGAGATTCAGGGCAAATTTGAAGAGTTGCAGCAGAGCGTCAGCGATAAAGAAAATGAGCTAATTGATACCCTGGCACAAAAGTATCAGGAGAACCTCAAAGCTGTTGACGATCGCATCAATCAAATGAAGGAAGAAAATAAGGGATTGGTGCAGAAGGCGATCGACTTCGTTGTGGGAGTAGTTAAGACGATTATTGAACTAGGAAAACTGCTGCTACAGGTTTTAGCAAAAGCCGCTAGCATCATCCCGAAAATTCTCCAAGATCCGATTGGTTTCTTAAAGAATGTAGTTCAGGGAATCAAACAAGGTTTCCAGAACTTTGTGAAAAATATCGGCAAGCATCTCCAGCAAGGACTGATAGGCTGGCTGACAGGCACTTTGGCAGAAGCTGGTGTGACGATGCCAGAGAGCTTTGACATGAAAGGCATCTTTGGCTTGGTGATGGAAGTGCTGGGGCTGGGGTATGAAGGTATCCGAAAACAGGCAGTGAAAAAATTTGGCAGGCGCAAAGCCGAGCTTTTGGAAGAACGCTCCGAGATATACCAAATAATAGCCGCCGAAGGTGTGGCTGGTCTGTGGCAGTTCGTCCAGGATCAGATTGGTGATCTGAGGGCGCTGGTGCTAGACCCTCTCAAGGACTTTGTGATCCAGAACGTGATTGAGGCAGGGGTGACGTGGATTCTCAGCCTGTTTAATCCAGCTTCAGCATTCATCAAAGCGTGCCAGGCGATTTACGAGATAGTCATGTTCTTTATTGAACGTGCTAGCCAAATTGCAGAGTTGATTAACGCCATTATTGATGCAATAGTTGCGATCGCCAGCGGTTCCATAGAAGCAGCCGCGAAGGGGATAGAAGATGCTTTAGCCAAGGCGCTACCAGTGGTAATCAGCTTTTTAGCAAGTCTCTTGGGCTTGGGTGGCATCAGCCAGAAGGTTCAAGCCATTATCGCCAAGGTGCGTAGACCTTTTGAGAAAGCACTTCTCTGGGTGATTGAGAAGGAAGTTAAGCTTGTCGCGGGTATTGAGAAAAAGTTCGATAGGTCTAAAGGAAATAAGGAAAAAAATAAGCACAAAGATAAGGACAATAAGTCTGAGGAGAAGACTAGAGAGCAAAAAGCTAAAGATAATAAGTCTGACCAAAAGACTAGAGAGCAAAAAGCTAAAGATAATAAGTCTGACCAGAAGACTAGAGGCCAGAAAGCAAAAGACAAGTACAACAAGACATTAGAAAAAGGAAAAGAAAAAGTAGCTGCGATCGTTGAATGGTGGAAAGCCAAGAAGAAATTTAAAGCTTCAGATGGCGAAACTCATACTCTATTTTTTAAGGGGGCTGATAGAAACTCTACATTAATGGTAGCGAGTAAGAACCCAAAACCTTATACGCAATTTTTAGAGTGGGTAGAAGGGAATGAAACATTAAATGACGATAAAACAAAAGCTATCAAAGAAGCAAAATTAATTGCACAAGACATTGAGCAGGAGACAACTAGACCATTAGGAAAAAAACTGTCGAGTGCACAAAAAGAAAAAGCTATGAAGGAAAAGAAGGAAAACATCGAAAAACTTCTACAAAAACTTCAAACACCTACTGCAAAACTTTTTGGCAGTGATTTGCCTGACTGGCAACCACCGAAGTTGGGGGGTGTGAATAGTGCAGGTTTTGGTAAGTGGATGAAAGCTGAAGCGTTGACAAAAGTGAAAGTAGGAAGCGGTTCTGCTCCTACCCAAGCAAAACATGACATATACGACATCTTAAATAAGCGCAGAGACAAAGGAGGTAGCGCCAGTTACTATGTTAGAGGACATTTATTGAACGAAAAACTTGGTGGTGAAGGTAAATGGGAAAACATGACACCTCTTTCAAGAGCAGGCAATGGAGAACATGAAGCTCAATTTGAATCTTTAGTCAAAGCGGCAGTAAATTCAGGTGCTATTATGGAGTACCACGTAGAACCTATTTATCAACAAAGAAGTGATAAAACTTCATTAAAAGCAGAAGTAGATAAACTTTATCCTTCAAGTCCAAAAGATACTGTAGAAATAAAAGAAATTATTGATGCTGAAGATCATGTACCAGTTGCATTGACATGCCACACTCAAAGGTTAGAAAAAGTTAATAATAAATTGCAGGGGGTAGGAACTCCAAGAGCTTGGTCGCTAATCAATGAAGTAAAGCGTAATGCAGATGATTACTTTATTCAGAATAGCCCAAGTAAAAAATCTGAACCGATTGATATTAATTCAGCATCATTGAATGAGTTAGAGAATATTCCAGGAATAACAAAATCGCAGGCAGAAGACATTCATAAGGTTGTTCAAAATCGTAAGCGACCTTTTGGACAGTACGATACTCTAGCTAGAGAGACTGGTATAGGTCTTCCAGAATTAAAGAAATTGAAAGAAAATGGTAATATTGTTTTGAGATAATAGTCGGCTTCTGATGTTTGAGAGAATCATCTAATATAGTTAGTAATTGTTCATGTCTACTTATCATGGAAACCAGAAAGAAATTTCAGGCACTAAAAAAAGAACTGAGAGATTTGAATAATATTCAAGTTAATACGTGCGAACTGACCTTTTATGCTCCGAAAAAAGTAAGGGAGAAAGCGCAGGAGATGGGTATACCACAGCAAATCCTTTCTTTTTATGAAAACTCTAATGGATTTGAATTAAATTGGGAAATGCTAAGTTCCCCCGATCCAGATGTTTTAGGAAGGGTTAAAATATTATCTTTAAGTGAAGTAATTCAAGATTGGAAGGACGTTGTATATTTTGAGGATACTGAATTAGACGATCCTATCCGAACCTTTCGTCCATTTGATTTTTTTGTAGATGAAGCCTGCGTTGGTATTTTCTTAGAAGAAGAGTTTGATAATTCACTTTACCTATATAAATTTGGCTCAGAACCATTTAGATTAGATTTGGATATTTCTGGATATATAAAATTACTAATAGCTGCTAGAGGATTTCTTTATTGGCAAAATGTTATTGAGGCATTAAAGACAGAGAGCCATAATACAGAAGTAGAAAGATTTAGAACATTTATGCCTCAAATTTTTCCTAACTTCTCATTTGATGAATTCTCTAATAATTATGAAAACCTTCGGCTTTCAAAAATATAGAAATTAAATATTATGATTTACTCAACAATGAGGCTTATTGCTTCTAACCAGCAAACTCTTAAGCAAAATGAGTAATAACATTGAATATTTCCGCTTAGAAAAAGAGTTAATTTTACACGCTCATACTCACTCTCCACTTAACCTTCACACTATCTTCCTATCCCTAACCAAACAAGATGACCAACTCATCGAGTGTCGTCTCACTTTCCAAGTTAGCCCCAAACTCTATAAACGTATCGAGACAGAAGCGTTATTCAATCTCAAGCCAGATGTGCGTAACCCTGTTTCTGGTGGTGAATTCTTGCCTGAAGGTGACATCATAATCGAAACCAGTCTCAAACCTGATTTACTGCTACATCTAGTAGAACACGCCGTCAAGATTGATGAAACTGCAACTTATCTATTGAATTTAGGCCAAGAACAACCAGAAAACCCACTGCTATTTACTGAAAATTGGTTGTGTTTATCTGTCAAGCAACAACAAGATTCAGGTGAAATTGGCTACCGTACTCTTTGGTCTTATATTAGCCCAACGGCTCTTGCTCACACAGCTACTTCCAGTGAAGAAATTTCTCAGGGAATAGTCAATTTCTTTCAAGATTGGGCGAAAGCTAATCTCTCTACTAAAGCACAGAAATCTTCTTCTAAAATGCTGGCGGGAATCAATAAGTTTTTGACCGAATTAGCTGATATTAATGTGGATAAAATTACTCAAGGAATCGAAGCAAGTTTTCCACTTAATTTAACAAATGGAGATATTTTTGAAGAAGTAGTTAATTTCTTTAAAGCTGATGGTTGGCCTTTTATCCAACTTGTAGAACAGCCAGCTTTACAGATAGCTTTTCAGGGTGAAAATGGTCAGTGGACTTGTTACGCCAGAGTCAGAACGGAACAGCAGCAATTCGTTTTTTACTCTATTTCCCCAGTCAACGCACCAGAAGATAAACGATTGGCAATAGCAGAGTTTTTAACTAGAGCTAATTCAGGTATGATTATAGGCAATTTTGAGCTAGATTTTGCTGACGGGGAGATTAGCTACAAAACTAGTATTGACGTAGAAGGCGATCGCCTCAGTTCAGCACTCATTCAACGGGTGGTTTACGCCAACGTCACAATGATGGATGAATACCTGCCAGGAATTTTGTCTGTAATCTATGGTAATTTATCGCCAGAAGAAGCGATCGCTCAAATCGAGTAATAAGCAGTGCGATCGCCTGATACTGACTTGGGAGTGGGATAATGTGTAGGGCGATCGCACCTTTTGGTCTTATATTATTAGTCCAAAAGCCTCGGTTAATCTGAGTTATAATTCTCACGACTGGTTGAATTGCAATTATATGAAAGCTACTGAAACCATTGATACATCTGTAACGTTGCCAATTGAGCTATACCAAGCACTTGTTAAACAAGCACAGGCACATGGATATTGGGTTAGTGACGAAATAACAGCGTTGCTGTCCCCTTTGCTTATCCAGGTATCCACTGAACTGGCTCAAGAGTTTGTGGCTTGCGAAGCAGCAAGTGATGAGGACTGCCTAAGTATGAAAGCGATACTAGCATCACTTGATGCGGTAGCGGTTTCCCATGAAGTAAAAAACTAAATAGCTAGAGGAGATATTCTCTTAGTTGGTTTGCCTGAGTCAGAGAAGCGAGAAGAAAAGGGCAATCGTCCAGCAATTGTGGTTCAAATAGATATTGCAACTTCTCCGATGTTGATGATTGTTCCGGTTACGTCTTCATTAGGTGCATTGCGTTTTCCATTTACAGTCAGAATTGAGCCATCGGAACAGAATGGTTTAACCTTGCCTTCCGTAGCAATGGTGTTTCAACTGCGAGCTATCGACCGAAAGCGTATAATTCAGAAAATAGGTGAGTTAGAGTTGCAATACTTAGCCCAAGTTGATGCAGAAATTTGGCAGATGTTAAAGCCAAAAGAAGCCCAAGAGTAAGCTACATTCAATATTCACGTCAACGTCACAATGATGGATGAATACTTACCAGGGATTTTATCTGTCATCTATGGTAATGTATCGCCAAAGAAAGCGATCGCTCACGTTGAAAGGTAAGTTATTTAAGCAGATAGCCAGTAAATCACGAGCAATATTCAACAATTAAGAGCAGATATGTAGCTATCACCAAAATTCTCATTTACAACAGCCGGACGGATAATATTCAACAATTGAATAGCTCATCGGGCAATACGGTTCGGTTAACAAAGTTATCTGTTGAGGCGAGCAGTTCTTGAGCAGGGGGAGAAGAGAAGCAGGGGAAGAGAAATTGCTTAATAATAACTCTCTTGCCTCCCCTGCACCCCCTGCCTCCCCTGCTTATCCGAACCGTATTGCACGTCCTGGGACTCAAGCAGCTTTTCCCAAAGTCCGCTTAGTGCTACTGATTGAAGCTGGAACGCATTTAATTGTTGATGCTTTAATGTGTCCTTACCGTATTGGTGAGCGGGTCAGGGTTAAAAAGTTACTACGGTCTGTGACACAAGGAATGTTATTGATGTGGGACAGAGGGTTACATTC
>NZ_JACJSI010000216.1 GCF_014698065.1 Nostoc flagelliforme FACHB-838
TTCAACAAGTATAGTAGTAGTTAAGGTATCGGGCTGACCGATACCATTACTTAATTGTGCAAGTTTAGAATCATTTTGTGTCCTATTTGTGGACATTTGGTCAGTCACTAACCCAACTTCCCCACCCCAGAATTCTGGTAGCGATGCCTCCGGCAACGTCAAAGACGAACGCTCAACCGCTTCCTGCAAGGGCGATGTACCGGTGGCAGAAATCCCCAGTCTTCAAGGGAACACAACAAGGTAATATCTGCACACGAAAAGCTGTTGTTTCCCTGCCCAGTGGATTTATGTTTGACCAAATTTTGATAACCATTGGTTAACACGCATTCAGCCAAGGGTGTTGTATTGGGTTTGGTTGATTGCGTCTAATCCTTGTATAGTAAAGCTTTAAAGGTTTTTCGTTCTTTTTGCATAAAGTACAAAACTTGAACTGAAGAGTATTACATAGCGAACGAATTATATGTAAAGCAGGGACAAGATTTTAAAAGTCCTTTATTTAATTCCCCCTTAAGAGAAACGCTGCTCTGGCCATGACCCAGGGCAGTTTTTTATATAGGTGGGCAAAATACAGTTTGCATCCACTGCCAACAATCGAATTATACGTGCAGTGCGTTGTTTAGTCGCTGTAAGCGCAATATTGCGGTAGAGTCCGTAAAAGCGTTAGCCTCAAATGTAGCAAGCATAAGCCTTCATCACCAGTAAAACTCCTAGTACAGGGATTTAAGCAATGGCAAAGATTCAGCAGACTTGGCAACGTAAGCTGCGTTTTTATCCTTAAAGGTTGTTTGAAAAGGGTCGGCTTAAGCCTCAAGTGCGACTTAGAGGCGCGATCTCAAATCCCAAAACTCCGATTCTCTCGTGACAGTTTCTCAGTAGCCAGCGTAGTTAAACACACATTTGATGACTTTTTAAACATTCTCTAATACACAAACTAATTTATTAAAAATGGTGTACTTATGAGCAACAATCAATTATCCAACAGATATAACGACAATAGACTGTACACTAGATTAGTTACTACACTCAAGATTCTTCAGGTTGTTGGCTTTTTTATTGTAGCCATTGTTTTCCTTATAATATTTTCAATATTTGGGCGAGCTTTAAGTTTTGGTGGAGGTAATATATTTATTCTCTTGCCTTTAGTTTATTTAATTATCCCCTGTATTATTATATATATTCTGACAGCAGCTTTAATAGCAATAATTGACCTTTTAAGTCGTATAGAAAGGAATACAAGGTCTGAATAATAGCTGATGAATAAAGCTTTTAGACCGACAAGGCGATTAGTGAATCGGTGTTCTAGTTGGCAAATGAAATTTTTGGTTGAGGGACTATGGGAAACATTCTGCATATTGATTCAAGTCCACGGGGCGATCGCTCCAAATCTCGTAAATTAGCCAAGGAGTTTATTGCTGCGTGGCAAGACCGACATCCTGATGATGTGATTAGCTATCGTGATTTAAGGCAAACGCCAGTTCCTCACGTCACCGAAGATTGGATTGTGGCTTGTTTTACTCCACCAGAAGCAGTGACTTCAGAAATGACTGAAGTGCTGAAGTTTTCCGATGAGTTGGTGGATGAGTTTTTAGCGGCTGATCGGTGTGTGTTCAGCGTGCCGATGTACAACTTCAGCATTCCGTCCAACTTCAAAGGATACATTGATCAAGTGATTCGTGTGGGTCGCACATTCACGGAGGAGGATGGTCAAGTCAAAGGACTTGCAAACGGTAAAAAAGTGTTGTTCATTACATCACGAGGCGTTGAATATGGAGCAGGTTCTCCTTATGAAGGATGGGATTGTCAGGAACCTGCACTCCGGTATGCTTTTCAATTCATGGGTGTGACTGATATTCAGTTCATTCATGCCAATGGTTTAGATATGGGAGACGAGGCACGGAAACGAGGGTTAGACGAAGCACAATCTGAAATTCAAGAATTAGTTAATAGTTGGTAGTGCCAGCCAGCTAATAAGTTGATGAAGCGGACGGGCGAGATATCTTGGCGGTGATTTTGAGCTTGTCTACGCCGCTTATTTAGATCGCTTCTTGCCGCCCCCGCCTCCGAAACTGCCCTTACCACAACTGCGCTTCCACAGCTTACGATTGCTCACCTTGAGGTGATGGTGCATTCATGCTGAAGGGCAAATGTGTCCAATTTGTTCCCAAAATATGACTAGAACAACGATTAGTGATCAAAATCATGGCGAAAAATCAAGTTTCGGGCAGGAGTCGGGGCAAAATGAGGCTTTGATTTTTTAAGCATTTGTTAGCTTCCAGTAAACCTGACCATTGTTTTGAATTGCTATGCTTGGCAACAGTATTGGAATAGATGGATTTTATACTTTTGTAAACCGAGGACATCATAATAACCATATATTAAGCTGTTGATAAAGGAACACACTAATCTAGAACAGCTAAAAAACTTTAGCTGTTCTAATTTTTATGATGTGGCTAAAAATCTCAAAAACATGAGTTAGCAGCACTATCTAGCTAAAGTAATTTTTGAATATCACAATAGGCACGGTAGAATCCGCCACTAATAGTCTGCCAACCCAAAATGCGCTTTTTCTTCAGGCTGGGGTTAAAAAGTGATTGCCCTCATGCAATCCTTCATGCGATCACTGTAAGCAAGATTTGCAGTACTTGTACAGAGGTATAAATAGTTATCAAAGTATAAACTGAAGGCTGCTAAAAGATGACCATAGTAATTATATATACTCTATTGATGTGAATAACTCGGTAGAGTATTTTTGTGAAAGTGCGCCTAACGTAAGCGATCAATTGATATAATTGGTTCCTTTTCCCCTTTCCCCTCTTTTGATTGAAATTGTATGAGTACACAGCATCAGCCAGAAAATGAACACACTCCTGACGAGCGTTCGCGAACTGTGCCGCAGGTATTGCTACAACAGTTAGCATTGTTCATTTTAACCGGAATTGCCGCTTTGGTTGCAAAGGGTGCATATTATCAAAATCAAGAAGCACAGGCAGGTACAAGAATAGAACGAATTGGAGTTACAGCTTTACAAAACTTTCAATTTCTTGAAATTGAAGCATTATTAGCCATGCAAGCTGGACAAGAATTACAAGAAATAGTAAAAGATGGTTGTCCATTAAAAAAATATCCAGCAGCAAGTTCAGAGATAACTTTACAAACAATTCTTGACAATATTCACGAACAGAATCAGCTCATTGGGCATAAAAGTTCTGTTAATAGCGCCAGTTTTAGTCCAGATGGAAAACGCATTGTTACGGCAAGTGATGACAATACAGCCAAAGTGTGGGAAACAACAGGTAAACTAATTGTAGAGCTCACTAGGCGTACTGGTTCTGTTAGAAGCGCCAGTTTTAGTCCTGATGGAGAACGTATTGTCACTGCATCTGGTGACAAGATAGCGAGGATCTGGGACATAACAGGTAAACTAATTGCAGAACTCATTGGGCATAATGGTTCTGTTGTTAGCGCCAGTTTTAGTTCAGATGGAAAACGCATTGTCACGGCTAGTTCTGACAATACAGCGAGAGTGTGGGACACAACAGGTAAACTAATTGCAGAACTCATTGGGCATAAAAGTTCTGTTAAAAGCGCCAGTTTTAGTCCAGATGGAAAACACATTGTCACGGCTAATTTTGACAATACCGCGAGGGTGTGGAACATAACAGGTAAACTGATTGCAGAACTCATTGGGCATACCGATAGAGTTAATAGCGCCAGTTTTAGTTCGGATGGAAAACACATTGTCACGACTAGTTCTGACAATACGGCGAGGGTGTGGCAAATTGACGATTTAGAGGTTTTGTTATCTCGTGGTTGCCAATGACTGAATGATTAAGTTACCAACCAAAGGATTTAAAAAACTTAAAGATATACCAAAATAAATCTACTTTGATCTCAACAGTACTCTTTCTTAGTCCTGTTTTGCCAATCTGAGAGAAGCTAATCCCTGTAAGCCCTCCGCAGTTTTAGTTTTCAGATTTTGGCTATAAATTTTAGTTACTGTTAGAAAATAAAGGTTCAAAGCTTGGCTCAATCAAAGTTTCAGAATCTTGCTTCGATTATTGTTTTCCGAAAGTGACAAAATAGGGTTAATATTTTGTTCCTAAAAACTGGTAGATTGCGGGGAGTTTGCATATTAAGTAGTAAGTTATTGTGCTTAAAACAATCGTGTCCTGCTGCCTTTGCCTGATATAGCGCTTTATCCACTGCTGTAATAATTTGTTCAATGTTAAAAATTCCGAATTATGCTTGCAATACAAAATTTGATGCCGTCAGGGTTGGCGCACCAGTTAGAGTTGCAAATAGACTACTACTGCTAAAACCAGCCGTGCTGCCGTGAGGGTTGTAGAACAACTGTCCACTCACAGAATCGTAGACAACCTTTGCCGTGCTAGTCGCGGCTAAAGAATTTATTTTAAAATCATTAACGTTACTAAAACCTGTTCCTGGAGTAGAAGTAATTGCGTTAAAGGTAGTCTTATCTAAGATTATCTTGTCACCTTGGGAGTGGTTAAAGTCAGCGATGGCATCTACACCAATAGCAGAACTAGCAAAGGCAGTATTGGTATTGTAAAGGAACTTGTCAGCACCCGCACCACCGACAAGGGTATCATTATCAGCACCGCCGATGAGAATATCATTGCCAGCGCCACCTCGTAGCAAGTCGTTGCCACTCAAGCCATTGATTTTGTCATTACCAGCTTTTTCGTTGATGATGTTATTGTTAGGCGTGCCGATAAGAATATCTGTACCCAGAGTTCCGGTAATGAATTTATCAACAAAACTTAAGGTAGTGGTTGCTACTGCACTGGTGTTACTGAAAGCTTGTCCGTCATTAACAACAAACTCAATTACTCGGTTAGTAGTGTTAACAGAAGCAGCTGTATTGTTGTAAGTAAGGCTATTAAGGACTTTTCGGTAATTGGCAATGGTATCCGTGCCGTTGAGGGTGAGAGTGCCTGTGGTGGCATTATAAGTAGCAGTTATATTACCAATAGCAGTGGCATTGAGACTTTCGGCTGTGCCATTCAAGAGATTGGTGATGGTGATGGTAGCGCCAGCTAAGGTAGTGTTATTGTCGCTGAGGGTGAAGTTGCGATTAAGGATGGAGACGGAAGTGCTGCTAAAAGTAGTGCTAAAATCAACTCCTGAAGAGTTGCCGTTGAGGTCAAGAATAGGGGCGCGGTTGCCAAACAACGCGTAACTCTGCCCTGAGGAGTCGGAGGCTTGGTTTGCTCCGATAATCAGGTCGTCAAGACCGTCACCGTTGATGTCTCCTGCACTGCTGACAGACCGGCCTGAGAAGTCAACTTCGTTGATGCCGTTGATGACAAAACCATTACTGCCATTGAGGGTGGAGAGGTCAAAACTGGCATCAAAACTTCTCTTGTTACCAAACACTACGTAGCTCTGCCCTGAGTTGAAGATACCGTTGGAGTCAGCATAGGGCGTCCCAATGATTAGGTCGTCAAAACCGTCGCCATTGATGTCTCCTGCACTGCTGACAGAGTTACCTGAGTAGTCAAATTCACTGATGCCATTGATGGCAAAACCATTAGTACCGTTGAGGGTAGAGAGGTCAAAGCTGGCACCAAAACTTTCCCTGCTACCAAACACTACGTAGCTCTGCCCTTCTGCGATGTTAGAAGCACGAGATGCCCCGATAATCAAGTCGTCAAGACCATCACCGTTGATGTCTCCCGCACTGCTGACAGACTTGCCTGATTCGTCAAATTCCTTAATGCCATTGATGGCAAAGCCATTAGTGCCGTTGAGAGTGGAGAGGTCAAAGTTGGCAGCAAAACCTCCCTTGCTCCCAAACACCACGTAGCTCTGCCCTGACCTATTACTGACACCAAGTGCCCCGATAATTAGGTCGTCAAGACCGTCACCGTTGATGTCTCCTACGCTGCTGACAGAAAAACCTAAGTAGTCACGTGAATTGATGCCGTTGATGGTAAAGCCATTAGTACCATTGAGGGTGGAGAGGTCAAAGCTGGCACCAAAATTCTTCTTGCTGCCAAACACTATGTAGCTCTGCCCTGACAAAAAGCCGTTGGGGGAGGCATTCTGTGCGCCAATAATCAGGTCGTCAAGACCGTCACCGTTGATATCTCCTGTACTGCTGACAGACCTGCCTGACTGGTCATCTGTATTAATGCCGTTGATGGCAAAGCCATTAGTACCGTTGAGGGTGGAGAGATCAAAGCTAGCATCAAAATCTTTTTTGCTGCCAAACACTACGTAGCTTTGCCCTGAAGCATCGCCGTTGGGGTCGGCAAAGTATGCCCCGATAATTAGGTCGTCGATACCATCGCCGTTGATGTCTCCTGCACTGCTCACAGAGAAACCTGAGTTGTCATTTCCATTGATGCCATTGATGACAAAGCCATTAGTACCATTGAGAGTAGAAAGGTCAAAGATGGCATCAAAACTCCCTTGGCTCCCAAACACCACGTAGCTTTTCCCTGCTACTATGCCGTTGAAGTTGGGATTAGGTGCTCCGATAATCAAGTCGTCAAGACCGTCGCTGTTGATGTCTCCCGCACTGCTGACAGACCTGCCTAAGAAGATACTATTGATACTGTTGATGGTAAAACCGTTAGTGCCATTGAGGTCAGATAAATTAAAAACTGAATTTGCCATGAGTTTGTCCTTTTGTTTCTACAACTAAAAATTTAAACAATTTCAGAAGAAGTTAAAATAGCTGTTGACAGTGAACGGTCTACACAATGAAATTTAAAACTTTTATGTGGAACAGCCTTAGTGGTGCAGAAAAGTTCTGAATGCTTGATATATGGAGAATTTTATTGGTATCACTGTTGGTTAAATTGTGACGTGGTTGACTCAGTAGCACTACAAGTGTAAGATTTTTTAATAAGTATATCAGTAGTAGTTAAGGTATTGGTCTAACCGATACCATTACTTAATTGTGTAAGTCTAGAATCATTTTGTGATCCAATTGTGGACATTTGATTAGCTGTTGCAACTTCCCCACCCCACAATTCTGGTAGCCATCGCCTGATCGCCTTCCGCCCGACGATATACCTGTGGCAGAAATCCCTGATTTTTAAGGGAACACAACAAGGTAATATCTGCGCTGGCCTGCTGCTGTTTCCGTACCCAAAGCTCAATCAACTGCTGCCGCTCCTGAAGAACCAGCAGAAACCAACGCTCGGACTCTTTTTTCAGCTTCGGCATCTTGGGTAGAGGCTTTCCCCCACTTGAGCAGTTCTGGAGTTGGCGCGAATAGTGGAAGGTGTTTGCCTTTCCAATTTTTGAGAGGTACAGCTGAGATTGAAACAGCCTCGCCTTGGATTTCGCCACGGTAAAATGGGGCGTAGACTGTCATAATCGCACCCGCTCCAAGTCATAATCAGCCACCCGTGCGATGGAATCTTTAGAGGTAAAAACCTCGTCACCCTTTTCAGAGATGCTGGGAGACATCCATTCCACACTGTAAAACCACGCATCGTTGATTAGTTGAATTCCCTGGACAATACGAATCGGAGGCCCATCACCGTGAAACCGAAACTCAACTAACTCACCAAGTCGGAACACAGGTTTAGCGATGCCTGCGGCAACCTGACGGAACGCTTCCAATTGCAAATTACCCGTACCAATAAGTTCACTTCCCAAAGCAGTAATATTGGTATTACAAACGAAGATTTCGTATTTCCAGCCATGTTCTGACCACTCCACACCAGTGCAAGAACCAAGAGCTTTGGCAGATTTAATATAGACTCGTTCTAACAGGCTGACTAGCACGGGCGGGATTTGTTGACCCCAAGGTGGAGAGGTGTACCAGCACTGTTCTAAGTTTTGGACAAGGTTAGTCATACAGTCGCTCCTAATAATTTACTCTGTGCAGATATAAATAGTTGTGTTGCGAAACTGGGAGGGACAGAATAGCCGATAATCGACCCAGCCGTAGCAGTCTCGTTGGGGAATTCGTACCAGATGGGAAACCCTTGTAAAATTGCAGTCCCTTCAATAGACAAAGATTTAACTATCCCATCCGGCAACCAGATATCAGCGAATTTGCTTCGGTTGCAACCTTTGTGATCTGTAAAATGCGATCGCAGAATGGTATTGCAGGGTAGATGCCCAGGCTTATACTTCATTCCGTTGCGCCCTCCAACCCTCTCTAGTAGCAATGGCGTTGGTTCGTTAGCTATCAGAAATTGTTCTACCGCTTGCCATTGTTTGGGGAGTAGTTGGGAATCAGTCATGCTGGGGATGAGATGGGCGATCGCCTCGTACCATCCACAAGATTTAGCTCCCGTAGGTAGCGCAACATGAAGACCCTTGTTTGCAATCAAGACCAACCGCCGCCGCGCCTGGGGCAGTCCGAATTTGCCCATTTTGACCACGCTGTAAGTAACCGAGTACCCCTCTTGTTCCAAAGCATCCAAGATGATGGCAAAACTCTGACTGTTCTGATAACGCGGCACATTCTCCAGCGTAAACACCCGTGGCTGCAACTGTCGGATGGCTTCTGCAACTGCGATCGCTGCACTAAGATCGTCAGCCGTTTCAATACCCTTACCCGCTTTGGCTGTGTGAGCTTGGCTGAAGTTGGCACACACCGGAGAGGCATGGAGGTAATCGGGGCGGCGGGGAAAACCTATGAATCCTGACTGTGCTACTTCTTGCACTGTTAGCTGGATTATTCTACAGCCATACTCGCTAAAATTGTGGTGATGGGTTTTGGCGATCGCTTTGCTCAAGTCTGGTTTGCTTGGGTCAAACTCCACTGCAATAACTGGACGAATCCCGGCTTCAACCATCCCCGTTTCAATCCCGCCGCCACCCGCGAAAAGTACTACAGCGATCGGTGCATCATCTGGTAGTGTGGGTTTTATTTTTGTGTTATCAAAATTATTGCAGATATCTAGTTTTGGTGATGTCTTTTTGGATTTCGCTCTTTTGATAAAGGCGATAATATCTTCCCTAGTTGCCCTCTGTTGTTGCAGTGTCCGAATCATAGCGCTTTCATATATCGACCTCTAAAACTTAAAAAAAGTTCATCGCATCAAATTATCTCGCCAAGTTCAAAAATTTCGATGTGGATAAATCGCACAACATGGTCGCAGTGCCGAGCTTACCGTAAAGGCGGTTTTTCTCAACAATCAACTCAATAGTGCGATCGCTGCTGTCATTGCTGTACACGGAGTTGCGGTAAAGCATGATTAACTGGTCACAAACCTCAAAGATTTCACCAGAATTACGTAACAGATGACGATTGGGGCGTTTATCAGCCGTAGTTTGATTGCCCCGATTGATTTGACAGCCCAAGAAAACAGGGATTTTGTGAGACTTGGCAATGTCCCGAATCTGGCGGGTAATTTTGCCAACTTCAAAGGCCATATTCCCCCCAGATTCCAGAGGGATCTGCTGCAAGTAGTCAATGAATACAGCACCAATAGAACCACCAAATTCGGCAATGGCACGGCGCACCGCACTTGCAATCATTGCGGTCGTAGGGGAGGAATGCTCATAGACTTTCCAAGGCAATTCCACCATCTGCCCTATACCCTGTGCTATTTGCTCCCAGCAGCACTGAGTATTGGTTTGAATCATGGAAGCGTCTACGCCTGTGATTCGGGCTAGCATTCGGGCATTGAGTTGATTCTTATCCATTTCTGGAGTTACATACAGAACTGGTTTTCCAAGTTTGGTCATGATTTCGTAAGCGTAAGAAATCATAAAGTGAGTTTTCCCCATGTGGGATTCAGCAGCCACTACAACTAAGCTGCTAGGATAAATGCCACCGGTGATATTTTCGATGTCATACCAGCCAACTTTATCGCCTGCCATACTTCCCATCTCCAGCTTTTGGAACAGTTCAATGCCCATGTCTTGTGCTGAGAAAACCTTGCAACGTTCATCGCTTTGATTTTGGGTTACAGTGAAAACTTT
>NZ_JACJSI010000217.1 GCF_014698065.1 Nostoc flagelliforme FACHB-838
GGTCATGGTTGAAGAGTCGAATTCGTCAACAACTTATTCAATTTGACTGTATCAGGGATGCTATGGAATATGTACTTCGCCTAGCGTCCTAACCGCCTTGTCTGTTGCTATAATAACAACTCTTTGTGGATTAAGTTTAGCTTGGATACCATCAACTCCCTTATTTGATGCGGTGTAGTTTGACTTGAAAATCTTCACCACCACTAATAATCATGGTTCCTTGATTAGTTTTTAAGTCGATACTATTGATTTTTTTAGAGCTTTGGTAAATTGTTTTACCTTCTACTGCTTGTGTTTTATCGAGCTTATGTTCGGGGGTTAAGTACCAAGCTACAACTCGTCCATCATCGCCACCACTTACTAGCAAACCACCATCATCACTAAATGCCAGACTACGCACAGATGTTTTTGATGCTGGCCAGCGATCTATTGGCGAACAATTGAGTTCATTAATTTTTTCCTGGGGATTGGGATTTTTTAGAGTTTGGCACTGATTCAAGTTCCAAATCGTAATGAATCCCGCTGAATCGGAGGTTGCTAGGATTTTTTCTGCCGAGTCAGGAACAAAAGCTAACCCCCAAATATAGTCTTCACGCCCAACTAATGGGTCTAGTTTTTCTAGATTTTGCACTGATAAACCTGGCAATTGTTTATCAGATTGATTTGGATTCCACTGCCACAAGATGAAACGCTTAAAGTTTCCAGCAATTACTAGAGTTTTCGCATCTGGGCTGAGATTTAATGCCCGGACTTGGAAACCTGATAATTTTAATGTACTTTGTACGTCGATAACTTGCGGTTCTGGCAGAAAATCGCTGTTAGGCGCTGATCTTGACCATAATCTCACTCTACCACTGCCATAGCCACTGAATAAGTTAAGTGAGTTTGAGGTGAAAGCTAAATCAAAAACGCGATCGCCTTTTGCTTTAGGATCTTTAAGGTCTTGAAGTTCGCTAATTTTTTGACCTGATGGTACATCTCTGAGTTCAATTACACCATTATCTAGACCAACAGCCACGCGATCGTTTTGTAATGGCATGAAGCGTAAGACTTCTACAGCATCATCCGTAATTGCCATTAAACCTTTGCTTTGTTGAAGCTTATCACAAGCTCCAAGCCCTTCTTGACGACTAGTTACTCTGTCATTAGGTTCTAAGCTGTTGTTACCAACTCTCCAAAGTCTCAATGTGCAATCATCTGAGCCACTGACAACAGATAAACCAGTGCCATTAAATCGAACTGAGTTTACTGATCTTAAATGAGTTCCCAGTGGTGAAAAATTTTGTTGAATAAAGTAAATTCCAACTGCTACTGTAACAGCAAAAGATACACCACCAAATAACATCAATGGGCGAAAATTTTTGCCAGAAGTAGACACAGAAATATCTTGAGTCTTGATTGCGGTTTTAGATTTACTTGACTTTTTAGTTTCAAAGCTATCTTCTTGTTGCGGTGGGGAGGTTAAAAATGCTTCCTGTGTAGGTGTTTCTGAGCTTGACTGGGATTTTGGTAGTAGATTGGCTTGTAACGTTTGAACAGTAATTACTTGTTGAGTTTGAGTTAGCTTTGTCTCTCGTTGTCGAATAACTTTTTCTTCAATTCGTGCTACTTCTTCATTCCCCAGTTCCAAAACGCGCTGATATCGCCTTAACTCTTCACGAATCTCTTTCGTGAACGGGTACTCATGATCAATTGCTTGAGTCAGTACTTGCTCATACTCTTGCAATTTTTGTTGATATGACTCTCTCTCTGCTGTAATTCGGGCTGTAATTGGCTGAATATCTTCAGCTTTTAGACCTAAGAGTTGCTGCTGCTGCCACAGTTGGTTATGCTTTGCTTCGCTCAAAGGATATTCCTGCTGCACTGCTCTTATAAATGCCTGCTCAAACTGCTGTAATTTTTGTCGATATGCCTCCATATCTGCTGTCAGGCTGTTTTCAATTGCAGCTAAATCTTTATCCTTAAGTTGCCATTCCTGCTGCATCTGTTGCAATTGGTGGCGAGTAGGCTGACTTAGAGGATACTCTTGTCGCATTGCTTTAGCTAACCACTGCTTGTAGTGTTGCAGGTGTTGCTTATATGCTTCAATTTTTGCTTTAACCTGCGCCTCAATTGGCATTGTATCCTCATTCCTCAGCCCCAAAATTTGCTGAAGATTCTGTCGTAGTATATTGATATCATCATCACTTAGAGCTACTTGCTGCTGGAGTGCCTCACTAAAGTCCCGCTCATATTGCTGTAACTTTTGTCTAAATTCCTGACGAGCAACTGCTAACATCTCATCTTCAATTGCAGTTGCTTCTATTTCGGATATTCCCAAGCGTCTTCTGAGCGCGTCCAAAGTCTTGCGACCCACAAAAGAAACATCGCCACGGCTACTGTATCGCGCCACTTCTTTACGATACTTCTGTTTAGGATCACCTTGGGGTACTTTTGTAAGTCGAATCTTAAAGCCTTCTCTACTTGTGTAGATTTCTGGCTTCATCGTCGGCTGTATCTCTCTAACTTTTCCGCTGGCATACTCATGCAACTCATCAATTGAGACAACCCCATCTTCATCTAGGTCTGCCGCCCCAGTTGTAATTCCTTCAATCAAATAACGAGTATAAATTGAGAGGTCTGACCCCTGCTGCTCAAAGGAATATTGAGTCGAACTGGATGAAGTGAGAACAGCCCGCCCCTCTCCTCCTAATTGCTCACGGATATTTACACTGCCGTCATCTTTGGCTGATAAACCTTCGGCAAAAGCACCACTAAAGCAACTGTCTAAAATGACCACTTGTCGCTTAGAACGGCTGCGGCTCATGCTTTCATGTACAACACTGGCTGAAACTGCCGATGAGCGAATTAAATCTCCTCTTGGAGTTTTGCGTGTAGTGCGCGTTGCTAAAAACAGTCTGCCAGTGTCATCCTTAATACCATGACCGGAAAAAAAGAGAACTAAGAGATCATCTTTTTGACGATGGGCAAATAGATTTTCGATAGCTTCCTCCATATCTTGGCGCTGGGGATTTTTTAGCACCATAATATCTGTCTCAGTAAAGCCGCCCATTTCTGGGTGCAACAGCACTTGCTCCATCGCTTCAACATCTTTTACAGCACCAGGTAGTGGGTTTAAACCAGGCTCATACTCACTCACCCCAATCAGCAACGCTACCTTAACCATCTGTGATTCTCTATCCTGCTACAAATTTCTGTGCTGCCTCAATTGCTGCTTCTAGCTCTTGCCGACTACTAGCTTTGACTTTGAGTTTCTTGCCATTAGCCTCAATTTCTAGTTCAATAGTTTTGTTGCCAAGGCGATCGCCTAAAAATCCCATCAGTACTTTAATATTCTTAGCATTCACCTGCGTTGTTAGCCAACCCACAGCCAGCCCTGTAAGTGACTTGCTGTCTGCTGGTACTTCTGCTTCACGAAAAAGACTAGCATCTTCCACTTCATCCAGTTCTAACATCTGTTGCAATAGTCTCTGCGTTTCGTCTTGCAGTTCATCGTCATCTAAATTAGGCTCTTGCAAGGCGATGGTAATCTGGACATTGGATGTACTCGCCATTCTTACACCTCTAATTGTGGTTAATGCTTAAATTATCATAAGTATCTTATACAATCCAATTAGTGATAATTCCGGTCTAGATTGTCATAAATACAAATTTTGACAATACGTATAGCCTGCTATGAATAGGAAGAGTATTGTAAAGTAAAAATAGATACTATTACTGACCAGAGTAAGCTAGGCTTGATTTTGATTTACTTAGTTAATTTAGCAATATGAGAGCGATCGCTATTGCTGTGTCATATAAAATCTTACACTTGCAGAATTTGTTTAGTTTTATATTTTCATTCAAAAACCGATGTACCCTTCTCTACTGGAGGCAAACTATGTGCAGCCGTGATTTTTAATTGTTAAATATATTTGCTGTTTACTTTCTCAAAAAGGCTAATTGCTTTCTCAAAATACTTAAATGCATTCTCAAAATGAGCTTTTACTTTCTCAAACCCCAGTTTGCTTTCTCATTTTGGTGTTTTCCGCAAGTAAAAGCTGCTTTTGCTTTCTCAAAATGCTTGAATGCTTTCTCATTTTGGTGTTTTCCGCAAGTTAAAGAAGCTCTTGCTTCCTCAAACCCCAGTTTGCTTACTCATTTCGGTGTTTTCCGCAAGTAAAAGAAGCTCTTGTTTCCTCAAAATGCTTGAATGCTTTCTCAATAGATAATACCATTTCTAAAAATCTTGGTAATAAATGAATCGACAGTAGGGGCGTAGATCTGTCATTGGTGTCAACTTAACGTAAAAGCCTTTTCAAATCTCGTTTCCAGCCAGAGGGTAGTAATGCTGCTCCTTGAGTTGCTGCCGCAAGTAAAGAAGGCGGAACTACAACACGGCATAAATAAGCTACCCATTCCAAATCAACAAAACGCTTATACTGTATTCATTTTAACTTTTGACTTTTGACTTCCGCCTTGCGGTACTAGCCTGTTGACTCTGTGCCTTTTTAGGGAGTCAAAATTCATGCAAAATTTGTGTGGTCATTGCGAACGGAGCAATGACGAAAGAGATCTTTTTCGCTTTCACAAAAATAGCATGAACCGAAAAGCCTCATTTCTATGCCTAAAAGTTGTATATGTACATAACAGTCACTATCAACCAATATCTCTATAGATATAACTAAAAAACCTAGTTTTAGGATAATTCCATCTGTAGACTCACGCAATTTAAACAAAAAAGGTTAATACTGAAAAATAAGTTTACCAGTATAAAACTTGATTGTAATCAAAAATTACAGTCCAAAAAAAGCAAACAGAGAAATAACTACAAACTATGGCAACTTCTACAGACCACGCTCAACAGATTAAAAAGCTGCATGAACTAATCAAAAATATTGATTATGGTATGTTTACCACAGTCGATGATGATGGCAGTTTGCATAGTTACCCCATGTCAAAAAGTGGTGAGATTAACTCTGAAGCCGCACTCTGGTTCTTTACATACGCTGGTTCCCATAAGGTGACTGAGATTGAACACTATGACCAAGTAAATATTAGTTTCTCGTCACCCGAACAGCAGCGATACGTTTCTATCTCAGGTTCAGCGGAACTGGTGAAAGACCGCAACAAGATGCGAGAGCTATGGAAGCCCGAACTGCAAACCTGGTTTCCTAAAGGATTAGATGAACCCGATATTGCTTTGTTGAAAGTGAATATTAATCAGGTTAATTATTGGGATAGTGAATCGAGTTTCAAGCCACAAACAATTAGTTTTTTGGCATAATTACAATTAATTCGTAATTCGTAATTCGTAATTCGTAGTTAAGGATTCAATTACGAATTATTTTCAAATATGTAATTGGTGTTGACAAAAATTAAGTATTTTTAATTAAGATAAATCAATGGTAGAACAAAACAATCATGATGAAGCTGCTCAAAAGCATCTACCTTTAGAGGTAAAGCGGCGACATTTTTTAAAAGGAATAGGCTTTATCGGTGCAGGTGCAGGGGCAATATTTGCTGATCACATCCTCAATGCTAATCCCGAAGTAGAAGCAGCAAAGGTTCCAGCATCATCTGCAACTCCAACGAACAGCGCAAACACTGGTGAAATTCCTCTCCGTCCACTGGGAAAAACTGGGGTGAAAGTGTCGGCGATCGCACTTGGAGGTGCAACTTTAGGGCAAGCAAAGAGCAAGGAAGAGGCGATTCGCATTACCCACGAATCTATTGACAATGGCATCACCTTCATGGATAACGCTTGGGAGTATAACAAGCATCGTAGTGAAGAGTGGATGGGAGAGGCGTTACAAGGACGACGAGACAAGGTTTTTTTAATGACGAAGGTTTGCACCCACGGACGCGATCGCAAAGTGGCAATGCAACAACTTGAAGAATCTCTACGTCGCCTCAAAACAGACCACCTTGACTTGTGGCAAATCCACGAAGTTGTTTACGATAACGATCCAGAAAGAATTTTTCGTCCCAACGGAGCAATTGAAGCTCTAGATCAGGCGAAAAAAGAGGGTAAAGTCAGATTCGTTGGCTTTACGGGTCACAAAGACCCCGCGATTCATCTAAAAATGCTCTCCTACAATTACCCATTTGATGCAGTGCAATTGCCGCTTAATTGTTTTGATGCTACTTTTAGAAGCTTTGAGCGCCAGGTACTACCAGAACTTAACAAACGAGGAATTGCCGTAATTGGCATGAAAAGTCTTAGTGGCAATGCTGATGCAGTGAAAAAAGGTGTAGTTACTCCCCAGGAAGCCATCCGTTATGTGATGAGTTTACCGATCGCTACACTCGTTAGTGGCATTGATTCCCTGGAAGTACTGCGGCAAAATTTAGCGATCGCCCGTGGCTTTCAACCAATGCAAGCAAAAGAAATGCAGGCGTTGCGCGATCGCTGTGCCCAATACGCTGCCGATGGGCGTTTTGAACTCTTCAAAACCTCCAAGCAGTTTGATGCTGATGAAGGCAGAATCCAGCATGGCTTTCCACCTCAAAGCCAAGTGCAAACGTGAAACTGGGGAAATGAAACTTATGCCCTACAAACAAATTGCAGACTTACCAGATTCAGTCAAAGAAAACTTACCTAAGCACGCTCAAGAAATTTTTCGGGCTGCATTTAACAGCGCCCAAGAAGAATATGGTGGAGAAGAACGTGCCTTTCGAGTCGCTTGGAGCGCGGTAAAGCGCGATTACGAAAAAGGCGATGATGGGCATTGACACAAAAAGCCAGAATAGAAGGGAACGACAGGCGTTGCTGGATCAAAATATGAATCATGCGGCGATCGTTTCAAAAAAAACGATCGCTCCATCTGTTTTCCTTAAAAAAGGCTACAACATAGATGTGTAGCCTTTTTAAGGTATTTTTTCTTTGCAAGTCTCTTACAGTTATTATGACTAATAAGAAATCGCTTTTGCTTTATAACATATAGTATTTTGCGTAGAATCGTAGTGTATTTGAAACGCAGAGGGACGCAAATTAAGCGCATAGGCGCTTTGGCTTCCCAGTAGGTAAGTACGCAGAGTCTTTTTCGAGAGAATTCGTTTCAAATTTCTGCAATTTTGTACTTTAGGAAGTCTCAAATGTCGCACAAACAATTTATTTATTACTGGCAAAAATGGTTGCTTCCGATCTTAGTACCTGCTGCGGTGCGAGTAGTGATAATGATTTGTCTAACAGCAGGGGTGTTAGGCATCTTGGGAAGCACTGCTTCTATGAGCCATGCTCAAGCTGTTTTTCCTACTTCTGTTGTAGGCAATGCTCAACTCGTAAGTGCCACTAAGCGTATCCAGGATCAACAGACACGATTAAATTCAATAGCCTTAAATGCGACCGTATATCACAGTCCCGACTGTAACTGTTGTGGTGGGTGGATTGATCATTTAAAGGGACAAGGTTTTAAAATCACAGACATTTCTACGCCTGATATCGAAACAGTCAAACAAAGGTATAACGTGCCGGCTAACTTGTCATCTTGCCACACAGCAATTGTTAATGGATATGTTATCGAAGGGCACGTCCCAGGAGACGATATTAAACGTCTGCTTCAAGAAAAGCCAAATGTTGCTGGTTTATCAGTTCCCCAAATGCCCGTAGGCACTCCTGGGATGGAGATGGGGAATCGAAAAGACCCGTATTCTGTGTTTTCTTTTGATCACAAAGACTCAGTTGCAGTATTCAATCAGTATCGTGCTGAGTCCTGAGTGAATTAAAAGAGTTACTCATTATTTATGTATTTATTACATACTCCGCTCCTTGTGAAGCTACTATAGTTTTCTTCCAAGTGGCGTAGCGGTCTAACTCTAAGCCGAGGCATGGGCTAAAGCCTTGCTATCGCTAACGTAACTCAGCACTCTTAATTATTTAGAACCAGCTTTGATCAACTGCGACAAATTTGTTAACCATCTCTCAAACCAGAAGCTAGACGCTACGCTTGCAACATTTTCAGAAAGAAGCTCAATAGCATGGTTACAATCTTGCAGGCTAGCATCAAGTCCCATTGCATGATAGATTTCACGAGCATTGCAAAAGGCATTCATCGCTTCTGATTCTCGATTGATTTTTTCTAATATCAAACCCAAATTAAACCAGGCGTTTGCTTCCCCATTTAGGTCATCAAGATCCCTTCTGATATCTAATGAATAATGATGAAACTCAAACGCCTTTCGGTACTGTCCTAGAGCCTTATAAGCACTACCCAACCCACTTAAGGCCATAGCTTCCCCATTGCGATCGCAGATGAATCTTGCTACGTATAACCATTGCTGGTAAAACTCAATTGCTAATTGGTAATGCCCTAATGATTCATAAGTATTGCCCAAACTTCCCAGGCAAATGCATTCCCCAGTGCGATCGCCTATTTCCTTCGTTATACTCAACCATTGATAATAAAATTCAATTGCTTGCTCATACTTACCTAGATATTCATAAGTATTGCCCAAACTCCCCAAGCAAATCCCTTCGCCAGTGCGATCGCCTATTTTCCTGGTAATACTCAACCACTGCTGATAGAATTCAATCGCTCGCTGATATTTGCCTAGTGATTGGTAAGCGTTACCCAACCCAGATAAAGATTTAGCTTCCCCTAAGCGATCGCCTATTTCTCTAGCTATATCCAGCCACTGCTGGTAAAACTCAATTGCTAGGTAGTACTCGCCTAGTGACTGGTAAGCATTGCCCAAACTTCCTAAAGAGATGACTTCCCCTAAGCGATCGCCTGTTTCTCTGGCTTTTTCTAAGCACCACTCTTCAAACTCAATGGACTCAATGTTATTTAGGCTCCCGGATCTAGTTACTTCTGTCATTCTCTGTAGAAAACGAAATTTTTGCTCAACAAGCTGTTGATTATACAATTTTCTGTGACTTTAGCACAGGATCAGTGCAACTTATAGACACAACTTAATCTCTAAATATAGAAATTGTTCTTTAATATCAAACTTTCTTTTAAATGCAGCACTTACTATGTATAAAAAGCATTTATTTATCTTTAATAAAAAATGCATGAGTATAGTATGCTGAAAAACTTAGCTTTCTCAAAAGGTATAAGCAAACCAAATTAATCAGCAGCAGCATAATTGGGCAATGCGTTGAGTTGTAAGTTAACAGCACTTAAATAATTTTGATCGTTTAAAATTTGTAATGGTAATTTATCTGCATTAACAGCAGCCTCCACCAAATCTTTCGCAAGAATATTTCTGTTCTGAGTTTGAAATTATTAGCGCTTCTTTGCTAGGAATGCCGTGTTGTTGCAGACCTCCTTGATAAGCAAAAGTAACTAGATTAAAAGGCTGGACGTAATTTAAAGAAGTCGAGTTACTGGATAAATTGTTAGAGTTGATGGCTATGCTGTCGGTAATAACGGTTTGAGCGCCAGCGATTCCAGGCACGAGAGTAATAGAAGCTAAAATAAGTGCAGAATTTATTAAGGTAACAAATTGTATTTTTGATCGTTATGGAACATTATCGACGCTTGGCAGTGTTATTTCTATATCACTAATGGATAGTCAAAATTCTTGTAGAGACGTAACATTGCTACGGCTCTACAAGGGGTTCTGAATAACGCATATACTATTTCTAGATATGTCTAAATTATCGAATTAAATCTTCCGTGTAATTCAAAAAATTAGTTTTTTTTATACATAAGAATTTATTATTCTTAAGAAGCTTTTGCAACACAAAAACAAAACCCTTCTCATTATCTGAGGAGGGTTTTGTTTTGAATTATAAACCTGGCATCGAGCTATTTTTGCGTAGGGCTACCCCTAAACTATCGTGGCCGCAGCAGCGTTTCACCTCTGAGTTCGGGAAGGGTTCAGTGTGGTTCCACCGCGCAATAGACACCAGGAAAACTCTGGTTGGTTGACAGTTAACGGTTAACAGTTAACTGTGAACAAAACCCTGAAGACTGCAAGT
>NZ_JACJSI010000218.1 GCF_014698065.1 Nostoc flagelliforme FACHB-838
GGTAAAATATCCTTAGTAGGATTGGGAGGTAAACCGCCGCGTCCGGTGATAATAAAGCTGCTTTGAGCATAACCTGGACTATCGCAGACTTGAGCTACTTCAGTTTCGACACCAATTGTGGGTAACTCAACTAAGCCACTGTTGGGGTTAACGTCAGAGATATTGAGTTCTACAGAACCACTAAACTCAGGGCTTGCTCCTGTAGCAGTGATGTCACTTGTGCTATCAGATGCCACATCTCGAAACTGTGTACCAAAGATACCTTGGGCATTAATTCGCACGTTTCCACCACGAAAGTTTGTCGAATTGGCGCTGATGTCGCTATTTTTAAATGCAATCAGGAAATCGGTGTCAATATTGATGTTGCCACCAATAACATTTTCCCCCCTGGCGTTGGTTCTTATGTTGCTATTGCGGCTCATTGTCAAAATTTTTGAGTTAATGTTAATTGTCGCTTGCTCGCTATCCGGGTGATTTTTAGCACTTTGTGTGTCCCCGCTAAGTAAGGCATTGTTGTTTAAACGGATAAAGGGGGCATCTATTTTTAGGTTGCCTGCGGTTCCGGTTCCCAAACTCTGCACGGTTATTGCAGCTCCATCTTGCACTAATAAAGTATTAGTTTTAATTGCTAAATCACCCGCATCCCCTGTTGAGTCTGGTAGTGCGGCAGTATACAAGCCACTGGCATACTCACTATCAGCACTTCTTCCAAGAATTTGCACATCTTGTGCATCAACGCTTAAATTTCCTCCGTTGCCTCCACCCTGTGTACTAGCACTTACACGCGCCCCATCTTTGAGTAACAAAGTATGAGTTTTAATAGTCAAATCACCTGCATCTCCTGTTGAGTTTGCTTCTGCGGAAGCATACAAGCCACTGCCAGCCCGGCCATTAGCGCTTCTTCCAAGAATTTGCACATCTTGAGCATCAACGTTTAAATTCCCTCCCTTGCCCACACCAAATGTACCAGTAGCTACATATGCCCCATCTTGAACTAGCAAAGTATTAGTTTTAATAGTCAAATCACCTGCATCCCCTGTTGAATTTGGGTGTGTGTCAGCAAACAACCCACTGATAGACTTACCATTAGCACTTGTCCCAATAATTTGCACATCTTGGGCATCAACGCTTAAATTTCCTCCCTTGCCCTCACCAAATGTACTAGCACTTACCTGCGCCCCATCTTTGATTAGCAAAGTATGAGTTTTAATAGTCAAATCACCCGTATCCCCTGTTGAGTGTACGGAAGCAAACAAAGCACTGGGAGCCTGACCATCAGCACTTGCGCCAATAATTTGCACATCTTGGGCATCAACACTTAAATTTCCTCCCTTGCCCTCACCAAATGTAGCAGTAACTACCTGTGCTCCATCTTTGAGTAGCAGAGTATGAGTTTTAATAGTCAAATCGCCCGCATCCTTTGTTGAGTTTGTTTGGGCGGAAGCATACAAGCCACTAGGAAACTCTCCATCAGCGCTTGCGCCAATAATTTGCACATTTTGGGCATAAACGTTTAAATCCCCACCCTTGCCTGCACCATATGTACTAGCATCTACCTGTGACCCCTCTTTGACTACCAAGGTTTCAGCATTAATATTAATATTGCCTGCCTGCCCCCTTGCTCCTACGAACACCCTATTAGTAATGAGACTGCTGTTGTTAATATTAATTACTCCTGTTGCATTCAGATCAATATTTCCTGCTTTACTATTATTAGAATTTAGCCCTGTCTCTATGCCGGCAACCAGTACACTCCCTCCTATAATCTCTAAATTCTGGGCATTAACTGCGATACTACCACCATCATCAGCAGCCACCGCTACAAAAGAGCCTCTGCTCAGTAAAACATCGCTTCTTTCGACATTGTCGGGAAAACTTAAACTCAGATTATTGCCATAGGAATTTAAGCCGATAGTTCCTGTACCTTTTAACCCACCTAAATCGACTCGCCCACCAAAAGCAAACAATCCTCCACCATCCATATTGATATCACCACCTACCAAAAGCAAGCTCTTGCCATCTGGTACACGTAAACCTGTTGCTATAAATTCAGAAGATGGATTTAAACCGGAAAGAGCAACTGAGTTATTTTGGATAGGTGCAGTTTGAATTTGATTAAATAGCAAAGCTGAAGGATTGACCGTCAATAGGGATGGAGAACTTTCGGGATTGGAGGCGCTGAAAAAACCTTGATTCCCAAAAGAGATTGCCGAGGCTGTACTTCCAACAAAAGAACCACCAATATTTAACTGAGCATTTTGACCAAAAATAATCCCGTTGGGATTTATTAAAAACAGATTAGCTGTACCCAACGTGCGAATTATCCCATCAATATTAGAAACTGAGCCACCTGTTACTCGACTGATGATATTTTGAATATCTACAGCATTATTAAAAGAAGCAATGCCACCAGTATTCACAGAAAACTCACTAAAACTGTGAAATAAATTGCCGCCAGCTTGAGTTCCTCCAGTAATGTTAAAGGTGTTACCCTCTCTTGTGACGCTAGTGTTATTAGGTAAAGTACCATCTGGAGTAATTTGAGCGTTCGCATAATCAATGGTACAAAAGCTGACACCGAAAGCGATAATTACTAAAGCACCCCAGTGAGTAAAATTCAAACCTGACATTGTAAGCCTCCAATAATACCCGCAAACTTTAGTTAAGCATAAATCAAGTTATTAGCTATTAAATATCTAGCAATTAGAATACTAATTTTTACCCGAAAACTCAAGTTTTTCGCAAAAGCTGAAGTAAAGTTCTCAAGCCACCGCTCATACTGCCCCTTGCATTTAACCAGTTCCAAATCCACATCGCAAAAAAACTACTAAACTCTACTCTTGGGCTTCTTGGTAACTATTAATTGCAGGCGCTGTTTTATCCTTCCGGGACTCCAAATGAAAATTTGACGGTTTGATAATTTCACTCCTGACGAAGAATATCTCTGCATCGAATGGCACGCTTGAAAAGCTGTGAAGGCTGGGGAAGTTAGAAGTAATTATTGGTAATTATTACTATTGCAATACAGCACTTACGGCAGCTATGAGGTACATCCTAAAAGCTGAAAGCGATGATAGGAGAGGAGCAAGGAGAAAACTATATTGCATAATAGCCGGAAGCGCTGTATCCTCAAATGCACTTCTTTTCCCCAGCAGAAGAAAGCTTACCCCCACCTAGCAGTTTTGGGTTGGCAGACTACTAGATTTTAAATTTTCTTCTAGATTCTTACAGTCAAAAGTCAGCTTTATCAATCCCTAGCGCTTTACAAGCGCCCATTCGGTTTAGTGGGGAATTTTCGCGCTTTTACCAGGGATTTGCATTCTGATCGTTAATCTTCACCCAATAGCGAATACCTGGACTATTCAGATTAGGATCGTTGGATTGTGCCCAGAAACCCCAACCTGCATTTGGATCGCTGCCATCATGAAACTCTGCCATCTTAAACCCAGATAGATTGTAACGGCTTTGACCAGCTTGTTCACACTTTTTATCTGCATCGGCTTCATACAACAAGGAACTGCCTACAACGTTAGGAATAGCGAAGACTTCTCCACCAGACCAAGAATTTTTAGATGCACCACCAGGGGTAATGGCGGATTGAGTCAGATATGAAATCGGATTACTTTCAAGTTCTGGTGATTTGCGAATGCAAAGTAGCGAACGGGCTTCACTTATAGAAGTATCACCCGAATAGGGATTGGTTTGCTCATCATATCTAACTTGGACATAGGTTTTGCCACCGTTATATACATTGGTATATACAGAAGTATTGATAATCCAAGTCATAGCTTTTTTAGCCGATACTGCTTGGTCAATGGCTACGGAATCATTGTATTTTTGTGAGTCTATTGATACTTGTTGTGCGCTAACTGAAGATGCTGAAACCATTGAGGAACTTATTAAAACCCCAAAAACTAGCTGTTGAGTGAACCATTTGATCAATCGCATACCTGAATTTTCCTTATAAACAAAGATGAGTTTGTCCAAAGTCCAAACAAATTGCAACAGTACTAAAGCCTAGTCAACTACAGATCAAGTTACTAACTGGCTATTCCTGAGCAAGAAGTCTAATATGTTTTCAACTCAAAACTCAAATTTTTCGCAGAAACTCAGAATTATTACAAAACTTGGCATTCTTCGTTTTCAAATTACTGCATTGACTTTGGCTTTTTTACTCAACCAACATCCCATCAACAATCGGAATTCCCCACTGCGGATACTTGGCCAGCAATTTCTTGATCACAATCTGCAAAGCCGGATCTTCCTAGCACTCTTGCAAGAAGTTAAAACCCGGATTGTCGTCCGAATTCGCCGCTCGATTCAGTTTTTCCCTTCTTACAGGTCGTAGATTTGACCTCGCTAGAATCGCCTCATGCGACCATTTTTCATAATTTGGCACAGACGCGGCGGAACTTTCACCCTCATCAACTGCTTTGATTTCTACACCCGAAACTGAATTTTCAACCAACAACGTAGCAGAATAACCCTGTTCTACCTGCCCCTGAGTTTGATTAGCGTAGATGTGAAACGGCTTGTCGTTAGACATGCGCTAAAGTTAAAGGAACTGTTGTTACTGTACTTCAGAAGACTGATAACCGCTATACCCTAGCTTACTCGGTGATGGAAATGGAGAAACCCTCTTCGAGCTAATATTTCTAAGTCTTCAAGCGTTAGAGACAATTGTGTACATAGCTCCAATACACTACGCTGGCCATTACAAGCTAATAAAACCTCGCCCATTCGAGATCCTATTAACTTACTCTGCAACTGATTTGTCGAAGACATGGTTAAAAGTAAATAGTACTCACCTTGCAATCCAGGCTCTGGTATTTGGTTTTTACTCAAGGTTGTAAGTAGACTATTAGGCTCATGCCGGAAAAAAACAATGCGATATTGAGGATTCAAATCAGGAAAAGAATCTTCGAGAACCTCAATTTTTAAACTGTTATTGCTAGCGACCTGTTCTGGAATCAATTTTGTCAAAAAAAGCACACATAGCTCAAAACGCAAAATTTCTGACAAAAATTCATTTTGAAGCTTGCCTTGCTCAAGTTGCGCCAGTAAGAACTGTCCAAAGCGAACGGCTTCCTGCTCGTAGTAAAAATTGCGTGACGGCTGTGTCTGCCAGTAAACCTCAACTACTTGGTTCAGATTGTGAAAATTTAGCAATGTGCAGGTTTTTGGCAAAATATTTACCAGCATACTAAGACGAAATGAGCGATGAAGCATTCTTCCAATACCAAGCCCAGGCAACTGAGCCAAAAATACTAGGCGCTGATATTCTAGAGTGGTTAAATTATATACCCTCAGAGCTTGCTCAGGGCTGGTCAAAACTTGCAAGCAAAACTCTGGAGATATAACTAACTCAGATAAAGCCTGTTGAAACCCTAAAAGTGCCATGAAGTCATTTCTTTATCGGTTGGTTTTCCAAATCGCTTTAGCCCGACTAAGTTCTTGCTTGAGCAGTTCAGGTCCCATGTGATTGTAATACGTTCCAAAGATTTCAAAAACAATGCCAGCAACATTTGGGGCTTTAGGCAGAACTTTTTCGAGTAATTGCCAAACTACTTCTGGGCAAACTCCTGAGTGAGCGTCTAAATAAAAACCCTCCATCACCATTCCACCTGCAAGATGGATTTCTACTACCTGAGTTAAGTCAAGCTTGTCAAGGAAATCCCAAGGATCAAAACGATGGTTGTAAGCATTGACATAAACGTTATGAAGGTCGAGCAAAAGCCCACAGCCAGTTCTAGCAGTAAGTTGATTGAGGAAGTCTGCCTCACTCATCTCTTGGCTGGGAATTTCAAAATAATAGACATTGTTTTCCAACAGGAAAGGTACTGAGACTTCTTGATGCACATAGTTTATCCTTTCTACAAGTATATCTAGGACTTCTGCATCATAAGGGACTGGCATGGTCAGACCGACATCAATAGGATGACCAAATGCTTGTAGTAAACGACTAAAAGATAAATGGTCACTGTGCCAAGAGAAGTGATACTGCCTCTGCCATTTTGCAATCTGGGCTACATGGATAATATCAAACCAATCTGCACTGCCAATGGACAGCCCAATGCTATGAGCAATAATGGGCTTGTGCTTTGAAAGAAATTCTATATACTTTTGAGCATTTTGATTCTCTTCATAACGAGGAGTTACACTAGCTCCAAGATCGTTCCAAAAAGTATCTGGAATAATCTCCAGAAAATCAAAACTGTCAAAGTTAGCTTCAACAAAACTTTGTAAAGGAGCTTGAAATAAAAGACCAACACCAAGTTTGGGAACACTAGATAAAGTGTTAGTAAAATTTTTTAGTTCCTGTTTTACTGGAAGCATAAAATAGCTCTAATATATTTATTTTAATCTCTTTTTGGAGACTGGAAGCAGAGAATAATATCTAAATCTTGCTACAAGCCACTTTCTCAATAACTATACTTACATGAAAACCGGAAAGCTATCCCCTATGGTAGGGTGTAACCCATCACTCGATTTATGATTTTGTCTCAGGTTAAGGTTAGTTTGAATATTTTATCTTTTCATACTAATAAAAGAGGGATAATACCAATTCTTAAAATCTTGGCAACACATGAACAATCTGATGTACGTACATCTGTACGTCTTTACTTGTATATATATTGCCTTATTTTAGAGAATTGGTATATATGTCTCACAGCAAGACGAGCGTATTTAAATCAGTTTTGACCACAACCAAGATTCGTAACCTTTATAGTCAGTAATTAGCATTCGATTTTGTGTATTCACTCCAAGGCAATGTATCTCGATAGAGTGCCGAAGCCGCATAAAAAGCCACAAATACACGCTGAAATCGAGCCAAAAAATAGACCCTAATGCCATTATCTTTCAGATAATTAACAATAGGTCAATCTCATTGACATAGAGGATCTTGCTTAACAATCTTCCTCATGCTTACCTTCGGATACTAAGGCGAAACTTGGATTTCCTGTATTTCTAGAACAGGGTTTATTATAAGTTGGTTATATTTAATCACTTCGGGATCAAACCCCGAACGGCAGCCAGGACAACCACCTAGTTTAAGATATTGAGTATTCAAGTTAGTGCTACCACCACTCACTTCCTCAGATTCTTGTTCAGATAATTCCTGAAACTGCTCTATATCTTCCAACAAAGATTTATCTTTCATACTTTTCCCTCTTTATACATCTCAATAATATAATCAAACACATTATATTTTAGATAGATGCAATGTATTTTAATAAAATTAGTAAATTGAAAAGGTTTAGGGTCTAGGGAAGTGCTTGACTTACGGTAACACTTGGCAATTACGTCAAAAGATATTCGCATCTCTTGCATTTACAAGAGGGTGAAGAAGAGGTAGGCACTTCCAACTGCTGCACGGTGGTTATTGGAACAACAATCCCAGGAATTGCTGTTCTGTGTATCACCTCAACTTCGACCCGGGCAACAGAAACAATAACATCGGTTTTCAGGTTGTATGTAGTTTCCGCAGCGAGCGCTCTTTTGTGCCAGAGTCGGCGTATGGAAATACGTCGAGCTTGCCTTAAAGAGTCCAGACCTGTTCGTGTGATTTCGGTGACGATATCCAAAAATAAAGCTGGGTTGGGTAGTGTAAATTTCTGTATTTTATGTACAGCCCATGATCAGCAAAACTCAGCTTCCACAAATAGGTCTGAGTTTCTCCTTGTTTAAGATCACTAAAAGTAAGTAGTAGTCTAACCCTCAGACATACGAGGAATTAGTGGTGACTCAAGCTTTCAATTTATGAGTTTGTTTGTGCTTACCTTTTAACCTCCAAGCAGCATAAAAAGTAACCATTGCAAACATACTAAATGGTAAAGTTGGTTCGGGAACAGGCTTGATTGCTATTAAGATTTCTGAAGTACTAATAGAAATATTGCCAGCATTAAGGTAAATATTGCCACCGCTTCCAGTAGAATTTACATGATTTTGGTTAACAGAAATGCTAGCACTATTATTAATAACTAAATTGCTAGAGTCAACAGTAATAGTAGCACCATTGCTAACAGGAACTAAAACTCCTTGATCACTCGAAGCATGATTAAGATTACTACTGTCTCGGACTATCAATGAGCCAGCCTCTATATTTACAGAGGGGGCAGCCACACTGTTACTTATCCGTACTGTATCCTGTGCTGATATCCTTAAAACTCCTCCTACTTGCAATTCACCTTGTAAATCAATCTTGTCAGCTACAAATGTCAAATCTTGCCCAACTTCTAAATTTCCGATAGCGGTAATAGTTGCCCCTGGCTGACTTACTCTATACTGTAAACCCTGAGTTGAAATAATTGATAACGGTGGTGTTTGAGGATTAATAGCGTTAAATCCATTACCATCAGCAAACTTCAACCCACTAGCAGTAGTTGCTGCAAATGAACCACCAACATCTAAACGGGCATTAGACCCAAAAACAATACCATTGGGGTTCACTAAGAATAGATTAGCTGTGCCATTAGTACGGATTAAACCATCAATATTAGAAATATTATTACCCGTCACACGAGTAAAAATATTCTCGATACCTAAAGGATTATTAAAGTACGCAGTATTACCAGTGGGTACAGATAATTGTGAGAAGCTGTGGAACAAGCTATTTCCTACTTGAGTACCGCCGCCTATAACGCTGAGGTCATTACTTATTTGTGTAACATTAGACGTATTGCCAATAGAGGCATCTGGAATAATTTGAGCCAGCGCATAGCTTCCAGGCAAAACACTTGCCCCCGCTATGGCAATACTCAATAAACTTCTGCAATAAGTAAAACGCCAACTAGACATTACAAGCCTCCGCAGATAGCACAGCACTAAAACCTAGTCAAGTATAAATCAGGTTACTAGCTATCTAATACTTAACCATAGGTCTACTATGCTTTCATCCCAAAACTCAACTTTTTCGCAGAAAGTTAAAAATATTACAAAACTTTGTATTCTTCATTTTCAAACTACTGCACTTGCTGCTCATTACAATCAGCCAGCACCCCATCCACACAAGCGATACCCCACTGCGGAAACTTCGCCAACAACTTCTTGATCACAATCTGCAAAGCCGGATCATCCCAAGACTCTTTCAAGTACTCAAACCCCGGATTCTGCCCCGAATTCGCCGCAACCTTGAGTTTCTGCATACGCTCCGGTCGCAGATTTGACCTCGCTACAATCGCCTCATGTGACCACTTTTCAGGATTTGGCACAGGTGCGGCGGAACTTTCACCCTCATGATTTGCTTTGACTCCTTCACCCGAAACTGAATTTTCAACTAACAACGAAGCGGATTGACTTTGTGCAGCATCCACAAGCGTCAGCGATGTATAATCCATTGCCGTAGGCGAGTCTTCAAGTTCTGACGCGCTTTCAATACGTGGAGGCGACGCGCCCCCCAAGGGCGCATGAGCCGTTTCCTCAACACGCGGATTTTCGGTTGGCGCGTCAGAACCAACTACCATACCAACAACCTTAGTTGGTTGTTGGTAGGTAGTTAACGGATAGTTAAAAACGTTGTTAAGATTTTGGAACCCTTGCAATTCCTCACTTTTTTGACCATTCTTTTGGAATGATTCCAAATCAGCGTGGATTTGTTCCACTTTGGGGTGGTTTTCATTCCGTCCGGTCTGGTTTACTTTCTCCCCGGCGTGGACGGCTTTCTCGTCACAAGGATTGGTTTCCCCAGACGTGGACGATTCCCAGTAAAAGCGATTGTAATACCAATTTAATATGAAGCTGCATAGAATAAAGCTTCTAGAATAAAGTTGTAAGAAGAGACAGAAATTACCTGCTCAAAAGTAAGTTGGTCGAATATTTCTTGGATGCGCTC
>NZ_JACJSI010000219.1 GCF_014698065.1 Nostoc flagelliforme FACHB-838
GGTTGCTGGGATATGCTTTACTCATGTCACTCTCTCGGTACTGTTTATTATCTATTCACAGCTTATACTGAGAGAGCTTTTTTACACCTTTTCCGACTTTTCAAACATCCTCTTAGAGATTGTGACTCATCTGGGCAACAAAGAAACGTTTCTCCTAAATTCATCCATGTCTATCCTGCCGCCCCTCTCCCTCATTGTTATGGTTTTCTTGCTTTCTGGTTTTCTGGTTCTCCAAACTTTTGGGTTAGCGCTTCAATAATGACGGAGGTTACAGTAATCCCTTGCTCTTTGGCTTTAGACATCCAGTAGCGACGTTGGGATATAGGGACTTTGACGCACAGATTGACCATCTGTTCAAGCTCTGGCTCTTGTGATGCTAAACCAGATATCTGGTCTGATGTATTTATGGCTTTCTGGTTTTCTGGTTCGGTTTCTCTGGCTTTTTTAATCAAATCACCGTACTTGCTCATTTCAAAATCTCCATAACTTCTTTACCTAGCGCGAGGTAATCAGCCCAAGCTGTTTTTAAACGTGAGTCATCAACATCCCGAATGGGGACACCAGCCATTGCTGCTTTCTCAAAGCCGACAGTTCGCCGGATCATTGCCTGAAATACGGGGATGCCTCCATTCAACAAATCCTGACGCAGTGTTTCACCTTCTTTACTGGGATAGGGAGGAACAATAGTCAGCAAGCAGCGATAGTTCGTCTCACCCAAATCTTTCACCATCAAAAGCATTGGCTCAAGGCTTACAATGTCCGGCTTTGTAGGCAGGATTAGAAGGTCACAACCTTTAGCTAATTCCTTTAGATCATCGGAGTCAGGTCTAGCTGGGGTGTCGATGACCACAAATTGAGCATCAGCAATTACTTTGAGGGCTTGGCGTTCGTCCACCGCAGGAAAGGGGAATGACCCGCGTTTTGACCAAGCCAGGGCTGTACGGTTCTGGTCGCCATCTACAAGAACTGTTTTACCAAGTTCACTAAAGAAGGTTGCAAGATGCACTGCTGTAGTGCTTTTCCCCACTCCTCCCTTGTACCCAGTGATAGTTATGATTTTCTTTGGACTGTCCATATTTCTGGTAAACCATAAATCTGGTTTTCTGGTTTTCTGACTTTTTGGCTTGGTCTAAATTATACTCATGAATGTACAGCAGTCACGTATATTTGTAGCCCACTCTTCCTTATTGGCACGAATTACGGTGTGGGTGCAGGACTTGGATGTTTGCCTGCGTAGTAGACAATGACTTTCAACTGTTGTTTATCAGGAACGTAAAATACTCTGTCCCCTTTTGTCACCTCGTATTCCCATGCCCCCTTGTAGAGTTTGCCCTTCAAAGGGAAAACACGCCCTGGCTGTCTAGTGGTTGGTGCAGTACATAAATCCTCATAACAGCGAAGGGTGTTTTCTGGATGGCGCTGCATTAAAGCTTCCCAATCCCGATTCACACGACGATTTTTTGCTACCACTAACCAAATGCTTTCTATCTCTTTTAATGCAGTAGCCGTCAGTTTGACGAATGGCGGCTCCACATTCTCTACTATTGGATTTTCTGAGGGATTGTCTGACATACTCTTTCATACAGCACTAAGAGCAGATGGTTTGGTTAATGGTACTTCATCAGTCTCGGCACTAAAAGCTGCTGCCAGTTCAGGACTAGCGATCGCAATGGCGCTTTCATGCCATTCATGGATGAGCGCGTCAATCATCTCCCATGCTGTGGTTGAAGAATCTATCAAACGAAAAGCCTCAGTTAGCTCTTTGATAAACTCTTGCAGATCATCCGACTCAAATGCGCTCAACCATCCATAAGGATGTTCAAAGCCGATTTTTTCCCCTAGTAATAAAGAAAAAGCGACGGTTAATGTTTCAAAAACAGCTTTACTTTGAGTAGCTGCCTTGACAAGAGAATTTACTTCCTCCCGGCGCAATAAGGCAAAAGACTGATCATTACGAGTAATTGTCACTGGACGTTCTAAAGCTTTGTCCAGAACTCGCCCAGGCTGACGATTCAACTCAGTGGCTGTAATTAGCTCATCTGAATAGATATTGCCAAAATTCCCCAGAGTCATAGGTTATGCGTTTTCAGGAAACGCCGATTCCAGAAAATTCATGAGTTTATACGTATAATTGTACGTACTATCCATAGCTGGGTCAATAGGGATTAAAACTCGCTGGCGCTTCCACTCCCTTCAGAAAAGAATGTTAGATTTGTAAATCCTCATATTTAGAGTAAAAGGGAAACTTTAAGCCCAGCCCTTGCGGGGTGATGACTCCAAAGGAATTGAGAGTTGGTTTTACCTTACAGTTCCCGTAGTAAATGAGAAAGAGGATAAATTAGACATGGGTGAAGCGAAACGACGCAAGAAAATAGACCCCAATTACGGCAAGTCTAAACGTCTTTCACTTTCAGATGAGTTAGCTTTTCTAACTAAAAAAATAGATGAATCAGCTTATTTGAATGAGGTCGAAGAATCTTTTTCTTATTTAATTTCTCATTTTCCGAGTTGTATGGAAGATATTAAGTCAGCATACGATAAAGCAGGTCAAAGCTTTGTAGAGCCTTGTGTGCTTGTTATTCCCGGTAAAGAGAGTTCTTTGGATATCATCGGAGCTAATTTTCAAGTTCTCTGCAAGATGAATAAAGATATTAATGCACGTCATACCTACGACCTAGGTAAAAATACTTTTATTCCTTGTTACCTTCATTCAATCGATATTCTTGCTCAGATAACTAAGAAAACTCCTAAAAATTATGAATTTCGATTAGTAATGCTCAAAACGTCTACCCCTGGCTAAAACCCAATCACCGAAACAGCCTTTCGTTTCTGCTCTGGTGTGACCTCCAGATAACGCTGCAACGTCCCCAGGTCACTGTGACCAGAGATTTCTTGAATCGTTCTCAAAGGTATCCCCGCGCTTGACATCTGCGTGAGGGCAGTTCGCCTAAACGAATGGGTGCTGACTCCCTCTACACCAATCCGCTTGCAGGCATCTCTTAGAATTTTGTCTGCCATGAATCGGGTCAGACGTTCAGTTACACCGCGCATACCTGGGAACATTACCCCGATTTTCGGTTGGTAATCAGCCAGTATTGTGGATAGTGCTGGTGGAATGTCTACAATCCGTGTTTTGTACTTGCCTTTCGTGGTACATTTTCGGAAAGTGATGGTTCCTGATTTGATATCAGTCTTTTTAAGGGCCAACGCTTCTGATACGCGACAACCAGTAAACAGGCAGATGCCAAACAGAGCGCGATCGCGGGGAGTGAGAAATCCCTCCGTGAATAATCGCTTTAATTCCTCTTGGCTTAGTATTTTGCCTTGTCCGTTGCCGCTAACCTTCATGTTTTCTACTTTCTAGGGGATTACACGTTTTACCTAAAACGTGTAACTAGTGACCCAAAGTATTGTAACTCCGTTAGCGTCACGAAAGCGATCGCTCCTCATTAATTCCAACTTATCAATCGCAACCGCTACAACCCGCATGATGGCGTTGGCTGATAAAATTAGCTTATGATTGCAGCACGTTGACCACTTGCAGGTATAATCTCTGCTCTGAAGCGACTGCTATATAGATAATCTTTTATTCACTCACCACCGTTGCTATATCCTTTGGTGCGGTGTCAAGAATTGCCAAAATTTTAGGAATCAGCACGCTTATATCTGCTAATCGATTCGACGGTGCTTGCAACACCAAAACAAGCTTTTTCTAGAACTGCCAAATTTTGCTGAAATGGCAGATTTCGATCCACGTATCCCGGCTGAACCCCACTTACACATATCTCGGCTCAATACCAAGGGGAAATACCGGAAGAATATGTATGAAGTTTTGTTACACAATGCGTAATTATTACTAGCCAAGCTGAATTTACAATTATTGGCATTCATGGAAGATTTAGAAACCTAATTCTTTCCTCCTCTAGACTTGATTGCTTTATTGGCAAACTGTACTAATCGAATTCTCGTTAATTTAGTACATCGCAAGATAAGTTCACACATCTACCAGTCTGCAAGAGAAGTAAAAGTTATGGATTCTCAAACATCCCAGCAACTACAAGATGAACAAATTCAAAACGAATCGGATGAAAGTGTAAATCACTCTAGCTTAAATACATCTGTTGAAAATTATGGTGTCACAGAAGAGAATTCTTTAGAGTTAAAAGTTCAAACGAAGTTCAAACTAATTAATTTAACTCAAAACTTCGCCTTAACAAGTTGCATTTGGTATCAAGGAAGACAAATATGTTAAGATTACTAACTTGAAATATCAATACTTCTCGGTTGAATGACACGCTCGTAAAATGTAAATCCTTCGATTCTGTGGTTCAATTGCCGCATCATTGTAGGATTTATCTGCGGGAACAGGCATTGTAGTAGTGATAAGATGCCGCGCATGGCTGAAGAGTGGTTTTTGAGTTGTAGCTTCTCCAAACAATAGCTCTACTACGGCAGCCCTATTTTTTCATACTCTGTTTTTGGTGAAGGTATTGATAATATAATTCTGTTGAGTTTTACAAATATTGGTACAAATATTGGGTATGAATAATCTGCGGTTATGGGTTCAAACAATTTTAATTATAACAAGCAGCGTAATAGGTTTATCCCCCAAAGCTGCTATTGCTCAAATTACTGCGGATACTACTCTTCCTAATAATTCTCAAGTTAACCCAATAGATCAGAATAATGTCATAACTATTGAAGGAGGGAGCTTATCATCAAATCAAAACAATCTCTTCCATAGTTTTCAAGATTTTTCTGTGCTTCCGAGAACTACAGTTAGATTTAATAATATTGAAAGTGTTCAGAATATTCTTGTGAGAATAACAGGAAATAATATTTCTGATATTCAAGGTACTATTAAAAGTCAATATGCTGCCAATCTGTTTTTGATTAATCCTAATGGCATTACTTTTGGTTCCAATGCTTCTTTACAAATTGGTGGCTCATTTATAGCAAGCACGGCAAATAGTTTAAATTTTGCTGATGGGACTAAGTTTAGTGCAACAGATTCTACAACACCTTTGCTGACAGTAAGTGTGCCGATTGGGTTACAATTTGGAGCAACTGCGGCTCCCATCCGTAATCAATCGCAAGCAAGTAATCCAGATGGCATCACAAATATCTCAGGGAACCGTGTTGGGTTAGAAGTTAAACCAGGTAAAACTTTAGCACTTATTGGTGGTGATATAATCCTTGAAGGTGGAAATTTAACAGCAGCGTCGGGGCGAATAGAGTTGGGAAGTGTAGCTGCTAACAACTTTGTGAGCTTAAATTTAACAAACCAAGATTGGATAGTGGGATATGAAAAAGTTGATAAATTCCAGAATATCCAATTCATAGAACGAACCATTAATGGTGCTGATATTGGTTCTGAGGTAGATGCTAGTGGTGAGGGTGGTGGCAGTATTCAAATACAAGGTAAAACTGTTGAATTAGCTGGAGATGGGGTTTTATTATCAACCCAGACTACAGGCGGCAGAAATGGTAAAGATTTAACAATTAATAGCAAAGATTTAATAGTTCGTGATGGAGCGCAAATAAGCACTGCTACAGCAGGTGTAGGCAATGGCGGAAATTTGTTCGTGAATGCTTCTGAATCTGTAGAAGTAATAGGTAGTAGCCCTTTCCCGAATAGTAATAATGTGATTCCTAGTGGATTATTTACTTCAACTGCCGCAGGTGGAAAGGCGGGTGATTTGGTAATTACCACTAAAATATTACGGATTGAAGATGGAGCGCAAGTATCAACAGTGTCGAATGGAATTGGGACGTTAGTAGGAGAAGGTGAGTTCCAGATAATACCGGCAACTGGAAGAGGAGGCGATTTAACTATCAATGCCTCCGAAGCGGTAGAAATCACAGGATTTTCAAAATATAAAGCTGAAACTGTTAGCAGTTTAGTGGCTTCAACTAATGGTTCTGGTGATGCCGGGAATGTGACAATCATTACAGGAAAATTGACTGTTGGGGACTATGCTGTTATCGGTGTAAACAGTCAATTTTCTAATTTTTCTTATGTTGGAGGTCTACCTAAGTTAGGTAGAGCAGGACAACTCAATGTAAATGCTCAGTCTATATTTCTCAATGACAAAGCACAACTGACATCGGAGAATCAATCAGGTCAAGGCGGCAATATCACACTACAAGTACAAGACTTATTACTGATGCGCCGCAACAGTCAAATATCCACTAACGCAGGTACGTCAGAGGCTGGTGGGGATGGCGGTGATATTACCATCAATGCGCCGTCGGGTTTCCTCGTTACTGTCCCCAGTGAAAATAACGATATCACGGCCAATGCTTTCTCAGGCTCTGGTGGTAAAGTTACAATCAACGCTAAAAGTATCTTTGGGTTTGTGCCGCGTACTCGTGCAGACTTAGTGAGGCTGTTAAACACTGAAGACCCAGAGCAACTAAAACCAAGTAACCTTCCAACTAGCGATATCACTGCATTTTCTCAGCAAAATCCTTCATTAAATGGCACAGTACAAATCAACTCACCAGATGCTGACCCCAGTAAAGGATTGGTTGAATTGCCTGTAAATGTGGTTGATGCTTCGCAACAAATTGTTGCTGATTGTAATTCTGGTGGAAAAATAGGAAGGAGTTCGTTTATTGTTACTGGGCGTGGAGGAGTGGTAGCCGATCCCACGCAGCCATTGATATCTGATGATGCGGTGCTGGCAGATTGGATCACACTCTCTCCAGAAAGTAAGAATCGTGCTGAGGGTACCCAGAACAGAGTGGTTGTTCAGAAGCAACGAAACACAGAAGAACAATCACAGAAAGTTAATTCTGTCAACGTCCCTACTGAAATTGTGGAAGCCCAAGGATGGGTTATAGATGCCAATGGTAACGTGGTTCTGGTTGCTCAAGCGCCAAATGCAAGACCTAATAGCCCGGCACTAGCTTCTGCAACTTGTGCTGCTCATTAGATAACTTGTAAAAATTTCACAGTTCTCAATGTCTTATACTTTTGGGCATTCTGTGTACGTCTGTCTGATTTGGGGCAATTTCGATGGTATTCGCATCTAGCCAAACTAAAGACTGTTCTCAACCAACTCATTAAACAGTCGCTTCAATTCCTCCGAACTGAAGCGTTGACCTTTGACTTTAAAGTTGGGCTATATCTCAATAATGACTGCCGATGTTCTGACGGTGCGTTGGAGGAATTGCAGCAACGATTGGGCTAGTTAGGGATATAGAGATTTTGTACAAAAATAAACCCCACCACTCCCCGACTAAATCCTTTCGCTATCCTCACCAATACATCATTCATTCACAATCAAGTTATAGTCGATATAACCAAGCATCGCCCCTCTTTTTATCGCCTCATAACGGTTCTTGACGTGCCATTTACTGTACAGATCACTGGCATAATGTTTGACTGTACTAACAGAGAGAAACATTTCTTTAGCAATCTGTTCAAAAACTAAACCCTGAGCCAGTAATCGCAGGACTTGTATTTGCCGCTCAGTGGGAGAGTCAAGCAAGTTTTTGTCAGCAAAATTAGGGTCGATATATCTGTTGTGATAAAGGCTTTCTAACAGTTTTTTAGCCAGCTTCGGGTCAAGTAGACATTCATTAAAGTAAGCTCTCTTGATGGCTAGTTCAATCAATTCTATATCAGCACTTTTGAGCATATAAGAATCAGCCCCATGACGGAAAGCCGAGTTAATAAAGTCTTCATGAGTCTGATTAGTAAAAATCACCACTTTACTATTAGTTTTGCTTTTAATTGAACGAGTAAGTTCTAAACCACTCATGTCGGGTAATAAGAACTCTTGCGTAAATATTTTGTGGTATAATTGAGGGTTATTTTATTTTAAATTTTGGGACATTGGAATAGTAAGAGGCTATCAATTTCTTCTAACAAGTATTATCTAACGATGCTTACGGCGGGCTGCGCCTACGCTAATTAAAAAGATGACAGGAAACATCATTTCAGTTATTGATTAATACTGAAACTATTGGATTAATTCGATTTTTTTATTTGATTTATAGTGCTAATTCGTGATTATAAATTCCCGCAATTAAATTCGACCTTAAGCCAAAACGTCGGTGACGGTTTCGATATCTATCAGACAAAATTTTAAATATCTTTAGACGACGATTTACATGTTCAACAGTAATTCTTAATCGATTGAGTTCTCGATTATATTTTTTCTGTTCTTTCGTCAACTTCTTTCCTTTTGGCTTTTTAATCGGTGTTTCACTCAATTGATGAATTTTATTAATTCCTTGATAGCCCTTATCCGCGATGACCTTAAGTAATTGTCCAAATTTTATCCCGCTATTTTTAAATAGCCTAAAATCATGGATTCTCCCCAAACCATGCGCTAAACAGATGACTTGACTAGTTTTTTGGTGGATAACTACCTGCGTTTTTAAAGTATGTTCTCCTTGCTTACCGCTAAAAAATCTTTTTTGCCCGGTATGAGGTCTTTCAATTGGGCTTTCCATCACATCCATCACTACCAAATCTTCTTGTGATGACATTTTCCATAATTTTTTCTTACCAGGCAGACTAAACTTTCTTGAACTAATTAGAATATTTTCAATTTTATAAACTGTTCGGCAAACTGCTGATTCTGAAAGTTCCCAGTCTAATCCAATATGATAATAAGTACGGTATTCTCTCCAATATTGGATCACCATTAAAACTTGGTCTTCAATAGTCAATTTAGGACGGCGACCAGGCTTCTTCTTTTTTTGAGCATCAGCTTTAACATCATCTTCCATTAATTCAAAGGTTTTACGGCTCACTCCAGTCATTCGCTTAAATTTTTTTGCAGTAAGCTGTTTGGCGTTCTCTATTTTCACTGCTCCTCAAAGTCCTAGTTGCAAATTACCAAATTCTCTATTATACCACAAAACACTTTTGCAAGAGTTCTATAGTAAATCAACTAACACAACATCAGGATTCATCTGTTCAATTAACTTAAACCCTAACTTTCCACTGGTAGCATCACCAGTTACTTCTATATCGGGAGATTGTGAAATAGCACCTTTGATGCCCAAGAGCGTAAATATTTCTGGTTCAATAATTACTATTCTCAGCATAATGTTGATAATCCTCTAATAATAAATGGTTGTTTTTTCGGTTATTTCTTATTGGTGTCTAGCGGACACGTACTAGACACTTGGTGTCTGGGCGGTGTCTGCTGTGGTGTCTGCTGGTGTCTATGCTAGATAAAGCTTTCAAGCTTTAGTGTCTGTGGTGTCCGGTGTCCAGTGTCCGCGAAAAAAGGGCGTTTTTGGGGCGAGACACTAGACACCCTTTGCAGTCAAATTTGATTAAGCTTGATAACACCCTCGCCTATCCAGTCCGCCAATCCTGCCCCCACAATTTCATACATCCAGCCCTTGATTTGCTCTACAGTGAATCTCTCACCGTTCACTTTAAAATTGCCCTTGAACTCTCTTACATCAGCTTCAATTCGTTCAGTTCTGGTGAGATATTCATACAGCTTTTGCCCCATTGGTGATAGTTTATTCGGTTCATCTTGGGTGTCACCTGCTTTGTTCCCAAGGTTGAATTCCAGTTCATAAATCCGCTCTAAAGTAGCTTTATCGATGGTTGGTGGTTCATTAACTGTTCTAGATTCATTAAGCCGGAAATCAATTCGCTTGTGGTCAAGTTTAGGCAGTTCAATATCAATCCATTGCCCATGCCCAGGTAATTTAATCTTGCCCTGACCACTAGCTTTAGCCTCTGTCGTAATTGGGTCAATAGTTGCGATTAGTTCTACTTCTAACAGTGCCGCATCTCGAAGTTTTGATAATCCTTTGGCTTTAGCTAAAATCTCCATTGTGCGGTCGTGAGC
>NZ_JACJSI010000022.1 GCF_014698065.1 Nostoc flagelliforme FACHB-838
TCTGGCGCACAGTGGAATGTTGATAGTGTTAATCACATCCTCTCTATTCGTTGTGCTTATCTCAATGGTTTATTAGCTATTTGAGTCTTTCTGCCAAAAGTGGATGCTCCCCTAAAAAAGTTAGTGTAGTGCGAATTGATAACGGTAAAAAATTCTCGCTTAAAATAATTGCACTTGCTAAACCAATTGGCACAGCTAAAAGCAAGGCAATTAATGAACTCAGGAGTGTTCCATAAATCATCGGCAACACCCCATAAGTGTCTTCTACAGGGTTCCAAGCACTTTTAGTCAGGAATTGTAGACCAAACTCTCGAATAGCAGGTATTGAGTTTATGGCGACTTGTACGGCTATCCAAACCAAGACTGCTGCAACAGCAAGTGCTAATATGCGTGTACCCCACAAAAAACTTTGATCTAGCGTTTTTTCAGTCTGCGATCGCGCTGCTTCAGAGTCTATCTGAGATTCATTGCTAGTTATTAAAGTCATAAATTACCTCTATCACAGCAAAGCTAATAATGAATACAATTAATGCTCATTACTTGAGATTTATGTACTCAAAATATTTTTTCAGAAAACTATAGAGGATATAAAAACATTTTTCCGAATATTTTATAATTACTTGTTTAAGACAAGTAATTATTATTATTTGATTAAGGTGTATTTATCTAAACTTTAAAAAAGCAACAAATTCAACGATTCTGATGATGAATACTTGGTGATTGTATAGCTTATCTTGTTTACTTTTTTACAACTTACGATGGATTTATTCTGAAAAAGTTATCGTTATTATCCGATAATGTCTGGTTGTACTGGTCTAACTCTGACTTCACCTGTACAAGCGTTAATTTTTCTGGGAAGTCCGTCAGAAGATGGTATCCCATTTGGTAGCTCTAAAAACGTTTTTAACCACTCAGACTTCGCACATCCGTATGTTTCAATTGCTACCCAACTATCTGCCTCACATATCACTACACAAATGGCAAAAATGCAAGAAATAGTAGGCATTCCCATCTCTGACAGAAATTCGCGGTAACTGTGGCTGCCCGCACTCCTCCACTTATTCACTGGCTGATTGTGAATAAATTATTGCAATATTAATAACTTCTTAAGCCCTAATTAAACCTGACTTGGTAATTAATCTTGTTAATAACTAGATGGTTATTATTTAGGTTTTTTATTCCCTTTTATTGTATAAATCTCAACAAGGACTTTTATGGAGCGTGTACATTTCCAGCGATTGCTATCCACTACAGCAAAGCGGCGACGTTTTCTGCTCGGTGCCGGTACATTGACCGCAAGCGCCATTGCTAGTCTTTGGACTCATAAAGTTGTTGCACTGTCAAGATTCTCTGCCTATCCCTTCAGCCTTGGTGTTGCTTCTGGCGATCCTTTACCAGATAGTATAGTGCTATGGACGCGGCTGGCTCCAGATCCCTTAAATGGCGGTGGTATGCCGCAGGTGAATGTGCCAGTACGATGGCAAGTTGCTTTGGATGAAAACATGAGACAAGTTGTGCTGAGGGGCGTGGCATTAGCAACCCCCGAATTAGCGCATTCTGTTCATGTAAATGTACGTGGTTTAGAGCCTAACCGTTGGTATTGGTATCAGTTTAAAGTGGGTAATGAAGATAGCCCGATTGGTCGTACCCGTACTGCTCCAGCCATTGGCGCTAGGTTGAATCAGCTTAACTTTGCGTTTGTTACTTGCCAAAAATGGGAGGATGGTTTCTATTCTGCTTATCGTCGTCTAGCTGAAGAAGATTTAGATTTAGTTTTTCACTTGGGTGATTATATTTACGAATACGGCATCCCTGCTACAGGTGGTGTACGCAACGTATCTTTACCAGAGGAGTTTAGAAAAGAAACGAATACACTGGAGCAATACCGCCTTCGATATGCTTTATATAAAACTGACCCGGATTTACAAAAAGCTCACGCCTTATTTCCTTTTACAGTCACTTGGGACGACCACGAAGTTGAAAATGACTATACCGATGACATTTCGGAAAACAACGATCCGGTCAAAAAGTTTCTCAAAAGGCGTGCTGCTGCTTATCAGGCTTATTATGAGCATCAGCCATTGCGGGAATTTTCCCTACCACAAGGGTCAGATATGCTGATTTACCGTCGGCTGACTTTTGGTAATCTGGCGGAGTTTAGCGTACTTGATAGCCGCCAGTATCGGAGTGATCAGCCATGCGGTGACGGTGAAACACTCCGTTGCCCAGCAGCGCTAGATCCATTTAAAACCATGCTCGGTACTCAACAGGAGCGCTGGCTGCTGGATGGTCTTGACCGTTCTCAAGCACGTTGGAACATACTTGCTCAACAGGTGCTGATGGCAGAGCTAGATCATAAAATTGGGCCAGGCGAAATCTTTTGGAACGACTCATGGGATGGATATCCCCTTGCACGTAATCGTGTTTTAAGTCACATCGCCAACCGCCAGATTTCTAACCCAGTGGTGATTACTGGGGATTGGCATTCTACATTTGTCAACGACCTCAAGCTCGACTTTAAGGCTTCTAACTCTCCAACAGTGGCTACAGAGTTTGTGACTCCTTCGATTACTAGCAATGGTGATGCTAATGTCTATGGCCCCTACTACGGCCCGATGATTCCAGAAAACCCACATATTAAGTTCTTTGATGGCGATCGCCGAGGCTACTTCCGAGTCAACCTTAACTATGAGCGTTGGCAGACTGACCTGCGTATTGTTACAACTGTAAGTCGTTCAGATGCGCCTGTATACACCTTTGCTTCCTTTGTTGTTGAGAATGGTCATCCTGGTGCCAAATTAGACTAGTATTTAAGTTTTTGCGTATTCAAATATTTGAATACGTAAAAGCAAAAAAGTGTAATCGCTAATCTGCTAGTTCTTCTTGCTGGAAAACTAAGATTGCTTCAACAAATTGATTGAGTATATCGAGAGGGATGCTAGAAATTTTTGGTTTATTTATCCATTTACCAGAAGCCTGTAATTTTGCAATCACAAAATAGCGTTGATTCTAAGAGAATGTCTGAGAAGTAAGAAAGCTCATGTAACAGTATCCTGTCGTGAGAAGAAATACTTAAGTATTGAAAATAATTTTGCAAAGGGTCTATTAACTAGAAGCCTATGAACAATAAGCGTTTACTGACGCTAATTTTGGCACTATTAGTAATTGCTATTTCTTGGTGGAGAGTAATGACGGTACAGGTGTCTCTTACGGTAAAAGAAATAGTCTCTAATGGTGTGCCGCTATTATACATAGTGTCAGAGAATGCAAAAAACGTACCGGGCGTTTTAATAGCACATGGGTATGCAGGTTCTAAGCAGTTAATGCTTGGGTACGCCTACACATTAGCAGATGCAGGTTACGCAGTGATGGTGTGGGACTTTGATAGTCATGCAGCTAATACTAAACCGTTGGAAAAAAATTCACTTCAGCAAAATCTTGATGTTGCTTATGAAGCACTTGTAAAACAACCAGAGGTAGATAGATCGCGTTTAGCTACTTTAGGTCACTCAATGGGTAGCGGTGCAGTAATGTCTGCTGCTATCAATAATGTCAATCGTTATGCGGCAACCGTAGCTATTTCTCCTACAAGTGCTTCAGTTACACCAAAAGCTCCCCATAATCTGCAATTGCAAGCAGGAAGTTGGGAAGGTAGATTTATTGCCAATGCAAAGCGGTTACTTGAAAGCGCAGGTGGAGAAAATAAAAATTTATTTCAGGGCAAGGGAAGAGAGCTAGTAATTATTCCTAATGCTGAACATATTACAATTTTGTTCCGTAATCAAAGCCACCAAGCAGCTAGAAACTGGCTTGATGCTACTTTTGGAATCCAGCGTCAAAGCAACTATGTTGATTATCGAATAATTTGGTACGTTTTACACTTATTAGCGTGGTTAGTAATATTAGGAGCAATTGCTCCGGTTTTAACTACTTCTTTCCTCCCTAGTAAAGTAGAACAGCTAAAAAGCTGGGCAGGTTTGTTAATAGCGCCTTTTATCGCAAGTGGTACGCTTTTAGTAGGTAATCGACTTGGTGATATTGATAACTTAGGTGGAGTTTTAGTAGGCACAGCAGTAAGTATTTGGTTTGGTGCAGCAGGATTAACTTGGCTTGTGATTATGTCACGAATGCAACTACCTACAGTTAGAGGTTTAGGAATCGGCATTGTTCTATTCATAGTGTTATGGATTGGTTTCGGAGCGATGGCTCAAGTAGTGTGGTTACAGTGGTGGCTAACTGGGATACGTTTGCAGTTGTTTCCTATACTTGCACTTGTTAGTTTTCCTTGGTTTTTAGCATCAGGTATAGCCCAACAAAATCTCTTGTTTGGAAAACGTCTTTTGTGGTGGCTAGGACAAAGTGCAGCCTTAATTGGAGGTTTTATTTTAGTACTTTACTTGCTACCAAATCTTGGGTTTATTTATCTTTTACTGCCCTTGTTCCCTATACTTGTGGCTATTTTTTCATTTACTTCTAGCTTACTTAACGAATATTGGAGCTATGCTATCGGTAATGCCTTATTCTTTGGATGGATGTTAGCAGCAACTTTTCCTTTAGCAAGCTGAAACTATGATCAATTTTGCTCTCAACCCCAGCCGTGAGATCCATCAGCACAGCCCGCAGTCCCAGCCACTGAAGATGCGATCGCTAACCTAGATTAACCCACTAGCGATCGCTACTTTTTTATTCATAACCCTGAATATTAAAACCATTCTGACAAACATTGCAGCATTCATAAGGAACATTGTAATATTCCTCATAAACATTACAATATTCCTTATCAATACTCTAATATTCATCAACATTGCAGCATTCATAAAGAACATTGTAATATTCCTCATAAACATTACAATATTTCTTATCAATATTGCAATATTCCTCATAAACATTACAATATTTCGCCATAACCTATCCCCCAATCCCCAATCTCTACTTTCCAGGCGGACAAAGTTGCTGTACTTTTTGAGGAAATTGCCGACACATTTGCCGGAACCCTTGAGGATTAATTTGCCACCAAGCAAATAATCCCAGACTTGTACCCCCTACAAGCAACGCCAACACTCCCCCCAGCATTACTAAACGTTTACCACGATTAGGCTTTGTAATTAAAGTTGGTGGAATTTCTGGGTTTAGAGGTGATTCTTCTGAAAGCTCCAAATCTAAATCTAAATCTAAATCAAGCATTGTTTGCGAACTTTCTGTGAAATAAATTAATTCCTCTTGTTCCTCTTCTTCTAATATTTCCTCTTCTAGTACTGGTATTTTTTCCTCTTGTATTTTTGCTTCTATAATCTCTTCTGGCAACTCTGGAGTCACAGGTATTAAATATTCTGGAGAAACACGGCAATAAGTGAGAACAACCGATGTATTATCCCGCCCATTTTTTTCATTTGCCAAGTTAATCCAGTTGCTGACGGCATCATTAAGTGTAAGTTTACCTGCAAACACTGGAATTGCATAATCTTGCCAAGATTGTTCCACCCAGTTATTATCACTTAAACCATCAGAACACAGTAGCAATATCCCATCTTCTTCGATAATAAATCGCTGAACTTTCAGACGCAAAAATTCTGAATCTCTTGTCCCTAATGCTTGAGTTAAAGCACTAGCATCTGCTCTCAAAACTGCCTGACGATACAAGCTTTTAGCAAAGCGTACTTCGCGTGTTGCCACATCATCATCTACCGTAAGTAACTGGCAATAATTACGAGTAATCCAATAAGCACGGCTATCGCCAACACTAGCTAAATAAAGCTCATGAGTATTATTTGATTGCCAACCAGTACTCGTCTGTACTCGTTGGGGAACTTGCAGCGCCATAACAATAGTTGTCGCCATGCGCTCTTTGCCTTGGCGATTTTGTTCATTATTACGCGCACAAATCACATTATTTACCACCCGCAAGCTGGCCTCTAATTGTTCTTGTAACAACTCTGGCGCTACAGATAAAGTTTGTTTTGCAACCTCCGCTAGTAAAACCCGAATTTGCAATTTTACAGACTGCACTGCCAATTTACTAGCAACCTCGCCGCCTTCATGTCCACCAATGCCATCACAAACAATCGACAAATAAGGCAATAAAGGTTCATTTAAATCAGTTAAAGCATTGGGATAGCAAGCGTCTTCATTTTGCGCCATAATTGGGCCAATATCTGTAGAACCTGCCACCTTTAAAGTTAATGGCAATTCTGCCGCAGATGCTAGTAATAAATTATTGAGTTGAATATTAATAGCTTCTAACTCAATCTCAGTTTCACACATCTGCTGGACAATATTTTGTAACCCTTTAGCAACTGATGTCTTAGCAGAAACTACCCAAAACTGCCAACACTCCCCCAGATTTTGTAAACTCAGCTTCTCATTTATTGGTGTTTGGTAAAGTTCTAACAGTCGCACACACCAACCTTGAACTCTCAAATTATCTACTACCAATAAACTCCGGCTAACTCCCAATTCTGATAAAGGTTTCCAAAGTTGGAGAATTTGCCACAGCCAATAAACTTGTCGTACTGCCGTTGCTTGCTCCCATGCCTCAACAATAGTTGGATAGATATTTCCTGTTTTATCTATCGGCGCATTTTCCAATAAGAGGATATCGGCTGTATCTTCTTCAAGATTACTAGCAAACCCATAAGCCTGGGGCAAATGTAACCGCTCTTGATATAACCGTAGATAAGGAATTACTTCTGTTGGCAATTCTTCAGGTACATCTGGCGTTAATCCGGGTTGAGTATCCAGCCAAATCTGGTGACTAATTACTTCATACCTATCTGCTACCTTTGTGCCGGGTGCGATTTGAGCAGACAATGAGCCAGTAGCCCAAAGATAGCGGTGAACTAAAGGAGTTTGGCAATTGGCGCAAATAGTATCACCCATAGGATTTATGGGGCTATTACAGCGTGGATTTATACAATAAATTATCAGTTGAGTAGAAATCATAAAGGTATAAATTAAAAAACCAATCAACTTATGAACTTCGATTAACTTTAGCTGGCAATGACTTAAAGGCTAGAATAGACTAGATTTGTGTACTGTTAGCTACACCTAGTTACTGAAATTAATCAAAATATTGGTAAAACTACCAAGTTTTGTTTTCTGTAAATAACTTACGTCTGGCTGTATCTAATCGTAGAAATGCATTTACGTCAATGTAGAGACTAGGATGGCGCTATGCCAAGTTTTACCTTAATCTGGCTTCTGGCAGGAGCAGTTTTGTGTTTGATGGAACTGTTCTTACCATCGGCGTTTGTCGCCTTCATGATGGGAATTAGCGCTTTTGTGGTGGCGCTGCTGTCTGGAGTGGGTTTGGGAAGTGTATGGTTGCAAGTTTCAATTTGGTTATTACTTTCCACATTATTAATCGTGCTTTCTCGTCGGTTTTTGCAACCACGACGACGCCAATCGAAAATTCAGGATGCAGTTATAGCTGAAACCTTAACAGAAATTCCGCCTGGGAAAACGGGGCGAGTGCTGTATGAGGGAAATTCTTGGCAAGCACGATGTGACGATGACAAATTTACTATATTACCCCATCAAAGAGTTTATGTAGTCAGGAGAGAAGGTACTACTTTAATTGTGATACCCGAAAATTTGTTGAATTCTTAGGAGGAGGCAGAAGGCAGTAGTTTTTTATCTTCCTCTGCTCCCGTGTCTCTCACTCTCTTATGCTTTTGAGTGACATTAAATACTTAAAAATCAGGAGATTTATAATGGAACAGTTTTTTTTACTTATATTTCTAGCCCTTGGTGGTTCTGCTGTAGCGGGGTCTGTAAAAGTCATTAATCAGGGCAATGAAGCTTTAGTGGAAAGATTGGGTAGCTATAACAAAAAGCTGGAACCAGGACTGAATTTTTTAGTGCCTTTCCTAGATAAAATCGTTTACAGAGAAACCATCCGAGAAAAAGTCTTAGATATTCCTCCCCAAAAATGCATTACCCGCGACAACGTTGGTATTGAGGTGGATGCAGTGTTTTACTGGCGGATTGTGGATATGGAAAAAGCCTGGTATAAAGTAGAAAATCTCCAATCGGCAATGGTGAACATGGTGCTGACTCAAATTCGCTCGGAAATGGGGCAATTGGAGTTAGATCAAACCTTTACTGCTCGTTCTCAAATCAATGAACTTCTTTTAAGGGATTTGGACATTGCCACAGATCCTTGGGGTGTGAAAGTGACGCGGGTAGAACTGCGGGATATTATTCCTTCGCAAGCAGTGCGAGAATCGATGGAATTGCAAATGTCGGCAGAACGACGCAAACGGGCAGCAATTTTAAATTCTGAGGGTGAACGCGAAGCTGCGGTTAATAGTGCTAGAGGTAAAGCAGAAGCGCAAATATTGGATGCCGAAGCTCGTCAAAAATCAACAATTTTGCAAGCGGAAGCTGAACAAAAGGCGATCGTCCTCAAGGCTCAAGCTGAACGTCAGCAACAAGTTTTAAAAGCCCAAGCGATCGCAGAATCATCAGAAATTATTGCCCAAAAACTCCAGACGAATCCCAATGCTAATAAAGCAGTTGAAGTTCTGTTTGCCTTGGGTTATCTAGACATGGGCGCGACAATTGGTAAAAGCGATAGCAGCAAGGTGATTTTTATAGATCCGCGTTCAATTCCTGCCGCTTTAGAAGGTATACGTTCTGTTGTTTCAGATGGTCAGGCTAACCCTAACGAATTATTTTCCAAGCAAATCCCAGGATTAGAAAACAACTCTCTTCGTTAAGAGAATGTTGGAAAAGTCCTCTTCTCGGTAGTGAAACGTTTAGATCCCCCTAAATCCACGGCAGTTGCTCATGGGGGAAACCCCCTTCTCCACGAGACGCTCCGCGTTGGCGGAAGCCTCTCGCAAAGAAGGCGCTAGCCTCTCCCTTTGGGAGAAGACCGCACTGGCTCCCCTATAAATTGGGGGACTTTGATTCAATAGGGTTCAGTTAAGGCTATCGCCTCATAATTTCATCTAACCCATTCGATAAAATTACAATAACTAGTGAAGAAAATGCGATGTCTACGATGGGCTAGACCTACGCATTAATTGTCGTATTCTTCCAGTGATAAAATAATCAAGCTTTGATAAGTTGTAAATTATGACCTTATCTATTCAGCCAACTACAGCATTAAGTGTAGGAGAGTTCTTAAAATTACCAGAGACAAAGCCAGCAAGCGAGTATTTTAACGGGCAAATATACCAAAAATCTATGCCACAAGGAGAACAAAGTACATTACAAAGCAGTTTAATCACGGCTATTAATGAGATTGCTAAACCGCAAAAAATTGCTTATGCTTTTCCTGAATTACGCTGTACATTTGAAGGCCGTTCAATAGTACCAGATATTGCAGTTTTTGAATGGCAAAGAATTCCATTACTTCCTAATGGAAGAATTACAAACAAATTTGAAATTCCTCCAGATTGGATAATCGAAATTCTCTCACCAGAGCAATCACCCAACCGAGTTATCAGCAAAATTACATTTTCTATTCAAAATGGAGCAAAACTAGGTTGGTTGCTAGATTCTGCTGATGAGTCAATCATGATTTTTGAACCCAATAAATTACCAGAATTAAAAGAACAGCAAGATATCTTACCCGTTTTGAGTGTTTTAGAAAATTGGCAATTAACAGTTGCAGACGTATTTAATTGGTTGAATTTTGTATAACGTAGAAACGAGTTCAACCTCAACCAACTGACTTAAACCTACTTCAGTTTTATTCAGTAGTAATTGTTCAACTGTATCGCTTAAAGCTTCTGCCCAATACAAAGGAGCTATAACGCTTGTATCTAAATAAATCAACAACGTTCCTCTGTACGTGCATTTAGCACAGTTGTACTCAATGACTCACCCTTAATCGCAAGAGTATCACGAAATTGTCTCATACTTGCTAATCGTTCTTCTTTTTGTAGCGGAGGGACTAAATGAGCTACAGCTTTATCTTGCTCTAGCAAAATTACTTCTCCTCTAGCTACTCGTTCCAAGAGAGATTTTAAATTCATAGCTGCTTCTTCAACGCTAATTCTCAACACTGCATTACTCCTGTAGTTAAGCTTGAAGATCAAAAAAAATGTCCTGTTTACCGAAGAAAGGCAGAGGGCAGGAGGTAGAAGGAATATAAATTGATATGGCTATTGACCAATACCAGTAGTTTGATTTACCTGGCATTGACTGCACAACCCAAAAAACTCTAGGGTATGGTAAAAAACTTTAAACTTATGGCTGGATTCTAACTGGTCTTCTAAATCATGAACGGGGCATTGATTAATCGGAATTGAGACACCACATTGCAAGCAAGTAAGGTGATGTTTATCTTGCTGCGCTAAACTATAGAGGGCTTCACCGTTAGCCAAATTCCGCACTTGTACCATACCTTCGAGCTTTAAAGCATCTAGGGAACGGTAAACTGTTGCTAAACCCATGCTCTGATTGGTGTTACGTAGTTCTACGTAAATATCCTGGGCGGAAATGCCTTTTTTGATGGTTTTCAGTAGGTTGAAAATACGCTCTTGACTGCGGGTGCGTATGGCTCTCATAGATGATTCTTTAAATATGCCACTGTAGTTGAAGCTGTTAAATCAGCTAATTAATCAATTAACTTTAACCGCTTCGTAATCTTATTTTCACTCACTTGGAACAGAAAGTTATAGTATAGCGATTGCAGCATTCAGCAAAAGCCCGTGCAAACCAAGTATCTAGCCAAAATTTTCGTAACGCTTCGTCCTTCAGTCCTAGACCCTGCTGGTGTGGCTGTACAATCCGGTCTTGAGCAATTGGGATACGATAACGTTGACCACGTGCGGATTGGCAAGTACATTGAACTCACCATCACCACGACTGACGAGAAAAAAGCGCGTCAAGACCTTGATAACATTTGCAACCAAATGCTATCAAATCCCGTAATTGAAAATTACCGCTTTGAATTAATTGAGGTCGAAACACAAACTGGGGTTTTTTAGGAACTGGGCATTGAGAATTGGGCATAGGGCATAGGGCATAGGGCATGGGGCATAGGGCATTAGTTATTCTTTTTTCCCCTGCCTCCTCTGCCTACCCTGCCTCCCTTGCCTCCCCTGCTCCCCAAGACGCGATTAATCGCGTCTCTACCCACTCCCCACTCCCATTGACTAATGATGAAATTTGGTGTTGTTGTTTTTCCAGGTTCTAATTGCGATCGCGATGTTGCTTATGTAACCAGAGATTTGCTCTTACAACCAACTCGCATGGTTTGGCATCAAGAAACAGATATTGCTGATTTGGATGCCATTATCATCCCTGGTGGCTTTAGTTACGGGGATTATTTGCGCTGTGGTGCAATCGCGCGTTTTTCACCCGTGATGCAGCAAGTTGTCGAACACGCTCGAAAGGGTAAGTTTGTCCTCGGCATTTGCAATGGATTTCAGGTATTAACTGAAGCTGGACTTTTGCCAGGGGTGTTAACCAGAAATCGAGATTTGCATTTTATCTGCGATCGCGTTCCCGTTAAAGTTGAGCGTAGTAATCTCTCATGGACGCAAAATTATACCAGTAGCGAAGTTATCACTTTGCCCATTGCCCACGGAGAGGGACGATTTTACGCTGATGCAGCTACTCTCGCAGAAATTGAGGATAACGGACAAGTCGTGTTTCGCTATGAAGGAGAGAACCTCAACGGTTCATTGAACAATATTGCCGGGATTTGCGATCGCCAGGGCAATGTGTTGGGGATGATGCCGCACCCAGAAAGAGCATCAGACGCGATGCTAGGGGGTAGTGATGGCTTGAGGTTGTTTCAAGGCTTGCTAGAGAAGGTTGCAGCGTTGGTTTAAAGTCGATGCTTGCACCTGGCATAGCAAACAAAGGGCGTTGCATATTTGCAGAATAATTTTGATGATTTTGGGGGATGGGTATTTACCTGTCCCTTAAATTTATATTTAGGTTTTCATGCTAATACCTTTCTATATTTGGTATCTCTAAACTTAGTAAAGTATCTACAACTACTATACTATCCAAACTGACTTGATAAATTGCTAATTACACAAACAAAATAAGGCATAGCAAATTTATCCAAGCAGGTCGGTTATTTGATGACTATTCCAGAGCCAATTAAACAATTCATCACATGGATACAAGGTTTTGACCATCGTGTTTTACAAAATGAAGATGATGTAAAAGAAAAGTTTATTTTGCCAATGTTTCACTATCTCTGTTATCCAGATAAATGTCATCGTGAATACTGTTTAACAACAAATCAATCAGGAAAATATAGCATAAATTCCGAAACCGCTCAGATTTGTTTTACAACAGATGATTTAGAAAAATTTGATTTTGAACCTTCCATCATACGAGAAGGCTACCACTTAGTTGTTGTGAAACCGAAAGTAGCGATCGCGTGTAATTTACCCAACGCTTTTGGAGAAGGTAATTGTGAAATAGAATTCAGCAGTATTCTTTTCAGAGGTCTAAAAATCAACTTAAATCATCAAGATATTTTAGGTCAATTAATGACTGGATTGCATACCCAACCAGATTGGGGATGTCGTCAGTTTTTGAAACAGCTAGATAAAAATACTTTTAAAGTAAGCTTAGGTCAAACAACAGTTATTTTATCGAAGTTAGAAGTAGCAGACTTGTGTTTGTGTATTGATGAAATTTGCCAAGAATATAAAAATTTAATAATTGAATTTGAAAATGCTTTAGAAACATGGGATTTTGAATTAGTAAAATTTTCAGGCATTCACGGCTTTATTCTTTTTTCTGTAAGAGAAGAGTTATGGAAGCTAATACAGCAGTTTTTTAAAGAATTTGATTATACCAAAGGCAAGTCAGAATGGCATCTATTCCATAGAGAACATATATCAATTCGAGTAAGTCGAGGAATTCGTGACCATACATTTATCTTTCCAAAGTTCCATAAAGACTTTTCTTTATTCCCTGACTATCAAATTGACATTATTTACGAGCTAAATAATATAAATTTACAATCTTTTGAAATAGGTAAAGCAACCTTATGGCAGCAAGATATAGGGGTACGAGGAACCTGGACAGCTAGATATACCAAACAGTGGTTATTAGATAAATATATCCCAAAAATTATTAATTATTACTCAAAAGAGTGCCAATTATCTGAAGCTCAATTACTAGCCCAAATAACAAATTACACAAGTAATCGTCTGCTGATAAAAGAAATTGATACTATCATAGATTTAGCACCTTATCTTCACGATATCCAATCTTGGCTACATATCTATATAGAAAATATAGCTGCTTCGCTATTGAAACCATATTATCAAGCTTATACAGATTTGGTGCGTAATACTGATTCTTCCATAATAGGCATAGACTATATTATCGGCAATTTGTGTAGAATTGAGTGGAAAAATACACCCGAAGAAATTTCTAATAATTCCACAGATTGGAAAAACTTGACATTCAAATATGCTATGTATTGCTTAGATGAGCAAGTAGCAAGAATAAATAATTGTGAATACGAGAACAGTTTAAATGCAGATATAATAACTCGAACATTTATTTGGATTATAGAAAATGGTAAAATTTCTTTCTCGCAAGCTCAGTTAAATGCTGCTAAACAGGCTTTGCTACCACTTTGGGAACAGAGCCGCTTTGAAATGCGCCATGTGTATCCTAATCGATAAAGTTACATAATCTGCTCTAAATGCAACACAAATCCAGGTAGTACATTTTCTCCTGATAAACTAACAGGATTGTCTAATATCTCTACATCTTTACCTGGACGATAAATTTCCACTCGCTTGTTTTTCCGGTCGATTAACCAGCCTAATTGAGCGCCATTTTCGATATACTCCTGCATTTTCTCTTGCAATTCTTTCAAAGAATCAGTACGAGAACGCAACTCCACTACAAAATCAGGACAAATTGGGGCAAATTTTTCTTGTTGTTCTGGGGTTAAAGCATTCCAGCGCTCGATTTTTACCCAAGAAACATCAGGAGAACGTTCTGCACCATTAGGTAGCGTGAAGCCGCTTGAAGAGTCAAAACCTTTGCCTAATTTAGTCTGTTTATTCCAGATTCCTAACTCAACAACCATATCAAAGTTACGGTTGCCAGCATCACTACCTGTGGGTGGCATAATTAATAATTCCCCTGATGCTGTGCGCTCAAATCGATAATCGCGGTTTTTCTGACACATCTGGAAAAATTGATCATCAGTTAAGTCAATTTTCAATTTGAGTGTAGAAGGTAAAGTGGTTGTCGTGGTGTTCATAGGCTATTGTGAGCATCTTACTTTCTAGTTTAGTGCTGTGTGGGGTGCGATCGCATGATGAGATGATGGAGAGCGATCGCACTTTACCTAAATAAATTTGTCTACCTATTCGGTGCAGCTTTACCCGAATAGATTTGTTTAGAACCCTTGGGAATAGAAATCCAGATGCTTTGGTTATCTCGATGGCTAGTGTTAGGAACTATATTTGTTAGCTTAACTTTCAGCACACCTTTATTTGCCAGTCAGTCTATGAACCAAAAAGATATCCAGATATTAATAGAAAAAGCTAAAGATGCATGGGTTGCTCAAGATGTCGATGCCCTTGCAGAATTGTTTACGGTTGATGGGGAACTAATCGTGCCGGGTCAATGCTGGCGGGGACAAGAAAGAATTCGAGAAGGAGTTATTCATTTTAAACAACAGTACTCAGATGTCAAAATAGTCATCCAACGGATTATTATTGCAGCAAATCAGGCAGCAGTGGAGTGGTACTACGAAGATACGGAAAAGGCGACAGGTCGTCGTAATAAAGCTGATGACGTAATTGTTGTAGATTTTAGGGATGGTCGAATTAGTCGTTGGCGTGAATATTTTGACACACAAACGCCAACTAACAGCTAATTGCACTAGCGGTGATAGTCAAAATCTCCTTAATTCAAAATCAATTAAGGAGATTGGAGTGTCAAAATTAAGTTGTAATCTAAAAAACACAAGACGTTTACCACCTCAGACCGCTCTGATGAAGAATTTAACCTTCCCTTGGTGCTAATGAAGTGGAGGAAGCGACAAAAACTCCACACCGTCAACGCATTTAATTTACACTGTTCAAACATCTGCGGTCGCTCTCCTTCGATGTTCGACAATGGGTCACAGCGGCATAACACCCATACAGTGTTGTCTGTTTTCATTCATTACAATAGCTAACAGTTAGGTGAAAAACTTTCCCTCTAAGGTATAAATACTAGCTAGCCAAAAGAGAGAGCTATATTGTTCAAGCTTATCTAAAGTAATATTTGAATTCTGTATAACTTTAGCTGTTCATTTGCCGTCGTTGGGACTGTTCTTGGTTAAACTGCTTTTGTTGTGGTGTTAATTGCTTGTAATCACTTGAAGATTGCATATCCCACTGTAATTCCGCTAGTAACAGTAAACTAACGGTCATAATTAGCCCCGTTGAGAGAAACTGCATGACACCGCAGTAGGGTAAAACTATGATTCCCAGCAAATGAATAAACCCCATCAGAAGAAATGTGCGTGAACGCATTCCTACGCCGATGCAAAAGTATCCGATAGCGCTTAATCCTAACCATAGTGGACACAGACGGATCAAGACCTCTCCCCATCCCAAAAAAATGCTTAGATCAGTTAGGATTAAACCCGCTAGGATTAATATCCCCCAGCTATAAACAACCCAGCGTAGCTGTTCTACAGTTGCCCAAAACCAAGTTAAACTTACCATGCCGATTGCACCGAATAAGGTAAGCACTGACCACAAAATCGCCTGACTACTCCAGCTAATGGGTAGAAACTGAGCGGTTACAAAAATCCCGGATGAAATGAGTCCCCAGAGAATAAATGCTTGATCAACGCGAGTATAAAACTTTGAGAAGAGGATGAAATTTCCAATTTGGTAGTTTAGACACACTAGACCTTGAATATCTTGAAAATCTAGCTCTTGCTGTTTTTCACGGAGGAGCGGCTCAGATAAATTGAAAAAGCTCATTGATAATCTATTACTATCGGTAGATGGAAAAAGTTGTTACTCTATCCAAAGAGGTATTGTTATTTAAATATTAACAAGTAAAAAAGTAGATTTGAAATTGCCTTGAAAAAAGACTAATTTTTAAATTTTGGATTTTTGATGAGACAGCAGCGACAGTCAACCCGCTTCGATTAAGCTTCGTTCAGTTAGGGTGACTCCGTTCAATAAGCAGTAGCGCAGATCCACCCCGGTCAGGTCTACTTCCGTGAAATCAACATAACTTAGATCAGTTTTGTACAAAATAGCTTTGGCAAAATTGGTATGACTCAGGTATGTATTGCTCAAGTTTGCCCCAGTTAGGTTTGCACTACTAAGATTTGTCCCAGACAAGTTTGCACCAGTAAAGTTGGCATAACGCAAGTCTGCCCCAGCCAAGTTTGCACCACTAAGGTTGGCATAGCGCAAGTCTGCTAAACGCAAGTCTGCTTTCACAAGGCTTCCCTTATGCAAGTCTACCTTCCTAAGAGTTGCCCGTATCAGGTTAGCAGCTTTGAGGTTTGCCAAAATCATATTTGCTCCACTGAAGTCGGTTCTCCAGAGAACCGCCGCAGTCAAATTTGCTTCGATCAAGTTTGCTTGGCGCAGGTTGGACTGTGATAAAGTCGCATTAGCCAAGTTAGCTCGATTCAAATTGATTCCAGCTAAACACACCTCGCTGAGGTTAGCTAAGTGCAGGCTTACTTGAAGGAAATTTCTTTCTCCTGCACGATAGAATTTGAGAAGTTCATCAGCATCCATACACCCCGCCTCCCAAATCTCCATTTATCACCTAAAAAGTACACTATCTAATCGATATTGCTGGAAGTAGCTCTCATTCGGAGACTTTTAACAACTCCGCACTAACCTTAAAACTGTTTAACAATCTTTTACAATATTGCCGATGGTATCGGTTGCTTTTAAGAGCGATCGCACAACGAAAATACCAAATTAAGCCCTTATTTAAGTTTCTTTTGTTTAAGCATACCGAGGTGGCAATGTCTACGATGGGCTATGACGCTCGGTCGCATACCGTAGGCAAGACTCGCTAACGCTTCTCTAGGAGACCGCCTAGCTTGCTTCTCCGTAGGGGTACGCTATCGGCGTCGCTGCTTCGCTCATCCACGTCTAGAGTTATTTTTAGTTAATTAAATCACAGTTTTTCGTAGGGGCACGGCACTGCCGTAACCCTAAAAAAGTGATTTATTTACGTACTAGGTTAAGCAGTTCTTTAGGAGAAGCAAGCAAGTCAATCCCTACAAAGAATATTTTGCCTTGGGGATCTAGCAAAAATCGCCATGCAATATTCATCCCCACGCTGGCACCGAACCAAGGGGTTTGAACTTTGCCAGTAACTTTAACTTGAGTATAGCCATCTTCCACTGGCTCAGATATACCGCGCTCTGGGATCATCTTCAGTCCCTGACATTCTTCACGCATATAAGCACGGATTGCCTCTTGACCAATAATCGGTCTTTCAAAGGGAGGTTGTAAAGCACCTTCAGAGGTAAACAGAGAAACCGCAGCATCAAAGTCATTGGCATTCATGTTGTTGATATAGCCCAACACCGTAGGATTGTTAACGCCGTCGATGGTGACTTTAGTCCGAAACGCTGGTGCAGTGGGAGGAGACACTGGTTCTGAGACTTTTTTGTAACTACCTGGAGCATTCGGGTCAAATCCCATGCTAATTACTGTATTGCGTAGGATGGTGATTTGTTGACCTGAATCAGCATTTCGGATTGCTTGCAATACGTCTGCTGCTTTAGAAGAAAGCTTGTAGCCTTCTGGGATAGGAGCAACGATTCCCTGAGCCATCCATTCTCCTAACTGATACCAGAAGCCCAACTTAATGTTCACGGTGAAGGATGCATAGGAACGGCAGATGGGAGTGTCAGCACGGTTAGCCAAATCGTACATGACTTGGGTTTGAGCTTCAAAAGGCATCTGCTTAATTTGTTCGAGTAAGCCTTGTGCGAGGATCATGTTAGCTGCTCCAGGAGCAGCAACCGTAATACTTCTACCCATCTCGGTATAGGCAAACCAAAGTAATGCTAGTTGATCTTCAGCATTAAGCTGAGAGAATGATTCGACAACGGTTGGAACAACGTCAGCAATTAGAGTACCGGGAAAAATACCTTGAGCTGATTGGATGGTAAAAGACATAGCAGAAATTCCAAAAAGAAAATTACAGTTCTATACAAATGTCAAAAATCAACCGTGAAAAAACGCAAGAAAAATGCGTTTAGCTGTTAACAAAGGCACTCAGCAGTGTTTGCATCATCGAACAACCAGATCGTGGACACCGCTTTACCAAAGGCATGGTAATTTCGCTGCCATTGATTTTGGGCATTCGGCAAGGCACATTGCAGGCTCATCTGCATAGTTATTTAGAAAGCCTTGATTAAGAGTGGTTTAACGCGTTGATGTTGTTTTTGTATTTATATGTAAAGGAACATAACAATTTCGTTACAAATAAGCAATAGTTCCTCAGTTATAAATTGATAATTTTTATTTATATAGTTCATAAGATTTACTGAAGTCAGATTAAATGCAATTGGTGCTTTTATCTGTGTGTACTTTCAAGAGCGTAGGCGTACCCTGTCGTAGACATCGCATATCTTTACAGGCATCAAACTTCTATCTATGAAACAATCCTTACCAAGCAGTTAGTTATACGCATGGTCTACTTCTTGCACAAATCCGAAATAGAGCCGCTTAATACAAACGAATCAATCTAGAAAAATAAATGACGATTAGCTTACCCTACTTACTTGGTACGGTTCTCACTACTTTTATTTTCATGTCAAGTAGTTGCAAAAAATATTTACAATAGTTAATACTTATTTACAGACGGCAAAAAAAGAGTAAAAGATTACATCACTAAACGCAGTTTGGTTGAACGGCTAACCTGACTTTAGAGAAGACACTTTGATATTTACGAATTTTCTTTACTTGACAAATAAAACAATTTAGAGGCAAACTTATGAAAACTGATTTTGATTATCCGCAAAAAGATTTGATTGGGCCTGTTGTTTTTAGACCTAATTTCAACAACTTTGAGACTATCAATGCAAATCAAGCTTGGTCATTGTTTTTCAGCGTTGGTCAAGACGACAAAGGGTTAGGACAAGAGATTGAATTCGGCAGATTTTTCACTAACCTTTTAATTGCCATTGGGGTAACTGGAATGCTTTGGGCAATTTACTTCAGCCAATTGGGATAAACAAGTTTGTTCCTTTATAGTATGTAGTAAATTCAGCGAAGGTCTTGGATTTGAATGCCAAGACTTTTTTAACTTTTCAACATATCTAAAAAAGTCTGTTTAGCTTTGGAAAAAGTTCGATGTTAATTGGATTTATAAAGCTTCCTAATTTATCACGATATTGTGGATACGTGGGCTTAGAAGTGGCACAAATTGTTTCCAAATATCTTGCAGTTCAAAGTAAAATCTATGTGATTCAAAATAGAAAGATATTGGTATCTCAACTTTTAAAGTCTGGTCTGGATTCTCATACAGCAAATAGAACTGTTACTGTACTTATATCAAGCCCGGTTTTACAATTAACTAACAAAAATCAGTGCGCAATTAATTGTATGCGAGAGTAATTACTATATAGATAGAAAAAGAGCCTGGGGATTAGGGAGATGAGGATACATTTACAAAAATTAATTATTCGTTACCTTAAAACCTTGTAGAGACGTAGCAGTGCTACGTCTCTACATTCATTTTCACTCCTATGTGTAGGGAGATGATGAGAATAATTACTGGCTACTAACAATTGACCAGTCCCCAATCCCTAGTTCAACGCAAACAACGAATCGCCTCTAACAGACCTTTAGCTTTATTTAGCGTTTCTTCGTATTCTTTCTCTGGCTCAGAATCAGCCACCAAACCTGCGCCGGCTTGTACGCTTACCGTATTATCATGGACTACCATTGTGCGAATTGCGATCGCAGTATTTAATTGTCCTTCAAAATCATAATATCCATACACACCGGAATAAACACCCCGACGGCTAGATTCTAACTCGTAGATAATTTCCATTGCCTTAATCTTGGGTGCGCCGCTTACCGTACCTGCTGGAAAGGAAGCTTTCAATAAATCCCATGCTGTTTTCCCAAGTGCTAATTTACCCACAACATTGCTAACAATGTGCATCACATGGGAGTAGCGCTCAACCACCATTAATTCATCAACTTTGACGCTACCACTTTGACAAACACGCCCCAAATCATTCCGCCCTAAATCTACCAGCATGACGTGTTCGGCAATCTCCTTGGGATCTTGCAGTAAATCCTCAGCAAAGGCTGCATCTTCTTGGGTAGTTTTACCTCTTGGACGTGTCCCGGCAATTGGCCGTACCGTTGCTATCACTCCACCATCTGAATCGGTTTCGGCTTTCACCATTACTTCAGGACTGGAACCGATGATTTGCCAATCTTGAAAATTAAAGTAAGCCATGTAAGGCGAAGGATTTATCTGACGTAGGGAGCGGTAAAGGGCAAAGGGGTCGCCTGTGTATGTTGTTGATAGTCGCTGGGAAATTACTACTTGAAAAATATCGCCTGCTTTAATATGGTCTTTGGCCTTTTGGACGCTGGCACAAAAATCAGGGCGGGTAAAGTTACTCTGATACTCCTCTGCTGCTTTGCTGCTTTGCTGCTCTGCTCCCCTGCTTTCCGGCGGTTTCCATTCCAATCGAGTTTTTTCTGGCGATAGTGGTAAAGATAGCTTTTCGAGCATTTGGGTGACGCGATCGCACGCTTGGTGATATGCTGCTTTCAAATCTACTTTCGGGTCACGTAAATCAGCATAAGCGATCGCCCAAATTTTCCGCTTCACTTGGTCAAAAATCAACAGGTGGTCTACCTGCATCCACAACCCATCAGGGATATTTCGCTCATCTGGTGGATAAATGGGCACACGCGGCTCTATCCAGTGAATTAATTCATAGCCCCAAAACCCAAATAAACCACCAATTCCAGGCGGTAGCTGTGGTAACTTCACTGGGTGATAAGGTGCTAAACACTCGGCTAAAGCTGTAAAAGGGTCGCCGGGAAAAACGACCTGCGAACCATCGCGGTTTTTCTGGGTTGTGCGATCGCCCCTTGCTTCCAAAACCCACACCGGATCGCAACCCACTAAACTATAGCGTCCCAGTTTTTCTCCACCTTCGATCGATTCCAACAAAAAGCTATAGGGCTGACCTGCACAGACTTTATACCAAGCAGATACGGGCGTATCTAGGTCTGCCACCCATTCTTGATATACCGGGATGAAGTTGCCTTGTTGCGCTAGGGTGCAAAACTGGGAGAAATCCGGAAACATCATTATTTTTTAAAATTAATTGGTAATTGGTAATGGGTAATGGGTTTTTAGTTACCAATTACCCATTACTAATTACCCATTAGCTACTAACAGCTAGTTACGGAGCGTCGTAAGTAGTAACACCGCTAAACTTAACTTTAGAGGGACTAGGGTTTTGTCCGATACGACGGTCTACATAACGCACTTTGTCACGACCTGGGTTCACCTTTTCGGGGAAGACACCATCAGCTGGGTGAAGTAAAGTAGTTTCTCCGTTGGGTAAAATCCGGTAAACTTTATAATCTGTGATTTTGAGTTTCCGGAATTGTTGACCGCCCAAAAAGATTCCATATTCTTTACGAGCTATATACAGCAGGTTTTCACCTTGCCGCATAGTAGCAGCACCACCTGTAGGCAATTCAAAAACTTGCTCTTTCGGGCTAGTCCAAGTGATAGCGTACTTTTCTTCAACTGCTGCTTTTGTAAGCAAGCCACCAGTGCTGCCAGCAAATAGTGGGGTTTGTCCAGAGAGTGTTTCTGCCATAAAGTGATTTCTCTCAACGTTTTTAGGGAATCCTAACACTGCAACCAGGATCATATTGCGATCGCGTCATAGACTGTAACAGTTTTTAGTCATTTGTCCTTCGTCCTTTGTCATTTGTTAAAAGGCAATGCCCAATCACCCATGCCTCATGCCTATTTACTCTTGACTTTTGTCCGCTTTTCCTCTTGGGTATTCTGAACAATCGGTATAGTAAAGTGAAATTGACTACCCTGGTCTTTGCCAGTTGACTCTGCCCAAATTTCTCCACCCCAGCCATTAACAATTTGACGGCAAATTGCTAAACCAAGTCCAGTCCCACCTGTGGTGCGGCGCAGCGCTCCCTCTTCTTGGTAAAAGCGGTCAAAAACTATTTCTAAACGATTTGGTTCAATGCCTCGTCCAGTATCAGCCACAGTCACCTCAACCATTTTACGGCTGTTGTAAATCGCTTTAATGGTGATTTCTCCTTGGGGTGGCGTAAATTTAAAAGCATTGTCCATGAGTTTTGCCAATACCTCGACTAGCCAATCACCATCAGCTCTAATCAGGGGTAGGTCTTCGGCAATTTGAGTCTTGATTTGCGGCGGTTTTTCCGTTGAGGAACGCGTGCGATTTCGGCTGAGTGCTAAATCCACACACTCTTGTAAACTCAGGGATTCTGGATGCCATTCCACTCGACCGCTTTCTAAGTTGGAAAGTGTGAGAAAATCTTGTACCAGTTTTCGCATCCGCTCTGAGTCGGAAAGAGCAGTGTTGAGCATGATTTGCTGCAACTCTAAGGGCATATCCGGTTCAGTAGCGAGACTTTCTAGGCAGACTTGAATGGTAGATAGGGGGGTACGCAGTTCATGTCCGGTGATGGCTATGAGGTTGCTGCGGGTGCGGTCTAGGGCTTCTAGCTGCTGGTTCAGTTCTTCTAGGTTAGCGTAAGCCTCTGCTTGGATGAGAGCTGCTCCCACTTGGGTAGCGATCGCTTCTACCAAATCCAATTCCCCAGGTTGACACTCGTGCGGTGGCATCTGGCAATAGTGTAACTCCACAATGCCCAATAATCGCCCCTGATAAAAAACTGGTTCCATCAGCCAAGAACGAATGGCAAACTTTTTGGCGATCATCGAAAGTCCTGGCGAATTAGTCACACGAGGGTCACTCAGGGTATCGCTCACACAAACACCTTCAGCTTGTTCCACTATGTGCCGAAATAGGGAATTTTTTTCTAACTCCCAGGTTTGTCCACTAACAGATAGAACACCGGGAGTCAAAAACTCGTGTTCAATTATGGCTTGGTTATCTGTAGCTTGAGCGCGGTAAATTAAACAGCGACAAGCTTCTAGGTGTTGTCCTAATTCTTGTGCCGCCACTTGGAGAACTTCGTGAGGATCGAGCGATCGCCGAATGGCAGTGCTAATAGAGTTGACTAATCGTTCTTTCCGTGCCTGAACAGCAATGGAACGGTAGGCTTTGTGCAATTTGTATTGACTAGCTTGCAAATAAGTTACTAAGCGCTGCACAAAGGGATCTGTATCAATGTCACAAGCATATTCGTTTACCTGTTCTACTCCAGAATTATTCCGTGGCTCTCCTATGCCAAACCTTTGACGCGCTTGTTGAATTTTACTTGCTAGTTCTGGTCTGTAAACCAAAACTCTGTCTAACAGCAATTCGGCTGCTTTGAGGCTAACTCCCCTTTCCGATGTCCAAACTCCCTCAAATCTTCGCGCTGTATCTATATCCAGATTAGGGTTTAGTTCCGGGACTTCCTTGTTTTTGGCAATAGAACCAAGGTTTTCTCGGCAAACCAGACAAGTAGCATAATTGTCAGCAATCACGACCAAATGCCACTCTTGACTTAAACCATCATCTGGCTCAAAAGCTACCTTTTCGTAGTGTTCCGAACTGTTGGTGAAATCCGTTTCTGGAGCAGATAATACATATATCTGATTACTCCGCAAGGCAAGTCGCTGGTAGCGATGAGCTTCTTGGCGGTAGAATCGCTCTCGCTGGAAACTAGCAATTACAAGGGGTTGGGCTAAAGTCGCAGCCAAAACTTGATCTTCCATCGCGTGGGAGAGCGCCGTTAGTGAAGCCTTAAAATATAGCTGGGGCCGCAAGTACGGTAGGGACTTTAGCAGATCACTCAGCACAGAAGTCGAAATGCTCATGAATTATTGTTAAACGCTCAACCTCGACAAGATCCACGTCACAGCTGCATTGTACAAATTCCAAGGGACTCTCAAGTTAAATAGACGGTTGCAATATGTAAAGAACGCTAAAAAGCGCTTTTCGCCAAAGTAGGCGCAACACTTTGTTACCAACTAGCAGGAGTGCATACAACTTGATTTGTTGATTGACAACCTAACTACGCCCAATATACATTCTCAACTAACTTTGCTATGTGCTTGCACAAGTAAAATCTTTCAGAACTAAGTATTAAAAAGAAATTATTGTATATTTTAAACTATTCTGTTCACTGATAAACAGGGTTCACTAATTATATAGTCGAGACCTTGGCGTAGTCTGTTGTAGACATCGCCTACTTTGCCTAAGTTGATTTATACTCTCTAAATAAATTTTCTTACCCAAAAATTATTACTATTACATTTACATAATTTAATCCATGATGAGTGATTAAATTCAATCAATTAATTAATTGTCATAAATTTATCTAATCAGGTATCAAAGATGTTTAAGACAAAATTGTATAATAGAAGGGAACAAATGCATCTCTATACGCAAAAAATCTCTGAATTTCGTATTTCTGCTGAGTATACTATAGCGGTTTTCAATTGCACGGAAAATAGACCTAGCCCCCAGCCCCTTCCGTATTAGCGTTGGCAAGTAACACTTTCATTGTAAAAAGAGAAGATATGGAAGTGAGTTCAAAATTTTACTGCACCCAAGGGAGAAGTGCTATATACGTCTTGTTTTTCTGAAAGTTTAATAACTAATGAATTCTTTCAAAATCCTGAGTTTTCAGTTTTAACTTTACAACTTAACTAAAATATAAATTTATCAAAATTTACTTATTTATATAGATTTGAATGCTGCTTTTTTGTCAGCAGTGTGGAAACATTATTTTGGCTCGAATCGCTCAAACGAGTTTTATAGAGCGTTTTTTGGCAAGTTGTGAGGATCAGTACTGCTGAAAAAGGGTTTTCACTCTCAGTTTTCTGTACTAACCCTATAATTAACTTTCTTTTTGAAGATGTAGCTATAGAACTTACGCAAAACTATACGCTGTAAAGATATATTTACTTGTTGTCTTGCTGACTCGACTACAGTATTAAAAGCTACCACTCAGGAGCTTCGCTGAGTCCTTCAGGAATTATCTTATAACTTACACCATGCCGTTTCAGACTGGCAATCAATATAGAAATTGTGGCTTGCGTCAACCACCATTAGAAACGGATCGAAAAAAATCTTCAAATGCTTTTGGTGAGAGAATTATTCTCTAGTTCGTTACCTGCGCGATCGCTTCAAATTCAACTATGGTAATAAATTTTTGCTAAAAGTAAAGAATGTTAAGGATGTAAAAACAACAATACTTTACACCCAAACTACTTACAGACGCGATTAATCGCGTCTTTACATTATGCTTCCTCTGAATTTTCTCTCTTATGTCCTGGGGATGCTTCGTAAAGTGCATCGAGATGTTGACGCGCATCTTCAACGTTAATTGAACGCATTACCAAAAGCGGCTCTTTAATTAAGTTGCCTGCGCTATCCAATAACTCAGGATGGGGTACAAACTGTTTTTTTGATGAATAATAACCATAGTTACCTTGATTATTCATTGGCGAGGAATTCGTCGGATAAGTTCGCTCCCGATCAAAACTGAACATGATCAGGTTACGAATTAAATTGCCAACAGCTATAAATGCAAGGATTGTAAAAGCAAGAATGTAAAGAAGATGTAACATCGGATTTTCCTCCAGAGTAGCAATTTTAAAACTTTATTTTGTAACGCTTTGTTTCGCCGATACTATGACTCACAGTTAAGACGAGTATTTGAAGCACTTTTGGTGCTATTAGATTTATATGAAACTATTTGTCAACCGTTATTCCACTTACGGTAGCATAGGATACATTACCTTGTTAATCTAAATAATGTTAAGAAATTATTAAGGTTTTTTACTATCTCTTTAATGACTCGTTGACCATCTTAGGTAGACGCTTCCTCGGCTTGTCGTCAGACATCGATAAGTACTTCCAGGTGCTATTTATATCTCACGCCCTTGACGAAAGCGCATTGCGACATTCCAGCATTCTGTTACTAATTCATGCCAAGGCATTAACGTTGCCATATCAATCCCAACTTGTTTGTCAGTAGCAGCAAATAGCATCTTCGCCGTATTTACTTCCTTCTGAGCTTGCTTAACCCGCAAAAGTAAGTCAGATTGCTCTTGATGACTCATAAATGATAGTTGCTCAGTTTCGAGTAAATGGCGCGATCGCGTAAACCAATGCTGAAAATCTTCTAGCAGAGGTTCTAAAACTGTTTTCAGCAACTCAGTCCCTGGTAAATTTGAGTCTGGCATAAATGAGAAGCATATTTCAAGCTTGCTTACTAATATTAACGTTATTTACGTTTCTTAATATTTTTATTATTTTTATCATAATTCAAGATGTAAAATTTTGTAACAAATGACACAAATTTATTATATAGTCTTGATATCTGGTTTGTACAGTTCCTTTGGAGAGAAGGCTATAGGTATATATGAAAAGGAGTTGTAATTCATCAGATAATTTAGCGATGTCTACGACGGGCTACGCCTACGCCTTGAATCCTGAATTTCACGCTCAGATAAAAAATCAAAAATTTATCTTTATCCCTGATTGAAGAAGAATTCAGGAGTCAGGAGTCAGAATTCAGAATCTATATAATGGGGGATTCAAACCCGCCACCTAGAAGCACTGCTAAAGAAAGCATATTCACTGGGAGTTTAAAACCTGTTAATTCAGACGCGACGCTCATTCCGACGCTGCGCTATCGCGGACTCGCTATCCTAGTTGGACTCTAAATCATTCTGAATTATTTCTAAAGCTGAAAAAAGCAAAAATCAAAGTCGTTATAGTTGAATAAGCCTACAGATTCAGATAAATCACCTTTTGTAATCACTTCGCCAATGGTTCAGCAGCCAATGTCGCCAAATTCATCAAATCAGTCACAACAGCCAGAACAAGTTGAAAAAATTTATTTACCGCGTACCAGCGAATCGGAGAACTTAAAAAAGATTCGCCACACTGCTTCCCATGTAATGGCAATGGCAGTACAAAAGCTGTTTCCCAAGGCACAAGTTACAATCGGCCCTTGGATTGAAAACGGTTTTTACTATGACTTTGACAGTCCAGAACCATTTAGCGAAAATGATCTCAAAGCCATCAAGAAAGAGATGGTAAAGATTATCAATCGCAAGTTGGCAGTAATTCGAGAAGAAGTCAGCCGCGAAGAAGCCGAACGCCGGATTCAGGGAATTAACGAACCTTACAAGCTAGAAATCCTGTCAGATATTAAAGAGGAACCAATCACGATTTACCACCTAGAGAATGAATGGTGGGATTTGTGTGCGGGGCCTCATCTGGAAAATACCAGTGAATTAAACCCGAAAGCAATTGAACTAGAAAGCGTTGCTGGGGCTTATTGGCGTGGGGATGAAACTAAAGCTCAATTACAACGCATCTACGCCACCGCTTGGGAAAGCCCAGAACAACTCGCTGAATATAAGCGACGCAAAGAAGAAGCGCTGCGGCGAGATCACCGAAAACTGGGTAAGGAACTGGGATTATTTATATTTTCTGATCTAGTAGGGCCAGGTTTACCTTTGTGGACACCCAAAGGCACTCTGTTACGGAGTACTTTAGAAGACTTCCTCAAGCAAGAACAATTAAAAAGGGGTTATTTATCTGTAGTAACGCCTCACATTGCCAGAGTAGATTTATTTAAAACCTCTGGACATTGGCAGAAATATAAAGAAGATATGTTCCCTTTAATGGCAGATGACTCCGAAGCTGCTGCACAGGAACAGGGCTTTGTCATGAAGCCGATGAACTGCCCTTTTCACATCCAAATATATAAGAGTGAGTTACGCTCTTATCGAGAACTACCGATGCGCTTGGCGGAATTTGGTACTGTTTACCGTTACGAACAATCAGGAGAATTGGGCGGTTTAACGCGGGTGCGCGGTTTTACTGTAGATGATTCTCACCTGTTCGTCACCCCAGAACAGCTAGATAGCGAATTCCTCAGTGTGGTGGATTTGATTTTGTCGGTGTTTAATAGTCTGCAACTGAAGAACTTTAAAGCTAGGCTAAGTTTCCGCGATCCAGCTAGTGATAAATACATTGGTTCAGATGAAGTTTGGGACAAAGCCGAAGGTGCAATTCGCCGTGCGGTTGAAACCTTGGGGATGGAACATTTTGAAGGTATTGGAGAAGCGGCATTTTATGGGCCAAAACTCGACTTTATCTTTAGTGATGCCTTAGAACGGGAGTGGCAATTAGGAACTGTGCAGGTAGATTACAACTTGCCAGAACGCTTTGATTTAGAGTACGTTGCCGAAGATGGTGTTCGCAAACGTCCAGTAATGATTCACCGTGCGCCTTTTGGTTCACTGGAACGATTAATTGGGATCTTAATTGAAGAATATGCAGGTGATTTCCCTTTGTGGTTAGCGCCAGTGCAAGCTAGATTACTGCCAGTGGGTGATACACAGCTAGACTTTGCTAAAGATGTGGTGGCGAAGATGCGTGCGTTGGGCATCCGTGCAGAAGTTGATACTAGTGGCGATCGCTTGGGTAAACAGATTCGCAATGCAGAGAAAGAAAAAATACCCGTGATGGCTGTGGTGGGAGCTAAGGAAGTGGAAACCAACACCTTGAGTATCCGTACCCGCGCCTCTGGGGAATTGGGAGTTATCCCTGTAGATGAGGTGGTGGATAAGATAAAGGATGCGATCACTAAGTTCGAGAATTTCTAAAATCTAACCACAGACGCACACTAATTATAATTGGTGTGCGTTTTGTCTGGTAAATCAGATCATCGGCTAGCTGGTAGGTTTTGGCAAAGGTGCGATCGTCATGTATTTCCAGTTCAAAGATTTATTTTAATTTTAACTTTTCACGGGATTTGGAAGGTCAGAAAGTATCATAAACAACAAAAGTTTTCTCAATCACCGCACCCAAGAAAACTTTTTGAGTTTTTCAACACTGATAGAATTGATTTAAAGACTTGTGGAATCTGCTCTTCCTAAACAGACTGGACTTGCATAAATTAACGTCAATAATTTTTGACTAACATTATGAACCGCTTTACCTCTATTTTGCTGGCTGGCTTGATAGCATCTGCATCAGCTTTGGCTATTTCTCCAAAAGCTGACGCTAATACACCAGTGTCTTATCTTGCTGAGTTCGATAGCCACAGCTATCAACGCAACGATGATGGTAATTACGAACGTCATAGTCGTCACTACAGAAATGGTGATTATGACCGCCAGAATGACGTTCGCAACATTCGTAACAATTATCGCCGTTATGACATTGAAAATTATCGCCGTTATGACCACGATAACAACCGTCGCTATGAACGCGATAACAATCGTCGCTATGAACGCGATAACAATCGTCGCTATGAACGCGATAACAACCGTCGTTATGACCGCGATAACAACCGTCGTTATGACCGCGATAACAATCGTCGTTATGAACGCGATAATAATCGTCGTTATGAACGCGATAATAACCTTCGCAACATTCGCGACAATAACCATCGCTATGAGCGCGATCGCAACTGGGATCGTCGTTAATCCCTCCGCCTTTATTTATTAAGCTTGGTTCCGGGTGAACTGAGCATTTAATTTTACTTGGCGGTAGGACAGACACAATCTCTTTTTCCATATCTGACTTTTCACTCTTATCTAGAAAATCTCGCTTCCATTCCCTAGTAGGAAAGCTTGCTTAGGGTTTATGTGTAGTCTTGGGTTTTCTATATGAAGTGAAAAGTCAGATTTTAATTAAATCAAAAACTTCCCTCAGCCTAGTACAATTTCTAAGCTAGTTTTGAGGGTTTAGAGTAAGGACTAAAATCCTGACTACGAACTAGCTTACCCATGAATTTAAACTTGACAGATAGAAAATTTATAATTGTATATGATTAAATTATGGAATGTAGGTAGAAGGTAAAAATATGACAATTACTACCAACTTAAAACAACTCTATGAAACCGATGAGAATTTATGGTTAGAAGAAACTATTGAATTATTAAAACAAAAACAGTTTACCCAACTTGATTTAGAAAACTTAATTGAGGAATTAATTAACTTGGGTAAAAGAGATTTAGCTAAAGCAAAAAGCCTTTTAAGGCAAATAATTATTCATTTATTATTACTTCAATATTGGCAGGTAGAATATCAAAGAAACTATCGTCATTGGATTGGAGAAATTCAAACCTTTAGATATGACTTAAATAATCATTTAACAACGAATTTAACAAAAAAGTTACAGGATGATTTAGAGAATATTTATCAAAGTGCGGTTGATTTGGTGAAAATTAAAACCGATTTAACAATTTTTCTAGAAAAGTCTCCTTATACTCTTGTACAATTATTAGATGAAAATTATTTACCTTAAATATATAAATATTATCTGATTTTTGGTAAATAAAAGCAGTACTGAGATCGGTCACTTCTTGCAGGGGTGGTTTGGAAAGTTGCTGCGATTTTGCGTTAGCGAAGCTCGCCGTACCACTTCGTGGAAGCAAGCTACACGTAGCGTCTCGTAGAGAAGGCATCGCAGTTTCAGGAATAGTCATGAGAATAATCCTTTTTCAGTCTTCTTTATTTTGACTCAAGGATTTGACTAAATGCACGGCAATGGCGATCGCAATTGCACTATTTTTGAGTAACTTCAGTGAGGGCTTCATGGATAACCTCATCGTTAACACCGTGACGTTTCAAGCTAGCAATCAGTGCTGAGATAGTATCACCTTCCAGTCGTTCCAGATCAACTCTTAGCCCTTGCCCAATATAGGCACGAACTAACGGCTGATAGCCAGAAAATCCCAGTAATGGTGCTATTCTTTTTAAATCTTCAATGACATCTTCGGGAATGCGAATTGTGACTGTCGTCATTGGACGATTTTTATCGAGTCGCTTTTTCAGTGCTTCAGCTTTCATAAGAAGGTCGTTGTGTTAGGCTGCTGGCGCTGGGCGACCTGGATTAACAACCTTAATGCCTCATTCACTGCTTCATCGTTGGGAAAAGCTTGGGCAATATCGGGAGCTAAAGTACTAGGTTCGTTTTTGTACGATACCGTTCAACATATTTACCTGTAACCCCGCTTGCCATTTGAGCGAAGTCGTACTCAGAACGTAATTCATCTTCCATTTCGTTTTCAACTTCCTTGTTCATAAAACCTCTTCTCTTCGCGAGTAGCATTTCGGGCGCTGATAATTCGTATCTTTTCCCCTCTACCAGTATGTGCAACAACTAAAAGTCGTTCAAACCTAGATAAGGCAATAATGTCACAATGATGCCTATCACCGACCGATCGCATATCTCTTCTCGTTCTCAACAAATAACCTTAATTTAGTCAATTACATAGGCTTTGTTAGACAACAGATGTAGTAGCTTGAATTTCTACCACAAGATTTAGGTCTGCCAACTCAGGAACTGATTTTTGAAATGCCTTTAAAATCATTTCATTACTCTTACTTTTAACTAGCCGTTCTATATAGTTTATTAACTCGTTGGTAGATTTATTAGTCCTGAATCCAAAGATACTAGATGCTTGAGGCAATAATCCTTTATTGTTGTACAAGCGCAGTGCCGCAGGATAATTCTGGTTAACTAAGATAGAATCCACTAAATTATTTGTCTCTGCATATAAAGACGGAATATCGATGTTGCTCATTATATCATTCAATGCCTTTATAAGTTCTGACTCTCCAAGGACTTTTGCATTGAATTTTAAGAAACTTCCTTCAATCCGATCTGCAACAATAGCAGAGATAAGACGTTCTTTTTCTTTTTCCATGTGAGTAAATACTAATTTTTTGGTTTCTTCAATGAGGCTATTTGCATCTTCAGGTCTATTTAATGCTGTTGCCACAATACGTAATACATCTTCTGAAAGAAAAAGATTCTCAATTTCTGAGACATCAAGACAGAATATATCGCGCTGCTTTAAATATTGGACTTGTTCATCTGCCCTAAAGTCACGATCAATAATTCCCTTACATTCAAGATTATGGAGAGTTTTTAGTTTCAAGAATGAGCAAGTTGAATGAATCACTTCTTCATGACCACCACATGGAGTCACAGTAAAATTTTTAAACAAATGCGAGAATAAGAAGTACTCCAAGCTATTTCTATCGCCTTCGACAAATAAAATTGGTTTTCTGCTTCCCAGAATTTCTAGAAGAAGCCGTTCGGGAATATCTTCATTCTCAGGAATTAAATGCCAATCCCACTGATTGCTGTTATAGCTCTTAAGCCAGATTTTTGTAGCACTCACGCGAGTTACTGCAAAATCCAAGTCGTGGGTCAAATATACAAATATACAATCTGGTCTTTCAGCTTCGACTGCATCCCACAAACGACTTTGTAATGCTCTATGTAGATGAAGTTCAGGTTCATCAATAACTAATATGCCGTTTTCTTTTGCAGCAAGGCACTGCCCAATAAGATAAAAGATTACCCGTTCTCCATCACTCATTTCAGAGGCATGATACGAAGTTCCACCATCTTTAGGGCGGGCTTCTATTTTTCCTGCGCCAATAATAAGCTCACGATGTGGAAGAACAAACTCCCAAATTCGTTTGATGATATCAAGGTTAGTTTCTGGAGGTATTTCTGGTTGACCTGTAATTCTGATCCGTTGCCGATATTTCGTACTTTTATCAAACTCTTCTGTAAATAAATAGGTGAGCAACTTATCATAATCAGTCTGGAGAAATGTACTGGGCTTAGACTGATATTTATGTCCCATTTTGTAATTCTGTAACTGTTCAGGCTCTATATTGTGCTGATAATAACCATAACGAAGGTTATTTTCAGCAGCATCAATGGAAGAAGTAGAACAGTATTCTGGTATCGAAAGGGATTTTTGCGCTCCAATTCGGTGTACCAAATGTTTTTGTGGTGATTCCAAATCAACCCAAGAGCCAAAACGTGTCTTACCTGAACCGTTAGCCCCTACTATGACAACACTCGATTTAACTAGTACTTCTGTCGAAGCCTGGGAATTTAAAATCGGTGATGGCAGAGCCAGGCTGCGAGTTCCGGGCAACTGAGTATCTGTTTGCATGACGAGCTAATTCAGTACATAACTCAATATTAGCAAGTTTACACTGCCTAAGTAACTATTATACAGACAATTACCGTATATACACCCTGGTAAAAATGATATAGCAGTTACCAAAGCCGTTAGGACAGTTCGCGGTAAACGCGTCTTCAACAGGGTACTATGTGATTTTATTGTTGTCCAAAGCTCCCTGTCCGTTGCTATATCCAAAAAAATTCTGGATATCATTCTCTGAAATAACGTATGTATAGATGCGTGATGGAAGATAAATAAAAACAAAAAGCCCGCTCATGCGGGCTTTCTAAATCAATTAAGAATTCTTACTTATCGTTTCGCCAACTTCTTCGACATCTTGCGCAGACGAATTGATTGAGGTGTAACTTCCACCAATTCATCGGAGCCAATGTATTCCAAAGCACGCTCTAAGCTCATGTCTATCGGTGCTTGCAGTTGCACCAATTCATCGCCACCAGCAGCCCGGTGGTTGGTCAACTGCTTGGTCTTACAGATATTCAATTCCAAATCTTGGGAACGATTGTGTTCTCCTACAATCATGCCTCTGTAAACCTTTGTGCCGGGAGTAATAAAGAATGCTCCTCTATCTTCGGCGTTTCTCATAGCGTAGAAGGTAGAAACACCCTCTTCAAAGGAGATTAAAACGCCTTTGTTACGGGCTTCAATATCACCACTGATTGGACGGTAATCTAAGAAGCTGTGGTTCATGATGCCTTCGCCACGAGTCATCCGCATGAATTCACCCCGGAAACCAATCAAACCACGGGCGGGAATCACAAACTCTAACTGGGTGCGATCGCCACTACCCGGTTGCATATCTTGCATTTCGCCTTTGCGTTGTCCCAGGCGTTCAATACAGCTACCCACACCATCAGCAGGAATGTCTAACACCAAGAGTTCGTAAGGTTCGCAAGGTTGACCGTTCATTTCGCGGTAAATTACCTGTGGCTGAGATACCTGAAACTCGAAGCCTTCCCGACGCATGGTTTCAATTAAGATACCCAGGTGGAGTTCTCCACGGCCGGAAACGAGGAATTTATCGGGAGAATCGGTTTCTTCGACACGCAAAGCAACGTTGGTTTCAAGTTCGCGGAATAGGCGATCGCGTATTTGTCTTGATGTCACCAACTTGCCTTCTTGACCAGCAAAGGGCGAATCATTCACCCAGAAAGCCATTTGCAAGGTTGGTTCATCCACTTTAATTAGTGGTAAAGCTTGTGGTTCATTGGGGTCAGTAATCGTTTCCCCAATATAAGCATCAGCGAAACCAGCCACCGCCACAATATAACCTGCGGTTGCTTCTTCCATGTCTACCCGCTTCAGACCTTCAAAGCCCATCAGCTTGGTAATTTTACCTTTGACAATCGTGCCATCTTCTGTAACTAAAGCCGCTTGCTGTCCTGAGCGGATAGTACCGTTGTGAATTCTGCCAATGACAATCCGTCCCAGATATTCAGAATAATCTAGGGTTGTAACTTGCAATTGCAGAGGCTTTTTGCTATCACCCACTGGTGGTGGAACGTGTTTCAGAATTGCATTAAACAGGGGTTGCATATCTACCGATTCTGCTTCTAGGCTTTCCTTAGCAAAACCTGCCATCCCGGAAGCAAACAGATAGGTAAAATCACACTGGTCTTCATCTGCCCCTAATTCCAAGAACAGATCCAATACTTTATCAACAGCAACGTGGGGGTCAGCTTGGCCACGATCAATTTTGTTGATGATAACAATGGGGCGCAGCCCTTTTTCTAAAGCTTTTTTGAGGACAAAGCGTGTTTGGGGCATGGGGCCTTCATTGGCATCGACAATTAGAAGACATCCGTCAACCATGCCGAGTACGCGTTCAACTTCACCACCAAAGTCAGCGTGTCCAGGAGTATCAACAATATTAATTAGTGTTTCTTTGTAGCGAACCGCCGTATTTTTGGAAAGGATAGTAATACCCCGTTCTCTTTCTAGGGCGTTGGAGTCCATAACGCAATCCGGAACGTCTTCGCCTTCGCGGAAAATGCCGGATTGTTTGAGGAGTGCGTCAACCAGGGTGGTTTTACCGTGGTCAACGTGGGCGATAATGGCGACGTTGCGAATTGGGAGCGTCATAGAAGCTTTTGGTGAACTCTAGAGTTGGGTTTTGAGATTTACATTACATTTGAATGCTAGGCTTTTCTAACAGAATTGGGGATGATCAGCAAACTCTGTAAAGAACCTTTAACAATTCTAGCGTAATCGTCACAATTACGGTGAGTTTTGTAAACGTTGCTGAGGGGCTTCCAACTAAAAAAATACCCATCACTTTGGTGAGTAGGGGAAGCAGGGGGCGCAGGGGAAGCAGGGGAGGAAGAATCTAGCGATCGTCTTCGCTCCCAAAATTGAATAATTTAATTTCTGGAAGTCCTTGAGACGGAAAGTTATGCAGGCTGAATTGTGTGCTTTGAGTTAAATTATTTATCCGATGTTGTTAGGAAGATTAACAAAGGTAGTTGAAGAGCGGGTAAATGTATGGTTAAAACTTCTAAAATATATTTTGTTCTTTAAATCAGTCTGGCTTATGCGACAATTAACACCAGCATTTTGGAGTTTTAAATAATGACTTGAGTGTTAAAACGGCAATTGCAGAAAGTCAAAAAATCTAAAATCTAAAATTGTGTGAAAGACTTGCTCCGCCTGGATATTTTATCGCTGCTTACAGCTTATCGAACCGCTCAGTTGCAACCAACGGATGTCATTGAGTCAGTTTATCGCCGGATTGCCGCACGCGGAAACGATGCTGTCTGGATTCATTTATTACCACAAGCACAGGCGATCGCTCAAGCTCAAGCCCTCGCTGGCAGGAATATCGATGAATTGCCTCTTTACGGCATCCCTTTCGCTGTGAAAGATAACATCGATGTGGCAAAAATGCCTACGACTGCTGGCTGTCCAGCTTACAGCTACATCCCCGAAAAAACGGCAACGGTAGTTGATCGCTTGCTTCAAGCCGGGGCAATTTTAATCGGCAAAACCAATCTCGATCAGTTTGCCACGGGGTTAGTCGGGGTGCGATCGCCTTATGGAGCCTGTAGCAGTGTTTTCCATGAAGATTATATTTCTGGTGGCTCTAGTTCTGGTTCCGCCGTGGCCGTGGCAGGGGGGCTGGTGAGCTTTTCACTAGGAACTGATACAGCAGGTTCTGGACGAGTCCCAGCGGCATTTAACAATATTGTCGGACTCAAACCTACCAGAGGTGTATTAAGTACTTCCGGCGTAGTGCCTGCCTGTCGATCGCTCGATTGCGTTTCTATTTTCACATTGAATTGCCAAGATGCTGAAATCCTCTGGCAAGTTGCCAGTGGCTTTGATGTCTGCGATAGTTATTCCCGCCAAGTTCCAGCAGAAACCGCAGCAATTCCATCATCTTTTTCTTTTGGAGTACCCAAGACAGATCAATTGCAGTTTTTTGGTGATGCAGCCGCAGCAGATTTGTATCAGCAAGGATTACAGCGGTTAAAGGCGATCGGTGGGAATCCTGTTGAAATTGATTTTCAGCCCTTCCACCAAGCCGCTAATTTGCTCTACTCTGGTGCTTGGGTAGCAGAACGACTCGCCGCTATCCAACCGTTCTTTGAAACTCAAGCTGATGCTATTCATCCGGTTGTGCGCCAAATTATTAGCAATGGTTTACGCTACACAGCGGTAGATACTTTCAAGGGTTTTTACGCTTTAGAAGCACTAAAGCAGGAAGCATCACAGCAGTGGCAAAAAGTCAATATTCTGGCATTGCCTACCACCGGAACTATCTACACCAAAGCGGAAGTAGAAGCCGAGCCGATCGCTCTCAACACGAACCTAGGTTACTACACCAATTTCGTGAACTTGATGGACTTGTGCGCGATCGCTCTTCCCTGTGGCTTCCGTGCCAATGGTTTACCCGCTGGCATCACTTTAATCGGGCAAGCGTTTCAAGATGTGGCACTGTGTCAATTAGGTGGCTTGTATCACCATCAAATGGGCGATACTTCTGGTAAAACAACTGCTGTGAGGATTTCTGCATGACAACCGCATCCACCAATATGATTGCTCTTGCTGTTGTTGGCGCTCATCTCACTGGGCAACCCTTGAACTATCAACTGCAAGAGCGTCATGCTACCTTACTGAAAACTTGCGAAACCGCTCCTACCTATCGCTTCTACGCCCTTGCCAATACCCAACCTGCCAAACCTGGATTAGTTAAAGTTCTCGATGGTTCTGGGGTAGGGATTGAAGTAGAAGTTTGGCAACTGAGTGCAGAAGGCTTTGGTACTTTTGTCGCCGCAGTACCACCGCCCTTAGTGATTGGCACTTTAGACTTGGAAGACGGTTCCTCAGTCAAAGGATTTTTATGTGAACCTTATGTAATTGCCGATGCACAAGATATTTCCCAGTATGGCGGCTGGCGCAATTATCTTGCTAGTTCGGGTAAGACTAGCTAGATAAGACCTCTTGCAAAAGTGCTTTTTGCAAGAGGGGGAAAAGGGAAAAGATTAAAGGGGAAGGGGACAATACAGAACTTTTTTCCCCGCCCCTTATCCCCAGAGGGGGCCCCACCTTCCCCTTTTCCCTACTTATGCAAGAAGTCTATAGAGGGGAACTACTTTGAGAGTTCTGGGGTGAGCATAATTTGGGTTTCACCAACGCGATTATATACAGGTTTAGACCAGCGATCAACTACTTTGCCCAGAACTGACATATCTTGAACTAAGCGGTCAAACTTATCAGGGGTGAGAGATTGGGGGCCATCGGATAAAGCTTTTGCTGGATTGGGGTGAACTTCAATCATTAAGGAATCTGTACCAGCTGCGATCGCAGCCATTGCCATCGATGGAACATATTCAGACCTACCCGTACCATGACTAGGATCAATCATGATCGGTAAATGGGTAAGCGATCGCAACACCGGAAGCACCGATAAATCTAAAGTATTCCGAGCATATTTGCCATCAAAGGTTCTAATTCCCCGTTCACAAAGAATCACATTGGGATTTCCAGATGCCAAAATATATTCTGCCGCCATCAACCACTCGTCAATTGTGGCAGACATCCCCCGCTTCAGCAGCACTGGTTTATCTTGAGCGCCTACCTTTTTGAGCAGTGAAAAGTTGTGCATATTTCGCGCTCCGATTTGGATTATGTCAGCTGTTCTCGCCACTGCTGATAAATCGGCAGCATCCATGAGTTCTGTGACGATACCCAAACCAGTAGCTTCCCGCGCTGCTGCTAACAAATCTAAAGCGCTTTCGCCATAACCTTGAAAGGCATAAGGTGAGGTGCGGGGTTTGTAAGCTCCGCCACGTAGAAACTGCGCTCCTGCTGCCTTCACGCGTTTTGCTGTTTCGACAATCATCGCTTCATTTTCAACGGAACAAGGCCCGGCTACTACTACGATTGGATGATTTTCGCCGAAATAGACATCACCATTAGGTGTTGGTACAACAACTTCGCTGGCTTCTCCATGTCGGAATTCTCGACTTACGCGCTTGAAAGGTTGTTGCACTCGTAATACTTGTTCAATCCAAGGGCTGAACTCTTGAACCTGTAATTTATCGATGCTAATGGTATCACCAATTAGCCCCAGCACAACTTTATGAGTGCCAACGCTTTTTTCTACCGTGACTCCCCAAGTCTCACTCACTTCTTGGCTGATGCGAGTAATTTCTTCAACAGGCGTACCGCTCTTAAGTATGATAATCATCTATTTTCCTTCCGTATAGTTTTTGGGTGTAATACAGTCCGTTCGTAGGGACACAGCATTGCTGTGCCCTTACCTTGGGAATTAGTGCAAAAATTCAGCAAGTTGCTCTAGTTTTGTCCAAGCCGCGCCGCTTTGCAGAATTTCCTTGGCAAGGGCAATACCTTTAACACAACCTACTAAAACATCAGTTTCCCCATCAATGGCTTCACCAACTTGCAACGCGAGAGCTGTATTTAAAGCAACTACATCCTGCTGCGCTTGAGTGCCTTTACCTTGGAGAACTGCCTTCAATATCTCGGCATTTTCTTCGACATCTCCACCGCACAAAGCCGCAGTTGGTGCAAAACTCAAACCAAGTTCTTGAGGATTGAGGGTTAGAGAACGGACTTTTTTATTTTGGAGTACAGCTAAGTCAGTAACATCTGCCAAACCAGCTTCATCTAAACGTTCCCGTCCGTGGAGGGCGATCGCTTGCTGACATCCCAGTTGGGATAAAGCTTGAACAATCTCCTCTAGTAAAAGCGGATCGTTGACACCAATAATTTGCCCTGTCGGTCGCATGGGATTTACTAGCGGGCCGAGCAAGTTAAAAACAGTCCGCACCTTCAAAGTTTTTCGCAAAGTAGCGATCGCTTTAAGTGCAGGATGCCAGCCGGGAGCAAACAAAAAGGTGATTCCGACTTCACCTACTGCGGCTTGCACTTTCTCAGGAGTGGCGTTGAGATTTATACCCAAAGCTTCCAACACATCAGCCGAACCAGTTTTGCTGGATGCGGAACGATTGCCATGTTTGGCAACTTTTACCCCGGCGGCGGCGGCAACAAAGGCGACAGCAGTGGAAATATTAAAGGTTGAAGCGCCATCTCCACCAGTTCCGCAGGTGTCTATTAGGGGAGTTAGGGATTGGGTACTAGGGATTGGGGATTGGGATTGTAAGACGCTAGCCATCCCGACTAATTCTTGGGCAGATACGCCTTTAGCTTGGATTGCGGCTAAAATCGCTCCTGAGAGGACATCAGGAATGGCATCTGTGAGCCAACCTTGCATCAGATCCGCAGCTTGGGAAACCGTCAAAGATTGCCGAGCAAACAACTGTTGCAATAATTCTGGCCAGTTGTATAACTCAGAAGTGACAGGGATGTTGTCAAGTGGGGTTTTAGTTACAGCTATCATAATTTGTCGTTAGTCATTGGTCATTAGTCATCAGTCATTAGTCATTCACGAAGGACAAATGACTAATGACTAATGACAAGAAGAGAAAATTAAGGAATCAGGACTTTGGCAACGGTTTGCACATCTTTGTCACCTCTGCCGGAACAGTTGATGACGATGCGGGGGTTGCCTTCTAATTGAGGACAAAGGGTTTCGAGATATGCGATCGCATGAGCAGTTTCTAAGGCTGGGATAATCCCTTCTAGTTGCGAAAGCCTTTGGAATGCTTCTAAAGCCTGTTTATCGGTAACACTGTAATATTCGGCGCGACCAAGATCCTTTAAATAACTATGCTCAGGGCCAACGCCGGGATAGTCTAATCCGGCGCTAATTGAATGGGCTTCGATGACTTGACCATCATCATCTTGCAGTAAATAGCTCATTGCACCGTGTAACACACCTATTTTTCCTTTTGTCAAGGTAGCGGCGTGTTTTTCTGTATCTACACCTTCACCCGCCGCTTCTACTCCGATTAGGCGCACCGAAGGTTCATGCGTAAACTCATGAAATAAGCCGATCGCATTGGAACCTCCACCCACGCAAGCCAGTAGAATATCTGGTAATCCTCCCCATTTCTCCTGAGCTTGAGTGCGAGTTTCTACACCAATTATCGCGTGGAAGTCACGGACAATCATTGGGTAGGGATGGGGCCCAGCAACAGAACCGAGGATGTAATGGGTTGTTTCTACATTTGTCACCCAATCCCGAATTGCTTCAGAAGTTGCATCCTTGAGAGTTCCCGTACCTGCCTCAACTGGACGAACTTCTGCCCCCATTAATTTCATGCGGAACACGTTCAAGGATTGGCGTTCCATATCCTGAACGCCCATGTAAATTACACATTTCAAACCAAACCTAGCACATACAGTTGCAGTTGCTACGCCGTGTTGTCCTGCACCTGTCTCTGCAATCACCCGTTGCTTGCCCATGCGTTTCGCTAGCAAAACCTGAGCCAAGGCATTATTAATTTTGTGAGCGCCTGTATGATTTAAATCTTCGCGCTTTAAATAAATTTGCGGCCCTGTGCCATCTGGTCTAGCGTAGTTTGTTGTCAAACGTTCAGCAAAATATAATGGGCTGGGTCGTCCTACATAATCGCGCAGTAAGTTTTGCAGTTCCGCTTGGAAACTCGGCTCGTTGCAATATTGATTAAATGCCGCTTCCAATTCACTTAATGCAGGCATTAAGGTTTCGGGGACGTACTTACCACCGAATTTTCCAAACCTGCCTAAAAGGTCAGGTAGCACAGATGTAGTTGAAATCGTAGCGTTGATATCTTGGATGCTTACCACAGTTGAAAATCCTTTATGTTCAAGTATTGTTTACTTTCGTTCTAACTTTTTAGAACTTCTGCCACAGATAAGATTCTTTTCGCGCTTCCTTTGCACGGGTTTCGTAGGTATAGCCCAATTCCCTGTGATTCAAAACGTCTATAGGGCGCACCAAATCTTTAGAGTCAAAATTTGGCAATAGCGATAGTAAATCTCCTAACGCTGTAGCTTTGGGGGTAGACATACCGCCGTCCCAAGGCCACATTAGGTCTTTAAGATTGTGTCCATTAGGCTGACCATCAGCAGGATAAAAATCGCTACCTTTATGACCATTTTCTTGCCATTCAGCCCAGAGGCGGTCTGCGTTCGCATGATGTAACCAAAACACTGGGTCATAAGGCGAACTTGGTATATTGCTCATGGTACCCAAGCCCTTAAACTTTACGGGTATTGTGCTTGCGTCTATCTGTACCCCACCAACTAAACCATGAATGTAGTTGTGTATGAATCCTCCTGGAGTGACTTTACCTTGCTCATCTACAGAGATAAATCCTTCCAAAGCAGGGCGAAATAGAGAATAGTCATTAAGAGCCAAGGCACGCTCAATATCTTTTTTGGGGACAGGGTAATCGGTGGCAGGAGGTAGTTTTAGAAAGCGGACAAGTGATGTACCTAATGATGTGTTGGTATCTGGGTCAATGTTTAATGCTGGATTCATAACCCAGCCATTTGCAGCCGAAAAAGCGCCAGGTACAGGCCCGCCTGTAAAGTTTCCCTGATTGGGAATTTTGATGGTTACTCCTTGACCGTTAGAACCAAGAAAGTCATCGTTAAAAATTACATCAAGTGCTTTGGCATCTGTCCAATCCCAGTATGGGAGAGTAACATTTGGGTCTACTGCTTGCAGTGCTTGTTCAAATCTGCGAATATATTCTCGATGCCAAGGGAAAAATGCAGCATTTTCATGAGCCAATTCTTGAACGGAACCATTGGAATGTCCTTCATGGTTATGAATCAAGCGTGTTGCCCCTATATGTATGGCAACGAATTGGTCGTAGATACTGAGCTTGCTACCTGCGGGGATTACAGTTTTTAAGGTTTTGATCGCTTTGACGAAGGCTGTTTTCTCTGCTGATGTTAGGTCAGTTACGTTCTTCCTTACAGTTGGGCGAGCGTATTGTCCAACATTGTGATTCCAATTGTATTTGTATTGTTTGTGGTCAATGCGATCGTGGGCGAAGACTGTAATAGCACAGGCGCTAACTAGAAGTACGCTATAAATTAATATTTTGAGAGATTTCAGCAGGGATTTCATGGCCAAGATTTCCTTTGTATTTCTTCCTTTGCGATCTTTGCGACGGCAGTCGCTCATGGGGGATACCCCCAAGACCGCGCTGCCTCCCCTTTGCGGTTGGCTATTCTTTGTCGAACCACAGAGGCGCAGAGAACGCAGAGAGAGAAAAAAGAGAGCTTTTTATTTTGCGGAACCAACTTGTTGCAGGGATACTTGAGTAATGGCTGTTTTAAGTTCTTTACAGAGTTGTTCTACAGCTTGCAATCTTTGGGTTGGGCTACCTTCAGCTAACCTTTTAACGAAGGCACTACCAACAATTACCGCGTCTGCACCCCATTCCATTACTTGATGTGCTTGTTCTGGGCCGGAGATGCCAAAACCAACGCCGATGGGTTTATCGGTGACGCTTCGCAAATCTGTAATTAAATGCTTTACGCGGTCTTGGATTTGAGCGCGGATACCTGTAACACCTGTAACGCTTACTAGGTAGATAAAACCCTGAGATTGACGAGCGATCGCTTCAATCCTATCTTGAGAACTGGTAGGAGCTACGAGTAAAATTACCTCAATTCCGTAAGATGCAGCAGTTTGGATTAGTTCTTCTGCTTCTTCTAAGGGTAAGTCTGGCACTACTAAGCCTCGGACGCCAGCAGCAGCAATTTTTCCTAAAAATGGCTTAATACCTCGGTGTAAAATGGGATTGTAATAAGTAAATAAAATGATCGGCGCTTTTATGTTAGGACTCACCACCTGTAACATCTCTAGCACTTGCTCTAATTTCGTGCCTTTTTGCAGAGCGCGGGTTGCTGCTGCTTGAATTACAGGCCCATCTGCGAGAGGATCGGAGTAGGGAATACCCAACTCGATAAAGTCTGCACCGTTGCGATCTAAAATGCGTAAAGCTTCGGCAGTGGTTTCTAAGTTAGGATCGCCTGCTGTGATAAAGGGGATCAAAGCACACTGTTGGCGATCGCGTAAAGTTTGAAAGGAAGCAGAGATAGAAGTCATATTGAAATATAGTTAATGATTGGTTAATAGTTTTGGAATAATTAACACTTACCAATTAGTGATGTCCACACTAAGTTTTTGGTTAACGAGCCTTTTAGCTCCGTGAATGAGGCTTTTATCTCCGTTAACGAGCCTTTTAGCTCCGTGAATGAGGCTTTTATCTCCGTTAACGAGCCTTTTAGCTCCGTGAATGAGGCTTTTATCTCCGTCAACGAGTCTTTTAGCTCCGTGAATGAGGCTTTTATCTCCGTTAACGAGCCTTTTAGCTCCGTGAATGAGGCTTTTATCTCCGTTAACGAGTATTAGAGCTTCACTTTTTGAAGGTGGGATATAGCGCTTTTCGCTTGGATGCAATACAGTCTAACCTCTCTCCAAACCTCTCTCCTAAAAGGAGAGAGGCTTTGAATCTTACTCCCCAACGCTAGCTCTTAAGGGGCTGGGGGTTAGGTCTGTATTCTAAAAAAGGCTCAAAAGACTGCGTACACCTTGCTCTACATCGCTTTGTTTAACTAAAGACTCTCCAATTAAAACTGCACGCGCCCCAGCTTCAGCCACAAAAGATAAATCAGCAGGTGTATACAGTCCAGACTCGCTGACGACAGTGATATCCAAACTTTGTAATTGTTGTTGACGCTCTGCTAAAAGTTGCTGTGTTGTTCTTAAATCAAGGGTAAAATCTTCTAAATTGCGATTGTTGATTCCGACTAGATGTAAGTCCTCAAGTTTTAGCACCCGATCCAGTTCCGCCAAGGTATGAACTTCCACCAGCGCAGTCATCCCCAAATCATGAATCACTCGCAAAAAATCTTGGAGTTCTCGATCTGATAAAATGGCGGCAATCAATAATACTGCATCTGCGCCTGCTGTCCGTGCTAAATAAATTTGATAACGGTCAATGATGAACTCCTTGCAGAGTAGGGGTAATGCAACTTGCTTACGCACTCTCCGCAAATTATCAAAACCACCCTGAAAGAACTTTTGGTCAGTCAGGACTGATAAACAAGCTGCACCACCCCGTTCATAAGCTTGAGCGATCGCTACTGGGTCAAAATCTGCACGGATAATCCCACGGCTAGGTGATGCTTTTTTAACCTCGGCAATTAAGCTCGGTTGGTGAGGATTTTTTTGTAAGGCAGTCAAGAAATTTCGCACAGTCGGGGCTGCATTTAACTGTTTTCGCAAGGAGGCTAAAGGCAGTTCTTGCTGCATTTGGGCAACTTCTTGCCTCTTATGCGACACAATTTCTTCAAGAATATGGCGGGAAGTGGTAACTTGGTTAGTCATAAATTGCTAGGGGGAGTGGGGAGTAAGAATTTTAGATTTTAGATTTTGGATTAACAATTTTAGATTAAAATTTAGTCCAAAATCTAAAATTGAATTGCCCAATGACTAATGACCAATGACTAATGACTCTTTGGTTGTATATGCACCCACCACATTTTTAATGATTGCCAGACCGACTTCTCCGGCTAAAGTCATAATTGATTCTGGATGAAACTGAACGGCGGCGATGGGAAGTGTCTGATGTTCAATACCCATAATTACGTCGTCATCAGAAATCGCTGTTACTTTAAGTTCTTTTGGCAAACTTTGCGGTAGGGCAAACAATGAGTGATATCTACCGACTGGAAAAGATTGTGGTAAATTTTTGAAGGTAACAGAATTGGAATCGGTGACAAAAATCCGTGAAGATTTACCATGTTGGGGATAGTTGAGGACTCCCAATTCTCCATCAAAAGCTTCAACGATGCCTTGCAGTCCCAGACAAACTCCGAAAATAGGAATTTTGCGATGGAGAAGCGCACCTACAGTCTGGGGAACCCCAAAATCACTTGGTCTACCAGGGCCAGGAGATAAAACAACTAAGTCAGGGCGTTCTTTATCGAATAGCGATTCGGAGAAACCATGACGCAGTGTGGTGACATTTGCACCAGTTTGACGAATGTAATTGGCTAGGGTATGAACAAATGAGTCTTCGTAATCTATTAGTAAGATGCGTTTGCCACCTTCTGCACTGGGAAAGATTTTAGTTAATTTTATAGAACTGGATTGAGCAGTTTTCTGAGTGGTTTGCTTAACACGGCGAATTGTCTCAAATAAAGCAGCAGCTTTGGTAATTGTTTCTTGTTCTTCTGCTTGTGGTATGGAGTCATAAAGGACTGTAGCGCCAGCTCGCACTTCTGCAATGCAGTCTTTTAACCGGATTGTCCGCAGAATTAATCCAGTATTTAAATTACCGTTGAAATTGAGATAGCCAACTGCTCCACCATACCAACGTCGAGCGCTCTTTTCGTACCGTTCCAAAAAATCTATTGCTGCCCTTTTGGGTGCGCCTGTGACTGTAACTGCCCATGTATGCGAAAGAAAGGCATCTAAAGCATCAAATTGCGATCGCAGTGTCCCTTCAACATGATCTACTGTATGTATCAGGTGGCTGTATAATTCGATTTGGCGACGACCAATGACTTGTACTGAACCAGGTTCGCAGATTCGGGATTTGTCATTGCGATCGACATCAGTACACATGGTCAACTCAGCTTCATCTTTGTGAGAGTTGAGTAACTGACGAATTTGCACCGCATCGTCAAGAGCATCTTGTCCCCGGCTAATAGTGCCACTAATTGGACAAGTTTCTACCCGTCTACCTTCAACCCGCACAAACATTTCTGGAGATGCACCTATGAGATATTCTCCACCTAGATTAAAAATAAACCCGTAAGGACTGGGATTTATTTCCTTTAAGGTGTTGAATAGTTTACTGGGTTCGTCTTCATAGCTCTCAAGAAAGTTTTGACTAGGAACAACTTCAAATAAATCGCCTCTGCGGAAATAGTCGAGTGCAACCTCAACTTTTTTCGCATATTCGCCTATTTCATGGTCAGCAGTTTGACTCGGTTGAAGATGTTTGCCGCGATAATCTACAGACTCACCTGTTCTCGGAAGATTCTTTGTGTTGCCGTGCGCTGTTTCAAAATCATATTGTAGACGAAATGCACGTTGCTGATAGTAGTCAACAACAATCAATTCATCTGGCAGATAAAGCACCAAATCTCGCTGATCTGTAGGACGTTCGAGATGTTGGGTAATTGGTTCAAACTGAAAAACTAAGTCATAACCAAAAGCACCATACAAGCCTAAATGCTCGTCTTCTTGGCTAGAGAAAGTATATAGAATTTCGCGGACAACTGTAAATGATGAAGGTTGCTTACTGCGTTCTTCTTCAGTAAATAATTTTTTAGTAGGTTTAATAAAACCGACAATATTGTTATTATCTTGGGTGACTTTCTCAAGCTGTGCTGACTGAGATAGACGCTTTAAGAGGAATGGTAAAAGTGTTTGACCACGTTCATTTAACGCTATCAAAGTGAAAGCATTCTCATGTGTAGTCAACTCTAAAGGTGGATTGACAAATCCGATCGCCCATCTTTTGTATCTGCCTGGATATTCGTAGCTACTCCTTAGCAAGCCTCCACGCTGAGAATTTAAGTGGAAGAGAACATCTTCGAGAGCAGTGTCCATCTGAACTTCGGCGATGGAGCGAGAAATACTTACACCGCCAAGGGTTTGGTAGGAACGTGAATCAAAAACCATGAGTAATTTCTCTGTAATAGTTATTAGTCAGTCATTAATCAATAACCATTAATCATTATTAGTAGTTATTTGGGAATTTAGAACAGGCTTAGACAGCTTACTTTCAATCCAAGCCAAAATATTTTCCTTCGCCTATTCTTTTTAAAAGATGTAATGAAAAACTTTTTGTTTCTTACTTAAGAATACTAGATATTAAGCAGATAATACATTGAATAATTTTTAGATTGGGTGTCAATTTATTCGCTTTTTATACTGCTTTTTTAGTATATTCTCTGATAAAGCTATCCAGAAAACTCCGCTTCTCCCAAAAGTAGTAGATTCATAAAAACTCAGTGTTCTTCTGCGTTTAAAACTTCACCCTAAATTCTTGCAACAGCGATATTGCTTGCTTGTACAAAAACAAATCCACCTCATGAACCTCAATTCTTTTCCCAATCCCTTGTAACAGCGTTAAAGTTAACTCTCCCCCTAAATGTTCACGGAATTCAGTTAAACCCCGAAATAGACAATCAGGATCTTCCAATTGTGATAACTTCTGGGCTAGTTCTGGCACATACAATGTGAAACCCAACGCCGATAAAGTCTTTAATATTCGTTGCCAATCTGAACAATCCAGCAATCCTGCTAAAAAGGAATAGGTGCTATCCAAAGCGATACCGATCGCAACTGCTTCGCCATGACGCAAGCGATAATTTGTCAAATGTTCGAGTTTATGAGCCGCCCAATGTCCAAAATCTAGGGGACGAGAGGAACCCATTTCAAAAGGATCGCCGCCATTGGCAATATGTTCTAAGTGCAACTGAGCGCAACGATAGATAACTTGTTGCATACTATCCATATCTCGGCAGACCAAGGCTGGGGTGTGGCGGTGGATAAAATCAAAAAAGCTAGCATCTTTAATCAGCGCTACTTTGATTGCTTCTGCGATTCCAGAACGCCAATCGCGATCGTCTAGGGTTGTCAGAAAGGCAGAGTCATTTATAACTGCATAAGGTGGCGCAAAAGTGCCGAGAAAGTTCTTTTTCCCAAAGGCATTGATGCCGTTTTTGACTCCAACCCCAGAATCATTTTGTGCCAACACTGTTGTCGGCACGCGAATTAGGCGAATTCCTCGGTGAGCAGTTGCGGCTGCATATCCTACCAAATCCAATACAGCCCCGCCACCGATCGCTAATATGTAGGAGTGGCGACATAATCCAGCTGCTTCAATCTGTTGCTGGATTTGATCTACTAAATTGCGATCGTTTTTAGCAGCTTCTCCTCCCGAAATTATCATTGGTTCGGCTGCGATCGCTAGTACCTCTGCATAAAACTTGGTATACGCAACTAATTGCTTCACCAATTCAGGTTGATACTTTAATATTCCTGCATCTACAACTGCAAATATTTTCTTTGGCTTAGTCTCTGCATCCGCTGTAATCACTTGGGCCAAGGTGGGATTTTTCAACTCAAATAAATTTTGGGTGAAGTAAACCTCGTAGTTGAAAGAAACCGAAACACGTTGATGAATTGGTTGCAGATTGAATTTATTTTTTTGCTTAATGTCAACTATCATATTTTTGCGGGTATATCTAAAAGTGCAGCACGATTCAAAGTTTCAAGGAACACCTTTACCGAGTGAGAGCCATTTACCTTGATTTTGTTATTGATCACAAAGAAGGGAACGCTGTTGATGCCATTTAATCGAGCAAATGTTGATTCAGCAACAACTGTATCGACCGCACCATCATCATTTAATTGTAGCCGTAATTCACTAGCATTCATCTGATATGCTGTACCGATGGCAACAATCACATCAATATTTCCAATGTTCAAACCATCTTCAAAGTAAGCTTTATAAATAGCTTCTACAACATCATTTTTTACGTTGCTGGGTGCAAGTGCAATCAGCTGATGAGAAAGCTTAGTATTGACAGCCAAACTAATTTTGTCAAAATCTAGCTTAACTCCAGCCGCCTCACCTGCGCGTTGGGCACTATCAAACATTTGTTGAATTTCTTCCGCTTTCATGCCTTTTCTATTTTGCATAAAGCTACGGAATTCATAACCTTCAGCAGGAACAGTATTGTCCAGAAGAAAGGGATGCCATCGAATATTTATCTCTTTTTCTTGCCGTTGTGCCAATGCATCAAACAGATGTTTTTTACCAATCCTGCACCAAGGGCAAACGGTATCATGAAAGATATCTATCAGCATATTTTTTCTTACTCAAATGCTAATATTTGTGTGCATCTGTGGTTTAAAATCTCGTTGGATAGCTGTTTTAGCAGCTGCATTTAAAGGCTGGATAAAACTGCTAATTTTCTCTTCAAAGAAGCTTTGAGCGTTTTCAAACTCTTGAATTAAGGCATCTCTATCTTTTTTCGCTACCAGTCTCGCTAATCGACTATAAGTATCAGCTAAAAAGCTAATTGTCTGACATCTTTCTTCTGTAGCTAGCATAATATCCACACATAAGTGCGGATTTTGGGAAAATAAACGTTTAACAATGTCAATTTCTTGACGGTAATTAGGAGTTGACATTGTTAAACTCTGCTCTATATCGATTCTTGCTTGTGTCAAGAAAACGCCAAGGCTAAATCTACAGAAATGTTGCGTTGCTTGAACAATCACCATCATCTGATCGTGTTCTTCAGGCGTGCAAGCGACTAACTCAGCACCTTTACTTTTAAGAAAGTCTAAAAACCATTGAAATGAATCGTCGTTTCTACCTGGACAAATTATCACTTTTTGTCCTAAAAACGATTTGATATTTGGCCCAAACATTGGATGTAAACCCATGACGGGGCCACAATGGTGTTCGAGCATCGCTTGAGTTGGCTGTGTTTTAATACTTGTGATGTCACATAAAGCTGTAGTTGGGGCAACATATTTTGCTACACGCTTGATAACATCAACCGTATGTTCGATAGGAACGCTTACTAAAACTAATTCTGCCTGACTCAACAGTTTATCTGCGTATTCCCAATCTTCATGTTCGAGAACACTAACATTGTTACCTACTAGCGAAAGCTGCTCTTTAAATAATTTTCCCATCCTGCCGCGTCCACCGATGATCGTAATTTGTCGGGGAGTGACGTGATTTGTTGCAGATTTAGGAATCAAAGTAGCATGGCAACTATTTACTACACCTGCCCAAACAGACTCAGGAATACCAGCTTGAGCCAGGAGAGGAGCCACATCAGCCAGTTGTTCATCTAAAGAAGGTTGTTCTGATGCTGCTAATAATGATATGCGATCGCTCAGTAAGGCAATCAAGCTTTCGTCTGTTTTTTTAAGCTGATCTAATATCATAAGTCAGTCATATTATAAAGGTCGCTTAACCTAGAATTGGGCATTAGGTATTACGCATTGGGCATTGCATATAAATTCTCATATTTTTAATCCCCAATCTCCAATCCCCAATTTTCAAATATCAACAAGTGATTCCTTAGAACTCAATTCTGGCAAGATATCCAAAGTTGTCGCCCGTTTAGAAACCACATCAGCAAATAACTCTTCATACCGATTTAGCGCTTGCTCAAAGGAATAGTTTTCTACCGCAAACTTTCTGCCTTTGCGCCCTAATTTTGCTGCTAATTCCGGCTGATTATATAAATTTAATACTGCACCAGCTAAAGCATCTGCTGACTCCGGTTCAACAATAATGCCGCCACCACTTTCTTTGATAGCTTTGGCAGCAGTACCAGTGGCAGGAACTGAACCCACTATTGGGCGGCCACTGGCTAACAGCAGTGGTATTTTAGAAGGCATATTGAAGGAAATTACATTGCTCTTTTGCACAATCAAACCGACATCAGCGGCTGCTAACATTTGCGGTAGTTTTTCTCGCGGTTGCAATGGTAACAGCAAAACGTTATCTGCACCACAAGCAAGACAATGCTTTTGCAACCTTTTGAGAGCTTGAGATTCACCCGCAATTACAAAGACAATTTCTTTGAGATGACGCAAGCGAGATGCTGCTTCTATTACTGTCTCCAAACCTTGCGTCAGAGCAATATTACCTGAATAAAGCACTACAAATTTATCATCAAGTTGATGGGTAGCTCTCCAATAGTTATTCTCCTTCGGTAAAGGGCGAATAAAATTTAGATTTACCCAATTTGGAATGCAAGCAATTTTATTAGCCGGGACACCTTTATTTTTTAAATTATCTACAAAGCCATCGGCAATAACGCTAATGCTATGTGCAGTTCGGTAGGCAAATTTTTCTAAAGTTTCCAGGGCTGAAATCATTAACTTATTTTTAATTAGCCCAACACGCACAGCAGCTTCTGGCAGAATATCTTGCACATTCAGCACTACTGGACAGTTGTATAGCCAAGCTATTAAGGTTGCAGGTAAGCAAACTAGTAACGGCGGCACTGTTAAGAGAATTAAATCAGGTCGCTCGCCCCTGAGAGCTTGTGGCAAACTTGTAAAAACAAAGCTCAACTCTAGCAGTAGGCGATCTATAAGGTTAGGTTTAGATTTAATCCGCAGGTAACTACGCTGAATTTTGACACCATTTTTATGTTCAGTAACGTATAACTTACCCCGATAGCGATCGTAAATCTGACGCTGAGGATAGTTAGGCATACCTGTAATTACCCGTACTTTATGCCCTCGCTTCACTAGCCCTTCTGCTAGTTCAGTCATCAAAGGTGCAATACCGATTGGTTCTGGATGATAGTTATATGAATAAATCAGAATTTGCATGAACTATTAATGTCCTAAAAGCACCTTAATAATGTTGGCTCTGCTGTCTTATACAGTTTTTATCTGCCTTGTTCCAGATTTAATCACCTGAAACTTTTGTTGGGTGTTACCGCCGAGAGTACGCTACCGAAATTATTTACGTGGTGCGTTATGCCTTTGGCTAACGCACCTTACCAGACTGTTATTCAAGCATCAGCAGAACTCAGTACTATTTTTGCAATTACTTCTCTAAACTGAAGACTGTCTTTTGTTGTCCACGTTTTCGCAATGTGACGGTAGCAGCCCCAAGTCCAAGCAATGCTAAACTCAGTGCTGAACTTGGCTCCGGTACTTGCTTTCTGCCTTCTACATTTAGCACTTGGACGCGACCTTGGAAGAAATCGCCCACATAAAGCTTGTCATCTTTGAGGGTTGTGCCACCCGTCCAGTTAAATCTGCCAGGAGTGAGGTCGAGGGGGTTGCCAAAAGGAGGGCCAGTGAATGCTGGAGGCGGTACAGGGTTCCCTGATGCATCGCGGGCATTTTCACCGAAGGAAGTCAAGAAGTTACCGTTTTTATCAAATACCTGAACGCGACTGTTGATAGAATCAGCTACATAAACATTCTCTTCTTCGTCCACTTCGATGCCAATTGGCTGAAGAAGTTGTCCAGGTTCGCTACCTACTGAACCAAATGCCAACAGAGGGCTACCATTTGGATCGAGTACTTGAACGCGGTTGTTATACTGGTCAGCTACAAAGATATTTCCACTAACTGGGGAAATTCTTATACCTGCTACACCTTGGAATTCCCCAGGTGCAGTGCCTCTGGTACCACCAATGATACCAATTGGCTGTCCGTCTGATGTATATTTAAGAATCCTTTCGCCGTTAAAATCACCTACGTAGAAGTTGCCATCCTTGTCAAATGTCACACCAGATGGCCCAAAGAACAATCTATCCTCTACCAGAGGGGTAAATGCTCCATTTGCAAAGGATCTAATAAAGTTACCCTGAGAATCGAATTGATTGATGCGGTTGTTGCGAACATCACCTGCATACAACTCCCCTGTTACGGGATTAAAGTCTACAGTTGTTGGCTCGTCAAACTGCCCAGGCCCTGTGCCGCCGGAGCCAATTGCTCCAATATACTGACCGCTAGGATTAAATATTTCAATTTTGTGACCGATGTCGTAGTTAGAAGTACCATCCGCCGGGTTAACACCGCGTCCGTTAGCTATGAGGGTATTCCCTTGGCTATCGACTGCTATCCCTTGGGGAACAAACAGTTCTCCAGGGCCGAAGCCAGGACTGCCGATACTTCTGTCGTAAGTTAATGTTACAGCCTTGGCTTGGGCTGCTGTTGCCAGCACCATCAATCCAGTACCGAGAATGCCGATTGAGAAATTTTTGACTAATCCCATGAGTTTGAAGTCCTGGTTGTATGAGTGTATACTCTTTCCTAGACTAATATTCGTTCCCAGTCCTAGTTCGGGAACCCTAATATTTGGGCTGCTGCCTGCTGTTTGAAATGCAACTTTCTGTGTGAGGCAGCAGCCTATTCTCTAACTATTACCTGACACCAAGTAATGAGGAATTAGACTATCTCTGCTTTGGGTAGTAACTCTTCACCCAACTTGTGTTGGCGTTTGCGCTTGGCGATCGCACCAGTTGCGCCTACACTAGCAAGTGCTAATAAGCCAAGTATTGAAGTAGGTTCGGGGACTTTTTCGGCAACGAGACCATCCACCCGAACAACCGATCCTAGTTGTGGGCCGACACCGCGCTTGGTGATGTATATTTGCCCGTCAGGGCCAATATCGATTCCAGCAGATGATTCCAACCCTTCACCCGCAGCAACCAGCGTTGTGCGAGTTAGATCAGGAGCAACTTTAATCAGAGAACCGGGAAGGAACCGCAAGTCACCCTGCAACTGGGATTCGTCGCCGAACTGTAACACCAGCAAATTGCCTTGATCGTCAAAGGTTAAGTCTGTGATTTGTGTAAACCCATCCAGAAAAACCTCTGGGTTGCCATCTTCGCCGATGCGGAAGATCCGCGATTCATTTTCTGGATATGGAAAACCTGAATATTCCGCAACGTACAAGGCTCCATCGGGGCCAATCGTGCCACCTGTAGGTACTGATTGAATTGCGATGTTTCCTCCTGGAAGTATGTCTACTAACCCTGGAGGCAGTTCTTGTCCTGGTGGAAGGGGTGGCAATTTTGAAGCACTAAGGACTTTCTTAGGAATTGCAATTGCCTCAGACTCACTTCCGTCAAGTTTGACTTTGTAAGCGGCGTTTCCACCCCCGTCAACGACATAAGCAGTATCGCCATCAATGGTCAAATCAAACGGATTGGTAACTACATCCCCACCGTCTGGGTTATTAGCAATTTCATACTTGCCGAAGTCGAAAATACTTTCCAGCTTTCCGGTATTCAAGTCAGCTTTGAAAAGTTGTGCTAAAAGCGGGGTATTCAGTACTTTATCGGGTGTGGATGGGGGGAAAGTAATTAGTTGCTGCTCTGGGATCGGGAAAGTAGCACCAAGGTTAAGTGATTCTAGATCACGATTTCCTGGATAACCGGCAAACCCAGTTAGAAGATAAGCATTCCCCTGAGAGTCGAATTGTACGTCTTGAATACCAGCGCCTTGGTTGCCACTGGGTTGCTCTGCTATAGATTCAAAGTTATTGAATAGACGCTGTGTGGTGCCATCTGATGCAACTTTGACCAGTGAACCACTATTACCAGCACAGATAGGCTGAAACAGAGTACTCGGAGATGGTTGGCAATTTCCGTTCCCTCCGATACCTGGCTCTGCTACGTAGAGACTGCCGTCAGGGCCAAAGCTAACACCCCGTGCATTACTGACTCCATCGACAATTGTTGTTAGTGTTGCAGCTTGTACAGATGGTGTTCCACAAATAGCAGCCAAACAAAATGTCAGAGATGTAAGAGCAAATGATTTGAGTTTCATACCTTTGGAGATTGAGAGTTAAATAAATGGAAACTTTTATGGTTTTAAAGACAACGAATCGCAGTCTTTGAGGAACGTAGGATTGGTTTGAAACTCTTTACTTGAGCGCCACAACTCCATTTATGGGAGGTTTAGTAGCTCTCTTTTTGTGCAACCAAGCAACACCTAAAGCACCGATCGCTAATATGCCTAAAGCAGAATCAGGTTCAGGGACAGATTTGATATTTTCAATTCTGAGAACTTGTCCTTTTCCTGGGCGATCGCCTCGGTTTGTGACGTATACGGCATCATCAGCACCAATAGTTAGGGCGCTAGGTGACTCTAATCCATTGCCACTCAGAAGAGTTGTGCGTGTCCCATCGGCAGCTATTTTGATGACAGAACCATCAAAATCACCTTTCCAGGCTGACTGATTGGCGTACTGCAAAGCATATAAATTGCCTTCAGTATCAAATTCCAAGTCTGTGAGTTGGGTAAAACCATCGGCGAAGACTGATGATGTTCCATCTACACTGACTCGATAAATTTTTGCGCCATCTTCTGGGAAGGGAAAACCTGTAAATTGGCTGACATAATAAGCACCATCAGGCCCTTTGGCCACATTTGAGGGGACTGCTTGGCTTGCAAATTGCGATGGGCGAAGCCCCGCCGTAGGCGATCGCACCTCTTCACCTTGAGATGGCACTTGTGCCGGTTCATTGGATGGTGTACCGGAGGGTGGAAAAACTGGATTAGTCAAGATGTCTTGGGGAAACGCAACTATCGCCTGCAAATTACTACCATCAGCGTTAACACTGAGTAAGTTGTTTGCACCTGCATCAACTGCAACTAACTTATTGCCATCTATTGCAAAACCCAAGGGATTGCTACCGACATCACCACCATCGGGATTGTTGGCGAGTTCATAGTTAGCTAAATCGGCAATACTCGCCCAGGAATTGGTTTTAAAATCGGGAGCGATAATTTTACCAAGGTCAGTGTCACCTAAATTGCGATCGCGAAAGGCTGGATTAGCCCCATACCCAATCAGAACATAAGGTTTACCTTGAGCATCAAATTTGATATCACGGGGGCCAGCCGCTCCAGTGCCATCTGGTAATGCTAAGGAAGGAAGTCCTGTAAGTATGCGCTCAGTTTTACCATTCTCAATTTTGGTAACTGCTCCACTTGTGCCGTAGCATAATGAATCGCCTTGACCGCTTGACGGTGGAACACAAGCGCCACTTCCCCCTATTCCCGCCTCTGTAACATAGAGATTACCATCAGGGCTAAAGCTCAAACCTCCGGGGCTATATAGACCGTCGGCGATTACTGAAAAGGATGCAGCTGAGGCAGCTTTGATTCCAGAAAAAGCGGCAACACAAAAAGTTAGGAAGGTAATCGTAAGTTGTCTCAGTTTCATGTGTTGCAATACAGCTTATCGTGGGAAATTTAGGGGTGAATTTTAAACGCAGAGTAACGCTGTAGACGCTTTTGCGGCTTGCCGCAGGCTGGGAAGCGCAGAGGGGCGCCGAGGTTTAGTTGGTAACTAGTGCTTCTGGAGTTTTTGGTAGATAGCTCATTCCTAGGTCAAATGATTTGAGATTGCCAGCTTTGGCTTCTAGTAAACGTTTGATGTTCATGCTCTCAGCGCCAAAGTCTTCAATCTGAAGTTTGCCGTGGGTCACAGTACCGTCTGTTTTCCAGAATGTGATTCGATGCAGAATAAAACCAGAAGCTTCAGGATCAGCGAAAGCATAAGCGGTTGGGATGAGTAAGGCTACAGAGCGCTGGTAATATTCGTAATCTGGATAGAAATGTTCTTGCTCAAGCAAGTAGTATTTACTCAGACTATGAACGCGTACAGATACTTTTACTTTCTGGTCATATTCATCTTTGAATTCACCTGATTCAGACGTGATATCACCATTTGGTCGTAATAAATGCGCCCACTCATCTACGTTGTTTAGGTCTTTTAAGTATTCAATGCCGATATCAATTGGGGCATCAACATAAATTGTGTCTGTATCAATAAAGTGGCTTCCTTTAGCTGCTGAGGTCAGACCTGCCTTGCGTTCTAAATTACCTTTGAGAGAACGACATTCGGAAGTATGTACTGTATGAATTCCCTGCATAATCATTTGAGTCTGCCGTTTGGGATCGACAAAGCTCAACCAATGAAAATACACACCTTTTTCATCTGTACCTGGCTCGATGTAGTCTGTAGGAAACAACAAGACAGGGTAAACTTGAAAATATTTCTGATACTCTAATCCGCAGTGCCACTCAATGCCATAAAACAGCGGATTTTCTAGTTTTTTAACGTGATAGTAAAGATTTTTGTGATAACCAGATGCAGTTCCCAGCCAGGTATCTTCGTCAATTTGTTCTTTCATCCGGCTATAAAGCGTCCATTCATCCAAGTTCTTTAAACTACAAAGGTAGTTAAAGGCGCTCTCTGGTGAAGTAGCGATATAAGCTGATGTTGCAAAGGTATTTTTTTCCACTTCTCACTCCTTAAGATAATAAAAATTAAGCTGCGAACGCTTTAGTCTTGTTTCGTTTACCGTTCTGAATACGGTCTTCTGCTAATCGCTTGGCAGCATCGTTAGTAGTAACTCCCTGCTGGTTAGCAATATCAAAAATTGCTAATAGCGTGTCATAAATGTTATGCACTTGCTTAAATGCTTTTTCTTCGTCATAACCAATCATTTCGTTATAAACATTGATTAGCCCTCCAGCGTTAATTACATAATCAGGGCTATAAAGAATTCCTTTCTTGGTAAGCATTTGGCTATGTAGTTGCTCATTTTCCAATTGATTATTGGCTGCACCAGCAATAATAGAAGCTTGCAGAAAAGGAATTGTATGACTATTAAGAATTCCTCCTAAAGCGCAAGGAGAAAATATATCTACATCAAGAGAGTAAATTTCGCTTGGCTCTACAATAGTTGCGCCAAAAAGCCGTTTTGCTTCTTCTGCTTTGGCTGGATCTACATCGCTAACAAAAAGCTTGACATCATGCTCATGTAAGTGTCGGCAAAGATTTTTGCCTACATTTCCTAAGCCTTGAACTGCAACTTTCATGCCATCAAGTCTTTTGCTCTGCCAACGAGATTCTACAGCAGCTTTAATTCCGAGAAAAACTCCTAAAGATGTTATAGGAGCGGGGCCACCAGATTTTTCTGATACTCCAACAACATATTTAGTTTCTTGGCTGATTGTCCGCACATCGTCGGGGGTAATATTGACATCCTGTCCGGTAATAAAGCGCCCATTCAAGCTATCAACAAAACGACCATAAGCTCTCAACAGATCATCTGTTTTATTTTCAGGATTAGCGATAATGACTGCTTTGCCTCCACCAGCCGGAATGTTAGCGCAAGCAGCTTTATATGTCATTCCCCGACTCAAACGAAGCGCATCTTTCAAAGCAGCTTCTTCGTTGACGTAAGGCATGAGCCTTGTCGCTCCCATCGCTGGGCCTAAGCTCGTGTCATGGATGGCAATAATTGCTTTAATTTCGGGATTTTTACCATGACAGAAGAGAACTTGTTCGTGACCCATTTCTCTAACAGTTTCAAATAGCAGCATCTTGACCTCTCGATATTGGTGGGAATTGGTTAGAGAAAGTAATGAACATTACGAAATGTAAGGATATAGACAGAAAAACACTCTCGAAGATTAAGATTGAGTGAAGTAATAAATCTCTTAGTGTTCAAAAATCAAACATTTAAAATTCCAACTTGCGGAAATGTGATTTTTGGTTGGAATAAGAGAATGAAGAAACGAACCGCCCTGTTTACGAAAGGCTTCCGCCAACGCGTAGTGTCTCATTAGAGAATGACGTAAACAGAAGGACACTTTTGTGGGTGGGTTTGCCGACTTGAGGGAAGTATCAGTTGCAATGGGAAGATAGTTGTCAAAGGTTTTTGTATCAGTGCTGTGAATTTCTGAAAGATTGGAATGCTCCCGTGTTTTACTCTTTTCCTTAGCGTCCTTCTCTACAAGACGCTACGCGTTGGCGGTTCGTTACAAAAATCTTCGAGCCGGAAGCAAGTAATTTCTGTAACAATCTCATTCGATTGCCAGCTTTTAAAGTCAAACCATTGGAAATGAAACTTGCTTGGCTGGATTTTTAGCCGAACTTGATTTAACTCCTTGTGCTGCTAAACTTTTATTACGTGCACCAGATGGTGCTGGTCGATCAGCGTCAATCACTACATCGATCAGAAAGGGAACATTTGATGCGATCGCTTGTTCTAATGCTGCTTCGATATCTGACTCTCTGACGACTACGATCGCTTCTGCTCCCATACCACGGGCAATCATGGCAAAATTTGTCGGTGGAAGTGTTGCATCTGCACCCTTTAATCCCAAGATTTTCATCCCTTGATGGCACATGTTGTAACGTGCATCGTTAAGTACAATCCAAATCGCGGGAATTTTGTATTTCACGGCCGTGCTGATTTCGTTATTCATCAGCATGGCTCCATCGCCAACAATTCCTACAGCTTTGCTATTGCTCGCCAGCGCTGCACCCAATACTCCTGTGACGGCGTGACCCATTGCTCCAACTCCGGTGCTGACTCGGTAACGATTAGCTTCGGAAAATTGCAGCATGTGAGTTGACCAGGTAAACGAGTTACCGCACTCTGCCATCACTATGGCATCGGTATCTTCAACAATTATCTTTTGAATTGCTGCCATCAATACTTCTGGCCGCACTGGATAATCTACGTCTGGTGCAGGTTCAATTGCTTTGTGTTCTGGATGAGGTAGGGACAAAGTTGCGGAATCAGGAGCATCCGGTAATTGCTGCAACAATTCTTTCACAAAAGCTTTGATATCAGACCGAACTCCGAAAGTTTCAACGTGGGGATAGGCTACGCCTGGCACTTCTGGGTCAATATCTACATGGACAAAACCTTCTTTTGGAACTAGCGCCGAACTCCAGAAGGAAGTCGGTTCACCAAGGCGGGTTCCTAATACGAGTGTGCGTAGTGGAGGTTGTTGTTCCATATAAGTTAAGACGGAAGCATGACCGCCTAAACCTGTGACACCTACAAACTGGGGATGATCTTCGGGGAAGATACCTTTACCACGGGGTGAACACATGACGGCTGCTCCGGTTTTTTCAGCGAGTTCAAGGATTTCCTCTGCTGCGTCACGCGCGCCGAAACCAACCCAGATGGCAAAGGGGCCAGATGATAATAACTCTACAGATTTAGCGATCGCTTCTTTTGAAGCAGTCATCGGAAACGGAGCAACATTTAGTTGAGGTAAAGATATATTCTCAAATAAACTTGTCTGCACTGCGGTAGGAATACTCAAATGAGCCACAAATCCACCTGGTTGCGCCATTGCTAAAGCAAGTTTGCGGAAAATCTGCGGTAGTTGAGCCGCAGATTCAATAGTGATTGCATAGTTAAATAGCGCTCCTGGGGTAAAAATCCCTCCGCTTGGCAATGTATAAGTGCTAGTTTCTTGAATTGCCCAACGTCCACGTTGCGGTGCAGAGGTGCAAGCCGATATCAAAATTACCTTTGCACCTTCGCCACGAGCTGCAAATAATCCGGTGAGGGCGTTGGTGATCCCCGGCCCTGCTGTAGTAAAAACCACAGTGGGACGATTGTTAGCAAAGTAAGCTTCTGTCGCGGCAAATGCGGCTCCTGCTTCATGGCGGAAGTTCAAGACTTCTATATTGCTATTAGATAGCGCACCCCAAAGGCTTGCCATTGCACCACCGGCAACACCAAAAGCGTAGCTTACTCCCAAATTTACCAACATTTGAGTGATCGCATCGGCAACTGAGAGGGTTGGGGCGATTTCATCGTTTAAAAAAGGCTCAATTCCGCCATTCTTCTCCGATTCATCAAACTGACGTGTATCGTCAGACACAGATTCTACATATCTATTTGCTGGAAATTCCTTGTATGGCTCAGTGGTGATGAGAGGAGAGTTTGAACCAGTATAGTTTTGACTCATTGGTTTCACATTATTACAGGAAATTACACAAAGACTTTTCAGTTTACAATCACAACGCTAGAAATATTTATGACAAACAACTCTATTGTTGATTACAGCGATGACCTAACTCGGTCGATAGTAGAAATGGTTGATCGCTGCTGATAGATGCTTGTGAGCGCAGTACCAAAAAATTTTTACCGAAAGCATACAACAGTTGAGGCTGTGCTTCTTGAAACCAGAATAAGGGAGACGAAGATGCTTGTGCAATCAAAAATCTTTTGATTGAGGTGTCAAATTTTTCGTTTTAATCTTGATAGGTACAGTAATTAAGTAGGTTGGTAGGGAAAAACTAAACCATGTAAACGCCCATAAACTAGCAGCTAACCTGGATTCAAGCCCTTCTCATAATCTTTATAAAAGTTAACATAACTAGCTTTAATAGTACCTACCTACTTTCTAATACGCATAGCAGGTTTTTAATTTGTGAAGATCGCTATGATAAAAACCTGATTGACAATGAAAAATCTTTTGATCTGGGTGTAAATTCTTTCGCTTAAATCGTGATTGCGACATTTCCAGCTTAGTCGATTCAAAAGATTGATATCATGGCCCGCCATAGGCATCGCAGCAGCAGTATATGACTAAACTTACAATAGAAAATATCTTGATATATTTGTCAATTCTTTTGCTTTAGGACTTACATAAGTTTTTATGCCAATTTAAAGCATAAGCCGAAGCCCCACAGTTTGGCGGTCTTTATATTGTCACCAAAGACTCTTGGAGTCAATTGTTTGTAACGATAAAGACATCGTTTCTTAACTTTGTGTAAATGAAAATCGGTATATTTCTTTTGAGAAATGATTAAATATTCAGTAATTAATACCAAGCATAGTGTTTTTTATTGCATGATGTCCATAAACTGTACTTAGTTTAAGTATATAATGTTTGGTTTCAAAAAAATAAATACATTTATACGTAGAATACACTTATTTCTCTAATACAAATGTACATCTTACGACAGATGACTAAGCATATTCATCTATAGTTAGATACCTGAGAAGGTAAGTTAAGATAAATTAAGAAAATAAATTGAGGACTAAAATTTGTTCATTTGGGTCAAGCCAAGCACTGCACATCGCATTTATGTTGAAAATCAAACGACTTTAGACTAGGAGAGTACGGCGTAAATCCAGCCACCATCTCAATTAACCAGACAAGTTGCTCAAGCAACTGATTAAAGACAGGCAAACTTCCACCGTTCTGTACTAGTAGTTCGCTAAAGCCCTTGGCACGGGAAAGATTAAAGGATAAAAAATCTTTATACTTTAACCTTCCCCCAGTCGAAACCTAGCAATTTTAGGTTAGTGAACCATATTTAGTTCTGGAGCAGGACTAGTTTAAATTTAAAATATTTTTTCTACTTAATAGATTAAGAGTTTTCAACTCCTATCTAAGAAGTCTTGCTGACTAATATAAATTTGATTTGTCTAAATTTGCTGTTGCCATAAAAGGCTATTAAAGTCAATAAAAAACTCTGAATTAATTTACTTTTTTTAGGAAAAATTAATTCAATAAATTTCTATTTATTGGTATGATAAGTTTTGTTAACACCGTTAGTAATTTTTTCTATCTTACTAACTAATCTTATTTTAACAGCCTGACAGTGCAGCAATAATTTGAGTAAATTATGACTATTAATTCATTAATGGCCATTGCGCTGATTAATTACCAGGAGCAAGTATGAATATGAATTCTGGCGAACCTACATTAACTAGATCAAACAATCAAAAGGTAATAGAACCAGAAGTAGAGATGAACTTTGCTCACTTTTTGATTAATCACGCTGTAGATGCTGCTTTCTGTTTAGGAGCAAACGCGCAATTTCTTTACGTCAACGATGCCACTTGCCTAATGACTGAGTATTCTCGTGAGGAATTACTTTCCATGAGGCTGCATGATATAGATGTAGACTTTTCTCTACGCAATTGGTCAGAAATTAACTCACAGAGTTCCGTTACCTTTAAATCTCGCTACCGGACAAAAGGAGGTCGGATATTTTTAGTAGAAATATCCATGAACTATGTCAAATACAAAGAGATGGAATTTGGCTGTGCCTTTGCGCGTGAGAAGACTGATGAAATAGTAGAACTAAGCGTGCAAAAGTGGACTAATGAATTAAGGGATGCCAAAGATAATTTGCAACAGGAATTTTCTCAACTCAAGGCCAAAGAAATAGAACTAGAAACATCTCTTTCTTTGCTTCGTTCTACTCTCGAATCTACTGCCATTGGTATTGTTGCAGTTAATTTTGAGGGAGATATTCTGAGCTTGAATCAGAAATTTGTTGATATGTGGCAGATCCCGGAGTCCCTAATATTATCTAAGAAATGTCCTCGATGCAAAGCCTTTTTTGAGAATCAACTCAAAGATCCAGATGCCTTTAATCGCCTAATTTGGGAAGTATCAAGCCAATCTGATTTCGAGAGCTACGATATTTTGGAGTTGCAAGATGGGAGAGTTTTTGCACACTACTCTAAACCTCAGTGGCTCAAAGGCAAAATTATTGGTAGAGTGTGGAGTATTTGGGACATTACTCAATCGAAACAGACTGAAGAAGCATTACGGCTGAACGCAACTAGATTTCGGACTTTAGCAGAAACTACAGATACCAGCACTTTTCTGATTCAAGGCACACGACTTTGCTACATAAATCCAGCGGTAGAGAAACTCACTGGCTACACAAAACAGGAACTGCTAACGGGTTTTGATCTTCGCCGACTGATTAAAAGCAAAAAACGCAGGCAGATACGTCAGCAAGATGAAGCAGCTAATTTTGAATATCAGGAGATGAATATTTTAACAAAAAACGGTACGGAGCGCTGGCTAGCTTGTGCAGTTGCCAAGCTTGATGGAGGGTTGGATTTTGGGGGAAACCCAGTAGAAATGATTGCAGGTATCGATATTACCGATTATAAATATGCAGAATTAGGTCTTAACCAAGCTTTAGAACAAGCCAAACAACTTAGCGAACTGAGAGCGCGTTTTCTGTCTATGGTTTGCCATCAATTCCGAACTCCGCTGAATATTGTTTCATTTTCTAATAGTTTATTGAAAGAAGAGGTAGACAAACGTACACAGAAAAAAATACAACCATTACTCGATCACATTCAAAAAGCAACCGAACAACTGAGCCTGATGTTGGATGATATTTTGTTCTTCTCTAAGGCAGAAGCAGCAAAATTAAACTTTGAGCCGAAACCGCTTGAATTAGTTCAGTTTTGTCATGATTTAGTTGCACAAATGCAGATGAGCGTTAGCCAAAAGCCAATCAATTTCGTAACTCAAGATAAGTCTATAACAGCCTGTATAGATAAAAAACTCTTAGAGCCTATATTGAAGAATTTGCTAGATAATGCAAGAAAGTACTCTCCCTCAGAAATGGCAATTGAGTTGAAATTATATTGCCAAAATGATAAGTTAACTTTCCAGGTAAAAGACATGGGAATCGGTGTTTCATTAGTAGATCAACAAAGAATATTTGAGCCATTTTACCGTGGAAGTAATATTGATCATATACCTGGTACTGGACTAGGATTATCGATTCTTAAAACCCTTGTAGATTTACATCACGGTCAAGTTTCTGTAGAAAGTAAACTTGGTGTAGGCAGTACGTTTACGGTAATCCTGCCATTAATAAAATCAGAGTAAATCGGTTCCAAGTTATGAATGTTTAAATCCAGATAGTTGTTAATTAACTAACAATGATAACTACCGGAACGAGGTAATTTATCTTATGCCTATTTAGATACTCACCAAAGAGTTTAGTAATCAGCTTCTGTAAAAATCTATAGTAATAGAAAATGATGTCTAAATCCTCAAATAAAATTCTCGTGATTGAAGATGATAACGTTACCCGCGATCTTTATTTAAAAGGTCTTAAGGCTAAAGGTTTTGATACAATAGGCGCTGACAATGGTCTTGCAGGCATCCAGCAAGCACAAGAGTATATACCCAACTTAGTGATTTGCGATATCACGATGCCCGATATGGATGGTTATGGCGTTTTAGCAAGGCTACGCCAAGATCCTACTACAGCAATTATTCCCTTCATTTTTCTGACTGGTAGTAGTACCAAAGCAGATGTTCGCAAAGCTATGGAATTAGGAGCTGATGACTATCTTACTAAACCCTCTACACTAGACGAATTGCTCAGAGCGATCGCAATTCGCTTAGAAAAGCAAGCGACTCTCCAATACTTATGTTCTATTCAATTCGAGAAAGCTCCAAAATCAGCCTTTGCAGATCATAATACTACAGCGATCGCTGGAGGTGTTGCCGTAGTCGCTGATAAAGAAGCCCCTAATAGAGAACCCCCTGACAGAGATGCCAGGATTCCTTCTAAATCAATTTTTCCGTCCATTCCCCAATTGAAAGAAGTTTTCGACTTTATCGAAGCCCATTATCATCAAGGAATTACTTTGTGTGATGTGGCTGTTGCCGTTGGTTACTCACCGGCTTATCTAACTAACCGAGTAGCAAGGCAGACAGGAGAAACTGTAAACTGCTGGATTGTCAAACGCCGGATGGCGGGAGCTCGTTTTTTACTGCAAAATAATAATCAGACAGTCGAGAAGATAGCGAAAGAATTGGGCTATCAGGATGTGTCTCATTTCTCCCGCCAGTTTCGCCAACATCACGGTTTACCTCCCCAGGCTTGGCGCAAAGAACATCAGCTCGTATCGCAAAGACAGGTGCAACTCTGGTGAAAGTAAATTTACAGCAATTTTTATTTAGATTAAGACTGAGATGGAGAGTAGTCTAATTCAACAAGAAAACCAGTATTCCTCCTGTCCTCTGCCTCCTTTATATAAATAGTTGCGTAAACTCATATATTAAATCCACCCTACCTTTACGTAACATGGCTGGATCTAATCTTTCAGTGGTGTTGCAAGTCATCAAGACAACTAACCTTTGCTGCATCTGAATACCAGAGTCATCAATTACACTCTGATACAAAGTGCCATCCAGCAAACTGAGAATGTGTTCGGTTTTGTTATTATATTGCGCTACCTCAGAAGCACGATTTTGCGCTAAATTATCAGCTTCGTTAATAACTATACAAATACGCTCTATGTAAGTCGGTGGGACAAAGTTAGCGATCGCATCATGATCTAAAATAAAAATTACATACCCTAAAGGTACAAGAATTTCTTTTGCTACTGCCTGTGTCCAGACTGTTTTACCAGTACCTGGTTGCCCATGCACAACAACTGCTAACTGGTTTTGATTAAGAATCGCTTGCTGTACAGAATCTGTAAAGTTTTGTATGTCTGCGGGAAATGTCCGAATGTTAAATTGACTATGAACTTTGCCTACACGACTTTGATATCCACTCAGCATCACTGCTAAGTCGTAAGTTGCTTTGTTAATTAGTGGCGCGAGATTTTTCGCCATTAAAGTATATTGTCGTCGTCCGCGATCGTAAGGATCAATTTGCAACCAAACGTCAGACTTCGACCAGTAAGCATAAACAGTATTGATAACGTCTAAGCGTTCCCAGCTAATAAATCTATCTATAGGAAAATAAAAGTCTCTTTCTGAGTGATACTGGGTAATAATGTCAGGATTACCCAATACACCTAAAACTCGCAATACAGTAATTTCTTGCAGTCGATTAAGAACATAATCAATGGGAATGCTACTACGACTGACAAATTGGACAATAGGCGTTTCCGTACTCAAAACATCTTTGTAGCGATGATCTGGTGATTGAGGATCTGGCGTGATGTAATTCCAAAACTTTTCAACTTCGTAGCGGGTATTTTCAGATACAACACTTAATAAATTAGCCCACCAAGCATAATTATTCCGTCCCAAAATATCAGCAACATTACTTGCTAAATTCAAACTTTTTTGAGTTAGTTCGCGGGAGTCACTGTACAATAGTTGCCACAAAAACCCCCAGTCTAATTCTCGGTTAAACGGTCGCCAACCGCTAGCAAGCAAGCTTTGCCGGGTATTATTTGTCGGAGTACCTTCATTACTTCTAAAATAGTCAAAATCCATATTTATTAGTTATGCAGCGTTAATCGAGTTATTTTGTGTGAAGTAGGAGATTTTGAAAAACTTTTTCGTAAATTTAACTAATTGCGTACAAATGGTAAGTTTATTTTCTCCATACTGTACTAGTTAGGAAGTCTTTTTAATTTAACTCATTATTTATGTATTATAGCGTAATACAAAAAGACTACTGTGTCAACTTTTTTGACAAAGTAATTCATAAGTCAATACGCTTGGGTTAAGGAATGAACCCCAACATTTTCGGTGGTTTGTTGGGTTTCACTTCGTACCCCTACGGGCATCTTGCTACAAACCAACCTACGCAGTTTATGCTTTTTGACGCTAACTGAACTGTATTGTTTTCAAACCTCGTTTCTAGCTAGGGCTATTGGCAATACTTTTCGGATAAACCCAATAATCTCTCTTTTGGCCTGGAAAAAGGTTAAAGGGCAAAGGGGGAAAGTAAATTTAAACCCTTTCCCTTTCTCCTTTAACCGAAAAGTATTGGGGCTATTGGTGTCAACTTAGGGTAGAAGTTAGCCAGAGCTTGCGTTATTGCGTTGGACTCATTCCCTAACCCCTTCTTCCACTATTGGAAAAGAAACTGGGGGCGAGGGTAAAACTCATACAGTCAGAAGATTTCAGCTTAATTTGACACCTATGACAAGCTGTGACCCCCTACTATCACCAAACGCATTACATTATTAATTAGAAATTATTTTAATCAAGTTGAGTATTTGCCATTAATTTCTATATAACCCTCTGAAAGATCACAACCCCATACAGTTGCAGAGGCTTCGCCAATATTAAGGCTAACATGAATATTTACTTGATCTTTAGACATAGTTTGCCGCAACTGTTCCAGATTTTCATTAGTTAAACTATCAGGATAAACTTTCACATTATCAAAACTGATAACAACTTTTTCGGGATTTATTTGCTTTTCATTCTCACATTTTCCTATAGCCATAGCAACTCGTCCCCAATTCGGATCTGCTCCATAGACAACGGTTTTTACTAATGGTGAATTCACAATTGCTTTAGCTACTTTTTTAGCTTGTGCATAGTTAATTGCTGAATCTACAGTCACTTCAATAATCTTCGTAGCACCTTCAGCATCTCGTGCAATTTTCAGCACCAATTCATGTGCAACTTCTTGCAATGCACTAGCAAAATCTGATTCAGAAACTTCACCAGCCAAACCATTAGCGAGAATCACAGCGGAGTCACTAGTAGAAGTGTCAGTGTCTACGCTTAGGCAGTTGAAGGTTTTATCTATAGTAGAGCGAAAAATAGAACGAAGGCTATTTGCAGAGATTGCAGCATCAGTAAAAAAGAAAGTTAATAGGGTAGCCATATTCGGCTCAATCATACCGACACCTTTAGCAATTCCTACTAGCTTGGCGTTTCCTATTTGTCGTGTAGCTAGTTTTGATACTGTATCGGTGGTCATAATAGCACGGGCTGCGGCATCAAAATCAGCATCAGTGAGCTTTTGTCCCAATCCTAATAAACCGGAGCGGATTTTTTCAATCGGGTAACGTCTGCCAATTACACCTGTAGAAGCTATTACAATATTATGTGTAGCAATTCCAGTTTCATCTGCAACTAGTTGTAGAACTTCTTGTGCATCGGCGATACCACCAGAACCATTAGCTACATTTGCATTTTTAGATATAACGACAATTCCTTGTGCTTGTGAATCTTTTAAGCTACCGCGGCTAATAGTAACACTCGGCCCCGCAAAAAGGCTTTGAGTGAAGACTCCATCAGCAACACAAGGAACTGATGATTTAATAAATACAAAATCATCAGTTGTGTCTCGTATTCCCAAATTAGTAATAAATGTACTAAAACCTTGAGGTACGGAAGATATGTTTGATGACATTTTTATAAATTTAATAATTTTATTTAATTATCTCATATCATTTACAAAAATCTTTGCAATATAGAAAATTGCTATATGAGCGTGCATTTGTATCCCTCAACAAAAATATCTGTGGCAAAAATTTTATGAATAGTAGAAACCAAAAATCTATAATCAGTTAATGTAAAAGTGAATGTTGTCCATCCATTACTACTTTCTACTTGAATGTTTGCTTGCAGTTGTTAAACTAATTTCTGTACTATAGGTAAACCTAATCCCGAACCACCTTGATTCCAGATATCTGCATTGGGGATGCGATATAATTTCTCAAAGATTCGTGGTAACTCTGTCACCGAAATTTCTGCTGAATTACTGATAGTAATAATAGTTTTTGCGGGCGCTTCTGAGAAATTGTGATTTACACTTAAGATAATTTCACTACCCGCAGGTGTCTATTTACAGGCGTTATTAAGCAATTCTACCAAAATTCGTTCTCAGATAATACTATCTGAGAACAGTGGTGAGAGATTTGCTGGGAGATTCAGCTGTAGAGTTTGCTGATGTTCTTGAACATGGATTTGAAGCCTGTTTGCACCTAAAAATAACACTTTAAAACATAAGTAAGATTGCCGGAATTGGAACGGTTTGCTATTATAGCAGTGCTGTCGAGGGGAACAGTGCTGCTAACAAATAGTTTGCCAATATGCCACAGTTTCCTACATCTAATGAGTTAGTAAAAATACTTGACCGTATTCTGGACGGTAGTAGAAATGAAAACGATATTAATTTGTTACGGCAATGTCTAAGGACAGTTAATGGTCAAAGTCAGGTGCAGTTAGCAAATTACATTGTTAACCTTGCTGAAGGAAACGATATTCATATTGGCGATCGCATCACCTACCAAGGTATAGACGAAGAAACAAAGACGATTCTCCGACAGTTACAACAAGCCCTCCAGAAAAGCCCACTTTCGATTCCGTCTAATTTTTCTCCTCAAAGCACAAGTGAGAAGTTTTTAGTCAACACTAATCCACAAAAGCAAATAAGTCCACCACTACCAGAGCTTAATAGTTTTGAGTTTGAAGTGGTAACTGTAGATCATAAAGGAAAAGAAACAAAGCGTTACCATAAACAGGCTGAGTGTTTGATAGAAAATTTGGGAAATGGTGTTGTACTGGAAATGGTTTCCATTCCGGGTGGTAAATTTTCAATGGGTGCATCGCAATATGAAGAAGGATCTCAAGAGGATGAACGTCCCCAGCATTTAGTTACTATACAACCTTTCTTTTTAGGGAGGTATCCTATTACTCAGCTACAGTGGAAGCTTATTGCAAACCAGCCAAAAATTGATCGAGACCTTAACCCTGACCCATCCTATTTTAAAGGCGATAATTTACCTGTAGAGGGAGTTTCCTGGTATGATGCACGGGAGTTTTGTGAGCGACTGTCGCAGAAGACAGGAAGACGATATCGCTTACCCAGTGAAGCTGAGTGGGAATATGCTTGTCGTGCGAGAACTTCAACCCCATTCCATTTTGGTAAAATCATCACAAATAATTTAGCTAATTATTGCAGTCAAAATACCAATATTAATGGCAGTGATCGCCAATATACGACCGAAGTTGGTAGTTTTTCAGCTAATGATTTTGGTTTATATGATATGCACGCTAATGTCTGGGAGTGGTGCGCTGATTATCAACACGATGACTATCAAGGCGCACCATTAGATGGTAGTGCATGGGTAGATGACGGAAATGAGGAATATAGGATTTTGCGTGGTGGTTCTTGGGGGTCTCGTTCAAATTTGTGTCGTTCTACATTTCGCTTTTCTGAAGCTGCAACCACTAGAGACAAGGAATTTGGATTCAGGATTGCCTGTTCTTTAATCTAAACTCTCTTAATTAAGGTGTAATTAGTTGATTAATGCTTGCTTTTATATTTTCAATAGATGATGAATCAGAAAACTGTATACTTGTCTCTCGCCGAATTTGAGGCTTGATATTTAATGATGTTCTACTACATTGCTTTCTGTAAAGATGAGAAAGCCAATTCCAACTTCCTATGACAGCAAGCTTTGTATCATAAACTAAAATTCTTGCATTTGTTCCCCTACTTTCTATATGTAATCCTTCTCCCAAACGAATTAATTGTGAACCTGAATATTGTGATAATAAATCTTTCAGATTATTCTCAGTTGTGGCATCATTATAATCGTTATCTTCATTTCCTTTATTTCCGTAAACTACTATTACTTTAACTCCTCTTTCTAAAACTGAAACAACATCTTTAGCAAACAATTTTGATTCATTTCCTCTAATCCAAGGCGTGACAATTATCAATTCTTCCTCTACTTGGTCGATAGCTTCTCTAAAAATTTTTAGATGTTCACAATCATAGACTGGAATAGTTCCTGGCTCGGACTGGGGAATTTCAGCCTCAGATTTATATTCTAAGATAACTCCATGCTCTCGAATATGTTCAACAAGTTGACGAGTCAGATTTCCTTTTTCTAGCCTGTAAAGATTACCCACCAAAATAAATAGTTCTTTTGCTCTTGATACAGCAACATTCAAAAGATTTGGGCGTTTGTTAATCCAATAAACATTATCTTGTGGTCGGCATACTTTTGTAGATAAGATAATTACTTTCTTTTCAGAACCTTGAAAGGTGTGAATTGTTCCAACAGATTTTAGATTTAATTTAGGAAACTTTTTTATTAATCGTTCTCTCAATGCAGCTGCATGAACCTTAAAGGGTGAAATAACACCTATATCTTCTAATGAGTAACCTTGTTTACATAAATGCTCAATTATTTCACATACAGCAGTAATTTCTACTTCATTAACATTATTGCGGATATTACCCTCAACATCGTAAGCAATTAAGTGTGACTCTACTAAAGAATTGACTGGTATTGTTTTTATTTCTAAATCATAGTCAGTAATCACATTGCAATATTGAATAATACTCGGCTGACAACGGTAATGCTCCTTCAAACGAATTCCTTTACCCTTATCTTCTCCTTCTCCACTTGCGCCAGCAGCACGATGATAGGTAGTCGCCGTATACTCCTCTTCTGGACTATAACGATGATAATCAATTTCAGTTAATCCTCTATTAAGAAACGCTATTTGACGATAGTTCTCGCGTCTTTGATCACTGAGAGTAATAATAGGTTCAATTTGTAGAGGATCACCAACAATAATAGCTTTGCGCGATTGCACTAATAACGGAAAAGTCTTATGCTGGTCAATCATTCCCGCTTCGTCTACAATTGTGCGGTCAACACATTCCTCAATCCACGGAATCATTTTACGGATTGAAAGCAATGTACAAGTGATTACCGGAAAAATTAAGCTGAGAGATTTAATATGCTCATCTAAGTTTTCTGCAATCTTATATTTCAACTTCCAAGTTCCCGAAAGAAGACTGCAATAAAGTTCTAGAGTTTGTTTTGTGTTAGATTTCTTATGAAGTGCTTGCTGAATCAGAAATTCCTGCGATTTTGAGCGTGTTTGAGTGCTTTTGATTGCGAATTAGTTGGTGCATGGGTTGGGAAAGCTCCCATGTAAATAACTTCGTCTTTTGCAAACTGAGGCTCACCAAACAAATATTCAAAGGCTGGATGTCCTTTTGACCAATTTTGCGAGCTTGATTTAATATCTTTCAAATCTGCCCGTAGACTACCAGTAAATCTGCCTCCTGTAAACTCAAATAAGTAAGGATGACGTTGAATTTGATTACGGGAGCGACGAGGTATATCAACCTGCTCCATCCAATCTTGATAGCTACCAAATGTTAGCCCAAAAGTCGTTTCAAGAAACCTTTGTAACCCATCTTTAGTAATCAATTTTTCACACTGCTCATCATCCAGTCCAAGAAAGGTGGCTAAATTGTCTCCAGCTTCTATCAGTATTAAGCTATCTAAGTTCCACCCTTGTGCTTGATACTCTCCCTTGAGGATAGATGTAACGTCTAAGCTAAATAGAGGACAAAGATAAGATTTTCCCTTTTCTACATCTAAAACTTGGGGAAATGATAAAACCCATACTACCTCTTGTGGAGTATTTTGCCTTTGATTAACTTTTTGTTGTAATTCTGAAAACGTAGCTTGCTCAATTAATAAATGGTCACGTACTAGCTTTATACCACGCTGTTTGACTTTATCGCTGTTGGTTTCAACTCTGGCGTTACTGTAATCATCTAAAGCAATGTAGTCGAACCAAGCACTGAGAATAGCGTCTATTTTGCTAGCTGCGTTCAAACTACCTCCAAATGGCTGTACTGGTGTTAGTGTTCTCTGTATCACCAGTTTACTTAGATATTAAGGTAATTTGTTACGCCAAAAATGTTTTTGGCTATACAATTTGGTCACAACGCTTAAATAAGTAGTTTGATCGCACCTTTGGGCTACAATTAAACGACTCATCGATTAACTTTCTGGCACTGCAATGAGCATTTCTCAACCACCGAAACTATATTGTCTGCCAACAAACCTACCCATTGATGGCGCAGTTCGGATTGATTTAGAGGAAGGTATTCCAGTTTTTAGAGCATCCAGCAGTGTTCAAAGTCGCGTTGAAGAACTATTGGCAAAACAGCAAGAAACTTCACTCAGTGCAGAAGAAGAACAAGAACTTGATTGCTACGAAGAAATTGATGATTACTTAAGCTTTGTCAATCGCACAATGCGTAATTTGTCTTTTGCTCCAACTCAGCCAGCATCGTAAATTGTGTCCTCTCGTAGCAAAATTCCTGAATCGATTCAAAAGCAAGTACGTCAACGCGCTAATTACCTATGTGAGTATTGCCATGCCTCTGAACAATGGCAATATGTACAGTTCACAGTAGACCATATTATGCCGTTGTCATTGAGGGGAACAAATAATTTGGAAAATCTTGCGTTGGCTTGCTTTCACTGCAATCGCAGGAAGACGAATCGGCTGACAGCAACTGACCCTCTATCTGGAGAAGAAGTTTCATTATTTAACCCCCGACAGTATAACTGGAGCGAGCATTTTATTTGGTCTGCCGATGGGCTTTTAATTGTGGGTTTGACAGATGTGGGACGAGCGACAGTCACCGCATTAACCTTGAACCGGGAACGGGTTATCAATATTCGTGAAGCTGATAAAGAAATCGGCCGGCATCCACCAATGGATGATCCGATGCAAACAAAATTTGATCAAGGTGAATAGGGAATAGTGCAATCTCAATATTTCTGCTTTTATAATAGGCGATCGCTCTATAGATGCGCTGGGCAATCACACCTTAGTTTAAGCAAGAATGAAAGCTTCATTTTTCAAGTTTGCACTTTTGGATTTCTGAGAGTGGTAATAATAATGTTTCTTCTATCTCCGATTTTACTGCTTGGCTAACTGTACAATTGTTGTTGAGACACTCCACCAATAGCTTGTTGGCATAACAGTAGACTTCTATTAATTTTTTATCAGATAAATTAAATTCCCAAATATGAGCAATATACTGTAGGTTGACTTATTTGTGTAGATGTATCGTTGATAATGCGATCACCAAACTGACTATTTGAGGCGTGGCTAACATTAGTGATATTCTGGGCAATTTGAAGTATTATCTTTTCGCTATCACCATCTGCTTTGCGTAAGATTTCAATTTCCTCATTTGTGGCAATGCCTGCTGCCAGTTTTTCAACAATAACCTTCAATTCATCTGGTGTGAGCATTTTTCATCCTTATTCTCACCACACAAGTTAGCTTTTGTTAATGACATTACGAAAATGACTACCATTAGCTTCATTAATGTTATTGATTTGTTGTGCGTATTGGGTCATGTTATCAGCAATTTTATTAATCTTTTGCGTCACTTCAGGCTTCATTTCCTCCCATCCTTTATTGGGTAAACCTTTACCACCAAGAAGCTTGGCAATTACAAAATCCCCTCCAGTCATATCATTTTGAGGTACTTGTTCCATGTTATACAACTGACGTACAGTTTCAGGTACTGCTTTGCCAAGGTGATTCATAATATTAGAAACCCGCACTTCTGTATCACCTAGCTTATTACCTGCACCTTGTGAAAAACTTATTAAATAGGTTGTTAAATCAGGGAGAGTTAATAATTAGATGGGGAAGAAAAATTAAAAATAAAGGTAATGCTGCTATTGCAAACTAAATGTGGAACAGCTTATCCAGCGATTACATAGCACGATGCCTTTATGGGGAGTAGATCACTGGGTTCCTTTAGGTGATTTGTTTGTGGATGTGAACATCCTGGAGGAACTGAGCAGTAGTAATAAATCAGAACTGGATGACCTGTGGCAAGACTTCACAACAGGGATGCAGGAGTATTCAGGCGATCGCAGTTTGGATCGCATTGGCTTAGGCAGAGAACGGCAACGGGTTTCAGGACTGGAGGTGCTGGCGAAGAATACGAATCTCATAGTCGTAGGTAAACCAGGTTCAGGGAAGACCACTTATTTGCAGCGAGTAGTTTCGGAATGCAACGTTGGCAATTTACAAACACACCGAATTCCAGTCTTGATTAAACTGCGAGAGTTTGTAGATGATGGACGTAAGTTTGCCTATTCTTTTAAGTGTTATTTTGAGCGGTGCTGGCAGTTATCAAATGCAGAAATTAATTTGATTTTCAATCAAGGCCGCGCATTACTATTGTTAGACGGGTTAGATGAAGTCACAGGGGAAGATGGTAAAAACATTACTAAGCAAATTAAGCAGTTTGCTCGTAGCTATCCGCAGTTGCAGGTAATTGTAACTTGTCGAACGCAAAGCTTTACAGGAGAGGTGGATTGGAAATCCCTGCGTTTTAGCTTCGTGGAAGTGGCAGATTTTAATCAAGTGCAGGTGCGATCGTTTGCCGAGCATTGGTTCAAGGCAGTCATACAGGATGAGTCAGCAGGACTAAAACGGTCACATGAGTTCCTAAATCAGCTTTTTCTAGAAACGAATAAACCAATTCGGGATTTAGCAATCACACCGATTTTGCTAAGTTTGACCTGTGCTGTATTTCACCAAACTGGCAAGTTTTACTCAAAGCGTTCCAAGCTCTATGAGGAAGGTTTAGAGCTACTACTAGAGCAGTGGGACAAGTCACGGGAGATTGAGCGAGATGAGATTTACCGAGATTTATCGCTGGAACGGAAGCTCGAATTACTTAGTTATCTGGCAGTGAAAAAGTTTGAGCAACCGCAGTATGTGTTATTTGAGCAGGAAGAAATTGAGGGTTACATAGCAGAGTTTTTGGGAATTGAGCGGCGAAATAGTCGAGCAGTGTTGAGGGCGATCGAGTCTTAGCATGGGTTATTGATTGAGCGATCGCAGAAGATTTGGTCATTTTCGCATCTAACCTTTCAAGAGTACCTAGCTGCAAAATATTTTTGCAAACAAAAGGATTGGAATAGCTTAGGCAAACAAATTACCAAAAAAGATTGGCGTGAAGTTTATTTGTTAATAATGGAAACATCGCCTAATGCAGATTCATTACTTAAGTTAATGATAAAAAACATTTGTTCAATTGTAGCTTATGACGACAGAATACAGAAATTTTTGGAATGGTTAAACAATAAATCTACATCTGTGAAAGCATCATACAAATCAGTTGCTATTCGCTCTTTCTACTTTAGTCTCGAACTATGTTTTTACTTTAAATTTAAAATTGATGGCGATCTTATGTATTGCCACCTGTCTCATAGTCTTGATTTCAGGATTCCGCACTATCTTACGATTGATATTGATGCCGATCTAGTGCAACATCTCATGAATCTCGATAAGCCTTTATTTTTTGATTTGCTTCTTAGTGTTGGTACAAATTATATTTTTGCCTACACCCTCGATAGTGAACTGGCTCCTGAACTCAGGGAGATATTACGAAAGACATGCCTTCCCTCAAGATATAAAGCAACGTATGAAAGAAGAGCTAAAGGCATATATAACCCTGGCTACAAATTCCTTTGGAGTTCAACAAACAAAATTATACATATTGTAAACAAATATTGTAATATCTGTCATGATTGGGGATTTGATGTTGAGCAAAAAGAAAAACTTGAAAAATATTACAACGCTAACACGTTGTTAGTAAATTGTTTAAATTCTAGTTGTGTCTCGAGTAATGATTTAAGAGAGGAAATTGAGGAAATCTTGTTATTACCGATCGCCGAAATGGAAAAACGTAAACGTGCAACATCCGAATAGAGCGATGTCTGACGACAAGCCGCTTTGCGTCTATACTTACAGTTTAGACATGAGCATATTATCCTAAATCTTTAAGCACGTTTAATTATGACTGACATGAACCCCGATCGCATAACTGGAACTATTACGATCGCAGTGCTGCCTCAAAACAATGGACAGTATGTTTGTCAAATGTCACCGTCTCTAAACGATTTTACCAGAGAGGATATACAGCGCTATGGTCAAACCAAGGAACACGCGATCGCCATCGCCTTAGAACAACTTGCCGATGAGTATCGCCGAATAGCGGAAGAACGACAAAATATAGATTGGGACACGGTAGAGCGATCAGACACTGGAGAACCAATTGCCAAACATTACCATGTAATTCTGCACTACGAACGCATTGCTGAGGAAGAATCGAAGTTTGAGGCAATGCACAATACAATCATGGGAAATACGGTGGTGGAGAATGCCAAGATTACCGTGATTGAGATTGATCCAGAGATACCAATTGATTCATTAACCCGATCGTCGGATTGATTAGGTTAGTAAAATCAACAAAATATAACGCTTTTCAACCATAAAGTTGCCGTTGCAGCAAAGTTATGTTTTAAATCACAGTTAGTTTGCTGAAACCTTTCATATTACTAAGTGGGCGATACTGGATTTGAACCAGTGACCCCATCCGTGTGAAGGATGTGCGCTACCCCTGTGCTAATCGCCCAAGACTCTTTATGTTATCACAACTTACTTAGATTTACGCTTGCAAAAATACATTTAAACAAGGTGTAAGTACAATGGTACCTGTCCAGATTTTATATAAGAGAAATTGGTTCATTGCGATCGCCTAGACTCATATTTGATTTTTAAAACCACTCCAAAATATACGTAGGTCTAAGTGCATTATGCTACGCAAGAACACACCCTACATATAAAACTAAAGGACTAAAGTCCTTACTACAAACTTTAATTTATTTACGCCTAGCTACTTAATACCTGTTTTCCTATAACTTCAGAATAGCTTTGGTTACAAATAATAGTCAGTGATTTAGCTACCTTTATTACCTTCTGTATTCGCTTGATTTAGGTAAGCAATTACTCAATACTGGTGATGTCTTAGACGACTTACTACGTACCTAGGCTCTGAATGCAGGGGTCACTGAAAATTCATTTCTTTAGTTTATCTAAAGTCGCATCCAAGTTATCAAATTACCTTTCTAAGATAGAAGCAGCAACCATAAGTTGCCATACACGATTAAAACCCAATTAACAGCTAGTGGCTGCGGAGAACATAAAAATGGCTAAAGCGCCAGATTCTATTGAATCGTCTATCAATGAAATTACAGACAAATCCTTAGATCGTGATTGTACAACCTTATCACGTCACGTCTTACAGCAACTTCAGAGTTTTTCGCCAGATGCACAGGATTTAAGTGCGCTGATGAATCGCATCGCTTTGGCCGGCAAACTGGTTGCTCGTCGCATGAGTCGCGCTGGTTTAATGGAAGGCGTTCTCGGATTTACTGGGGAAGTTAATGTCCAAGGAGAATCCGTCAAAAAGATGGATGTCTATGCCAATGATGTGTTTATCTCAGTTTTTAAGCAAAGCGGCTTAGTGTGTCGCCTAGCTTCTGAGGAAATGGAAAAACCCTACTATATCCCGGAAAATTGTCCTATTGGTCGCTATACTCTGCTGTATGACCCAATCGATGGTTCATCCAACACTGATAATAATCTCAGCTTAGGTTCCATTTTCGCCATTCGCCAACAAGAAGGAACTGATAGCGATGGTAAGGCAACCGACCTCCTTACCAACGGTCGTAAGCAGCTTGCTGCTGGATACATTCTGTATGGCCCCTGCACGATGCTGGTTTATACTATAGGTAAGGGCGTTCATTCCTTTGTCCTTGATCCCAGCTTAGGGGAATTTATTCTCACAGAAGAAAATATTCGCATTCCTAACCACGGGTCTGTTTATAGTGTAAACGAAGGTAACTTCTGGCAGTGGGAAGAATCAATTCGAGAATACATCCGCTACGTTCATCGCACAGAAGGCTACAGCGCTCGTTATAGCGGCGCAATGGTGAGCGACATCCATAGAATTTTAGTTCAAGGCGGCGTGTTTCTCTACCCAGGCACAATTCAAAACCCAGAAGGAAAACTGCGCTTGCTTTATGAAACCGCTCCTCTCGCCTTTTTGATTGAGCAAGCAGGGGGTCGTGCTACTACAGGACTGATGGATATTTTGGATGTTGTGCCCAAAAAACTGCATCAGCGCACACCTTTGATTATTGGTAGCAAAGAAGATGTAGCAAAAGTAGAGTCTTTTATTCAAAACGGACACTAGTCAACCCCTACGAGAAAGTCAAAAGTCAAAAGATAATAGGCTTTAATTTCCGGCTTTCTGGCTGTAGTGAAATGGTAAGTTTATTTCTGCCGACCTTAACCAGTGTAAAAAGGCACAATCTAGGAGTAAATAAAGCTTTTTCAACTGGATAGTTATTTTTGCCATGCTGCACTAGAAGACGGTAATAAAAGGATCAAGGATGCGTCTAGCATCTGGCATTAATTAAAAGTTAATCATGGTGATTTAAGATTGGCGATGCAGAATAGCACTTCTTGAAGATGTATTAAAGATTATCTCAGCTGGCCGATGCGATAAGCGATTGGCAACGCCACAATTCAAAAGTAAGCATCAAATTTTGATGGATTTTGCCAACTTATTTAGAAACATCACTATACAGGAGTGAAACGAATTAGAGCTATGTCTACCAATCATCTACTAGAAATTAATCAATACGGTCAAAGTATCTGGATGGATAATTTGAGCCGTGACATTATTCAATCAGGCGAACTCAAAGACATGGTTGAAAATCAAGGTATCTCCGGGATTACCTCTAACCCAGCTATTTTTGAGAAAGCGATCGCTGGTAATGTCATTTATGATGCCGATATCGAAGCCGGAGTTCGTGCTAACTTACCCACAGACAAAATTTACGAATCGCTAGTTTTTGCAGATATCCGTAATGCTTGTGATATTTTACGCCCTGTTTATGAAGCCTCGAATAGACTAGATGGTTATGTGAGTATTGAAGTACCACCAACTATCGCCCATGATACTGAAGCAACAATAACCGAAGCCCGGCGGTATTTCCAAGAAATTGGTCGGGAAAATCTGATGATTAAAATTCCCGGTACAGAACCTGGTTTGCCAGCAGTGGAGCAGGTAATAGCCGAAGGGATGAATGTTAATATCACGTTGCTGTTTTCTGTAGAAAGCTACGTAAACACAGCTTGGGCTTATATTCGTGGCTTAGAAAAACGGCTGGCTGAGGGCAAGGACATCAGTAAAATTGCTTCAGTCGCCAGCTTCTTCCTCAGCCGGATTGATAGCAACATTGATGCCAAAATAGATGCTAAGTTGAAAAAAGGCGTTGATGATATTTCTGTGGAAGCAAAGCTACGAGAGGTTAAAGGAAAAGTAGCGATCGCTAACGCCAAGATTGCCTACCAGGAATACAAGAAAATTATCGAGAGCGATCGCTGGAAAGCCTTGGCGGAAAAAGGGGCCACAGTACAACGCCTACTTTGGGCTAGTACCAGCACCAAAGACCCCCACTACAACGACGTGATGTATATCGAAGAATTGATTGGGCGAGATACTGTTAACACCGTACCACCAGCGACGATAAAAGCTTGTGCCGATCATTGTAACGTAGGCGATCGCTTAGAAACAAATGTAGATAATGCTTACACGCTGATCGAAAACCTCAAAGATCCCGACATCAACGTTGATCTTAATGCCGTAATGGATGAACTGTTAGATGAAGGTATTGACAAGTTCATTCAGCCCTTCCAGTCCTTGATGAACTCTTTAGAAGAGAAGATCAAGGTATTGTCACCAGTGTAAGGGCTGGGGAGTAGGGAGTGGGGAGTGGGGAGTGAGGGAGATGAGGGAGACAAGGGGAATAGCCAATGCCCCATGCCCAATCCCCCATGCCCCATGCCCAATCCCCCATGCCCCATGCCCAATCCCCCATCCCCATACCTAATCCAAAACCCAAAATCCAAAATCCAAAATTCCTATGGTTAGTCTGCTAGAAAATCCCTTGCGCGTTGGTCTGCAACAACAAGGGATGCCCGAACCCCAGATTATAGTTATCTTTGGCGCTTCTGGTGATCTCACCTGGCGCAAACTAGTGCCAGCACTTTACAAATTGCGGCGAGAACGGCGTATTCCGCCAGAAACTACCATTGTCGGCGTAGCGCGTCGAGAGTGGAGCCATGAATACTTCCGTGAACAAATGCAGAAGGGCATGGAAGAGGCACATCCTGATGTCGATTTAGGGGAACTTTGGCAAGACTTCTCTCAAGGACTGTTCTACAGTCCTGGGGATATAGACAACCCCGAAGGCTACAAGAAACTAAAAACCTTATTGAGTGAATTAGACGAAAAACGGGGCACGCGAGGTAATCGTATGTTCTACCTCTCAGTTGCCCCTTCATTCTTTCCCGAAGCGATAAAGCAGCTAGGAAGCGGCGGGATGCTAGAAGATCCCTACAAACATCGTCTAGTAATCGAGAAACCCTTTGGTCGGGATTTGGCTTCTGCCCAAAGTCTTAACCAAGTGGTACAAAAATATTGCAAAGAGCACCAAGTATACCGTATTGACCACTATTTAGGTAAAGAAACAGTCCAGAATTTGCTGGTGTTTCGCTTTGCCAATGCGATTTTTGAACCCTTATGGAATCGTCAATTTGTTGACCACGTACAAATTACCGTAGCAGAAACCGTAGGTGTGGAAGACCGGGCTGGTTATTATGAAAGCGCCGGCGCACTGCGGGATATGTTGCAAAATCACCTCATGCAACTTTACTGTTTAACGGCGATGGAAGCACCCAACGCAATGGATGCCGATAGCATCCGTACAGAAAAAGTGAAGGTACTCCAAGCTACTCGTTTAGCTGATGTTCACAATCTGTCGCGGTCAGCAGTACGTGGGCAATACAGTGCTGGCTGGATGAAGGGTCAAGCAGTGCCAGGGTATCGGACAGAACCAGGCGTTGACCCCAACTCCACCACACCCACTTATGTAGCGATGAAGTTTTTGGTAGATAACTGGCGCTGGAAAGGTGTTCCTTTCTACTTGCGTACCGGAAAGCGGATGCCGAAAAAAGTAAGTGAGATTGCCATTCACTTCCGCGAAGTTCCATCTCGGATGTTCCAATCTGCTGCCCAACAGACAAACGCCAACATTTTGACGATGCGGATTCAGCCAAATGAAGGTATTTCCCTGCGTTTTGATGTCAAAATGCCGGGGGCAGAATTCCGCACCCGTTCCGTTGACATGGACTTTAGTTATGGTTCCTTTGGCATCCAAGCAACATCCGATGCCTACGATCGCCTATTCCTTGATTGTATGATGGGCGATCAAACATTGTTTACACGAGCGGATGAAGTAGAAGCAGCTTGGCAGGTAGTAACACCAGCCCTTTCCGTTTGGGATGCACCCGCTGATCCAAATACTATTCCCCAGTACGAAGCCGGTACTTGGGAACCAGAACAAGCAGAACTCTTAATTAACCAGGATGGCCGTCGCTGGCGCAGACTCTAATATTAGTCATTAGTCATTAGTCATTAGTCACTAGTAAAAACAAATGACGAATGACAAATGACAAATGATGAATGACGAATGATAAATGACAAATCTAAAACTACTATGGCTCTCCAAGCTTCTACAATTTTCTCACTCCAGGCACCGAAAGATATTTCGCTTAACGAAATAGATGCCGAACTCAATCAGATTTGGCAAAGTTACGGTATTACTGGCGAGGACGGTGGACTTCCCAGTGCTACTAGGGCAACAACATTTACCTTAGTGGTCTACGAACCAGAAGAAACTCAGTATTTGTTGGCTGCTTTGGGATTTTACAACGGCCCAATTGATGGGATTTTAGGGCCACAGATGGTGGCAGCATTGCGGGAATTCCAAAAGAAACATAGTCTGCCAGAAACTGGAACAGCAACACCAGAAACTCTGACTATATTACGAGAAGAATTCGCTAAAGGCCAGCGAAACGGGTCTGGAGGAGAACATCCTGCTGCTGGGTTAAGTAGCGGTAGCCCCAGAATTGCCGATGAAATTGCTCTCCGCAACCCCTGCCGCATCATTGCGCTATTTCCCATTGCTGGCGAAGATGAAGGGGTTAAGGCTCAAGTTTCTGCCTATTGCCCCATCCAAAAGCAATCGTCAAGCACACTTATCTGCTGCGAATACATCACTCTCAGTGGAACTGCTGCTGCTTTAGAACGCATCGGTGGTATGATTCCGGCCTTGTTGATTGGCGGCTTGCCAAAGTTTCTCTGGTGGAAGGCAACACCAGACCCTAACAACGGTCTATTTAAGCGCCTAGCAGCAGTCTGCAATAATGTGATTGTAGATTCTTGCAACTTCAACGAGCCAGAAAGTGATTTACTCCACCTACAAGAGTTGGTAGAAACGGGTGTACCTTTAGCTGACTTGAACTGGCGTCGCCTCGCATCATGGCAGGAATTGACAGCTGAAGCTTACGACTCACCTAACCGTCGCGCCGCCCTCAAAGAAATTGACCGCGTTACGATTGATTACGAAAAAGGCAATCCCGCCCAAGCTTTGTTGTTTTTGGGTTGGCTGGCAAGTCGGTTGCAATGGCAGCCAGTTTCTTATGAAAAGGAAAGCGGTGATTACGACATCACTCGCATCCGTTTTATTGCTCAAGAGCAACGACAAGTAGAAGCAGAGTTAGCAGGAGTTCCGGTTGCTGATGTGGGCGATATTGTTGGTGACTTGATTGCCCTGCGCCTCAGTTCGACAAATCTCCAGGCAGACTGTGGTACAGTTATCTGCTCGGAAACTGGTGGTTGTATGCGGATGGAAACCCACGGTGGCGCTCAATCCGCCGGTCTGTTTCAACAGGTAACTTCACTTTCAGAACAAAAGGCAGAGGCTTTGCTGAGTCAGCAGGTGCAACGCTGGGGCCGGGAGTCACTTTTTGAAGAAAGTCTGGGAGTGACAGCGAATATTTTTAAATTGGCGAATTAATTCAGTCCTAACCACCCCAATACGGTAAATACATTGGTAGGGGCGTACAGATGTACACCCCTACACTAGACTTCTTGCAAGAGGTCTACTCAATTCATGATGTTGCATAGATTTTTGCAAACGCTTTGCGTCTACATGAATTGCCCCTGCCTGAAAATCTAGGTTTCGGCTATTGTTTGCATAAATTCTGTTATTGAAAGGATACCTCGTATTTGCCTCCACGCTCAAGGGCGCGTTTGTAAGCAGGTCGCGCATGAATGCGCTCGATAAATTCTTTGAGCTTTGGTCGGCTCTCAACCTCTTCAGGGAGGGTAGCGACTACTTCCAAGGGAAAGCTCATTTGGATATCGGCGGCGGTAAATTCCTCGCCCGTAAACCACGTATTTTTACGCAGTTCACTTTCTATGTAATCAAAGTGAAGTTTGATCTGGGGCGCGACGAATCCGCTAACCACGCTGCTCTCGCCTGCACCAAAATTGTTCAATATCAGCCGCATTACCAGAGGTGGCATTGCAGAGCCTTCGGCGTAATGCAGCCAATATATATAGCGCAGATGCTCTGGTGTATCGGATGCCGGAACTAGGCGACCATTACCGTAGCGATTAACGAGGTATTCGACGATCGCGCCTGACTCAGCAACCGTGAGGTCTGCATCTGTTATCACTGGTGATTTGCCAAGGGGATGGACTTGACGCAGCGATTCCGGTGCTAGCATCGTTTTTGCATCGCGTTCATAGAATTTGATCTCGTATTCGATACCTAATTCCTCAAGCAGCCACAGCACACGCTGCGATCGCGAGTTGTTAAGATGATGCACAACTATCATAAAACGTTCTTCTTCTGGTAGCTTATTGCTATCCAATCTCGGCTAATTTCCAACTCGATTATTAAACAGACTTTTTCAGCTTAACTCCCCTAATTGGTTGGTATTCTTGTTTCTAATTGGTATAAGTTTGAGTTAGTTGGTTTTAAAATAAACCACAAACTGGCGCATCTAATTTTGCCAAAAGCGAGTATGGACGCACAGCCAATCGTCAAAATAGTTGCTGCATAAAAACCTAATTTGTTTCATTTATGACTTTAGTCATTGCCGGGGAACGTAGTGGGGTGGGCAAGACAACAGTCACGCTCACCCTTTTAGCATCTTTACGCCGTCGCGATCGCTTGGTGCAATCTTTCAAGGTAGGCCCAGACTACATTGATCCGATGTTTCATCAACACGTAACTGGTCTTCCTTGTCGCAATTTAGACCCAGTTTTGACTTCCGAAGCCTATGTTCAGCAATGTTTTGCCCATCATAGTCAGCTGAGTGAATATGCCCTCGTGGAAGGGGTAATGGGGCTATTTGATGGAGTTTCGTCATTAGTCACTTGTACTGAGCGTAGTCGGAGTATTAGTCATACCCTGCGAGAAGGCGTTCGCGTAGCGTCTCGTAGAGAAACGCCTATGTCATTTGCAAAGGACAAAGGACAAATTACTGATTTTGCAAGTACGGCACACATCGCCCGACTTTTAGATTTACCTGTGGTGTTGGTGATTGATTGTAGTCGTTTATCTGGTTCTGTGGCTGCGATCGCTCACGGTTATCGATCTTTTGATCCCCGAATTAAAATAGCTGGGGTAGTATTAAATCGCGTGGGGAGCGATCGCCATCTCTCTCTCCTCACAGATTCCCTAGAACCCTTACAATTAAAGATTCTCGGCGTAATGCGCCGTCAAGATAACATCACAATTCCCGATCGCCACTTGGGTTTAGTACCCACAGCCGAACTTCCCGAACTCAACGCCTTAATTGATCGCCTCGCCGATTTAGGAGATACTTGCTTCGACTGGCAAAACTTATTACCTTTGTTAAAATCGGAACCTCTACCTCATGCCCCTTATCCTCTTTATCCCATATTATCCCCAGTCAGTATTGCAGTAGCCCGTGATCGCGCTTTTAATTTTTATTACCAAGATAATCTTGATTTACTGCAACAGCTTGGTGCAGAACTGGTTTTCTGGAGTCCCTTAGAAGATACTTTCCCAAAAGGTGTGCAGGGAATGTATTTTGGTGGTGGTTTTCCAGAAATGTTTGCCCAGCAACTAGCAAAAAACACCAGCGCCCGTGATGCAGTCAAAACAGCAATTCTGGCGGGAATGCCCACAATTGCCGAATGCGGGGGATTAATGTATTTGTGTGAGCAAATTATCGATTTTGAAGGTAAATCTTGGTCAATGGCGGGAGTACTACCAACATCTGCGGTGATGGGTGGGCGTTTAACTTTGGGCTATCGTCGGGCAGTAGCTTTGCAAGATAATCTGTTAGTTAAAGCAGGTACAACTGTTTACGGACATGAGTTTCATCGTTCCCATTTAACCTTAAATCCTACTCAGCCCCTATTTGAAACTTATCGCTACGATTGTGAAGAAAATATGGGATGCGAGGGATGGGGTTTTCCTGCAAATGTCCATGCTTCTTACGTTCATCTGCATTGGGGACAAAATAGAGAAATTCCCCAGCAATTTCTTCAAGAATGTCTGAAAGTAGCATTTTGAGGGCGGATGTAGAAACCTCTAGCTTGAGCGATCGGGCAGCGTCTTGCAGATAAGCTAGCTAGAGTTTGTGGTCTATCCCATTAATTTTGATAGGTAAATCAGTTTTTAAATTTCTCTTGTTTCCTTCTTCCTTTGCTCTCTTTGCGTCCTTCTCCCTTGGCGCTAGCCTCTCCCTTTGGGAGAAGGGGAGACGCTAACGCGAATGCGGTTCGTTCTCTTATCTCTTAAAATTAATGAGACAGACCGCTAATATCATGTTCGGCAAATCACTTATAATATGTCATTGCGAATGCAACGAAGTGGAATGAAGCAATCGCAAAGGTTTGGGATTGCGGCGCTACGCTCGCAATGACATAAGTATTAAGTCGAACATGATATAAGGCGTGTTTTCAAACTACTCGTTTAGCTTCCTAACTTTTTAGCTCCCGCCAATCCCCATTAAAAAGTGGGATTGGCGGGAGCTAAGACTTTGAAAACAGACCACTAGTAGTTCATTTTGAAACTTCCTAACGGCGTCTGCTGCCAAAACCAGTAGAACGGCGGGGTGCTGTACTACGCCCACTACCAAAACCACTACCAGAATTGCGTCTAGGTGAAGTCGCTCTGCCAGAGGGTCGCAACGTGCTACCACCAAAACCAGAACCAGAAGGACGGTTGTTACCTGTAGTGCTACGCGGTGCATTGCGTACAGTTGAATTTCCAGGATACGACCTTCTAATTGTCCCTGTATTGCGGAACGCAGTGCGATTTCTCACGGCTGCGGGTTGTGTATTGTAGCGAGTTTGATAGCTTTGAACTGCTTGGCCATAGCTTCCGCCATATCCACCAAAACCAGTCAATCCTCGGCCTGATTGATAGACAGGGGGTACATAATACTGAGGTCTAAACAACATACTGCCAATTGCCTGACCAGCCAAGCTACCAGCCACAGACCCAGCAAACGGTGCCCAGAAGCTATTTTCTCGACGGACTACAACTGTTTCTTGTTGTCCTGTTTGGGGATTGGTTTTATTTTCAGTCACGTTGTGGACGTACTCAATTTTAAAATCTTCTGTCAGGTATAAAATTGGTTGTCCTTTATCTACCTTTAGATAGGTTTTTTTGCCCTGCTTAATTTCATCATCAGTTAACCGTGCCATTTGCAAATTTTCGGTTGCAAAGGTTGGAGGATTATTGTTAAGTAAAAACAGACTATACTCACCACTTGCATCGTCATAAGTGGCTTGTTGTATTTGATACTCTCCATCACTCAACTTGGTATTAGTAGAGGTTTGGCTAACGTTCTTAGCTGAAGAATTAGTTTGGTTTTCGCCGCCACAGGCGACAGTTGTCACACACAAACTCAGAGCTAAAAAAACGGCTGTAAATTTACGTACTATGGTCATGATCATTGGATTATTGTCCTATCTCTGAGCTTAACAATTTCTCGATATGAGTAGTAAGTACGGACTACCCAACACATTATAAAGGAATCAATTCTGGGTAATATTGCAACAATTGGTCGCTAGTGAGTTCATCGCCTAATTGAGCTGGCGAAAAATGCACTTGGATTGCCTTAAATCTATGTTTATAATGCAAACTTATCAATGCTTTCAATCCTTCCTTGAGTGCCTGAACGTTAGAAAGATCAGTTTCCAAATCTGGTACTTCTCCTTCATAAGCTACTGTTAGCATCACAATGACATTGCGGGTTACAGGTATAGATAAAGGTTCATTCAATCCATCGGATCTGTAATCTGGTTCACTGAGGTATCTTTGGGCAGAGTCAGTAAATAATTCGTTGACATAATCTCCCGCCTCGCCTTCATCCCAAAATACATCGCCTTCGTTGGCAGCAGAAAGCCAATATTCATCATATTGCAGCAGGGTTTGGCTAATTTCTACCAATGCTTCTCCCAAAACTTCTAAATCGCCATCGGCATCGATCGCATCCCGCCCAGCACTATTTAATACTCCCAAAATTGGCGCTACCTCGCCTCCCCCTAAGTGCAGAAATAGGCGAAAAACTACATAGCGAGTTCGACCAACCATTCTGTTAAAGGTATCGCGCATTTTGTCCTCCAAAATTTTTTGTCATTAGTTATTAGTCCAATGCTTAATGAATAATATAGTGAAATCCTTTGACAAAATCCATAACCATATCTATCGTTGGTAATATATATTTTGCTGATTCACTGGCTATATCATCATAAATTGAAGCCTTGAGAGCAGAGCGATTAATAAATCTTTTTCCAAAATTGGGATGGTCGTGGACAATCAAAGTGTGGGCGCTGGAATTCGTTAAAATTATTTGGGTTGGGGCTTTGCAAAAATTTAACTTTGCAGCTACTTCGATATTTTTCTTCATTTGTTTAATTGTTGTAGCCTGACTCATGGCTTGCTCTAGAAGAATACTTAATTGTTTCACTATCTGGGGCGATTTTAGCAATTTTAAATTTTCGTTAGAAACAACTTCATTGTTAATCATTTCCACTAAACTAGAAATATTCTTTTGGGTAGATGCCGCATCTAGAAAGGGTAAAATCACAATATAAGCAGTGGAAAATAATGCTTCATCGCTATCTACATGAAAGGTAAAAATAGTTCGACGACGGCCACTTTCGATGCTTGGGGGTTGTTTCAGCCCTCGATATTCTTGAGCAATTTGGTAATAAGTACCAGCAATCGCAAAATTGGCTTCGTGTTCTAGGGCTGCATCAACAATAATCCGAATTGTTGGCGCTGTTTCGTTAAAAAAATCTCGTGACTCCTCAGAATGGAAGTTTTGGATAATGGAGCGATCGCCACTTGGGCTAAGATCAATCCATTCACAAGTCAGACCTTCGGTTTTTAAACCAAACCTGGAGGTAGCATAAAGCTTTGCTCCTGTTAAAGTTGCTCCTGTTAAGTCAGCACCGATCCATTCCGCCCTAATTAATTTTGCCTGAGTTAAATTGGCGTGGATTAAACTGGTATTCGTTAAATTAGCATTGCTTAAATCTGCGCCAATTAAATCAGCCCCGCTCAATTTTGCGCCGCTCAAATCTGCCCACCGGAGATTTGCACCGCTCAAATCTGCCCACCGAAGATTTGCCCCGCTCAAATCTGCTCCGCTCAAGTTAGCATGCCTGAGATTGGCTTGTCTGAGTTCGGTATCTCGCAAATTTGCGCCGCTAAGATCAGAACGACTGAGATCACTGGCATTTAAGTTAGCCATCTCCAAGTTGGCTCCGGTTAAGGAAGCACCTCTCAAGACAGCCTCACTCAAGTTAGCGTGACGGAGATTCGCTTGGCGGAGTGTCGCCTCTCGCAAATCAGCACTGGTAAGATCAGCTTCCGACAAGTCGGCTCGACTCATATCAGCGCGAACTAACTCGGCGCGGATAAATGAGGCTCCTCTGAGTTGAGCGCGACTCAGATCCGCGCGAATCAAATTAGCGACGTTAAGACTGGCGTTGTTGAGGATGGCGCTGCATAAATTTGCACCACTCAGTCTGGCTACATTCAGCTTGGTATTGCTCAAGTTAGCTTCACTGAGATTTGCCCCACTCAGGTTAACTATACTCAAATTAGCATTGCTAAGATTGATATTACTGAGTTTAGCCCCACTCAGGTTAGCTTCGGCGAGGTTAACACCACTAAAGTTTAAGACTCCTGCTGCGTATTGTTCCAGTAATTCCTCTACAGTCATCGATGCTACCCCTTGGATGCCAACTTTAATAGTTGGTAAAGTCATAAAAACGGAATGTCAAAATCAAAAATGAATATTGGGATTTTAGGATTGGGACTGATAGGCGGCTCTTTGGGTTTTGACTTGCGATCGCAAGGACATCATCTTTTAGGAGTCAGTCGCCGTGAAGCGACCTGTCAAAAGGCAGTTACCCTCGGCTGTGTTGATAAAGCATCTGTTGATCTAAGCCTGTTAGCAGCCGCAGAAGTTGTATTTATTTGTACACCTCTAGCACTTATTGTGCCTCAATTTGAACAATTGATCGCCCATTTGTCTGTCAATACAGTCGTGACTGATGTGGGTTCGGCGAAAGAACAGATAGTTAAGGATATTTCTCCTCTTTGGGATAATTTTATCGGCGGTCATCCAATGGCGGGAACAACAGACAGTGGCATAGAAGCTGCACAGCGAGATTTATTTGTCAATAAACCTTATGTATTAACACCGATAACTACAACACCAACTGGTGCAATTATGGCTGTGGAAGAAATTGTGCGATCGCTCGGAGCGAATATCTACTATTGTCAGCCAGAGCAACATGACCGCGCTGTGAGTTGGATTTCCCATTTACCTGTAATGGTCAGTTCCTCGTTGATTGCTGCTTGTTTAAGTGAAACTGATCCCGATGTTTTGCAATTAGCCCAAAAGTTCGCTAGTTCAGGTTTTCGGGATACCAGTCGCGTGGGTGGCGGTAATCCAGAGTTAGGCGTGATGATGGCGCGGTATAATCGTCAAGCATTGCTGCGATCGCTGCAACAATATCGTCACAATCTCGATGAGTTAACTAATTTAATTGAGCAAGAAAATTGGGCGGTTTTAGAGGAAAAGTTTAAATCAAGACAACAGGCACGACCTAATTTTGTCAAATAGTTGTCGGGTGCGTTCAACTATCGATAACGCGCCCATTTTTACATTTGGTGAGTTATATTGATAAAGTTTGTTGCCTGCCTTTTTGTCAAATCAATTCTTTAGAGCCATTGAATAATTCTCGCGTTGAAGAAGAATTCAAAAGTCATAATACCTTACGGGAAGCAAGCTACAATATTTAGAATAGCAAAGTGAGAGATTTAGACCTCCCACTAATTGTATTGCAGGCTGCTCCTCCCTTGGTTGTTCCATAGGAAAGATTTTAGTGGGAGTGTTAAAGCCATTTAATTCATCCGCTAGTGGGACTCAAATTCAATTCTGAATTCTGAATTCTAGCTCCTAAATTCTTTTTTGATAAAATATTTAAAAAATGCTACTCAACAGTTTGATAGTCACCAAACCGATGTAATATACAGATAAATTTACAAAAATAAACAATGGTAGAACGCCCAATCAAGAAATCGGAACGTCAGGCTCAAGGAAGTACTGACAACAATTCCGAAAATTCGGATTCTGTAACCCCTATTGAATCCAGCCCCAAAAGCGCAAAACCGACCCGTAATCGTTCATCTGACAAAGGGAAAAAAGAATCATATAGGGATGAAAACAGGCAGCCGGGGAATCCTGCCCTAGCGCGTGGCCCAAAACCCGTCAAACCCCCAGTCAAAGTAGAAACAGAAGAACTTGAAACCGAATCGGAACCGAACTCTGAGGAGTCTCAAGACTAATATTATCAAGTGTCGCGTGTGATGTGGGAGGCTATAAGCATACAAAGACTGGGATTTCTGGCTCTGAAGACAGCGATCGTTAGTGCCCCCCATCACCATTAGGTGATAACGTAGCGTCTCACAGAGTTCCTGCATATTAAATGCGCGAAAGAGTAGGTGTATAAATTCCCCAGCCCGAAAAAATTGCTTCTATGTCAACACCAGTAAGCATTTTACCCCACTAATTGCCCAATTATCATCCGCGCAATCTCTAAGATGCTTACAAATACTAGCTGTCAGCCTTCAACGTTTCCCGACACTATTCCCAAAGGAATTCTCTAATGCTATGATTGCTCTAGAATCGCGCAACCGCACCTTGAAAACTAAATGTAGCTTTGCTTTCGGGCTTGCGCTATTGCAATTCATCAAAATCCCTATTAGGGATTGAAACTTCAAAAACCTATTTGACTGCGTAAAGCCTGGGATTGCAATTCATCAAAATCCCTATTAGGGATTGAAACAAATTATGCTCATTGCTGAAATGGGGGCAGGTAAAAGATTGCAATTCATCAAAATCCCTATTAGGGATTGAAACAGCGATACTCGCACACTCCTTAAGAGTGATGCGAATTGCAATTCATCAAAATCCCTATTAGGGATTGAAACAGGACTTGGTGATGGACTTGGACTTGGACTTGGAATTGCAATTCATCAAAATCCCTATTAGGGATTGAAACAACTAATTCCTGGTTTTTGGCAGCCAGTTGGGATTGTAATTGCAATTCATCAAAATCCCTATTAGGGATTGAAACTTGTTAGCTGCTGCTCCTTCTTTTGCACAGACAAATTGCAATTCATCAAAATCCCTATTAGGGATTGAAACTAGAATCATTGCAGATAAAATTTGTCCTGCTCATATTGCAATTCATCAAAATCCCTATTAGGGATTGAAACAAATTACTCTAATACCTGGAAAGGAAGTTTTAAAAGGGTTTGAGCTTAATTTTACATATATTAGCATTGCTGTATTCCTACTTACCCATATTTAGTGTTTATTGTCAATACAGAAATTCTAAAAGATATTGCTGAAATCAATTTGCTTAATTTGCAACATCTCAGTACAGTAAACTTACAACCAGTTTGAAGGTCATAAAAATGACGACTCAAAAAAGGATTGCTGTGGTAACAGGCAGTAACCGAGGGCTAGGATATGCAATTTCTCGTCAATTATCCCAAATTGGCAACCGCGTAATTCTGACGAGTCGTAATCAAACAGATGGCATTGCTGCCAAGCAGCAGTTGTCCAGTGAAGGGCTTGATGTTGACTATCACACGCTGGATGTCAGCAATGACGGAAGTGTGCAACAGTTTACCGACTGGCTACGTGAAACTTACGGCAAGGTAGATATTCTGGTCAATAATGCAGGCGTGAATCCCACAACTAAGCCGGAGGAGTCCAGCTTACTAACTGTGCAACTGGAAACAATGCGATCGACCTTTGAAACTAATGTTCTAGCGGTACTCAGAATTTCTCAAGCATTAATTCCGTTGATGAAGGTGCAAAACTACGGTCGCATTGTCAATATCTCTACGGAAATGGCATCTCTAACATCAGTTCCCACTGATTACTACCCTTTAGCGCCTTCTTATCGACTCTCAAAGGTGGGAGTGAATGGACTAACCGTGCTTCTCGCCAAGGAACTCCAAGGTACTAATATTCTCGTAAATGCCTATTCTCCAGGTTGGATGAAGACAGATATGGGGGGAGATGATGCCCCGTTCACGGCAGAAGAAGGAGCCGAAACTGCTGTCTATTTAGCAACACTTCCCGATGGGGGAACGCAAGGACAGTTTTTTGCAGAGATGCGAAAGTTTGGTGGCCCCATTCAATTACAGTGGTAGGTTAATATGGGAAATTCCGCAGTTTTACCGCCTATTTACGCAGATAAGCCGATTGAATTAGCACCTGCTAAAATTATTACCTCGTTTCCCGTTAATACTTTTTTAGAAAATCTAGCAATCGCACCAGATGGCACGATTTTTGTAAGCAATCATGAGGTCGGCGAGATTGTTCGCATTACCCCAGATGGCAATCAGCAAATTCATGCCACTGTTGAAGGCAAAGTAAGTGGTCTTGCTTTCACTACTAACGGCGATCGGGTGGCAACAGGTTGGAATGATGATTCTATACCCGTGGTTTCTCTAGTTAAAAGTGATGGCACGGTGGAAACGTTGCTGACACTGCCAGACGCAATGTTTCTCAATGGCATCACGCCACTTTCCGACACTCAGTATTTGACAGCAGATTCCTATCGTGGTGCAATCTGGCTGATTGATATTGCTCAACCCAGTGGATCAATTTGGCTAGAACATCCAATGCTTGCTCGTAGCAATTCGGAGAGCGTGTTTCCGGCTGCAAATGGCTTGAAGCGTTTTCGTGATTTCCTCTACGTTTCAAATACGGAAAAAATGTTGCTGTTGCGGATTCCTGTTGATAGCACTAATAAACCAGGTGAGCCGGAAATTTTTGTTGAGCAAACTAATATTGATGACTTTGCCTTTGATGTGGAAGGCAACCTTTATGGAGCAACGCACATTTACAACAGTGTGATACGAATTGCGCCCGATCGCAGTACTACTATCATTGCTCAAGCCGAGTCAGGTGTAATTGGCAGCACAGCCGTGGCTTTTGGTCAAACAGAGAGCGATGTCTACGACGGGCTACGCCTACGCACCGCGATTTATGTTGTAACTAATGGTGGAATGTTTTTACCTCCGCCCACAGGGGTTGTTCCTGCTAATGTTGTTCGGCTTGAAGTTGGAAAAACTGGGTATTCCTTAACTTGAGAATGACTCAACCATGCTAAGGTTGCAAAAACTTACAACTATTAACTTGATGGTGACATAACTAATGGAGATGGAACAGGACGAGCAATTTGTAACCGTGGTCATTACACAAGTTGTAAAGCCAGGATGCGAAAGCGCTTACGAGGCTTGGTTGAAAGATATTACCAGAGTTGCCAGAACCTATATAGGTCATTTGGGAACAAACGTGATTCGTCCCCAACTTGGAGTGCGAAATGAATATGTGATCATCTTCCGGTTTGACGGTTATGAAAATTTAAAAGTGTGGATGACATCGCGCGATCGCGAATATTGGCTGAATCAAGGTAAACATTTGGTGGAATCCGATCCTGATGTTCAACAAATCTGTGGATTAGAAGCTTGGTTTTCTCTTCCCGGTCAACCACTGAAAACTCCACCGCGCTACAAAATAGCATTGCTAACTTGGGGAGCCGTATATGTGTTAATTAATTTGTTGAGTACGCTTGTAGTCCCCCTACTTCGTGGTTTACCACCCTTAATTATTTCGTTGATCGTTACGATTACTATGGTTTTGCTGCTGACATATATTGTCATGCCTAGAGTTAGCCGTTTGTTTAGCTTTTGGTTATATCCTAAATCACGAAAATAGCAATTGAAATTACTTTAACCAACAGCAAACTCGGTAAATTGCCGTTTAAAGGGGGAATGAAAAGCTAAAACAATATCTTTTTTGGGTACGCCTCTACTAATAAGTTCATTGGCGATACCTCCTTCAGTACCATCGTGTTGAATCCAAATTTTTTCGTTTTTAATATCTAGATGCAAAACACAGCCATATACACGGCGCTTATTTGACCACCCCGCGTGAACAACTTGGTAGCGATCGCTCGCGTTCTCTATCAAAAATAACTTCTGCTTCGACTTCTTCGTTGCTGGCTTTGATTTCGCTGTAAGCTAGCAACAGTTCTTGAATAAGTTGACGGTACTGTTCTACTTTTGCCATATTATAATCGCCTCCTCTTCTGGGTCGAAAACAATCAGCCGAACTTGGTAGCGTTGGATTAATAAGCGTGGCAGTTCTAAAGTAAAAAAAGAACGATAGGTGTCTAAGGGAATTGCTATAGCAAGCGCCAAGGCGGTTAGGACAAACAGTATAATTAGTGAGTAAAGTAAAACTAGATACAGATGAAGCGTTCAGCTCAAGGAAAGCTCATGCCAAAACCTTACAGTTACGACTTACGCCAGAAGGTAATTCAGGCAATAGAGTTAGACGGGATGAACAAAACGGAAGCAGCGCAAGTTTTTCAAATCAGTCGAAACACAATCAACCTATGGCTGCAACGAAAAGCCAGCACTGGAGATTATCAAGCATTA
>NZ_JACJSI010000220.1 GCF_014698065.1 Nostoc flagelliforme FACHB-838
CTTCGTGCCTCTTGTGTAAACAGACGGCGGCGACGATTTAACCACTCGCGCAGTAGATCCAAACCGCCGAAGGGTATGCTGGCTGGCTTACCCAACTCGATACCCATTTGAGAGAGTAGCCGAGTTTTGTACTCAACGGCTTTGGGGATGAAATCAGCGCCAACGACGACACCATCATTAGTTAAGTTTTCTTTGACTGTTAACCGAAGGAAGTCGCTAATCTCCTCCAGGGTTAATCCCAAGGCAGCACGAGAAAGAGTTTCAAATTCAGCATTTTCTAGCGTAACAGTGAAAGTCAATTCCTGTTCAATAGCTGACTGTTGTAGGTCATGTAAATAAGAAGTGATATGCTCAAGTATTTGGTCAATACTAGGTAAAGGGACTTCACAATAAGGAATCAATCTGACTAGGGATTCGTGTAATTGTATGTTCTGACCCAACACTAACCAGTTAATGGGGGATTCCATTTATCAAGAATTACCTATTAACGAGGCTGTCGGCGTTGCTGATGGAGAGCCTTACTGGAATGGCTATCTGGAGCAGTGGCAGGTTTAGGTTAACAATGAATAACGGGCAGAAGAAGAGCTAAACCTTCAAAATACTTTTCGCGTTCTCCTGCTAAACCAATAGCATTGCTGGAGAAAAGAAATAAAGAGGTAATAGCAGAATACTTATCAAGCCTAGGCTTAGAGGTATTAAATCAAATAGAAGAAGTCAGTATAGACTTATGAAAACCATATAAAAGCTTAATCCAAGAAATGATACCAAATGCTCAGGTAGTAGCAGATAGATTCCATGTAATGAAACAAATAAATCAGGAGTTAGATGAAAGAAGAAGGCAAGAAAAAAGAGCAGCAGTCAAAATTAAAAATCGGAAAGAGAGAGAGGAGAAATTAGCCGGGTTAACTCACAGTAAATACCCTTTATTAAAGAACAAATAAACAAGATACGTTCCCTGCACAAAGTCGCTCCAGAATTAGGAGAAATGTATCGAAATAAAGAAGCAATTAGAGATATATTTGAAAGTCGCATAACCAGTGATGAAGCCTTATATAAATTCCTAGAATGGACAGAAACGGCTTATAAACTTTTCTCGAAAAGTTGTCGAACCATTAGTAGGTGGATAGATGAGATTCTTGCTTATTTTGATCACCGAACTACTCAAGGTATTGTTGAGGGAATTAATCAGAAAATTAAGCTTATTAAAAGAAGGGCTTATGGCTTAACTAACTTTAATAATTTTAGAAGAAGGATTTTACTCAGTTAGTATTTTTGTTCTTAATTTAACATATTTAGTCTGGGAGAGCCAGAAAAATTAGTCTGTTTATGCTAAAGCTCTAAGTCAAAATCTGGGCTTAGAGATAAAGCATATTTTCTTGTGGCCGCGACATTTGGTGTGTCTGGCTCAAAGGGATCTGTGCCGCCTTCAAAAATTTTCTGTGCCAGAGTTCTGCCATCGCCTGATAATACTTGCTCGAAACAATTTATAAATTCTTACCAAAAACTGAAATTAGAATAGCCTATAATTATACCACAAAATATTTATGCAAAAGTTCTATTGGTTATTTCAACTTTCAAAAAGCCCAAAACCTGAGCAGAGAATTTAGAATGATAGCACTCAAACAACGTATCTTCGTTTGTCACCTTAAAAGGACTACTAAATATAGGACTTATGCACTGTACAAATACACATTAATATACGTAACAACATGGTTCTGAACAAGTGTGTTTCGCTCGACTGTTGTATTCGTCAATAGCAGAAATTGCTTACCCCACTTTTGAGCGTTGCCAAAGCCCTATTATAAATCTGTGATTAGCCTTGCCTTTCTCAGAATAAATGTCAGTACCGTTTCTTCTTTGGCAATAATATCTGCTATAACTTCCATTCCTGATTGAATGGGATAGGAAATACCGCCCTTATCTAAAGAAAGCTTTTCTGGCTGAATCGTTACTTCGTAGTAGGGCATAGCTCGACTGGTTCTGTCACTTTGTTCTGTAATAGCATCGGCAGTTATGGCTCTAACAGCACCTTTGAGTGTACCGTAATCTGGGTAAGGATAGGCAGAAACTCGCAGTTGCACTTTGCCTTGTTTACATTCTGTAGTTTGTGCGGCTTTGCATAAGCGAATCTTGCTAATATCTTGAGCAGCAACACGCGCTTTTATTATTAAAGGTGCGTTACTAGGAGCAATTTGGGCTACTGCATCCCCAAGACGTAGTACTTGACCTGGGTTTCTCAGTTCTAGTTTCAGGATAGTGCCTGCCTCAGTTGTGCGAATTATAGTTTTTTGTAGTTCTGTTTCGATTTGTTTCAGGTCTTTTTGAGCGCTGTCGATTGTTGAATAGATTTGAATTTTACGCTGTAGCAGGCTTTCTCGTTGCTGATTCAATCGCGCCCTATTAGTTTCACCTGTAGCACGTTCAGTAGCAATTTCCTCTTGTGCGATTGAGATGACTGCATTACTTGGATTAAGCGCTGCCAAAGCACGGTTTCGTCTGGCAATTGCAACTTCCACAGCTTGTTTAGCCTTTAAAATCTCTTGTTTTTGACTTTCCACAGCCGCTTTTTGAGACAATACCGTTTGCTGCTGTTGAGTAACCGCTAGTTGTGCTTCTTCTAATTGATTCTGAGGAATCGAGCCAGATTTGGCTATGGTTTGATAGCGATCGCGCTTGACTATCGCTGTTTTTAATGCTGCCTCGGTAGCTCTAACATCAGCTTGGGCTGACTTTAACTCAAGTTGAACTTTTTGCAATTCATTTTGAGCAATTTTGATATTAGCTTCAGCTTCTTGAAGTTCGCTGTTGGCAGTAACTTGTTTTTCTTGATAGTCGCGGACTGTGTGGTTCAATTCTGCTTCAGCTCTTGCAACGACGCGATTACTACGGTCAGTTTCAGCGCCTACCTCCTGCTCAAGTGCCTTAATCTGAGCATCCAGTTGAGTTAGTTGCAGCTGGTTTTGTTGAATACTCCCTTGGAGTTGACTTTTTTTGGTCTGGAGTTGGGAGTCGTCGATAAAGGCGATCGCATCAGAGTGTTTGACCACTTGATTCTCTTTGACCAAAATGTTTTTGACGCTTCCTTGGATTGTAGCTTGCACCAGCCGTACTTCTCCAGTAGGTCGAACGCTAGCAGGAGCTTTGACAGTGACGTTGTACTTGATCAGCGCAGCGAAAATGAAAGCTGCGCCAACGGCTCCAACTAGAAATAAGCTACCAAGATTTGTCCAAAGACCGATGCTAGGGAGAAAATCATCGCTCTTGACTGTGCGAAACAGGTCTGGGTGTGGATCGTCGAACATAAATTACATCGTAACCCAGTAGACTACTAGCTTACATCTGTACACCGGACGTGACCCTCAACACCCATTCATGTATATTTATTTACTCAATACCAAACCACCACCACTAACATTAGACATTTCTCGTTCGTCAAGGGTGACAATTGGCAGCTTTGTCAAAGGCAGTGTTTTGGCTTCTTTCTTGTCTTACTTCTTGTTTTCCATGATTAATTTCTCCGTCTTTGAGTGGATTTGAACTTAGTGGATTGAACCTAACTCCACTTATGACCACCGCCACTGACAGCAGACATATCTTTGTCAGTCAGGGTTACGACTGGTAGCTTTGTCAAGGGTTGTGTTTTGGCTTGTTTGTTGTCTTGCTTTTTGATTTCCATGATTAAATCCTCCGTATTAGATTAATCTAGATTTTCGATAGAACAGTTTGAATATAAGCTGATACTTTATAGTATTGTATTCGCTGATTTATAAACTGTTGATGTTACTTAAGTATACGTGCATATTGCAGCATGGTGAGTCAGATTGTGGAGCAGCTTGCTTGGCTTCCATTGCTAAACACTACGGGTGTAACCTTGCAATTAGCCATATTCGGGAAGTTGTGGGGACTGGGCAACAAGGAACGACTCTATTGGGTTTGAAACGAGGTGCGGAGGCTTTAGGATTTAATGCCCAAGGAGCTAAAGCAGCACCGGAGATTATTGACCAAATCGATGCTCTACCCCTGCCTGCAATTATTCACTGGCTAGGATACCACTGGGTGGTATTGTATGGGCGAGAGGGTAAAAAATACGTTATTGCCGACCCTGCTGTTGGTGTTCGTTATTTATCCCTCAAACAGCTAACCGAGGGTTGGCAAAATTACATCATGTTGTTACTAGAGGCAGACCCAATACGCCTTGCTGAACTGCCAGATGATAAAGTTAACAATCTAGAACGGTTTTTGCAGCGCATTTTGCCTTACCGAGCGATTCTATCGCAGGCATTGTTGCTCAATTTTGTCTTGGGTTTGATTACTCTTGCTTACCCGTTCCTCATCCAAATCCTGACCGATGATGTCCTAGTGCGGGAAGATACAGAACTGCTCAATGGTATAGTGATTGCTGTTGCAGTAATGAGTTTGATTGGTAGTGGACTGAGACTAGTACAGTCGAACCTGATTGCCCACTTTACGCAACGACTGGAATTAGGGCTAGTTCTAGAATTTATCAGAGCAATTCTGCGACTCCCACTGACTTATTACGAAACTCATCGCAGCGGAGAAATCATCAGCCGCCTCCGAGATATTCAACGGATTAGAAATGTAATTTCTCAATTACTCGTCAGCCTACCTAGCGAGTTTTTTATTGCAGTGACTTCTTTAGGTTTCCTACTGTTCTATAGCTGGAAGCTCACAGTAATTACCGCCTCCATTGCATTTGTGATGACGCTATCAACTGTTGTGTTCTTACCTAAACTCCAGCAAAAAACCCGAACAGTATTAGCTGAAGACGGTGAAAACCAAGCGATTTTGGTAGAAACTTTTAAGGGCGGACTGACGTTGAAAACAACTTTTGCTGCACCTCAGTTGTGGGAACAACTTCAATGGCGTGCTAGCAAGGTGGCAAATATGACTTTTCGCGCCATTCAAATTACAGTAATTAACCGCACATTCTCTGATGTTGTCTCTAATCTTGGTAGTGTTGGCTTGTTGTGGTTTGGCAGCAACTTAGTAATCGATAAAGAAATTAGTATTGGTCAACTCGTTGCTTCTTATACCCTAGCTCAAAATGTGGTTCGGTTAATGACTGATTTAATAATTATCATAGACGAATTTACCTGGATAAAAAGCGCTGCTGAACGTCTTACCGAAGTTACTGATGTCACACCAGAAACGCAGCCCGATGACGTTATAAAACCCTTTATTAAAATTCCTTTCGATGCTGACATAGTTGGCTCTAACCTCAACTTTAATTATCCGGGTCAAATTGATTTATTGGAGGATTTTTCCCTGACAATTTTTGGCGGTATGGTAGTTGCTTTAATTGGTGAGTCTGGCTGTGGTAAGAGTACATTAGCTAAATTAATAGCGGGGTTGTATTCTTTGCAATCTGGGAATATTCGCATTGGTAAATATAATCTGCAAGACGTTTCCCTAGACTGCTTGCGTCAACAGGTTGTTCTTATTCCCCAAGAACCTCATTTTTGGAGTCGTTCAATTATTGCCAACTTTCGTTTAAGCGCTCCTCATGTCACGTTTGAGGAAATTGTAGACGCTTGTCAGATGGCTAAAATCGATGATTTTATTAGTAAGCTACCTGACAAGTATCACACTGTTCTGGGAGAATTTGGTGCGAGTATTTCTGGAGGACAACGGCAACGATTGGCTATAGCAAGAGCTATTGTAACTAATCCGCCAGTTCTGATTTTAGATGAATCAACTGCTAACCTCGATCCAATTAGTGAAGCCCAAGTTTTAGACAGACTCCTGTCTCACCGAAAAGGCAAAACCACGATTCTTATTAGCCACCGTCCCAGAGTAATTAACCGTGCAGATTGGATTGTATTATTAGAGCAAGGCAGATTGAAAATGCAAGGCTCTTTGGAGGATTTGCGATCGCAACCAGGAGACCATTTTAATTTTTTGACCCCTTAGACTGAACGCATAAGGTAGAAACAACAAGGCATAAAAGGCAAAGCCGGAGACTTCTGTTACCTACGGTCTTGATTTTAAAACCCTTATAGGTATTAGAGTATCAACGTTTTGCCAATTCTGGAGTCCGCCCCTTCAAACCAATCATCAACTTCAGCATAAACACCTTTAACGCAGGTACTCGCTGCAAAAACCATAAACCCAGGCGACGAACTACTACCACAGGTAAGAAATTATCATAAAATATCCGATCTAACAAATCGGTGAAACCTAAAATCGTCAGTTTTTCCAGCTTGCGCCAGCGTTCATAACCTTTGAAAATCTGAATGTCGCCAATATCTTTACCCGCTTGGTGCGCTGCTTGGATTACTTGCGCCAAAGCCGCAGCATCCCGAATACCCAAATTTAAACCTTGTCCAGCGACAGGATGGCAATTGTGCGCCGCATCACCAATTAATGCTAGTCGGGGGAGAACATAGCGATTGCTTTGCATAAGTTGTACCTGAAATACAAAGCGATCGCCTAATAATTTTAATTTTCCCATGTGATCACCATACCGACGGGTTAGTTCTCTTAAAAATTGCTCATCATCTAAAGCACATAAAGCTTTTGCTTCGCCGTGAGGGGCTGTCCAGACAATGCGGCAACGGTTCCCCGGTAAAGGTAACATCGCAAAGGGGCCACTAGACCAAAATCTTTCGTAAGCGGTGTTATTGTGAGGTTTTTCTGGTTTGACAAACTGTTGCACACTTACTATATAAAAACGACCATAATTCTTAAAACTCTAATCTCGTTCCCATATTCCAACTCCACAACACTCAACAATTTCTCTTCCACAACAGTAAGACAGGGACGATTCAGCTTCCCCAACGACTGCAACAGACTTTTGACTGTCTCCTCTAGTGAATCGGAATACACCCGACTGATGCGATCGCTCAAGGATTGCATCTGCTGACACTCCGCAGGCAAGTAATCGTAAGACTTCAGGTGTTGCAACCCAACGGTGTACTCTCCATCCCAGACTCTCGCCGTGCAACTGAACTCATTTACTGCGCTGACAATCGCCCAACACCCACCCTTACCTCTGAGTTTTGGGTCGCCCTCACTCCAAAATTCGTAGTCATAGTATGCCTGTTGGTAATCTCTGCCATTCTTAGTAATGGTTCGCCAATGAATACTACCGCTACCTTCCCCCTTGTACCGTCGTATTTTACTAGGGTTTACTGCAATACTCAACAGCGATAATATCGATACAGTTGGGCGGTTGACGGTTTCAGCTTAACAATAGCGATTATAATTACATACCGCGTCAATTACTTCAATTCGGGTGAGGGCATAGACATCTTTACTAGGAAACAATATGGCAGACCTTAGCGGTAATTGGTTAGGAACTTATTGGCAAGATGAGATTCCTAGTCGCTTTGAAGCAACCTTTGTTCAGAGTGGAAATACTTTTAGTGGTTCCATTTTGGATGACAACTATTTAGGAGAAGCTCAGGTCAATGGCGAGGTAATTGGGCAGACTGTCAGTTTTACTAAACGTTATTTAGTTACCTCACCTGTACCAGTTAGATATACAGGCATGGTTTCAGAGAATGAAGATTATATGCAAGGAGAGTGGAATATAGGTTTGCAGTATTCTGGTGTATGGTCAGCCCGACGCAGTGGAGAAAACCTGATTGTAGATTTACAAAATCGGCTTGAACAGCAGACTTCATTGACAATGACTTAATCGCTCACATAAATCCCTGCCTTACCCCCAGGCTTCCTTATGTGTAATTTCCGACTCTAAAAGAATCAGTACTTTTTCTTCCAAATCCATCAAATAAGCCCGATTCAGCTTCCCCAACGACTCCAGAAACTTTTGCACCGACTCATAGAGCCCCCTCGAATACACCTGATTGATGCCATCGCACATCTCCTGCACCTGTTGATATTCCGCAGGCAGATAATCGTAAGACTTGACATGCTTCAGCCCAACAGTATATTTGTAATGTCAAGTTCTCGCGATCAACTGAAGCCTTTCTAAACATAATAATTAAATATGATTATCTATGGCATTAATGCTGAAAAACATAGAGTATCTTTGTAAGAAGTGGGCTGCAAATCTGGGGTGTAGTTAGCACGCAAAGTGATGTTTTTATAACCGTTTTCTTGTAAACAGGATATAAATTCATCCCTGCCAAACCAATGCAGTGGCAGACATTGAAGTTCAGTAACTATGAGGTTGCCATTTAACCACTTTTCATAGCGAATGAGCGTCAAGTTCAGTTGCTCTAAGGGGTCAATACTAGAAGAAGATTGCATGAGGATGATTGAGCCGTCGGCACACTCAATTGGCTCCCGTTGCTTAACAATATTTTGGGTTTTGAAATCTTCAACCGGAAGTTCCAAATCAATAAAAATCAGACCCTGTGGTTCCAGGTGTCGTGCAAAGGCTTGCAATGCCGCGATAGCAGCAGAGCGTGACAACAACATGAACGAGCCAAAAGTCACGACTATTGCATTGTACTTTCCAGGCAAGTCCAGATTCTCTACCTCACCTTGGTAAATGACAGGCTCCAAACCTCTTATCTAAAGAATGTTTGCGGCAACAAGCAAGCATATCTGGTGAAGCATCGATGCCTTCAACGTTAAGACCTGCTTCTAACAGCGGGATGAGTAATCGTCCTGTACCCACCATTACTTCGAGAATTCTGCCACCAATTTTGGAAAGATGTTTTATGTAGTATGGAACGTCAGGATATTGTCCACCAATGGGCTTGCTAATATCATATACTTCCGTGCATAAGGCTCCATATTTTGTCAGTGTCATCTTTAGCCTTCCATCTCACATTCAAGCTCTATCAAACTTAATAGTTTTTGTTCCACCTGGGTTAAATACGGTCGCTTCAGTTCTCCCAAATATTTCAACACCGCACGACCAGCTTCTTCCAAGTTCTCGTTTTGCCTCAACCGCGTCATGCGATCGCTGATTATCTGCATCTGTTTGCATTCTTGAGGCAAGTAATCATAAGACTTGAGATACTTTAATCCAACTGTCAGTTCACCATCCCAAAGCCTTACAGTGCAACTGAAGTCATGGACAGCCACCACTATACACCAACAGCCACCCTTGCCTCGCAAATCAGGATTATCTTTGACTAAGATTTGGCAGACTTCGCCAGTTTGATAGGTGTTGGGTATTCTGGTAGGTTCTATAATTTTCTGCACCACATCAGTTACAATTCTGGCACTGGGAACTTTACCACCAGCTTCCTGTACTGCTCGTTGCCAAACTTTAACCTGCTGCTGGGGTTCTAGGGGTGCGAGAGGGCGTACTTGTCCTTCGTTAGTCGGCAGTATTCGTGAGGGGTTAAGTCGAGTTTTGTCTGCTTCCTCGTTTTGGGAACAATTTGTTCCCGTTTCATCCACTCCCTCATTTTGGGAACAATTTGTTCCCGTTACTATGTTGTCAAATACTACAGAACCAGCTATTAGATAATTGACTCGGCGATGGGTGTATCCAAATCTATCACGACAATACTCCTCAAATGTGCGATGAGTGGATCTGTATAACCTGCGATCGCGCAACTGGGCCAATGCCTTTCCTGCCTCAAAAAATGCACGTTCCACCTTTCGCTCTAAATTTAGGCGATCGCTAATTTCCTGCTCAGTTAAACCTCGTCTAGGTTGAGACCCGTAGTTTTTCCTCATCAGGTTTGAGATGAGTTGTCACCCACAAACGATCTGCTACTGTATTGGGAGAGGCATTAATTTGTTGTTGAAATACTGAAACCTGTTCAATTAGGTCAGACTGACGCTCATAGCAAGTATGATATGTAACATC
>NZ_JACJSI010000221.1 GCF_014698065.1 Nostoc flagelliforme FACHB-838
TTAAGTACTTTGCTGCAAAAGAGAATCAAGATTTAGGAGTTGTCAAAGCCCTGCGAAAACCAGTCTCCAGGCTGGATTTATCCCCTTTTCCTGCACCCTCACAGACATTTGTGCAATTACCTTAACCTCTCACGGATGCTTCTGCTCTGTCTTTAACTTTCTGGGGTACATCTGCCGTTCTCAGGTTGAACAAAGTTCTATCTTGCTCACGAGTCAGAAATACCCTTAAACGGCTGCCCATACCCCTGTTACCTTGGTAGACACATTTATGTATTTACTTATCTTTACACACTTTAGTTTTTTCACCTTGTTCTACTTAAATTAAGGAGTCCAAAATGTCTGCACAATACCAAGAACAAGTAAGTATTGACGCTAAATTGATTGCTCGTGCAATGAAAGATGAAGCTTTCCGCGCTGAATTGCTGAATAATCCTGAAGCTGCCAAAGCTGCTGTTGAACAAGAACTCGGACAAAAGTTACCTGAGACTGTTCAAATCCGTGTTGTTCAAGAATCTGATGATGTTGCTTATATTATTCTGCCTGCAATGACTTCTGAAACTGAACAATTGTCTGAAACTGAACTAGAAGCTGTTGTTGCTGGTGCTTTGGCTATCAAAGTTGCTTGTTCTTTCTTCTCGATTTGCTTTACCACCAAAAAGTGCTTCTAGTTTTCACCTCAATTGCTGAAACTTACACATCTGATTCATGTGTAAGTTCTAACTAAAAATATTTTTTATTCACTTTATTACAAGGAGTCCAAAATGTCTACCAACTTTGATGTTTGAATAAGTTTGTTTGATTTGAGCGTAACTTATTTACACTGTACCCAGGCTTTAGCCCCGGCAATTGAAGTCTTCAACTCTCTTCAGCTTCGCATTTTGAAAACTAAATGATCCAAACTATCTGAGATATTAACAGTTAGTTGGGCTGTGAAAGGAATGGCGCTAAGAAAAGTTATAAACCATGCTGCATAAGCATTACAAGCATTAATGCGTTAATGGCAGTGGAGACTTGGCTGCGTAGGCGTAGCCCGCCATAGGCATCGCTATTTTTGTAAGGGCTGTGAAATGGAAGCGGTAACGGTGGAAGGTTGCCCAAAAAGTTTTTGAAGGTAGAAAAAGCTTACTCGTTTATGAAATACTTTCTTTAAAACGAGTAAGCACATACGTTAATTACTACTGTGACATTATGAGTACACATTCTCAAGGACAAATTTAATCAAAGTTTAGGTTTACCTTTTAAAGAACTATTGCCAGAATCTGCAATAAAACTTGCAATTTCTGAGCTAAAAATTAAATATAAAAAGCGATTATTTGACCCATTTATTACTTTGTGGACGTTTTTGTCGCAAGTTTTGGATAGTGATAAAACTTGTCATAATGCTGTGAGTAAAATAATTGCACATTTAGCCGAGTCAGATGTGGAAATTCCTTCATCAGAAAATTCATTCATCAGATACGAGTGCATACTGCCAAGCCCGGTCAAGACTACCGGAGAAATTATTGGAAAAACTTTTTAATGATTCGGCACAAAGCTTAGAATAAAAAGTGACAACAGAAAAATTATGGTGTGGTCGAAATGTGAAAGTAATAGATGGCTCAACTGTATCTATGCCAGACACAGTAGAGAACCAAAAAGAGTACCCTCAACCTAGTGGTCAAAAAGAGGGATGTGGCTTTCCAATTGCTAAAATTGGCCCGACAGCACTTTGAGTATGGTCAGCAGTTTCTTATTCTCTGTAACGTGTTTGCCACTATTGGTTTATGCCATTTTTCGATGGAAAAAAGTACTGCCACATCAGCGTTTGGAAGCTGCCGTTTGTTTAGCAATTCCAGGAATGCTGCTAGATGTTGTGACAACTTACTTTTTTACCCAAGCTTTCCCAAATGTTTAACCCATCGCTGATGGTGTGTTTGGCGCGTGGTTACTTTGGGGATACGCGATTGTGCTGGTAACAGGATTGATTGCCCAAAATCGGGCGTAGTTCGCATGAAGAAGACAGATGCATCAGCTAAGGCGATCGCGGGTCTAAATTTTCGCGTGCCCAGAGTGCGGCTTGCGTGCGATCGCTCACGTTTAACTCGCTGAGAATCCGGCTAATGTAATTTCTGACCGTCCCCTCAGTGATGTGCAAGGTTTTAGCAATTTCACGGTTCGTTTTGCCTTGCCCCAGCAGCTTCAAGACAGCCAACTCTCGTTCACTCAGCATTAAATTAACTGGGGCAGCACTAACAGGTGGTTGCAGTTGGGCAAAAACTTTGGCTGCGATCGTCGGTCCGAGTTGGCTATGTCCTTTGTGAATCGTGCGGATAGCATCCGCAACCTGCCCAGAAGGCGTGTTCTTAAGCAGATACCCGATTGCCCCCGCCTGCAACAATTCCCACACATATTCGTCTTCGTCAAACGTGGTTAGCACGAGAATGCGGCTCCACGGGTAGCTGCGGAGAATTTCACGAGTTGCTGTAACCCCATCACAGTTGGGCATCCGAATATCCATCAGAATGACATCAGGCTGAAGCTTTCTGGTCAGGTCGATCGCCACTCTTCCATCGGGTGCCTGCCCGATCACTTCGATGTCTGCCTCTAGGGACAATAATGCGGCTAACCCCTCTCGAAAGAAGGATTGATCATCAACGACGAGCACTCGAATCATAGGGGATAAGGATTTTGATTTGTGTTCCCTGGTCGGAACCTGTACTAATTTTAAGGGTTCCGCTCAGAAGTTCTGCTCGCTCCCGCATACCTTGCAGACCCCACCCAGTCAATGGTTGCTCCAAGTCAAACCCTTGACCATTATCTTGGAGCGTCACCACGATCGTGCCTGAGTCAACCACTCCCCGTAACTTCGCCTGAGTCGCCAAGGCGTGTTTCTGAATGTTAATCAAGCCTTCTTTCAATATGCAGTAAAGCTGATAACTCGATTGCAGGGAGAGGGCAGGTAGGCTTAAATCAATCTGAGTGACAATGCCCTGCTGGCGCATCTGCTCAACTTGCTCACGTAGTGCTTCATTTAGATTGAAGCCGGACTGCCAGCGCATCGTCTGTACCAGTTGCCGCACATCTTCAAGGCATTGGCTTGCTAATAAGGCAGCATTGTCTACCGAGTGAAAGGACTTGGCTAAATCACGATCGCGCAATTTCTGAGCAACTTCCAATTGTACTCCCAATGAGGTGAGAGTGTGCCCTAAGGAATCATGAATTTCACGCGCAATCCGCAGACGTTCTAGTTTGGCACCTAACACTTCTACTTCTTGGGACAATACTTCTGCCTGCTGGCGGCTTTCGCGTTCTGCCACGATGACAAAGCCAAGCAAAACAACAAAAATACTGGCACTGGCATAATACAGCAACGCATGGAGTAGTGTGATGTACAAATTAGACTGCAAAGTGACACTATCAAACTCTGGAAGTTTTCGTTGAATTAGTGACGGATATAGCCAGGCAAAACTAGTCAACCAGACCACTCCACCCATAATATTGGTCAAAATAACTTCGCGGCGACTCAACAAGAAACACGCCTTGATCAGTAGTAGATAAAGTACAAAGCTAAGTTCGATGCCAGACGCAATCGCAACGCCCGTTAACCCCACTTCCAGCGCAATATAAGTGCGGCGCTGCCAAAGCGGGCGATCGAGCGGCAAGATAAAGCTGAGACAGAAAAAGAGCGTGCTAAACGCGACACATTTGACGATTAGCTCAGGTGTGGAGGCTTCATCAAGCACATAAATCAAGATTGTCATGAGTAGCAGGAGCCATTCGCCAAAGCGCAGTGTCCGACGGAGTGATGGAGAAGAGCCAGCGTCTAGATTCATTGAATAGATTAACCATCCTGTTCTCTCTAGTTTGCGCGATCGCCTGCCAATCCAGGTATGACACCTATCAAGGTTAGACATGACAAGTGTCATCCGTTTCAATGATAGCTATAGGTATCAGAAACGCTGTGGATGGATTTAGATGGTCTGTAGATGAATCATCCAACCAGCCATGCAGCCAGACCACTCAAATTCTCAAACTGCCATTCACCATTTAGCAAGGCTGAGTGATTGTGTCTTTGCCCTGGCGATGGCAATTACCTTCATGGGATTTAAACTGCCAGAAACTGTTCAATTGCTGTCAAATTTGGAAGTCAACCAATTTCTGACTGGACAACTTAAGTCCCTTGGCATCTACATCATCGCTTTTATTCTGGTTGCCTTTTATTGGATTAACCACACTCAGCAGTTTAGTTACTTCAAACGGACTAATGAAACTCACTTATTTATCTATACCTTGTACTTGATGTGTTTATTAGTGATTCCGTTCTCGAATGATCTTGTTTTTAGGCTATCCAGTAATCCTTTTGCCAAGATTTGGTTTAACACCAATATTTTTCTCATTGGATTGCTCTCGTTTACAAGCTGGATCTATGCAACTCACCAAAATCGGTTAGTGGGTGAAGATTTAGATATTCAAATCATTCGATCGATGCAAGTGAAAGCACTAATTGAACCTGTTTGTGCCTTAATATCAATTCCAGTCGCGCTGGTTAGTCCAGACTTTTCAGATCTAGTCTGGTTGTTAATTCCAGTTGTCTCCCTAGTTCTGAATAAAGCTCTCAGGCAAACTTCTAGGTCTAATGTAATGCCAGTTTCAAATCAATTGGTTGAGTAATTGCCTTAAGCTTGTTGCTTAATTTGCCATTTCAAATTTCATCGTCTCCGCTATCCGCTACCGCCTGCATGACCATCATGAATTTACAGTTACTGTCGAAATCATCTAATCGTTGGATGCTTGCGTTGATCGTTGTTGCATCTACCATTACAGCAGGAATTGCTTACTATGGCATTTCGCAATTTGTTGTAGAGAAACCAGCAGAGAACACTCAGACTACCCCAACGATTCAGTCTATTGTGGCGCTGGGGCGGTTGGAACCTGAAACTGAGGTGACAAAAGTGTCAGTTCCAGCCACGCTCAGTAACGATCGCGTGGCTCAACTGCTTGTCAAACGAGGCCATCGAGTCCAAGCTAATCAAGTAATTGCGATTCTAGACAGCTACGATCGGTTACAAGGCGCTCTCCTAGAAGCCGAACAACAAGTTGCCGTTGCCCAAGCAGAGCTTGCACAGGTTAGAGCCGGAGCAAAATTGGGTGAAATTGAGGCACAACAAGCAGAGATTGGACGTTTGCAAGCGGAATTAGCAGGTGAAACTCGGCAACAGCAAGCAACCTTAGCGAGTTTAGAGGCTGAGGTTAATAATGCCCGCTCTGAATACAATCGCTATCAATCGCTCTATCAGGAAGGAGCAATCTCCGCATCTCAGTTTGACCAGAGGCGATTAGCTTTCCAAAAAGCGCAAGCACAGTTCAATGAAGGCAAAGCAAATCAAAGCCGGACGACTGATACATTGCAAGCGCAGATTGAGTCCGCTAGGGCAAACCTTGATCGCATTGCTGAAGTGCGTCCAGTAGATGTGCAGACGGCACAGGCAAAAGTGGAGCAAGCGATCACCGTTGCTCAACGAGCAAAAGCAGATTTGAGACAAGCAGAGGTGCGATCGCCCCAAGCAGGACAAATTCTGGAAATCTATGCCAAGGCGGGAGAAGTGGTTAATGAAAAAGGCATTGCCGATCTGGGGCAAACCCGCCAAATGCGAGTGGTTGCCGAAGTTTATCAAAGTGACATCAAGAAAATTCGCATTGGGCAACAGACATTGATTACAGGTGAACCATTTTCTGGAGAATTGCGCGGCATAGTCGAAGAAATTGGGCTGCAAGTGAGCCAGCAGGAGATATTCAATAATCAACCGGGCGAGAACCTGGATCAGCGGGTGGTTAAAGTCAGAATTCGTTTGAATGCAGCCGACAGCGATCAGGTTTCAGGGCTGACTAATTTACAGGTACAGGTCGCTATCCAACCCTAAAGCGTTCATATTCTCGCCGATAACCAATCAGTTAATTCATACTTTAACCGAGGAAAATACGTGCAGTTATTGTATACAACGCAGTTAAAGAACCTTTCAGACTGTGAAATGGAAGTTCTTAAATTAATGGTTGAAGGACAAAGTAACCCTGAAATTGCTGGTGTGTTGTATCTCAGTCCCAATACTGTCAAAACGCATGTCAGAAGTATCCTTAACAAATTTGGAGTTGATAACCGCGTTCAAGCGGTTGTTTTTGCCCTCCGTCGTGGTCTGGTATAAAGTGGGGAAAAAGTGATCTATGTTGCGTAACCTATTCCGTAAAACACCGCTGGCATGGTTTCAGCTAAAACGAGAAAAAACCCGTCTTGCAGTGGCTTTAGCGGGGATTGCCTTCGCCGATATTCTGATGTTTTTTCAACTGGGATTGCTCGATGCTCTGTTTGAGTCTGTCGTAAAACCCTACACCTCACTGCAAGGGGATCTATTCCTGATTAACCCGTTGTTTGAGAGCCTAAATGTGGTCAGAAGCTTTCCCAGAAAGCAACTATATCAGGCGGCAGGAGCTAAAGAAGTTGAATCGATTAACTATCTCTACATTGGTCAGGGCGAGTGGCGAAATGCTCAAACCCGAACGAATCAGCCCACAATGGTATTTGCTATTAATCCTAATAACTCAGCTATCACGCTACCAGACGTACAAGCACATCAGAATGAATTGAAGTTGCTGAACCGAATGCTCTACGATCGTGCCGGTGCGGAACAGTTTTTTGGCAATGTAGTTGAAGAACTTCAGCAGTCTGGCTCAGTGCCAATTCAATTTAATAACTTTCAAGTCAAGGTAGTTGGAACGTTTGTCATGGGAGCATCATTTGCTGCCAATGGGAATGTAATTACTAGTCATTCAACTTTCCTTCGGCTCTTTCCAGCCCGTAAGCCCGATGAAATTGATATTGGAGCCATCCAGTTGAAACCGGGCACCGATGTTAAGCAATTTAAGGCTGCGATACAATCGGAGCTTGAAAATGTGCTGATCCTGACGCATGAAGAGTTTGTTGAACACGAAAAGAAATACTGGGAAACCACCAGTCCGATCGGGATTTTGTTTGGGTTTGGCGCAATCATTGGTTTTATCGTTGGCACCATTATCGTTTATCAAATTCTCTATTCCGATGTATCAGACCATTTGCCAGAATATGCCACGTTGAAAGCAATGGGATATAGCGACGGTTACTTGATTGGTGTACTCATCCAGGAAGCGCTGATTATGGCTGTTTTAGGATTCATCCCAGGGTTTGTCATTTCGATCGGGCTGTATTCTGCTGCTGCTGCTGCGACTTTTCTGCCGATCGGCATGACAGTCAGCCGCGCAGTGCTTGTGTTGACCTTGACGATTGTAATGTGTGCCGCATCAGGAGGAATCGCGATGCGAAAATTGCAATCTGCTGATCCGGCTGATATTTTCTAGTTCTTACCTGGTGTAATCAGATGCCATCCTTACTTGCTTATCTTGTTGCGATCGCAGCACTAGACAGCCTCAACCCCACTACTACAGCAGTCCAAATGTATCTGCTCAGTACTCCTAAGCCAGTGCCTCGCTCAGTTTCATTTATTGCGGGAGTATTTATCACTTATTGGACAGCAGGATTAGCGGTGGTGCTTGGAGCAAGTCAGTTGACCATCAATTTACCAGGTTTGCCACCTTCACTGATGTACACGTTGCAACTAATCATTGGCATCGTTCTACTCTTGGTGGGTTGGAACCTTAAAAATGCTGCTGATTCCCAAGAAGCTAAACGCCCTGCTCAATTAACGATCGCTCAAACCTTTTTCTTTGGCAGTGCTGCAACACTTTGGGATTTCCCAACTGCACTACCTTACTTAACAGCGATCGAGCGCATTGTGCGATCGCAGTTTGACCTCTTAACCACAATGAGTATTCTGGCAATCTATAACGCAATCTTTGTTTTCCCGCTCATTGCTCTCTTAGGACTCTATATCTGCCTGGGCGAACATAGTCTTAATTTGATCCAGGCAATTAATCGATCAGTGCAGAAATGGGGACACAAAATATTGCGAGTTCTATTAATGGGATTAGGTATCCTCCTGATCGTAGACTGTATTGCTTTTGCTCTAGGTCGTCCAATTTTTTGATCGTTTACACACATATAAAAACAAAGGCAATGATTCAAACTTGGCAGTCCGATCAATCTCACTCAACAGCAGTACCAGTTATTTCGGCTCAGCAGCTTAATCACTACTTTGGCAGTGGCGAACTCCGAAAACAAGCCTTATTTGACATCAATTTAGATATTTATGCAGGCGAAATCATTATCATGACGGGTCCCTCTGGCTCTGGCAAAACAACGCTACTAACACTAATGGGCGGTTTGCGATCGGCTCAAGAAGGCAGCCTCAAGCTTCTCGGTCAAGAATTACATAATGCCAGCAAACAACAGTTGACTCACCTTCGTCGCAACATTGGCTATATTTTTCAGGCACACAATCTATTGACCTTTCTGACGGCTAAACAAAATGTGCGGATGTCCTTAGAACTGCATGAGGAAATGTTCGATCGCGACGTTGATGGCACGAGTGTTGCCATGCTAGAAGCAGTAGGGCTGCAACAACGGATAGACTATTATGCCGATAGCCTATCGGGCGGGCAAAAACAGCGCGTTGCGATCGCCCGTGCCTTAGTGAGTCAACCTAAGATCGTGTTAGCCGATGAACCGACAGCCGCTCTAGATAAGAAATCTGGGCGTGATGCTGTAGAAATTATGCAAAAACTTGCCAAAGAGCAGAGTTGCACCATCTTATTAGTCACACACGACAACCGCATTTTGGACATCGCCGATCGCATTGTCTACATGGAAGATGGTCGTTTAGCGGCTAACCCAGAGACTACGATCATGGCCCCTAACTGAATGGCACGCTTGTTAATCGCAAAGCCCTGATATAACTTGCTTTTTGAGTGTGGGGAGAGAGGGGAGAAAGGGAAGTGTGGGGAGAAATGATTCTTCCCCGTCCTCCCACACCTCCCACACCCTGCCAGCAAGGAGGTTTCAGCTTTTCTCAGTGCCATTCGGCTGTGAAAGTGATGTCTATGCGGAGCGTCTCCAAAAGTTGCTCCCCATAGACATCACTCGTTTAAGGGGTTACTTAGAACATCGACAGTTTATGAGAATCATCATTAAGTTTTTGCCGACCATTGGTCGACAAATTCCAATGCCAATGCCGACCAACAAACGACAACTGCGTTTTTTGGCGAAAGCCGAGTTGGAACCAACTGTACAAGTGGATGTATGGCAACAGGCAGTAGAGCAAGCTGCGAATAAGATTCCTTAGCGATCGCCTGGAAGCACAGTGGAAGTAACACCCAAAATTGTATGTGACTTCAGGTAGAATTTGCCATTCGACAGAAGGTAAAAGTTGTCCGCGTTGTCACTTGACACGATCTGTATCTTTAGATATCATTCAACTATATGGTTGAATCAAATGTAGCCCTTGATAAAATTTTTGCTGCTCTGGCTGATGTGACGCGGCGAGACATTCTTAAGCGGGTATCAACAGCAGAACATACTATCGGCGAATTAGCACAACCCTATGCGATGTCTTTTGCAGCGATCGCAAGCACATCAGTGTGTTGGAGAAAGCCGGACTAATTACCAAGCGTCGAAGTGGTAAGGAGAAAGTTATTCAGATTCAGCCGAAAACTCTCAAAGTAGCCGCAGCGTATCTGGGCGAGTATGAAAAAATCTGGAGTGCCCGCTTTGATGCTCTGGAAAAAC
>NZ_JACJSI010000222.1 GCF_014698065.1 Nostoc flagelliforme FACHB-838
TTAATTCAGCAACTAAAACGCCCAAGTATTCCTATGTGCTTGGTTTGATTTAAATTGTCGTGTGGTAGGGCTACGCCCCGCTCGCTATTTGTTCCAGTTGCGTAAGTCCTGATCATAAAAAATCATCTCGCCTTCCTGAATGGCATAGAAAAGTTCTATTGCCAAGTCTTCATCATCTAAGATGATTTCATACATTATCACACCAGCATAGTCCAATTGGTTTTCAAAAAAGTAAGGTTCAATTTTATCTAAAAACAAATGAGCAAGTAACTTCGTAGAGATCAGCCTGTTGTAAACAATTATTTCAAAATCATCTAAAGAAAGACTATGTTTTTCCAGCCATGACCAGGTATCGTCAGCACTCTTAAGTTGATACATTAATCGGAATTTATCTGCTGCTTGCTGAAGTTCCCCAGTCTCCACTTTAATACCCGCCTCATTTGCGACATTTGCAATAACCTTGCGGGTAACAATCTCTTCAAGTATCTCAGGAATTTTGCAGGATAACTTGACTTGCTCAAGAATATCTTCGTTGGTAATGGTAATAGGTTGAGACATGATTTTTCTCCTTAAATTAGGTAAACAAAATTAAAACTAAAATAATCACTTTTTTCCCTAAAAAGTAATGGTAGTGGGTGATGAAGTTGAGAAATGTAAAAGTACCGCGAATTCCCCTACAATTTCACCCCACCCTGCTGCAACTGCTTAAACGGATCAAGCAGAAAATCAATAATCCGACGCTGGCGCACAATTACTTCAGCTGTCGCTGTATCTCCAGGACGCAGGGCAATACATTTATTAGCCGAGGGAATACAATTTTGTTTTAGGGCAATTTCCAAGTCATAAGCTGCCACCTTTCCATTAGATGTTTCCACCTCTATGGTAGTAGGAGAAATCTCTAACAGTTCTCCTTCTAGCACACCATAATCCTGAAATGGATAAGCATCAAACTTTAACTTTACTGGCAATCCTCTTCGCAAAGAACCACTCTCATTTGTTGCCATTTGCGCCTGAATTATTAAAGGCGAACCTTGGGGCGCAATCTCCGCAATCATTGCTCCTGGTTGTACTACAGACCCAGCCCTTTGTATCGGTAACTGAAACACTCTACCATTGACGGTGGCTCTTAACTCTCGTTGTCCTAACTGAAACTTTAATGAGACAATCTGACTCTTACTCTGAGCAATTTCTGCCTGAAGCGTAGTAATTTCTGTCTCCAGATTCTTCTGTTGTTCGTCGATTTTTAGCAAAGCTAGCTTGCTGGAACGAGTTAAGGTGTGATAACTCCTTTCTTGTTCTTTCAGTCGCAATAGTGCCTGCTCAATATCTGCATTTGCTTGGCGAATAGTCCGCTCATAACTACTTTTTTGTTCTACCAAACGTAGTTTAGCCTGCTGAATATCTGACTTATTTTGTTCGTATAACTGTTGCCTTTCTTTAGCTATATCTTGCTTTTGGACAACATTAGTTTCTGAAACAACCCCTGACTGCCAAAGACTGCGATAGCGTTCAACTTCTCGCTCGCTACTCGCCAAACTACTGTTTATTAACTTATTAGCTGTTTGATTATGCTCAAGAGTTTGCCGTGCCTGATTGACTTGAGCTAATTTTTCGTCTTTTTGTAAGTCATACGAATTCCTCAGAGCATTCATATTCTGTCGCGCTTGGTCAATTTGAGCCTGCTTTTCTAGCTGTTGAGACTGGTTCTGCTGCTGTTGAGTTGTTAAAGATACAACTAACTGACTTTTAGATGAATTTAACTGAGAAAGTCGATTTAATTGCCCTTCTAACTTCTCCTGTGCCTGCCGCAATTCTGCCTTAACTAATTCCGATTCCAACACTAATAAAGTCTGCCCAACTTTAACCGAATCACCCTCTTTTACCCGAATTTCGGCAACAGTACCTGCCACAGCAGCATCCAGCCTAACCGTTTTTCCCTTTGGCTCAAGTCGCCCTCTTGCTGTACCAGTTTCATCTACCTTAGATAGCATCGCCCAAGGTAAAATGGTCGATACAAACACTACCAAAAAATACAGCAATCCCCTTGTCCAAACCTGGGGCAAGCTATCAAGTAAATCCTTGGTTGCGTAAGCCCAATCATCAGTTGATATGGCTGGTGTTTGCTCCCTTAAAACTTCCTCGTGCTGTTCTACCTCATAGATTTGGGTTTGAACCCTTCCATTTAATGTGTTTGGCATGATTTTTCCTAATATCAATTTTGGATTTTGGGAGTGGGGACAATACGGTTCGGTTAATATGTTTGGCTTGAGGAGATCCCCCCAACCCCCCTTAAAAAAGGGGGGCTTTGCCTCCTATTTACCCCCTAGGGGGGATCAAGTCTTATCCGAACCTGGGAGTGGGGAGACAACAAAAGCTTTCTACTTTTCCTGTTGTTTCACCCTGCAACATCCAACTGCTGATGATTGAGATAAAAATAATGTCCCCGCTTCCCCATCAACTCTTTGTGAGTCCCGCTCTCAATCAACACGCCGCGATCTAGCACCAAAATCAAATCTGCATGACGCACAGTTGAAAGACGATGGGCAATTACTAAGGTGGTTCTGCCTTTGAGAATTGTATTTAAATTCGTCTGAATAATCCTTTCTGACTCTGCATCAAGATGGGAAGTCGCTTCATCCAAAATCAACAACTTGGGATTGCCTAACAACGCTTTAGCGATCGCAATTCTTTGTCGCTGTCCTCCAGACAACATCCCCCCTCCCTCACCAATCTGGGTTTCATAACCCATAGGTAACTTTTTAATAAACTCATCAGCACCCGCCAATCGCGCCGCCTCAATAATCTCTGCCAAAGTTGCCCCAGGATGTGCCAAGCTAATATTTTCCCGAATCGTTCCGCCAAATAAAAAGGTATCTTGGTCAACTACCCCAACTTGCTCGCGTAGAGAACGCAACGAAAGACTGTTAATATCCTGCCCATCAATCAACACTTTGCCATCTGTGGGGGGATATAACCCCAAAACCAGCTTAGAAATTGTGGTTTTACCCGAACCACTCCGTCCCACCAGGGCAACCATTTGCCCACTATGTATTTCAAAACTGAGATTTTCTAAAATATTGATATCGCCTTCAGGGTGATAACGAAATGTCACATTGTCAAAACGAATGTTCCCTTGAATCGGTGGTAAAGATTGCCGCGCCTGCTGCTGCAAATCCTCTTCTGGTTCCGCATCTAACACATCATTAATGCGTTCTATGGCAATCACCACTTCTTGCAATTGATTCCATAAAACTGTTAATCGTTGGAAGGGTCTAATAATATTTCCCAGCAACATATTAAATGCTACCAATTGCCCAATGGTTAGCTGGTTGTGAATTACTTGGTATGCCCCAAACCACAGCAAGATGGTAGTTACCACTGCTTCAATTGTGTTGCTGAATATTTGCAAGCGATTGCTAATAATTTGCCCAGAAAAGTTAGTTTTGACTTCCTTACTTAATAACTCTTCCCAATGCCAACGCACTGTCTGTTCCACTGCTGTGGATTTAACTGTTCGCACACCAGAAAGGACTTCAATTAGATAGCTGCTTTCATTAGCAACAGCATTAAATATTTCTCTAGAAATCTTTTGTAAAAAAGGTGTGGCAATTAATGCCAGCAGGAAAAAAGGCGGTATAATCACCAACACCAATAACGCCATTTTCCAACTGTACCAAAACATCAATCCTAAATAGATAAAGACAGTAACTAAATCCAGCAGGATGGATAACGCCTCACCGGAGAGGAAGCGTTGAATTTTACGGTTTTCCTGTACGCGAGAGATAATATCCCCCACATAACGGGACTCAAAGTAACTCAAGGGTAGCCGTAGGGTATGGCGGATAAATCCTACAATCAATGCTAAATCGAGTTTATTTGCCGTGTGGTCTAACAAATATTGCCGCAACCCTGTCATCGCCACACGGAATAAACTAAAAATCAGTAACCCTAACCCCACCGCCGTTAAGGTTAGTTCAGAACGCTGCACTACCACTCGGTCTAAAATTAACTGGGTAAATAAGGGAGTAACAAGTCCAAATATCTGGATAAATAAGGAAGCGATAAACACTTCCAGCATTACTAAAGAGTGAGGCTTCATCAATTCAAAGAACTGCCAAAAAGGAGTAGAACTCTCTTTGGTATCCTTTAGCATGGCTGTCGGTTGCAGCAGCAATGTGTAACCAGTCCAGTTGGCTTTACAATTCGGCGTGGCTGAGGCTGCATTGCCCGATGCCAGGGTCGGCTACAATAACGTATTTAGGGGTAATTTCGTAGACAACGATGTAATGTTTGCCTTCCCAATGAGCGATCGCAGGCAATTTTTGCTTCGCTAATTGGTCAAGACTCGCTTTGACAGGTCGCGTGGAAAAACCAATACTTTCCGCCGCCGCCGATAACCCCCGCAGTGATGAGCCATTACGGTCAACATTAGCGATATCCCGCAGGCGATTGACACTAAAGTTTTTCCCCCAATAGCGAGACACCATCACTAAAGAAGCTGCACCGCAATCCGATCCACTCTGTTGGGCAAAAAACGGATAGCGCCGAATCACACGCTGTAATAAATGCCCGACTCGCTGCGTGGAGTTGGGAAAATAGGCTTTGCTAATCTTTTTCTCGCGTGGCTTTACTGCTGATGTTGACAAAATCTGCGTTTCATCCAGCCGTTTTGAGTCAGATCGGAGTACTGGGAGGTTATTTGAGTCCAGTTCTTGGGGGTTACGAGATAGCGCCTTAGCCCACAAATGCTCCCGAATTTGGGGATATTTAGCCATCAATGGCCACAACACTTCACCTGGAACAAAGCACAGTTGCAAGTTGACTGAAGCCCTTGCTGCATAAGGTTTGAAGTCACCCTCCTTAAACAAGGTAAATTCTCCAAATGAGTCTCCTGTTTCTAAAGTGGCGATTAACTCATCGGTGCTATCTAGCAACCTGACCTTACCAGCGATCGCAATATAGATTCCTGGTTGGACATCAGTTCCTTGCCAGAACTTGCCGACTTTCGGGTTGATAAATTTAACTTGTTGAAGACATTGCTGAAATTCCTCTGTCGAAAGAGAATAACCCAGAGTATTGTTGAACTGTTGCAGCGTTATTAACTGAGCGGATATATCTTGCGCCATGAATGTCTAAAGGTTTTTCTAATTTTGCAAAGTTAATAGGTAAGAATTCGGAATCATCTGGAATAACTGCCGATTTCAGGTCATTAATCAAAATTTTGGAACCCTTAGCCTGCTCATGGCTGTTTGCTTCAGAATTGCTGGGTTTTGGTAGGGTGGACAATCCCATCTGTTTGAGCAGTCGCTTGATATGGCGATCGCTTACTTCAATCTCAAATTCTTTTGCTAGATGTTTCCCAAGCCAGTTAGCTGTCCATCGTCGAAAAGCATAGCCATGCTCGCGGGGACTACTGTTAATTAATTCCTTCAAACGCTCTAAATACTGATCATTCACAGCCTTCGGGCGACCAATGGGGCAATCTTGCCATTGATGCGCCATTCCAGTTCGGGCTATGTGTGTCCAATGTCGTGCCGTTGCTGCACAACACCCCAAGGTTTGACAAATCTCCGTTTGAGTTTTCCCCTCATCTGCCAACAACATGATTTCAATTCGTTGGCGGTATGATTCAAGTAAACTTTTGTGCAAATTTTGTAGTAGCAGTTTCCGCTGAAACGCTGTTAAACACTTACCATTAGATCCACTTAAGTAGTTGGTTTCAGGTTTCGCTTGGCAGTTGGACATAAACTTAGAATTGCTAGTTATGTAGACGCATCAATGCCTTGTGCTTGACGTATAATTTTTCAAGCACTTACAAAAAAATCTTTTTAGGACCTAGTGATTACCCTAGTAGCGCACATTGTTTTATGTATTACGTGTATTGTATGTCAGGCTTATATCAAGCTACAACTCGGATATGTAAATTCCGTAAATTAACCGTAAAATTTCCATGAATATTAGGTTAAACACGATAACTCAGTATTATTACTGTACATTTTATTTATAAGTAAAAATACTTTTATAATTTAAAAGAATATATATAGCTGATATCAATCTTGAACAAAAATGTTGCACACACAGAGATCATCTAAATCTCCTTCAAAAAAAAAGGGAACTTAAAGCCCAGATTAAGCTCCCCCCTTTTTTAAACTGGCTAAGAGGCATCAAGGATCTATCGCAAGCGTGATAGAGTTGGTATAAATATAGCTCATTTTTATTGAGATAGCGCTATTAGAAATTTCCCCTGAAAGCTTTTCCAGGTAGCCTAAAAACCTTTATACAGTAGGCTAAACATTCAAAAGCAATTCCTTTAAAGATACTTTGCTCCATTCCTTAAGCTGTATAGTATTTGACTTTAATTACTTGCTGATATGCTTAATCTTTTAGTAAAGGGAGGGTGACGGTAAAAGTAGTACCGACTCCAACTTGACTATTGACTACAATCTCGCCTCCCTGTGCATCGACACATTTTTTGGCGATCGCTAATCCCAAGCCAGTACCAGGGATGGTTCCAACATTGTCCGCACGTTGGAAAGGCTGAAACAGTCGCTTTTGGTTTTCTTGAGGAATGCCAATTCCGCAATCTTGAACTCGGAAAATTACCGCTTTTTCCTGACCAATTAGTTCAAAACGCACTATGCCGCCCGGTAGTGAATACTTAATCGCATTGCTAAGTAAATTGCCCAAAATATGCCGCAGTAAGCTTTCATCCCATAGTGCTTCGTCTAATTGCCCAAAACTGGCGAATACCAAAGTCAGATGCTTCTCATTTGCGAGCAATCGAACTTCTTCGACCATTTGGCGGCAAAAAGCTTCTAAATCTAAGCAGATGAGGTCATACCCCAGTCTACCGGAATCAGCTTTCCCGATGAATGTAACTTCATCTAATAGCTTTGCCATGTTTTTGATTGCCGAGCGAATCATTTGTAAATGATTCAGTTTTTTCTCTTTGGTCAATCTTTCATCTTGGTTTTGTAGTAATCCAGCAGCCAAGAGAATAGTATTTAGGGGATTGCGGATGTCATGAGAGAGCATTGAGACAAATTCAGATTTGAACTGATCAAGTTCATTGGCTTTCACCAGTTCAGCAGTTCGTTCTTCAACCCGAGTTTGTAACGTTTCATTGACTGTGCGTAATGATTCTAAAACCTGCTTATGCTCGATCGCATAACGTAGCGATCGCACTAACACATCTACATTTACCTGGCGCTTGACTAGATAATCTTGTGCCCCCTGTCGCACTGCTTCAATTGCCAGTTCTTCGTCATTTGTATTTGTTAGGACAACAATCGGTATGCTTGGCGCTTGACCAATCAGAGGAGGTAGAGATGACAATCCTTGGCTATCAGGTAGAGTTAAATCTAATAAAATTACATCATAATTACATTTACTTAGTTCCTGAAGTGCTTCCCCCAATCGCGTTACATGAACCAGAGTAAATTCTTGGGACTGCGCTTGTGTCAGAAACTCTTGTAACAACCTAGCAGAAGCCAGATTATCCTCGATTAACAAGATTTTTACTGAGTAGCTCACAACCATAATCTTCAGGTTTCACCCCCTATTGCTGCTCTATCTTGTCATTTGTTATTTGTCATTTGTCATTTGTCATTGGGCATTGGGCATTGGGCATTGGGCATTGGGCATTGGGCATTAATCAATCATTTTTCTTCCCCTGCTCCCCCTGCTCCCCCTGCTCCCTGCCCCCTGCCCCTCTGCCTCCCCTGCTCACTCCGATGGTAGTGTTACAGTAGAGAGCCAAAAATCTTCAATACTCTTGACGATTTGAAATAATTGGTTGAGGTTGCGAGATTTAGTGATATAGCAATTCACATGTAAATCGTAGCTGTGAAAAATGTCATCCTCATTTTTTGAGGTTGTTAACACAACAACTGGAATACGCTTCAGTAGTGGGTCGGCTTTTATTTCCGCCATCCACTTTCGAGTATGCCAATACGTCATCGATCAATGTCTGCATCAGGCTAACTCCTTGCACAGCATAGCTGATAAACTCTTGAGCATCTTCGTCAAGTTCTTCGCTATACCGCATCTCCAACAATTGCACGTAATTCACAACTTGATTGAGTGGTTCTTGCAAGTCATGGGAGGCGACGTAGGCAAACTTTTTCAGTTCGGCGTTAGAACGTTCTAAATCCTGCGCTAACTGGGCTAGTTCATCGGCTTGACGCAGCACAATATTAACAATTGCTTTCCGCAGTTCCAATGCTGCTTTAACTTCTACATCTTTCCAAGGTAAAGATGTTAAGCGAACCGTTTCTTTCCAAAGTTCAAATGATTTACGTGGACACAGGCGGACATTTCCTTCTAACTGGCTAACTTCAAATGCCTTATTAGGATCGCCACCCCAGTTTACAGTTTGAATTACTTCCGGCCGGAACCATAAAACATAATTCCGCTTGGCGATGGGAATAGCTAACAAACCGCTAGCGACATTTTTAAAGCTTTCGGCATCTGGATAAATATGTGGTAGGGAATCTGTACAAAAGACTTCTTCCTCAACATTATTCTTGAGCCATTGGACTAAATAATTCAGGTCTTCTTCTCTAGGCGTTTCACCAACTACTGTGCAATTTCCCCCAAAACACACGGCCGCGCCTTGAGCGTTACCAAAATCTAAAAGATGCTGCGGATTTTTAACTAAACCATCAATAAAGTTTTCTTCTTGAGACATATATTCAATCAAGATTGATTGAAGGTGTGTCAGATTTATCCGGTGATAATAGTCTTGGGTTTCTTCTCTCGCTGAGATTTCTGCAAATATTACTCGTCCCAAAAATTCGCAAGCTTTCCGCAATTCGTAGGAAACATATTTAGGGGACTGATGGTGACAAGCAATTAGTCCCCAGAGTTTTTGGTCTTTAATTAAAGAGATAGTAAGCGAAGCACCAACACCCATATTATGCAAGTACTCCATATGACAGGGAGCAGCACTTCTAAGAATAGAGTTGGTTAAATTAATGGGGCGATCGCTAATTGGATTATTGGCAGGAAAAAGTTTTACTGGCTGAGAATAAGCATCTGGAATGATTCTGATCGAATTGGCAGCAAATAATTTTCTCGCTGGTTTGGGAATATCTGACTCTGGGTAATGCAGCCCTAAGTAAGGTTCTAGGCTTTCTAGTTTTTCTTCAGCGATAACGGAACCATGCCCATCATCATCGAATTTATATAACATTACCCGGTCAAATTCCGTTATTTTCCGAACTTCTTGAACGATAACTTGACAAAAATCACGGAGATTTGCTGTTTTTTCTAGTTGATTTATGGAGGCTCTAGCTAGATCATAAAAGCTTAAAAATGGAATATTTTCTTGAGTTAGAGCAGGTTCTAACTCCAGGATTAAAAATCCTTCGGTATTGCGGTGAAATATTGCATCAAATACTACGTATTCATCACCTTTTTTTCGTACCCAAACTTTTGTGGGATTGATGAAATCAAGATTTTCTCCAGATAGCCCTGTTTTAATTCTCTCTATTTGAAAGGGATCTAATAAATCTTCTAGTTTTTTGTGCAACATATTTTCGGGAGCAATTCCGAAAATCTTTAATGTATTAGAAACCATTTATAAAGAAAATCTTTAGGCAGCAAGACGACGTAACATAATACGTGTCATCACAGCATAGATGGCAGCTTCGCTCATCTCAGGAAGCCGTTCATAGTCTTTGC
>NZ_JACJSI010000223.1 GCF_014698065.1 Nostoc flagelliforme FACHB-838
TTTAATTCAGCAACTAAAACGCCCAAGTATTCCTATGTGCTTGGTTTGATTTAAATTGTCGTGTGGTAGGGCTACGCCCCGCTCGCTATTTGTTCCAGTTGCGTAAGTCCTGAAGGGGTCAGATTGCTTTTCTGATTTGTCCCAACAATACTAATTTAACCATCTCCTTTGTTGTGTACAAGCCAAAATTATTTTTTAACTCATTACGAGGATAGATCGAGAAAGGGGAACTATAACAATAACCATCTTCTGGAGTTGAACACTGTTAAAATTTGCAGTTTGACTCCATTACGTTTGGTATGAGGAAGCCTTGTATAAAAACGACATAATCCAGAGCAATGGAACCCAATTCAAATTTCACGGAAAATCAACTTCTCTTGTCAAGCGCTCAACTTCAAGAGCAACTAGAGCAACAAAAGGCTCTGGCGAGTGTAATTGTCCGAATTCGGGAGTCTCTTGACTTAGAAACAATTTTTCAAACTACTGTTACACAAGTGCGTCAGTTGCTAAATGCTGATCGTGTAGCAGTCTTTCAGTTTGACCAAGAAAAAGATTGGGAAGGAGAATTTGTTTCTGAGGATGTTGCACTTGGCTGGGACTCAGCACTGGCAATAAAAGTTTATGACCACTGCTTTGGAGAACAATTTGCTGCCAGTTATCAACAAGGTCGAGTGCAAGCAGTAGCAGACATTTACAAGGCAGGGCTGAGTGATTGTCATCTAGAAATTTTGAGTAAATTTCAGGTACAGGCTAACCTCGTTGTTCCTCTATCGCGCCAGAAAGAATTGTGGGGATTGCTTTGTATTCATCAGTGCAGTGAGGCTCGTGACTGGAAAGAATCGGAAATTGAGTTTATTCGGCAAATTGCTGACCATCTTGTGGTTGCGATTCAACAAGCAAAGCATCTCCACGAAGTCCAATTGCAAGCCGCAGAGTTAGCTCAAGCGGCTCAACGCGACCAAGTAATTGCTCAGATTGTCGATGAAATTCGCTCACCCCTGGATATTGAAACCATCTTTAAAACAACAACTCAAGAAATACGCCAGCTGCTGCAAGCTGACCGAGTTGCCATCTTTAGCTTTAATGACGATTGGAGTGGTAACTTCGTTGCTGAATCATTTGCGTCAGGCTGGACTCCTTTAGTTGGCATTGAGCCTGCGATTGCTGATACTTATTTACAACAGACGCAAGGCGGACGTTACGCTAACAACCAGACATTTACAGCCAATGACATTTACCAAACCGGATTAACAAACTGTCATGTAACCCTGTTGGAGCAATTTCAGGCAAAAGCCTTTGCAACTGCCCTGATTCTCCAAGGAGACAAACTTTGGGGAGTTATTGCTGCTTACCAAAATTCCTCACCCAGACAGTGGCAATCTTATGAAGTCGAATCACTGACTAAAATCGGTACACAAATTGGTGTGGCCCTACGACACTACAAGTTGCTAGCACACGCTCAGTACCAAGCAGAGCAACAAAAGACATTAACTAGTGTGATTACTCGAATTCGGGAGTCTTTAAATTTAGATACAATTTTTCAGACTACTGTCACTGAGGCACGGCAAATGCTGCAAGCAGACAGAGTAACAGTCTTTCGTTTTGACCCTCAAAAAGATTGGGAAGGGGAATTTATTTCTGAGGATGTTGTACCTGAGTGTAACTCGGTAATAGCAGAAAGAGTTTATGACTATTGTTTCGGTGAAAACTTTGCACTTCTTTACGCCCAAGGTAGAGTAAATGCGATCGCTGATATTTATCAAGCAAAGTTTCCCAGTTGCTACATCCAAATTTTAGAAAAGTTTCAAGTGCGGGCAAATCTAGTCGCACCTTTATTAAAAAAAGGTGAACTTTGGGGATTGCCATGTATTCACCAATGTAACGCTCCTCGTCACTGGCAAGACTCTGAAATTGAATTTACTAGTCAAATAGCCGAGCAATTGGGAGTTGCATTAAAACAGGATTCTTATTTAAAGCAAGTTCAAATGCAGGTTGTCCAGTTAGCAGAAGCTACTGAACGCGAGAAAGCAATGGAACGGCAAGAGCTACTGGCTGCAACTATTGATAAAATCCGCCAGTCACTTGATATTAAAACTATTTTTAAAACTACTACTCAAGCTGTGCGAGAGTTGCTCGAAGTTGAGCGAGTTGCAATTTACCGATTCAACTCCGATTGGAGTGGTAAATTTGTGGCAGATTCCTTTAAAGATGGTTGGAAGCCTGTTGCCCAAGCCCAACCAATGATGATCGAAACCTTTGAGGACACAGACGACCATAACGAACTTCCGCGTAATGAAACCTTTGTTCCGATTCGGGAAGGTGAAAAATTATGGGGATTATTAGTTGCTTATCAAAATTTGCAACCTCGTTATTGGAAAGAAGAGGAAATTAATTTACTGGCTCAAGTCGGGGTGCAATTGGGGATTGCAATTCAGCAAGCAGAATTACTCGAGCAGGCTAAACGTCAAACCTTAGAACTTACTCAAACTCTGCAAGAATTGAAAAAAACTCAGACTCGTTTAATTCAAGGTGAAAAAATGGCAGGATTAGGCCAACTGCTTGCTGGAGTCGCTCATGAAATCAACAATCCTGTTAGTTTTATTTTTGGCAATCTCATCCATTTAAATGAATATACTCAAGAGCTATTAAAGGTAGTGAAACTTTACCGTCAAAACTCCTCAATATTGCCAACTATTCAAGAGCAAATTGCCAAGAGTGATTTGGAATTTATTATCGAAGATTTACCAAAAACCCTTGAGTCAATGCAAGTAGGAACAGAACGAATTTGTGAGATTGTCCTATCACTGCGAAACTTTTCTCGTACAGATGAAGCTGAATTAAAGCCAGTAGATATTCATGAAGGTTTGGATAGTACTTTGTTAATTTTAGGGCATCGCTTCAAAAACAATAATGAACGCCTAGCGATTGAGATTATTAAACAATATGATAATTTACCTTTGCTCGAATGTTATCCCGCACAATTAAATCAAGTGTTTATGAATCTTTTGAGTAACAGTATTGATGCATTAGAAGATAAGTATAAAACTATACAGCAAAACTATTTGAGCTTATCTCAAAGGTGTCCAACAATACCATTAACTATCTGGATTAGTACGCAAGCCGTGAATAACCAGATTGTAATTAGAATAGCTGATAATGGTCTTGGGATTCCAGAAGAGGTGCGATCGCATATATTTGACCCTTTCTTCACCACCAAAGCACCAGGTAAAGGTACAGGGTTAGGATTATCTATTAGCTATCAAATAATAGTTGAAAAACATCATGGTCAGATTAAATGTTCTTCTAAACCAGGAGAAGGAACAGAGTTTTTGATTGAAATTCCTAGCGGTGCTTAAATGCTACTCAGCAACATTAAGCACTTCTTAACGCCACAATGGGGTCGAGTTTAGCAGCGCGACGTGCAGGAACAACCCCAAAGAATAACCCAATACCGCCAGAGACACCAACTGCCATCGTAATAGCAACAGGAGAAAGACTGGCTTCTAAAGGAGTCAACGCTCCCACTAACAAAATGCCACTGACACCAACCGCAGTCCCAACTAAACCACCGGCTGCGGAAACTATCACTGCCTCAATGATGAACTGTAGCAAAATATCTTGCTCAGTTGCCCCGATCGCTTTCCTTAATCCGATTTCTTGGGTGCGTTCGGTGACGGACACAAGCATAATATTCATGATGCCAATGCCGCCGACAAACAGCGATATGGCTGCGATCGCAGCTAACATAATTGTCAATGCACCTGTAATTTGACCGACAGTTTGCAAGGCATCTTTCTGGGTGCGAAGGGTAAAGTCATCTTCACCGTTAATTTTGTGTCGTAAACGCAGCAAATTCGTAATTTGAAACTCTGCTGCATCCACACTGTCTGAATCACGAGCCGCAGCAACCAGATAATCTAAGGCGATACCATAAGGAGAATTTTTTCCCACAAGTCGGTTTGCTGAAGTCGTAATCGGTATTAAAGCAGCATCATCATAATCTGCTCCCACGCTGGAACCTTTAGCGGTTAACGTCCCAATCACTTGAAAGCTGGTATTTCCAACTCGTAATTGCTGCCCTACAGGATTACTATTACCAAATAGTTTTTCTGCCAAGTCTCCACCTAATACAACGACTTGGTTACTTCGCTTGATGTCTACCTCGCTAAAAAACCTGCCTTTAGCAGTTTCAAAATCCCGCACCGATAGGAAGCTAGGAGTTGTACCAATAATGTTGACATCAGTGTTTCTGTTGCGGTATGTAACCACCTGTCTTCTATTTAACTCTGGTGCAACCCCTACTACAGTTGGTACTTGAGAGGCGATCGCTTCGGCATCTTGCAACACCAAAGTTTTTGGTACTTCAAAAGAGATGCGCTGAGTTTCTCGATTTCCTGGCAGTACAAATAGCACATTTGGCCCTAATGACTCCAGTTGTTTATTAACGTACTTTTGCCCACCTTCACCAATACCAATCATGGCAATTACTGAGGCGTTGCCAATAACTATACCTAGCATGGTGAGGGCGCTACGCAGCTTATTTGATAGCAGGGTTTTGCCCGCCATTTGGACACTTTCTAAAAAATTCATGTCTTAATAATTACGAATTACGAATTATTTTGTTCCTTAGACTTTTCAATTTTGTAGTCTTTGGGTGGGTTAACAAATATGCGATCGCCTTCTTTAACTCCCCCTAAAATCTGAGTTTGGTCTTGGATTTGTGCCCCAATTGTAATTTCGCGGAACTGGGGTTTATTCTTGGCATCTGGGACGAGTACACCAGTTTTACCCTTTTCGGTGACAATTGACACCGTTGGCAATACTAAAGCATTGTTAACGCGATCGCCCAAAAAGGTCAGATCCACATTTAAGCCAGAACGTAGTTTATCTATACCAGTATCGAGAGCAACCCGCACCTGGAAGGATGTCACACCTTGTTCTATCACTGCTTCGGGAGCAATCAAGCGTACACGACCTTTAAAAACTTGATCTGGATAGGCATCAGCGACAATTTCCACCTGCTGTCCCGCTTTAATTCTGCCAATATCGGCTTCGGGAACTTGAGCTAATATTTCTAAACCGCGTGCTACGGCAACAATAGAACTAGAAGTTGCCGATGCGCTAGTTGAAGCAGAAGTTGTGGGTGTAACAAACGCGCCTGGATCGGCATACTTTTGCGTCACAATTCCCGAAAGAGGAGCGCGAATAATAGTCTCATCTAACTGCACTTGTACACCCTTCAATTGGGCTTCGGCCGCTGCAACTGCTGCTTGACGCTGCACAATTTCCTCAGAACGGGTGCCATCTTCTAACAGTACTAATGCTGCTCGTGCTTCATTTACAGCCGCTTGGCGTTGGTCGATTTCCTCAGTCCGAGTGCCACTTTGGACTAACGAGAATCGTTTTTTAGCTTCTTCTAAGTTGGCTCTAGCACTCTTGTCTTCGCTAAGAGCTTGATCAAATAATTGTTTTTTCTCTGCTCCCTGTTGATACAAGTATTGGTAGCGCTTTACCTGTTGGGTAGTGTAATTCACCCTTGCTTGAGCCGCATCCACTTGGGATTGAGCTTGAGCAATCTCTTGGGGACGATTACCAGCTTTGGCTGCGGCTAGCTGGGCTTGAGCTTGCGCTAACCGGGCTCTCGCTTGAGCGATTTCTTGAGGACGACTACCAGCAAGGGCTTCAGCAAGTTGTGCTTGACTTTGGGCTAAGTTAGCACGATACTGGCTCCTTTGGGCTTCAATGCTGGCACTATCCATACGGGCGAGAATTTGCCCTTGTTGAATGCGATCGCCTTGTTCCACATATAATTGCGATAGCACTCCAGGGTTCTTCGGACTAATATTTACGCTCTGAACTGGCACGACTTTGCCACTAGCTGTAATCCGCAAAGTAACGTTTTGCGCTGTCACTGGTACAGTTAATTGGGCAATATCTTCTTTACTTGCCCCTTGATTTACCAAGGTGTAAGTTGTTACTGTACCCGCAACCAAAACACCGCCTGCTATCACCCCCATCAGCCAGCGTAATGGATACTTAATTTTTTTGCCAATAATAGGAATTTCTATGTGCGTAGCCATATCTAAAAGCCTATAAATATTGCTTTATGGGTGTAGCCTGAGCTATATAACGATGTCCCTGAAATTGCTCATAGTCAAAGTACCTCACTCTACCAAAGCAGCATTTTTGCTCCTCTCTTGGCTTGCAGCGAAGGTTGAGGAGGGTGATCTTCTGAGGAATTATACTTACTTGAGCAGACATAAATATTAAATAGCTAGTGGACAAATACGGGGTTGTAAAATTTTTGGATTAATTTTTATTAGTAAAATAACAACTAGAGGCATAATTAGCTTCATCGTTGCTTCATCTTACTTTATAATACGTAACCTATGAGTGTATGTCCTCACCTGAATGGGTGACTTTAGCCATTAAGAGGGTTGTGCAGACTGGGGACTAGGTACTGGCGATCAGAGAGGATTTAAATTTTGAGTGATTATACCAATTCAAATAATGTTTGCGACACATCAATTATTTGTAAGGGCACAACAATGTTTATCGCGGTCATTTTATATTTTAAAGGCATCGCTACTTAAATCGATAATCCGATTGATTCCTTTGGACTCACTGTCATTATGAAAGTATAATTTCTGAGCCGCGCCTATCACCAACGCTGAAAAATAGTCACATGAAGCGATAGTTGTGCGGTCAAATGTACGAACAAAGCGTATGCAGAAACTCATGCGTTGCGGTGAATTCGGGGCAGAATCCAGGTTTTGAGTATTTGCTCTCGTGCTGGAGTGACGATTAGGCTTTGCAGATTGTGATCAAAAAACTATTGGCAAAGTTTCCACAGTGGGGGATTGCTTGTATGGATGGGGTGTTGGTTGATTGAAAACCAGATTTATCAGCGGTGGGATTACTGAAGATTTATCCGTAGATGTAAGCTAATCAATACTTGAAAACAGAGGCTGTTTGTAAGAAGTTATAATGATTTCCTATTTTCTCAAAAACTAAAATTATGCTAAATTTACAATCTCAATTTTACAAACTTAATGATGCTATCAAAATTGACTTTGATAGTAATCAAATTTTTCTTGTTTTTTCTTTTTGGGAAAACTTGAAAGTAGGTTAAGTGGGAAAAGTAGGATACTTTTATAAAACATCAAATTAACTCTTATTTAAGTGTAATCTGTAGTCATCAGTAACTTGAAACATAATCTTTTTAGTAAAGGATAGCTCGTTGCTGAATCAAAACTAGAAAAACTGTTCTTGGAGTTTAGGATGAAAGGTCTGCTCACACGTAAAATAGCCCTTGTAGTTGCTGTAGTCACTGCGAGTCTTGGCTTGAGTGCTAACAAAATTTCAGCTGACGTTGGGATCACGAAATTAGCTGATATCCTTCAAATTAATGTTAAAGGTAAATGGTCTGCTTTAAGATTCATTGGTTTAACTTCAAATAACACTCTTGTAAATATAGATCCGAGTGGATTTGCTAAAGCAGTTAAAGTTAAAGGAATTGACGGCAACTTACAAGGTATCGATTTCCGTCCAGCAAACGGTCTGCTTTACGGTGTCACAGATACTGACAATGTATACACGATTAACTTAATAAGTGGTCATGCTCAGTTTGTGAGCAAACTATCTAGCAGCTTTAATGCAGGTTTTCAATCAGGGTTTGACTTCAATCCCGTACCAGATCGCTTACGCATAGTAGGTAGTAATGACCAAAATTTCCGTACCAATGTAGATACTGGTGCAGTTAGTGTCGATAAACCTTTAGCCTATGCTAGTGATGATGTCAACGCCACAGTTGACCCCAACATTACCGCTGCTGCTTACACAAATTCGGTTGCCGGAGCCACATCAACTCAATTGTTTGGCATTGACTACGATCTTGATGTATTAGTACTGCAAAACCCACCTAATGATGGCACTCTCCGAACAATCGGCAATCTTGGTGTTAACTTTGCACCAAACAGCGGGTTCGACATCTTTACAGATGCACAAGGCAAAAATACTGCCTATGCACTGTCTGGTTCAGTTCTTTACAGTATTAATCTATCTACTGGCGTTGCAACTGAAATCGCCGATGTCCCTAAAGGTACATTCATTGGTTTAGCCGTTACATCCAAGTAATCATCCCCAAGTCCGATTGGTGAAAAGCTCAAACGCATCTGCTCTGCACTTGATGATTAAAATATTACTCGAAAGCAGAGCAAGCGTTTGAGAAACAAATCCTGAAAAACGGTCGCATGATGCGATAGTCTCGAGAGAGAGCAAATGCGTGACCACGTATGCATAAACTCAGTTGTTGCCAGCACTTCTCTTCAGAATCCGGGTTTTGACTTCTTGCTCTCGTGTTGGAATGATGATCCGGCGCTTGTGATCGCAATCAAGAAGTTATTGGCGAAGTTCCACAGTGGGGTATTGCAATTGCAGACGGAGTATTAATTAACTTTAAGAGTTAATGCTAAAAGATAATTAAACGTGGATTTATTGGTTCGAGAAGTTGAACTTAACGATGCTGAGGCTATTGTCAGCATTTTGAATCCAATTATTGAGGCTAAAGTATACACAGCGTTTGATACACCCTTGACTGTAGAGGCTTAACGTGATTATATTTTACACTTTCCAATACGTGGAGTATTCCATATAGCTATCTGTTGCAATGTAGTTAACTTGATGAAACCTCAACGACATTTTGGGCAAAGCTTTTATAAGCATCGCCCATTTGTTTAGCCATCGAGTCAGGAAAGACGTGAAAATCCCCAGCTTTCAGAGCTTTTATTATCCCGTCTGCCACAAGTGCAGGTGGCTGTGCAACCTCAGTCAGTCCTGCTGCATCGCCCATATCCGTGGCAATCGGGCCAGGGTGAACACTTAGCACAAGCGTGTCCTGCTGACTCAATAGTTCTCGTAATGCCTGGGTGATTGAATAGGCCGCAGCTTTTGAGGCACAGTAAGTGGCAGAGTTGGGAAAACCCTTGAGCGAAGCAACAGAATTGATTTGGGCAAAGACACCACCTCCATTGGCTTTGAGTACCGGGGCAAACGCCTGAGCCATGTAGATCAATCCATATACATTGATGTTCATCTGAAATTCGAGAGCGGCGATCGCATTCTCAGCTAAGGGAGTTCCAGCTTGAAAAACTCCTGCATTATTGACAACTATTTGCACATCTGGGGCAGTTTGAGCGGCAGCAACAATAGATTGAGGATCACCTAAATCAATCTGAATTGGTACAACCCGATCGCCGTATTGTTCAACCAATGAGGAGACACTGTTGAGCTGACGAACAGCCGCATAGACTTTGGTGGCTCCATGTTCAATAAAGGACTCAACTATCGCCTTGCCGATGCCGCGATTTGCACCCGTAACCAAAATGGTTTTGTCTTTGATGTCGTAGTTCATTTGGATTTCTCCTTATGGTTTTGATTGGTATGTTGGTTTCAAATTACACCTCATCATCAACGACCTAGGAGAATTGATCGCTTTTAAACTGATCGCAGCTAATGTCGATGACCGAACCCCAGTTCGAGATACGATACAAGATATTGTATAGCAACAGACAAGGCGGTTAGGACGCTAGGCGAAGTACATATTCCATAGCATCCCTGATACAGTCAAATTGAATAAGTTGTTGACGAATTCGACTCTTCAACCATGACCA
>NZ_JACJSI010000224.1 GCF_014698065.1 Nostoc flagelliforme FACHB-838
GATCAAATCAATATGACTACTATTCAAGAACAAGCGACAACTTCTTGTTATGAGAGGTTAGAACGTTCTAAACCTATAGAAAAGCCAGACTCGGATAGTAAAGTTAATAAATGTTGACTTGAAATTTTCAATGCTAGGCATAGTCTAGCCACGACAGGGCAAGAAAGGTGGGCAGCCGAAGCTCTTGAAAGTGCTGCTATTGTTTACTTTTAACCACCAAAGTAAGAAATTAAGTACTAAAATTTCTTACTTTGGTCTTTTATTCGTTAGTTTTCTCTTTTTCAACCTTGCCTAACAGAGATTTTCCATATTCAGCCGCTTCTAAAATATCACTAAAAATAGGAACTCCCATTTTTTCAAGATACTTAATGTATATTGCATTAAGTTGAGGATCTTGAACTAAATACATCAAAAGGTTGTTGTCATGTGATAAATAAAATATTGCCGCACTGTTTAATTTAGGTATACTGCAAACGTAAAAATTTTCTATTAAACCTAATTGGGTAAGAGAATTATGAATAAGCTCATCAGTAATTTGAGGTCTTGTCTTCTCTTTCGATTTTTTAGTTTGACGTTTCATCTTCTAAATTTAGTATTTAATTTCTAGTTTATCTCAGGAATATAAAATGATTGAAACTCAAAATCCCAATCATTAAGTATGTAAAGTTTTATGATAAATATATAATTAAGCCTTTTATCTGCAAGGCTTCTATATACCTATATCATACTCACATTGTACCTATATTGTACCTATTTGGTACTGGATTAGTACCAAATAGGTTTTATACTACTAAACATGGCGGTAAGGACTAGAGCAAAAGCATAGTTATACTTTTATTATTCATCTGTGAATAAAGATTCTAAATCTCGATAACCACTTGCAACACGAGCAACACTAATTCCATCTTCTCTTGAGTAGTAAAATATAATATAATCATCTACAACAAATCCGCGCAGGTTTGGTACAAGCCTGCTATAACTTTTCCCCATATTTGGGAAATTAGCTAATAATTTACACTTGGCACGAAAGTCATCAAAAAGCTTAGAGGCGGCTTTTGGGTTACTCCGAGCAATATATTCACAAATTTCATCTAAATCTTGAATTGCTGCCTCTGAAAGTGAATAATTATTCATTCAGAAGATTCCTCAGCAATTAAACGAATTTTTTCTTGGAATCTAGCAAATACAGCTTCGCCATCAGTTACTTGTCCTGCTGCAATTTGTTCAGTTCCTACAGCAATTTTTTGGCGTAATTCTTCAAGTCGTTGCTCTCTTTGTTGTAACAGTTTAAAGGCTTCATTGATGACATCATCGGCACTGGCGAATCTACCACTTGCTAACTGTGCCTGAATAAATTGCTCTAGTTCTGGTTTAATTTGGATGTACATATCGACTAAGAATTTGGTTAAAAGTTGTTGGACAATTTATAAAATTAAACTGCTATTACCTACAGCCGTCCTTCCCGTTGCAGTTTCTCCTGGGCAGCAGTCAACAGCCATGCCCTACGGCTGGTCTTGGTTAGTTTGCGTGCATCATCAATGAGGTTGCACAACTGCTCAGGTATCGCCATTTGAAACCGTACTTCTTTAGGAGTGTCGTCAATTTCGTTCTCTATTGGTGGTGGGCTACCAGCATTTATGACACGCTCAATGTCTACCTGTAAGGGCTGGTTTTCATTAGAGCGACTTGGCTTCTTAATAGTCATTTTGTACCTTTTTGATTCTGATTTGATACTATTTTAGTACCAAAACAATACTGATATAGTGTTTCTAACTCCTCTACTGCTTTATGATCGCGTGGCTTGATTTCAGTTACAGCCAGTCCTTGAGTATGGGCATTAGGAAAAGATTTTCTATCTCCAAGCCTTGGTGGAATTAAATCAATCCCTGGAGTCTCCTGAATGATTTGCATTGCATCCTCGTTATCTCGCCCGGATGCGTCGGCACGATTGAGGAACGCCCAAGCTTTTAGGTCTGGGTTGACAGTTCGCACTTCATCTAAAAGTGCTGCTACTTTCTCCAATGTCCAAATATCTGGACCTCGCGGTGGCATGGGTAACAGCACAAGATGAGCAACGGTTAACGCTGCCCGTTGAGTGCTTGTATCACGTCCACCTACATCAATAATTACATCTTCATAACGGGGAGCTAGTTTCAAGACTTCATCTCTGGCTGCTCTACCGCGAAGCTGCACACAGGTTAGCTTTTGACTACCTTCAGGATAATGTTCGCTACGGGTTGATGCCCAGAGGGTGGTTGTCTCTTGCTCGTCGCCATCTACGAGCAGTACATCGTCACCATCTGCTACGCGCCGAGCCGCTAGGTTGGCGGCTACTGTACTCTTGCCTGCCCCGCCTTTGATGCCGCCGATAACGACAATCATGGTACAAATTAAGTTGTTTATTGGTTCATATATTAGACTAATTTGGTACTTATTTAGTACCAATACAGGATTATAAGCGAATGGGTGAAGATTCGCCATATTAGTGACATTTTTACCTGAAAATGAATTTAGGAAAAACGTTTCTCCTAACCTAATTGGTTGAGGAATTAAGAAAGCTACTCCCTAAACTAAGAGCGGGTTAGGGAGTGTATGACGGCGACTGTTTTGGGGAAATCACAATAAGACTTATTCCGGCATAGCTCCCTAACATGCAACTGATAGCCTCTGGTTTATTAATCGTCGGACTAATTTACTGAATGTGGCTGTGAGTAGAGCGCAAGAAGTGTATAAATAAAATTCCTTTGCGGAATCAGTAATTAAGATAATGTAGTATATAACAGTCAAGTATCATGCTGGTAAATAAGGTAGTAGATGGAGGCACTAACTACAGGTACAGTCGCTTTTACAACTTTGGTAGTGGTAAATTCATTAATTTGTCAACTAACAAAACCTTTGATGTAGCTTTGCTTTAGAAAGGTTGATGCAACTTCTGAAGCAAGAATCGTCTGATACAGCGAAAACTTTAATAACAGCAAAGGAAAACGCCGCAATTTTATGTTGTAGCTTGCTTTCTTGGTGTCAGGTTGAAAATAAAATGTTTTAGTTATTAGTACTTGTATATTATGCAAAGGTTATCTGCTCAGATATTACCAGGGGTAGCAACAACAGCTTCTGTGATTTCAGTTTTAGCTTTGGCAGTTGCCACTACCATTAATAACCAGCCAAGTTATGCTGGGGCAAACAAGTTCTTTTGTACAAAGGAAGGCAATACACCAGTCACGAAGGTACGCACCTCACGAGGCCCTGAGACATTCATTCGTTGGGTAGTTCAAGATTTTAAAAAGTTCCCACCCGCACAGCGCTGTAAGGTTGTTTCAACTAGGTTTCAACGCTATTACGATAATGGTTCGCTTTTTATCACTACCAGAGATAACTTTAACAACTATCCAGTTTTGTGCATTGCCAATCGCAAAGGCACACCTTGTACATCAGAAAATGTACTAGTCACCCTCAAACCCGGAACTGATACAGGAAGAGTTTTGCAACAGATACTTGATTTCCGCCGTGGTGTTGGAGATTCAGTTGTTAATTTAAGTGGATGTCAAGCTATTAGCTACGAACAAGGTGATTTGTATCTCGATGTTAAGCAACTTCTAGACGGGAAGCAGTGTAGCCAATCGACTTCTAATACTACCACTCCTCAAATAGAACCTGTGGAACCTAGCTCTAGTTTGTAGTTCCTTGAGGAATTTATTTGAAGATGAACTGGCAATGGTTAAGAGGCGGATTTGGGTATATAGTTTGCATGATTTGTCTTGGTGGTATTTCGTTAGCACTGCCAAGACAGCAAAGCATTTCTGATATTACCAGAGGTTCGCGATCACTAACTCCCCTTTCGGTAGAGCAATTGCAACAATTAGCAAAAACAATCACCGTCAAAATCTTCGCAAAAGAGTTACTAGGTTCAGGAACTCTGCTGCAACGAAAAGGACAAATTTATACAGTAATCACTAATGCTCACGTCTTGAGAGCAGCTCAACCTCCCTATCAAATTCAAACACCAGATGGGCGTATTTATAAGGCTTCTCTATTGCAAGTTGCAGAATTTCAGCAGGATGATTTGGCTGTGTTGCAGTTTCGTAGCCGTGATATACTTTATACAATTGCTAATATCAAAGATGCGTCTACCCTACAAGTTGGGGATGAGGTTTTTGTGGGTGGATTTACATCTAATATGACTGCTCAAAAGCTGTCTAGCCAAGCAGAGAAAATCTTCAACAATCGGTTTGTGTTTACCTCTGGTAAAGTAACACTATTGCTAGACAAGGCTTTAGAACAAGGCTACCAGATTGGGTATACCAATGATGTCCTTAAAGGGATGAGTGGCGCACCATTGCTAAATATACACGGCGAAATGGTGGGTATAAATAGTTTGCATAAAAATCCGATTTGGGATACGCCGGAAGTTTATCAAGATGGTTCCCAGCCTGATCAAGATTTACAGGAACTAATTACACGTTCTAGTATGGCTGTACCGATTAGAAAAGAAGTATTGCAACATCAGGAAAATAAATCATGAAGTTTGCTGGACTGTCGGCTATATTGTTTGGTGCAGCAATTGTTATTATACAGCCGCTAGTTGTTGCGGCGTTAACACCCTCAGAAGCTAGTGTGATCGCTCAACAAATAACAGTCCGCATTGATGGAGCAAATACTGGTTCTGGTGTAATTCTTGAGTCTCAAGGTAATAATTACACTGTTATCACTTGCTGGCATGTCGTGCAACTTGAAGGTAGTTACACAGTTCAAACATCAGATGGTAAGCAATATACGATTAATCACAGCCAAGTGAAACGATTGCCAGGTGTTGACTTGGCAGTGTTTCAGTTTACTAGTAACCAAAATTACTTTGTTGCAAAAAAGGGAAATTCTGAACAAGTAAAATTGGGTACAAATGTTTATGTGGCAGGTTATCCTCAAGGAACATCAGACATAGATTTTCGTAAGGGTTCAATATCTCGTGTTGTAACAAAACCAAATAATGGTTATGCTTTTATTTATGACATAGGTGGTTTTCCTGGGATGAGTGGAGGGCCGATACTAGATGAGCAAGGTAAATTAGTGGGAATTCATGGCCGCGCTACAACTCGTCCAGATACTAATGCTACTACTGTATATGGAATTCCCTTGAAGACTTATTTAAGTTTTGCACCCTCTACATCACCTGTTAATGCTAATAACTTATCCATTAAATTTGTTTTAGCGAAGACCCTCAAAGAACATTCTAATTATGTTATTAGGTCAGTCGCCTTTAGTCCAGATGGCAAAACTTTAGCTAGTGGTAGTTCAAACAAAACTATCAAAATCTGGAATGTCGCCACTGGGCAAGAAATTACCACACTTAAAGATAAAGAAGATTCTGATACTGTTATGTCAGTACTTCAAGGAAATTCTGTTGTGTCAGTCGCCTTTAGCCCAGATGGCAAAACTTTAGCCAGTGGTAGTTTGGACGGTACTATCAAAATCTGGAATGTTAGAACTGGGCAAGAAATTACTACACTTCAAGGACATTCTAGTAGTGTTAGGTCAGTCGCCTTTAGCCCAGATGGCAAAACTTTAGCCAGTGGTGATTGGAGGAGAACTATCAAAATCTGGAATGTTGGCACTGGGCAAGAAATTACTAAACTTCAAGGACATTCTGATTATGTTGAGTCAGTCGCCTTTAGCCCAGATGGCATAACTTTAGCCAGTGGTAGCAAGGACGGTACTATCAAAATCTGGAATGTTAGAACTGGGCAAGAAATTACTACACTTAAAGGACATTCTAGTTATGTTTTGTCAGTCACCTTTAGCCCAGATGGCAAAACCTTAGCTAGTGGTAGCACGGACAAGACTATAAAAATCTGGAATGTCACCGCTGGGCAAGAAATTACCACACTTCAAGGACATTCTCGTTATGTTCAGTCAGTCACCTTTAGCCCAGATGGCAAAACTTTAGCCAGTGGTAGTTGGGACGGTACTATCAAAATCTGGAATGTTAGAACTGGGCAAGAAATTACCACACTTCAAGGACATTCTAGTTATGTTTTATCAGTCACCTTTAGCCCAGATGGCAAAACTTTAGCTAGTGGTAGCAAGGACGAGACTATAAAAATCTGGCAGTTGTCTAAGTAGACGTAACTAGTTATTTTCTCGTGGAATATTAGACTAGTTCTCAAGAAATGACCTCAAATGGTTGATTGCTATTGGTATTGAGCCGAGATACAAGTAAAAAGCAGCAAGATGGTCTGAAAAGGCTAACTGTATATAAGTTTGGGCGTTTTTGATGCGGAAATAGGATTTTGCCTGAAGATACTTGCAATCTGAGGGTCAATAATTGCTTTTCACCTACCAAAGAGAATTAATAATACTGTTTGGTTGGAGTCTCTGGATTGGGCTACAAAGCTTGATGTCAAAGAGTTTCAGTCAATTTACGCCAAAAGATGATCATTGCCCTAGCTATAAACCCTGTAAATAAAGTTAATAAATACTCCGGTTTTTGTAGCTATGGATACCTAAGTTTTGTCCCCTGGTGCCAATTTTACTTAAAAATGGCTGAACCCTATATATAGTAGGAGTTTCCAGACCATCTTGCAGGTTTTTACTCATATCTCGGCTCAATACCCTATTAATTCTATATATTTGAAAATCTCTGTCGAGTGTAAAGATTCGTCTCTGATTTAAGGGTTCAATCGCAGAAACAAAGTCTGCCTACGCAGACTAACCGAAAATCAAGTTTTTGTCTATGTAGCCACGACTTCCAGTTGCCTGGTGCAAGATATTAGTTAATTATTTTCGATAATTTGAAATGACTGAATCATCGCTTCAGCAGTAGGTAAATACTGAGAATATTTTGCCGCCTCTGCTGTATACGTAATAAAGTAAGCTTTGCCGTTCCTCACGGTTCCAACTTCCATAACTTGGAGTTTACATTGTTCATCTTGACGATTATAAATTAATTTATAAGCATTAAAGTTTGATAGTGTTGTTGATGGTTGAGAATCATCTGTAATTTGTTGATTTTGATTAATCTTTTTAATTTTTTCTCTAGCCTGATTTTTATACTCCTCTAAAGATAACAATTCTTGAGGTAAATCATTGACATTAATTGTTATCCCAAAAGTGCAAGAGTTCACTTGCTTTGGATTTTTAGGGAGAAATTGAATCACGTCACCGCCAAAATCAGCATTGGGTTTAATTGGTTGCCATTCGTTTGATGGATATTTAATTGTGATACCAGAATTAGGGTCTTTGTAAGTTAAAAGAGTAGGTTTAGTATTAATCAGATATAAAATCCATAAAATTACAGGAGAAATTACACTCACTACACCTACACCCAGCCAAACTTTCCCAAACCGAAATTTAGAAGATAATGCTTTGATAGCCTGCAATGCTTCATCTGCTGATTGATAACGCTGACGATAGTCATAGCGCACCATCTTATCGAGAATATTTGCTAATTTAGGACTAACTTGAGCGCGATCACGCCAGACAATCTCCCCAGTTTGAGGATCTGTAGGTAGTCCTCCATAAGCAGGATTTATCCCTGTTAAAGCTTGAATACCAATAATACCGACTGCATAAATATCACTACTAAATGTCGGTTGACCCTTTGCCTGTTCGCTCGGCATATAACCAATAGTACCAATAGTAACAGTAAAAATCGCCTGTTCTTGAGGATTCACAACTTGAGTAATAACTTCTTTGACTGCCCCAAAGTCAATTAGTATAATTTGGTTATCGGCTTGACGACGACGAACATTTGAAGGTTTGAGATCCCGATGAATTAAGTTTTGTTGATGAACAAAGGCTAAAACTTCTAAAATATCCTGTAAAAGTTTAATTACGTAAGCTTCACTAAGTTGTGTACCTGTTACTAATTCTTGGCTTAGGTCGTGACCTTCTATATATTCCTGCACTAAATAAAATTCTTGGTTCTCTTGGAAGAATGCTAGAAGACGCGGAATTCGATCATGATTTCCTAATCTTTCTAACTTTTGAGCTTCTGTGTCAAATAATCTTTTTCCAACTTGCAAGGTATACGGGTCAGTAGATATTGGTTTAAACTGCTTGACAATACACAAAGGATTTCCTGGTCGTCTTGTGTCAATAGCTGTGAAAGCAACTCCAAATCCTCCTTTGCCAATTTGTTCAAGAATTTGGTAGCATCCACCAAGAATTTGACCGCTCATTCAAGTCACCGATCTCCCTAATCAAATTTTTCTTAACTGTTTTTCTTACTTGCACTCAATTCTATAAATATTTGACTGATTTTTAAGGGCTAATTAGACTGGTCAGCACTACTAATGATCGTGGAAGCCCGTCCCGAAGACCGCATGAGCCGAGCCTTCTTCGGCAACGAGTTCGGTCTGCGAATTCCGAGGCGCTAATTTCAGCCTTCGGCCAGCTTTTAGCATTAACTTGAGCAGTGAAGACTATGCCTAATGGTCAGTCAACTCGATTGCAACTTTCTTATTCATCGCATTCAATTCTTGTGATTAAACCTGACCTGGAAATTATCTTCAGTACACTGTTGTCTGCCTAGACACAATAAGAATACTTGATACAAATACTCCCTATTGCGGGTAGCAATAGGGAGTATTTGTGCGGAGAATTTCTGTTTTGCTTCAAACGGACGCTCACACCTTTTGGATCAAAAATGAGTATTTGCGCGTCATCTAAAGCCAAATTATTGCTTAGAAACACATTTTGAGCAAAACTCTACTTTTTCATATTACTCAATACTACATTTGTAACCAAAAAGCTGCACTCCACTTGTGAGCTACACCCTAGCTGTGCTTTAAACACCACTTATTACATAGACTTTATGTACTTTATCAGTATTGAAATAGTAGTTCTAAATACCTTGCCCAAGTGGTAGCTGTTGGGTAGCTCAACTGGTGACACACCGCTACCAGTTGAGTAGTAAAAAAGCGAGTTGTTGAAAATTTGATGATTCCCCAACTGGTAGCTATACAGTAGCCCTACTGCTACCAGTTGAGCATAAGACTTTTACCGAAAAATTCTGGTGTAATGCTTACTGACTATGACTTACAGCAAATTTTGAACGCTGGATTCATTCTCAATAACTTCAAAATTATTGAGAATTGATAATACACTTGTGTTGCAATTGTGCTTCAATAATTCTTTCATTAACTTAACCCAGGACACCTAACAGGAGAAGAAAAAGAATTACTAGAACCCCTAAATGCGCCAAGATAGCTAAAAACCCTACACAGCAGGCTTTTTAGCAGCAGAGGGGGTTTTGTGACCGCCAAATTTCGCGCTCGGTGGCTAAGATAATTGTGTATGTACCCACTACACCTTTTTGCCCTAACGGGTGGCTTGCGCCATTTCTCCCTGACGGTCGAAACAAAAAGGTTCCGTGGGGTCTGCGACGCAATTACACTCAATCAAGGAAAAAAGTGGCATGGCTTACGCTATTGCACGAATTAAAAAACTCAAGCGCAGTAACTTGGCAGGCAGTGAAGCGCACACCGCACGTCAGCGAGAAACACTCGCGCCAATTCTCTCGCATTTCTCCCGCTCATGTTGCCGCCGATTAGTTTAGCATCTTCGCGTGATTCTAGATAATCCAACAGCTTGCTCTCAACCTCTACCCTTAGTCTGCT
>NZ_JACJSI010000225.1 GCF_014698065.1 Nostoc flagelliforme FACHB-838
GGGGCTAGATGGATTAAATCTTACCCTAGCCTGGATAGTGGCACTTTGTTTCTAACTTGACTGCTGATCAGGTAAGTCCGCTTGTCAATAGGGTTTGAGACGCGCTAACCCTGGGTAAATATTCCGCATTAATCACTAATTTTACAATGAAAAATGCTGCACAATATAAAAAAGTAGTAGATGAAATTGATAAAGAATTTAAATTCTGGATTTGGCATTTTGGAGATTATGAAGATAGTACAATTTCATTTTCTTAATATTAGGAAATTTAAATATATTACTACTGTGATTCTAAGCAGAATTTGACTTGATTTTGGTCATCTGTCTGACTTGACCGCCTGATACACAATATTACGATTGCACGTCTTGATAACAGAGCGCGAAGTAAGTGATACAACTGCTGAAAGCACAGAGCGCGAAGTAAGTGATACAACTGCTGAAAGCGCTGTTGGTGCCCAAATGTGGTTCCAGGTTGTCCAGTTTTTTAGTAGCTAGCTCCTCCAGGTATTACACCTCAGACCTTGCACCCTAGTACCGCAAGGCGTAATTTAAAATTCAAAATTCAAAATTCAAGATTAATACATGGTATGCATTTCATTGATCTGGAATGGGTGGTTTATTTATGCCGTCCTGTACTAGTTTTGGTTAACATAGAAATTCCCCTGACATTGCACACATTGTATGCCCAAGACTTGGAACATCAAAATAGATAACTATTTTCAAGCCAACCCCAATTGCATTATCGCCACAGCCCATGTAGACAGCTTCCCAACAGACCTCCCCCTAGAACCGAATATTCGGGAAGCAAACCGCAAAAGCTCAACCTACAGACAAATCTTCGACTCGCTGACGACCGAACCCGTAAAATTCTTCTCTCGCCACAGTGGAATCGTTCTGTCAGCCAATAAAGTTAAGCCCAACAGAAACAAAACCGAGCTAGAACTAGAGATTTTGGAAGCTAACGAGGGCGGTAGCGATGGGATTATCAACGGGGGACATACAGTTTTAGCTTTTGAGCAAGCGAAAAATTACAAATATGATTTAACCGAAGCTAGGGTAAAAGTTACGATCCACATCGGATTGACTGAAGAATCAGCTAAGGACATAGCCCTAGCTTCAAATACGACAACGCCAGTAGATTCTCGCTCCAAAGTTAACGCCAGAGGTGATTACAAATTCATCAAGCAGTATTTAGTCCAGTTAGAGAGAGCAGAAGATAGAAAATTTCGCATCGCCTATTACCAAAACCAAAGCGGCGCTCCCAGAAACGCTCAGTGCAATGTCACCCATTTGCTCAAGCTCCTTTACTGCCTCGATAGAAATAAATACAATCCCGACGGTAATAAACGAACCAAACACCCAGCAGGGATGAGTCTTCCAAGTAACATCACAGATGCAGAAAGAGAACGGTTAACCGCTTTACTGCCTCTGCTAACTCATGCTCTGTGGATAGAACAAAGGCTGTATGAAATTATCCAAGACCATATCAGCAACCCCAGAAGAAAAGGTTCTAACGATTTAGCATCAATTGATATACGTAAAACTACATTGTTGCCTGACAGCAAGTATTCATTTGGGTTTGGTGCGCCAACTGACCTCGCGCTACCGATAATTGCATCCTATCGGGTATTTTTGGATAAGGACTATAAATGGATACTGCCGTTTAACGAATTCGCTGAAGATTTTCTCCAACACTTGTGGATGAACTATTTCCGCAAATACTTGGTATCGGAGAAAACAGCAGGGAATACAGTCGGTACAAAAATCAGCCGCAATCAAGAGATTTGGGAAAGCTTGTATATCTCAGCGCAGAGTTATCTAAATCAGCACTTGGTGAAAATGGTTAACTTCAGTAAGGTAGAGTCAGAATCCAAGGTGACACAAGGTATAAACAAGAGGGGAAAAGGTAAAAATGATGGTGCAATTACTGTTCTCAAATAGCTTTTTATCGTTCGACTGATTCGCTGTAAACCCTGCGGCATAGCTACGCTTAGGCGCAGCCTAAGAAGAGAAGTTGCGCTCACGGCGAAGCCTTTCCCCCTTGCCCCAAACCTCCTTGATAAGAGCGCATCTACTTTCCAGGCAAGAGATAATAGCACAAGCTTTTTATTTAGAGATTTTGGTCTAACCAAGTTTCTAAATCAGTGAGGGATGAAAAATCTAAAAAGGCTTCTCCTAAAGTCTCCAATTGGTCAGTAGATAAACCTCGAATTCGCTCAAGTACTGAAGAGTCAATCTCACCAAAACGATGATTTAGTTGACGTATAATTAAACGTTCTTCACCTTGCTTAATTCCCTCTACTTGTCCTTCCTGTCTAGCTTGTTCTCGGTCTTGCTGATAAAGTGGTGCTAATCGCATAACTAACTCCCTGTCATCTGATTCTTCAGTTTGAGACATTACCAAGTTCTGCTGTAAATTGTACAGTAATTCTAGCGTGGCTCTACGAAACGGGTGATTAGATGATAGCGCTTCTAATTCATCAATAGCCTGCCTTTGTACTTTCCCTCGACCGAGAATTCTTAACCACAAAGTTTCTTGAGTACGTGGCAGTTGATGAATTACAACGATAGCTGTTCGCAAATACTCCCCCATTAAGTATACTCCAGACACCCAATTAGATGCTTGGATTGCACTAAAACCTGAAAGTATTCTCACAGATACGGTTGGAGAAAGTATCCACAATTTCGGAATTTCTAATTCTTTAATAGAGATTTTATTGCGGTTAGCTTCGCGTTGTAAAGCACCTCTTACTTCCAATAGTTTCAGCAAACAATCACAGATTTCCTCCTCAGAGGCAGGATTGCGAAATGGTTCAAAAATAGCAGATGTAGCTGCAAATTTCCCCAGAATTCCTAGCATCTCTAAATTATTAGCTTGTTGAGCAGGAGAAAATAAAACATCAATTTCTCTAATCTCACCAGCTACACGGCTAGAAGCTTTTACTTTTCCATAAGGTTTTAGTAACTCTTCCAAATAGTCTTTAGCAAATTGGTCATGAATAAATCGAGTCATTTAAATTACTATGAAAGTTATTTATTCTAATTAATATTTTATCTCTTTTAAGAGTAGCTTTTAAAAATGCAAACGCTCCAATTTTACATTTTTCCCTATTTAATACTGAAAATGTTAACAATACCTATTCTACAGGCTTATCAGCTAAGAAAGTCTTTTTTTGACTGATTAAATTAACATTAATGTTATATCTTTGAATGATTTACTCCGTATTAGTTTGCTTAAGCTCCGGCGATTGTTGCCAGAGCTAGAAGATTCATTTTAGCTTTTGATAGTCTTGAAAAAAGCGGTTCAAATCACCTAAAAGTTGACAAAACAAACTTTTGTTTTCATAAGTGCCAGTAGCATTCTCCCAAGAATCGCAAATTCTTGGGCTAGTAATCGGCAAAATCAAAACAAATAGAGCCGCAATTAGAGGCATAATTAATATAAGGTTTCGGACATCAGTGATTAAATGACCAACTTCGCTCAGAACAGGTAATTCGTACTGGTGACGATGTGTAATTAGTGCATCTTTGGTTTTCTGAGGTTGAGTTTTTTGCTCCTTTTCTAAATTGAGATTGGGCTGGATATCTATCTCAAGAACGTTCTTCCTGACTACTTCAATTGCCGTCACTAAATCATCTATAGGTTGTCCATTCCTAGCACGAGTGACAAGTATTGCTTCCAGAATTATTAATCTTGACTTGGAAGTTAATAGTATAGGCATCTGTTGATTAGCTTCATTGATGAAATCCTGTTGTTCTTTCAGAAGCTTACTAGTTTGCATATTGTGTAGCCACTGTTTTTGAACTAGTAGTTCGCGTTCTGATAGTTTGAAGCTTTGAGAGAGACTGTTAATAAAGTTAACAACACTCGTTGTTAACTTTTCTAAAGGGCTTGAGGCTGCTGATGGGGAGTTGCTTTGATTGTTGTCTTGCATAGGTTTACCGAGTTTGAAAGATTTGATAAGTAAGGTATCAAGAAGTAGCGACTAACCGAGTAATTCGCTTTTCCAGGGCGAAATTGAAACTGGAAATTGATTTATTCAGGGTTACAAGTCCCATTATTCAATTATGAAAAAAACAAAATATGTGGTAGTTTGCCAAGTCACGAAAGCGAACTACTAAACTCTTCTTAAGAATTAAGTATGGGCATAGGCAACCATTCTCCATCGTGGTAAACGGCTCGTTTTAGAGGAGATTGTTGAGCGATCGCTCCTATAGCCTCGATACTCAATTTACAGTTTTTAGGAAAACAATTTGTACCCAAAATATGGTTATAAAAAGGCAAACTCTGCCCATGCATAATTAAAATCAGATTGAGCATGGCTTTAAATCTACTGCTAATTCCAATGTTCTCGATAGTCATAGTTGTCCCAATTAACCAAATATAAATACCATTCGCATCCCCCAAGCACAAATAATTGATAATTTTATTAGCAAGCCAAATTCTATTGCTTTTATTGAGAGCAAAGAAGTGAAAAATTAATGTGCTTTCTGATAACACCAATAATTTTTTACCCTCAATAGACTCAAACTCAGCAAAACAATGCTGTATCCACGACACTAACTGATACACATCCTCTTCAGCCGCAATAGTAGTAGAGTTTTGAGTTCGCAAGAAATCAGCACAAGCATAGTAATGGCTTTCTTTAGGATCTCCTTTGAAGTCGATCACATAAACAGTAAGAGAAGGTTGCTGTTGTTTAAGTGTTTTAATAGCGTGGCTTGCTAAAAAATCTTTACCAGAACAGGGCGCACCGACAATCAAGGTATGTCGTAGTAGTGACAAAAAATTAAGAACTGATTGCATATTTTTCTCCAAATTTTAATTTTGATTGCTATTGCAGCCACCGAATTTGTACTTAAGATGTGAATTCTGAAGCAATCTTTCGATTCCTAAGCGGATTAAATCTGGTGGAACTCCGTCTAGTTTCAACTCGCTTTGAATAAACTCATCAATGGAATTGGCTTTCGTCTTCTCTAAAAGTGCCAACATCTGTTGAGCTTGGGTTGTTGGTGTGGTTGACTCCTTAGTTTCGGCTTGAGAGGTTTGCTTATTACTTGGTGCAGAGTCAATAAAGTTTTTGGTATCCCGGTCATAACCAGAGAAATTCTTTAACAGAGGCATTGGTATCCATTCATTGATGCCGCCGTAATAAACTGCTCGACCGACTGGTGATTGTGCAGCAATCTCCATGACTTGGGTTGAAGTAATCTTGCGATCGCTGGGGATGAGTTGAGTGGCAATCATGGCATTGTAAGCTGGGACGTTATCAGGATGAACCAATGCCACAGAGGTTAACTGCGATCGCAGTCCGCCAGAAATGCCCAAGTCATCAGTGTGAGGATTTTGCACGACAATCCAGAAATGCCAACCGGAACTATCACCGCAAGAACAGTAAGAGATGATTTTGTCCTTGAGCCAACCAATCTCACCCTTGGTATTTTTAAATTTGGAACAGACGGCCGTTCCTTCATCTAAAATAATCAGCTTGGAGCCAGAGATATTTTGAAATTCGGTAAAGCATTCTTTGACCCATAAGACTGCTTCGACCGGAGACATTTCTAGGATTTTAGCCCGTTTAAAAGTATCAACACGACCTTTGAAATAACCCGTTTCTTTCTCGTCACCTTTGGGGTCAATATAAAAGATGTGTATGTCAGGATGCAGTCGCTTAATAGCATCGATTGCATTGCTAATGGTGATGCCCTTGCCAGAACCAGGGACACCAACCCATAGCATATTGGTAACTTTTTTAGCAATGTGAGCGATTAGGTCATACTGCACTTGGGGTTTAGTGGTGTAGGTGGAGATTTCGGTATTGACTGGAGAAGAAGAAGCAGGGGAGCTCTTAGCTGGGGGCAGAGGGGAAAGATTCTCTCCCATGCACCCCGCACCCTGCTCCTTGTCCTCTTCAAACCTTGCTCCCACAGCATGATTTGGTAATTGAGCAAATCGAGCTTGTGGGATACCAAGGTTTTGTGGTTGTATGGCCTCTTGAATAACTGTTACTTGTTGGTAGTTAACTCGTGGATCAATTGTCACTTGCGCTAAATGCCCAGACAATTGCTCACGGGTGGGAAACTGCCCACGTAGCTGAATAAACCAATCAAGTAACCAACGTAAGCATAAAATCTTTTCCCTGGCTCAACGGCGCTCAAGTATTCACACACCACATGAGATGATTGCTTGAGCATGGCAAACTCATACTTAGACATTGGCTCCAGATGCAGCATCAAGTCAGCCAGTTCATTTTTGTTCGCAAAGTATTCGTCCCTGGCAACACTATCTCCCATTGCCGAGAGGAACTCAAAAAAGCCACCACGTATAAAAGGGATTGGTGCAAATTGATAAGTATCGTTTAAGTCCTGAACAATTGACCATAAATAACCAACACCAGCTACGACAGCACCGATGGGAGCAAGAGGAGAGGTAGCATAACAAACTGCACCAGTAAGAGCGGTGGCCAGTGTGATGAACTTCGCCAGATTCATGCCATTACGCTCGTCCCTGGCGCGAACTAACAACTGATCCTGTCGTTCCTGTAACCAAGAGGCGGCATTCCCAGCTTCCAAATACTCAATGCTGGGGTAATCGTCACGTAAAAGTGCCGTTTCTTTTGTACCAAGCATTGGTATTTGTTCCATGTCTTCTCCTTTTATTTAGTAAGTTTCCAAATGCTGTAACCAATCTCGCCTGCCATCATTGAGGCTACGTTGTAAGCAAAAGGTCAATTACGGGAATCTTGATACAGTGGCGAATTCTTACAAGCGTTTTTGAATCTATACTTCCACCGCCATTGCCTGTGTTCAATGCGTCCAATACAAAAACCAGTTGAGTCATACACAAAAACTGTCTCATCTTCTAAATAACCTGTAGTGTCGGGTCTAGGGTTACGTTTTTTTGAATCTAGATAGTTCCTGATTCGTAACTTACTGAATGAGGGCGTAACTCCAAGAGAGTTAATTTTGTCGGCGGTTTCTGCCCTTTGCTCGGCTTTAATGCGTTCTAATTCTTCAGACTCTCGAATAGTAATGCCGTGAGAGTAAGTCTTAAATTGGGCTGGCAGTTGCGATAACCAAGGACTTGCGATTAACCCCATGCCCAATAACCCCAACATCGCTTGCTTTTGGTATTTCATAAGCACTCACCCGGAATATTTTACGGTTGTTGCCCGTCGATAGTTTGTGTTGTCTGGGGTGGCGGTGCATTAATAATACGTATGTAAACAGATAGCCCAATACAAACTAGAAAAAAAATGACTGACAATCCGAAAAGATTCTGCTCGAAGAACTTGCGCCATTTTAAATTGATGACTGAGTTTGTTTGCTCAACAAAGAGCGTGTCAAATTTTTCAAGTCCTGAATTGTTGTTGGTAGCTTCGACTTTTTTTCGGGTGTTGGTACTCCTAGTTCTTGTAAGAATGCTTCCGGGTCAAAACCAGGGGTAGCAGTAGTAGTGAGGGTTTGAACTTGTTGCTTAATCTCATCCCCAGTCTTTAACCCGTACTCTTGGGTAATTTGTTGCCTGATTTCGGGATTTTTGGCCAACTGATAAATAAACGCTATTTCATCAAAGCCTTGCTCTGTCCTTCGCTGCAATGAGCGAACATCAAGCTCGCTGGTTATTTCATCGAATAACTCTTGCTCAAATTGATGAACTGCCAATGCTTGAGCAACAGTCTTGCCTGCCACAATGTCCAAGAATGCTTTAAACGTTTCCCGGCTGACTCCAGCAAGATGTAATTGCTCACTTACACTTTCTATGGCAGCCGTTTGTATATTTGCCAAATTGCTCCCACCTTCTAACAGCTTCGATTTGTCGAGGGTTGCTTGCGCTAGATTGAACAACTTTTCTAAGCGATCGCTGATTTCTACAGGAAATTCTTCTGCATTTGGATCAACTGTTGGATCTGACTGAGCCAGTTGTTCTAATCCAGCAATAATTTGCTCTGGCTTGTAGTTAGCACTCAATAATTCAAATAATTCTGCACGGGTGAATATGCTATTCGACATGATGTATTTCTCCTAAGCCGTATGATGTAAATCTAAGTTGTTCTTGTTCAAAGTTGCTGCGAGTATATTCACCTTTGTTAGCTTCAATAATGGCCTCAACAAGGGGCTTTTTATCAATGCCTTGAACAATGTCAGAAAACAATTCGCCAATCTTTCCTACTACCCATACTTGATACGTTGTCATTAATGGCGCACGTAGTCTCTTTTCTTGAGCAAAAGCTTTCATTCTTAAGAGTATTAATCTATACTCTGGAACAAGTTGAGCTACTTCTGTCCACCGTTCTAATGTACGGGGGCAGATGCCTAAAATTTTAGTTGCTTTGGCTTTTGACATCGGTAAAAGCAAGAAATTGACTCCCGATTGGCTTGGTTTTTGATGAAAAAGTTGTTCTCTCCATTGTGACTTCATGAACTTAGTCAAATCCGTGTCAATAGTCTCAAAAAGATAGTCAATATCCGTGTCAATCTCTGTATCAATCTCTGTATCAAGACCATTGTCAATATCTGTATCAATATTGATGTCCATGACAAACAACTATTGACTATCTATTGACCTTGCTTTTTTATAATAAAAAAACCACGTCGAAGCGGGTAGTGTCTGTGTGACCTTTTTGAATTTAAAAAGCGCTTAAATATAAATCTAATAAACCAAAATGATTTAAGACAGATTCTTTTGGTTGTTGATAACGACTGCTATGCTCGTCAGCTAACCAGTGCTTAAGAGTTTCTGGTGGATAGTCGCTTAGTTCATGAATCTCGGACACCGATAATCCGTGCTTCAATTTAAATTCTTTAGGATGAATCCGTTTCACTTTCAATAAGTGTTTGTTTGACATAATGCAATTACTTATAAAATCTTTCATCCAATGCGTTTTGATGCAGTGATACCGAAGGCACAATTTTTATACCTTCGGTAAAAAGCAAGCAGACCATGAAACTCTGTTCGACCTCAAACGCCGTAGCATCAAGGTTTTGAGACATGCGAATGATTTAGACGAGGCTCAAAACCCTAGTAATCCCGTCAAAATAGCTGTCTCATGGTCTGCTTAATCCCCTGCTCTGACTGATTTCGCGCCTCTATGAGAAAGAAAATTCATTTTTTTGAATTTTGCAGAGAACTCCGGTTTTTGGTTCCTTTACTTAAAGTAGGTTTTTTCATCTGCTTTATGGCTATTTTGAAGTCTGACTTTGTTTGATCAACACCGAGCGTAAGTACTGCCGACAGGCTACCTCTCCCCGATAAATCAGAATCCGCAGCGCCTGTATTTCCTGCATTGGAGAAACACAGATTTCGGCAATCGCAGCAATCAAATTCTGTTGCTTCTGCACGTAATCTTGATGCTGCTGCTCCAACACAGCAATTTTGGAGTTTAACTGCTGTATCTGCCGTAATGCTTGCGTCAGAGACGATTCTTTATTTTGAGAGCGATTATCCAGAGTGAATGTCATTTTTTTGCTCTTTATTTAAATAGTTGATGAGTTTCCCAATCCGGGCATTGACTACCCTCGCAGCCGTGAGGATGAATAGCGCAATTGAGTGTTACACCGCCATAACTCGACCCGTGATAGTACCTGCAACAAGAGCAGGGAAAGGAAA
>NZ_JACJSI010000226.1 GCF_014698065.1 Nostoc flagelliforme FACHB-838
TTAAGTACTATTAAGAAGAAATTTCCTAATATTTAAAGTTTTATGAATTTATGGTTAAGGTTTAATGGCTCAAAAAAGGGTTAGGTGTTACAGATGCATATACTTTACTACTATTGTTAATCAATCACTATAAAACCATAGCGTTCGCCCTATGCTCATGTTCAAGCTTGGATTGAACGACTCAAGCATCTCCCTGGTTTTATTGGAATGATTGGTATTGAAGAACCTGCTAGAGTTTAGGAGCGCACTATGCCACGCAAATTTGGAGAAATTGCTTTTACTCCTGAAGTTGAAGCCGCTCAGTCACAACGGGGTTCACGGCAAACCTATGAACGCTATATTGCCAACGGGCCCGCCAATGATTCAATTACACTAGAAATTGCCGAATTTATTGCTCATTTGGATGGGTTTTATTTAGGAACAGTCAGTTCCAATGGCTATCCCTATATCCAGTTTCGTGGAGGAGCGCCCGGTTTCTGAAAGTGTTGAATGAGAAAACCCTGGGGTTCGCCGATTTTTCTGGGAATGTGCAGTATATTACTGTAAGCAACCTTGAAGGGGAAGCAAAAGCATTTCTGTTCCTGATGGATTACCGCCAACGCAGACGCATCAAAGTTTGGGGAAGGGCAGAATATGTTGAAGGGGATAGTGCTTTAATTGAGCGACTTCGCATTCCTAGCTATCCAGCAAAAGTTGAGCGGGCTATTCTATTTCATGTCGAAGCTTTGAGTGAGAATTGTTCTCAACACATTCCTGTCCACTATTCTGCTAACGAAGTTGAAGCTATGATGGCTCCTCTTGTGGCTCGAATTGAAGAGTTAGAACAAAAATTAGATGAATTTACTTCGCACACATTGAGCAAGCGCAACAGCGTCTAATTGTAGGTCTCATTTTTTTTAGTAGCCGCGCTGCCCTCACCCCTACAAGTTTATGGCAGTTCTGTCTTTCAATGGCTTGTTTTGTTGGGGGATATCAATTGTTGACTACAGGTCGCTTGAATATTTAGACTTAACCCTGTTTTCTCTCTTTGAAAGAATACAATAACCGAAAGAGTTGCAAAGCTTTGTTTTCCAGTTTTTGTCTATAAATTTTAGTTTCTATTAGGAAATAGACAATAGTGATATTATCTAAAATAAGAATATTTGGATAATTGCACCGACTAACAACGTAATTTTAGCCCAAAGCTTGTTGTATTTACTGATAGACAATAATTAAACTGACACATTAATTAAAAAATAGTAAACCAAAAAGTTTTTCCTTAAAGAGCGATCGCGGGAGCTAGATGGAGGCTAGTGCATCACCTCTCCAATCGATTCTCACGAGTATTGGCGAAAGCCCTACTGATGTAGGTCTATTGAAGGGATGAGTGGTGTGTTGGTGGGAAATCTGGCACGAAGATTCGGTTTAGGAGCTTTTGTGTTATGAAAGCTACTGCTGAGGGAAAACTGAAAACAAGATCCTGTGTTGGAGACAGTGGGCGTAATTGGTCAGCCCAATGCTACAAATTACAAAATTGACTATAAAACTAGGCAACAATTTATTTCTGGCTAAGACTGTGGCTTTTCCCGGAACTGAGTTCCAATAAATCTGGTGTAGCAATAAAGCCAAAGTAAATGGCGATTGCAGCAGTAATACCATGAAGCCAAATATCATTGCCAAAAATAGGGATATGAACACAACGGGACAGCGAAGAAGTTGTACGAGGGATAGGGCAAGCTAATCGCATCAGTAAGCTACGGGAAAGTGAGAATTTAGAAGATGCCCCAAGTGCCGTGCTGAAGCATCTGGGGTGAAGTGAAGCGACCGTATTTGACGGCTGTTGAGGAAAAGTTTTTAGTGTGATAGAGAAAGAATATGGAATTGTGGCTAATTTACTCAAGAAAAACCTGGAGACTCATTCCCTTTATCTACTGATATTGCTACTATCTGCCTAGAATTAGATTGCTCTCCCAACAAGCAGCCAAGTACGGATAATCCTGAACTCAGGAGTAGAGTCTGAAGCCTTGAAATTTTTCAAAAAACAATAAACCTGTTGAAACGTTGTGCGCTTACCTATGCCTTGAGGATTTAACCCGCAGGTAATGGTAAATGACCCTAAAGCAAGTGTAAGTTGAAAGGTTAGAGATACGTTGAGATTAAAACTCATGCTGCATCGCTTATCAAAGTATGGATTGATTTGCATCACTCAACCACATCATGCGTGGCTTTCAGGTCAATTTGCACGAGCTTGGGGAAACGAGCAATTTGGTGAGTTTGTTCCCAAGGAAGAAGTTTGTCTTGCCGCCGAACAACACGATATAGGTTGGCTGCAATGGGAACAACAACCCACGCTTAACCCACAAACTGGCTATCCTTATAACTTTACCGAACTTCCAACCGAAGTACATATAGACATTTGGTCGGGTGCTAAACAGCTAGCATTTCCTTTGGGCAGGTATGCAACACTACTTGTTTCACTCCACGGAACCGGATTGTATGAGCGATTCACAAGTTGGCAAAATTCACACAAGTCTGCTGAAATTGTGCGGGATTTTTTAAACAACGAGTATGCTTTTCAACAACAAATGATTGATATTCTTAAAAAAGACAAATACTATACGCCTTATGCGACAGGAGAAGTTATCGAGCGCAACAAGAAGCTGGTAGCAACATGGGATGCACTCTCGATAATTTTATGTATGGGGAAAGTTGGAGAACAACATATTACTCAAGTGCCAACAACTAATTACGAAACCACGCTAAAGTTAACTTTGGTAGAAGACAAAGATAATCATTACACAGCAATCATGTCTCCTTGGGCATTTCAGCAAAGCGAAATCAAACTGGTTTATGAAGGACGACTTTTACAACAGACTTTTATCGATGAACCAGCCATGCGGGAGGCTTTGATAAGTGATTGTTGGGTAACTCTAAGCACTACTTTAATCCCAGGCTAACATCAATCTATTGAGTAATGATATTTAACATTAGCGTAATACAACGATTTATCTAGTGAGCAATGACGAGAAATGTATCTGTATGTATACCAGGTTGGTCATTAACAAAGCGAGATCCTCAGTTGCTCGAATTGTTAATGCCTGTATGGTCATGGTTTTATCGTTACTATTTTCGAGTAAAAACTGATGGATGGCATCACATACCAACAGAAGGAAAAGTGCTACTGGTCGGTTCTCATAATGGTGGAATGGCTTCTCCAGATTTAGTAATGATGATGTATGATTGGTTTTCTAGATTTGGAACAGAGCGTTTGGTGTATGGTCTAATGCACCCTTCTGTTTGGAAAGTGAGTCCAGAGATAGCCCAATTAGCTCAGAAAGTTGGAGCGATTGTTGCACATCCAAAGCTCGCCAGTGCAGCTTTTGAGATGGGAGCTAGCGTTCTGGTATATCCGGGAGGACAATATGATATGTTTCGTCCTCACAGCCAACGCTATAAAATTAATTTTGCTGAGAATAAGGGCTTTGTCAAGCTGGCTTTAAAACAAGAAGTTCCAATTGTTCCTTTGATATCAGTAGGCGCTCATGATACGTTGATTGTTTTATGTGATTGCTATGATTTAGTCAAACAACTACATCAGTTGGGATTGCCGTGGCTTTATCAAATAGACCCAGGAATTTTCCCAATTTATTTAGGTTTACCTTGGGGCTTGTCTATTGGGCCTCTGCCTAATATTCCTCTACCTATGCAGATTCATACTCGTGTATGTCGTCCAATTACTTTTGAAAAATATGGTCAAGATGCAGTTAAGGATCGTAATTATGTGAATGATTGTTATGAATTAGTTCATAAGCAAATGCAAGAAGAGCTAAATCAATTGGTTATAGATAATCAAAAATCTCCATAAAGTCAAAACATTTCAAAAAAACCGGAGAAAAATATGTAAACAATTTGGGAAAATCCTATTTATAAAAGCTCCATAAAAACAAGCTTTAACAACAGTTACATGAGTGATATAGCAATCCTGTTTTGACTGACACTAAACTTCACTTTTTCTACCCAAACGGCTGCCCCCAGCGCTCCCAGTTCTCCTTATTAAATGGACTGCGCCATTTCAAAATTAAACTCAACTCCAACTCCTGCCGTGCGCGTCGGTCAATAGGCGTATCCCATCAGAAAGCGATGCTCACTTCCCGTTGCAGTCAATAATGATAATGTAGTGAATGGTAACTATCTCGATATTGCTTGCATCCATGCTCGAATGGCACTAAGATAACGGCAAACCCATGATATATAAGGCTTTTGGGTGTGGGGTGTGGCTGAGTGGGTGTAGTGAGTCAGAAATTTATTTGTATCCTCACTCATATTTACTTTTCTTGATTTTTCCCTACACCCAACACCCTACCCCCAACACCCAGCCCAGACGAGCTGAGCTTTCAGCTTTTCAAGCGTGCCATTCAATATTCACCGATGCTGCCGTGTTTTGGAGAACAATTCCCATTTGTTCGGCAATAAATTGATAAAGGTTTTTAAAGATTTCTAAGCGGACGGGATCTGGTTGAAATGTTGTGTACATATAGCAATCCTAAATGAGTTGTGAAAAAAAAAGAACCATACATAAATATCTTTGGAAAGTCAAAAACTTGATGATGAGTAACAAGTTCAAATAATCTCTTGACATGAGAAAATGATTTGCATAAATGATAAAACTCTCGAATAAAGTTTTTAGCGTGTAACCAAATGTCTTCTACAGGATTTTGTGTTGGATCATTAGGTGCAAATCGAATACAAGTAACTTTATATTCATCTTCATTTAAGCCTTGATTGATAGTACCTAAATAAGCTTTAAACTCATTGGAACGGTGATAACTAGCTCCATCCCAAATCAAGGCAATACGCTTTTGGGGTACTGAGAAATTAAATATTTTACGAAAGCGATGTCTACGACGGGCTACGCCTACGCATTGCTAGAATCACCCTTTTTACAAGGCTTAATTAAAAATTCTTGTGTGTAATAATTTAGAGCGCCGAAATAGGTTTGTCGTTGTCGTTCATTGATAACTGGAACTTCAATCCGTTCCTTGGTGTTTCCCCAAATATAACCACAAATATCTCCCCATAATAGGTGACATTCATCTTCAAAGAAAACTACGAGTTCGCCAGACACTATCTCTTGCTGGTGTGCCGTCAGCCACGCTGTTATTTCTAGTTTTTTTTTGCAACTAAATCCGGGTCTTTACGGGGATTACTTTTTTGTGTTTTCTTCCAACTTATATTAGCCTGTTTCAATAAGTCATAATAACTTTGATTCGACTCAAAAACTACATCAAAATTATCTGATAGATACTCTTTTAATTCTGATAAATGCCAGTAATTCTTCTGTTGTAGCCAGCTTAATAATATTTGTTTTTGTGTCGAATCAAGATAACTTTTTGATCCTTTGTATCTCAGCCTCAGTCCGGCGACACCCTGTTCTCCAAATATATATTTCCATTTGTTTACAAAGCCTACAGACACTCCTAAAATATGTCCAATTGTTGAATGTTTATAGTTTTGCATGAGCATTTGTACAGCTAGTGCTCGTTTTAGTTCTCTGGGATCTGGGTTCGCCTGAATGAATTCTATTAACTCTTCCATCTGTACTGCCATGCACTATATTATTACTCCCATTGTTGACAATATCAACAACTGTGATTTTTCACAAATGATTTAGGATTGCTATATTTGGCTCCTATCTGTTTCTTACCAGGCCTATTTCATTATAAAAATTTGCTTGAGTATGCCTAGCCAAAATGAACAAAACATAGCATTACTACAACGAATTGCCTTTAATGCTTTGAATCGAGAGCAATCTTTGAAACGTAGTAATGCTCAAAAGCCTCATTGAGATGCAATGGATAATAATTATGTGCTTACTATTCTTGCTGCTTGTTTATCTCAACATGATGATGATGCTTCGGAATGCGCTTGTCAATAATGTTTGAAAAGCGCTGCCTCTGTTCAGTCATATACTCCATAACAACAGGTTGCTGTGTAAAGCTAGCAGACTGCTGTTCAACCAGTGATCTACCTAACAATGACTCCAATGCTTCCATTAGTTCTCGGTGAGATACACCTGGAATAATGTCTTTTCTCAATTGTGCAATAGTTGTCCATTCCCTATTAATAGCTAGCCAGTACATAACCTGTTGTTCTAATGCAGATAAACGGTTAAACTGCTGGTCGAGCAACTCCCAAATATCTCCAAAGACAACAGTTCCTTGTTCTAAAAACTTAGCGACATCTCCATCAAACAATGAGTGAATTGTGGTAGCTGCAATTCTCAACGCTAAAGGATTACCAGCGTAATACTCAGTTAGTTGCTTGCATTCACTCTCTGATTGAGCCAGTCCTTTTATATTAAGAATAGTTTGAACTTCCTGTTTGTGGAGTCCAGTGAGTTGAAGTGAGCGCACTGATGATACATTATCTTCTCTAGCCGATAATCCAATTGGTTTTTCTCGACTTGTTAATAACAAGCAACTTTGATGTCGTTCATCCGCAACGCGGTTGATTAACTGACTATACGCTTCATACCTTTTCTGGTAACGTCCCGCTTTTACGCCACTTTGCAAAATTGTTTCAACGTTATCGAGTACCAGTAAACATCGATGTTGGCAGAGGTACTCCATCAGTCGGGAGAGTTGATTATCTAAAGTGTTTGGCAAACTTACTTCTTGCTGATTTGAAACGAATGAGATGATCTGTGCCAAAAGTGTGTCAATCATTGGTGCATTGCGAAGCGATCGCCAGATCACAAACTCAAACTCCTCCTGAACTTCTTCTGCTAGCTTGACCGATAGTGTGGTTTTACCCACCCCCCCCTATACCTACAATTGTCACTAGTCGGCAATCCTCATCTACAATCCATTGACTTAATGTTTTAAGTTCATTTATCCGCCCGTAAAAGACAGATATATCTGTTGCTTCACCCCAGTCAACTTTATTAGACAGAGCAGGTGGATAAGACCAGGAGTTTGCATTACTTTTAGGCTCATTTCTTTGGTGATTGCTCTCACGTTGTTTGAGAGCTACCCGCTTTAGTATTGACTGAACATTATGCTTGGTGACTTTTTGCCCTAAAGCAGTAGATAGCAATTGCCACAGCTTATATCCTGTATCTTTAATATAGCCAGCGTCATAACCAGAAGCCTGGGCAATATCTGCATACGATCTTCCTTCCCAAACTTGCCGAAAAACAATCTCTTCTACTTTACTAAAGCACCTTTGCTCGAAAAGTTGATCAATAAATAGTAACGCTTCTTCAACCGTCATTTATTTAGTATATTTAAAAAGTTAATATGTGAATGGAATAACTTGATTTTTGAATGATTGGTTTAGAAAAGTAAATTTTGTAATCAATAAATTTTTCTAAATGGATGTTTTGTCAAGTCTTGAATACTTAAATTTAATAAATATTATAATTTTAACTAGTATTTGTTTGATTTGCTTGTCCAACATTGTTCCACACTTTTCCTGACTTTAGTCTGACTTTAATCAGTCTTTAGACTGACTTTATCTGCTTGTTATATTAGCTACTTAAACACTAAACTTCAGAAAGAATAAGTTTCCAATTGTTCAAAAAGCAATAGATATTCTAAGTAACTTAAAGTGTTTAAGGGTTAACTTAAATGATTTAAGAGTTTGACCGCGATATTATCGTTGACTTGAGAACAAATTATGAACAAGTCTGCAACTATCACATTTGCAGCTTTCTTCTTTCACTAGTTGTATTCATCATAGGAATTCATGAAATCTAAATTAGCTGCTCCACTTTTGCTGACTGCAATCGCGTTTGGCAGTGCTGTATCTCCCGCGATCGCACAGTACGCTAATTATTATCCACCTGTAGCGAATCCGAACAGTTATCCTAATTCCTATCCACCCGTAGCGAATCCAGGCAGTTATCCTAATTCTTACCCACCTGTAGCGAATCCAAGCAGTTATCCCGCCTCTCCAGCCCCAGCCACCCCAACCTCCTTTATTTGTGGTCAGGTAGGAGGCTTACCTGCTACACTCGTTCAAGCGAACGGTCGGATTTTGCCATCGCCATTAATCGTTTGGCAAACAGCAAGTAATGATATGTCGCCCCAACAACGTTGTCAGATGGTTTCTCAGCGTATGACAGTGACAGTAGCGCAAAATGGTGGTAAATTAAGTACTTTGCTGCTAACGACTGGTAAGGTCAATGGTTTCAGCGTGATTTGTTTTGTGAACGCTGCTGAAAGTTGTAACCCCAGCAATGTGATCATAACCCTCCTTAGAGGAGAAAATGCCCGCAATCCCGGCAATGTCTTAGCTCGGATTGTTCGGTTTGGACGCTCTGCTGGTTCTAACGATGGTATCCGAGAAAGTGGGGGTATTGAAAGTAGCGGGGCTACGGAGGAGATTATTCCTAGTGCTATTAACTTGGAAGAAGCAGTAAATCAATTAGCAGGTGAAACTGGTGCTATGCCTACGGCTCCAATCCCTAGTAGCGCTACTCCAACCCCTGGTGTTACTACTCCAAATCCCGCTCCTGGCTCAGGCGCTAGTAATGACATTTAGTTTAAACCTTTAACAATTAGTGAGGGCATTAAGGCTTGCCCTACGCTAAATCCATCATCTGACCCTGTGCAAGTTTCCTAAAATTTGTGTCTTATCTTCACTACAGAGACCAGAACAGAATATGGAGGGGGTTGAGGAAAAGCTTTGGTAAATCTTTTGAAGTTTTTGTAGGAAGTAACCGTGAATTTAAGACGGATCTCTCTAGGTTCAGTTTTTTTGCAGGTAACTTGTGGTATTATGCCCCCTCTGGCTCCCCTATTATCAACTACTCTAGCTTCTGAGCAACCCAGGGTGATTGGCAACATAATTACTCAATATCCTAGGATGCCGATGGTTGCGAGTATGCCACTACCAACCATTGCCCAACTGGTTACAGTGAGGATTTTGGGTGAACAAGGCAGTGGTTCAGGAGTGATTATTGAACGCCAGGGGAAAACTTACACAGTACTAACAAACGCTCATGTAGTCGCTCAAGCAGGAGGCGATCGCTACACGCTCCTAACAGCAGACGAACACACTCATTCTGGATTGTGGCTGCGTTCGGTGCAGTTTACAAATTATGACATGGCCTTGGTGCAATTTAGCAGCGATCGCGCTTACCAAGTTGCCATGATCGGAAATTCTGATGCTTTATCCGTTGGCGAACCCGTTTATGCTGCGGGATTCCCTAATTGGCATGCAATTAACCCCACGACTTTTGCAGATACCCGTGATTGGGGAATAAAAGCCTTTCAATTTACTCAAGGTCAAATTGGTATGTTGTCAGGTAAACCTTTGCAACAAGGCTATCAACTCGGCTATACCAATCAAATTGATCCTGGAATGAGTGGTGGCCCAGTTTTCGACCAATATGGTCGTTTAATTGCAATTAATGGCGGTTTAAAATATCCTCTCCAAGGTATTATCGCCTTTATATTTGCCGATGGCACAATGCCAAGCCAAGCTTTATTTGGTATCCGCTCGGTAAATCGGGGTAGAAAGAAAAAATCAGAATGTAGATTGGTAGACACGGCGTTATAAAATATGATATATGACGCAAAAATCATCTGCTGGGAACTTAGTATC
>NZ_JACJSI010000227.1 GCF_014698065.1 Nostoc flagelliforme FACHB-838
GCATTACTCGAACCTTGGGGCTAGATGGATTAAATCTTACCCTAGCCTGGATAGTGGCACTTTGTTTCTAACTTGACTGCTGATCAGGTAAGTCCGCTTGTCAATAGGGTTTGCAGGGCAAACGCATCTAAATTACTCTTGATCACAACGAAGGTTAAGAACCAACGAAAAAATCAGGATTTCGAGCTTGATTATTTTTTAAGCCCCAAAGCGATCGCCTAAAACTTTCGCAATAAGCAAAACTTAATGACATTGATTTTAAATCTATTCTCAATAAAGTATGCTTATTGACATGATGCGGCCGCCCTGATAGGGTTTGAGACGCGCTAACCCTGGGTAGGATTCCAGTCTCGACCTAAAAATTGATTCGCTTCATTATTGTGACTAACTTCGGTTCGGTAAATTGCAATTTATCTAAGCGAGAGATAATCTCATTGGGGAAAGCAGCGAAGGCGAAGTTAGATACTTTTTTAGCGTAGACGCGGAGCGGCTTGTCGTTAGACATCGCTTGGGGGTTTGCGTTTTCTTTTCTTGCAACTTCAAGTTCATCCTGGCGGGATGCACAAATGTTCCAAGCGGCGGCGGATAGAGCAAGTTTTTCTGACTCTGGGATTTTCGCATAAAATGCGAGAGCCGCCTCTTGTGCCTTGTCGAAAAGTAATTTAGTTTGGCTTCTAGTAAGTTCTGGTTTTAGTTCTAGGAGTTTAGCTCCCTGCATGGTCATCCCCGATTTGAAGTTGTGGTCAGTCACAGATTGTTGGCTAACTGTCCCCAGGTTGCGGTAAGCGGGTTTTCCATCTTTCCCAACCTCGCCATCTATCTGTGCAACTGCTAATAATTTATGGGGGCGTTCACTGTTTGTGAATTTAATCTCATTTAGGCGAATGTTCAACGTCTGGGCTTTCCAGATTAGGGGATGCCCGTAACGTGTGAGGTTGGTAATTTCGAGTTGCGTTCCTGAATCCGTTTGAATAATTGCGCTAGGGCCAGACTCTGTTTCTCGCCGCCTTGAGGCACGAACCGCAGCGTTGAACTTCAGATCAAACTCGTACTTGGCGGCGATCGCTGCAAATTTTTGCTGTGGTGTAAATTCTACCCCTTTGAACAAGTCTTTAAACTGAACTATGGGACGCGATTCTAACTGTGATTCTTGGAAATATTTATTGGTTTGGCTAATTAATAATTCTACTGGTGAGTAGCCCTTTGGTGTTATCCCCGTATTTAAATAAACTGAAGGCGACTTTTTATCTTTAATATAATTAACATCACGATATAAGTAGCGGCTGTTTTCCCGGATTTTATTCATCTCAGGTTTTTTAGCACTTTTGAATAAATCAACCGCTATTTGGTTTTGATAGCATCCCTCACCAATCATTTCTCGGTACATCAGGCGGTTAACATCCATCGCCTGTTGAATGATTTTTGGCGTTCTGTTAGGATTCTCTGCTATAGCTACAACAGATTGCATGAAAGGTTTGTACTCTGCTCTAATTGGTTTGGGCTTCTCGCCATGTTCCTGTTCAAATAAAGTTTGATAGTGCTTAGATACTTGGTCTAAATAAGTTGACTGTTGTTCTAAGTTACCGTAAGTTTTAAGTACCTCAATTTCCGATTCTAATGCTTCCAATGCTGTCACTTGATTGTTGATTATGCCGACGCTGATGCTATCGCTCATGTGGATAGCGATTTCTTCAAATGGGGGCTAACTTCCATTTTCCAAATAAAATGATTGTTTCTTTTCTTTAACAGTAGGCCGATAAGCATTTTCAGGCTGGTTTCTGTACTCGGCTTCGGCTGTGAAGTTTGGATATTGAAGTGCAAGTGCTATGCCAATACAGTCACCGTCGAAATCACGCGCTTGACGTTGTGATTCGGTTTCGAGGGGATTAACTTCGTTGTGTTGAATACCTTGGGCTTCTAGCGCTTCAATCCGAGCAAGTATGCGTTTGTGATCTTCATCATTAACTACAATAATTCCTTGTAAGTCTGTACCATCTGGAGCTAGGCGGTCTTCAACATATTTGTTATTAGAAACACACAGACCGTTAGAATTAAGAAAGGGAGAACGGAAATTTAATACTTTTTCATTTTCATCTATCCAAGTCGCGCAAATTTCGCCATTTTTGAGTTCTTTGGAAGGTATAATCATTCCTCGGTCAAAAGTTAATGTCCTGCCAACCGCAATATCACGCCACTGACCTTGCACAAATCGACTCAACTCTTGCTTTACTTTTTCGGTTTCTAGTAATTGTTGATGTCCAAGTAAATCAGCTTTGATGAGTTTGTACATAAACATATCATCTTTCTGAGATTCATCTGATTCATCGTTTCGCTCTAAGTCTTCACCAGGATTATTCTCTACTTGTTTACCTAAAGTATCAGCTTTAACTGATTCAATAATTTCTTGTTCTAAAGATTTTTTTTGCTCTTCTGAAAATTCTTTTCGATTTTCGTAGTTTTCACAGTACAGTTGTGCAACAATTCTAGGGTCATCTTGAGCTTCTGCTAGCTTTTGGGCTTGTACCTCTAGTTCTTCAGCAAAATCCTTAATACCTTGAGGAAATGATGCTAATAATTGAGATATAGCAGTTTTACCTCGCTCTGATTCAATACGGTTCAGTTAAGCATTTTTTTCTTCTCTCTGTTCCCTCTGTGCCTCTGCGGTTCGTTAAAAAATTTGACTTTGATAAAGAGTTTTAGCCTTAACTGAACCGTATTGCGCTCTGATTGGGACTTTTCGCCTAACCAGATTTTTTGTTTATATAATCCCGGTTGAATTTGGGGTTTAGTCGGTTTATCGGGATGATCTTTGTCTGTACCTTTGAAGCTAGATAGGGGAATAATTAAGTCAATTTTGGGTTCATTATTAGTATCAGCATACTCGATTTTATCAAAACTGTAAGGTCTTAATGTCCCCTTACCGAATCGATATTTAGTATCTTCTCCATCAGTTTCTGTCCACCCAAATCGATGCTGAATTACACGATAACTTTTATCTTGCTGTTCTGGTCTTTTAGTTAATTTATCATATAGCTGGGTAGAAATTTGCCCGTAGCAGTCACCTACCAACTTAAAAGCATTGTCTTTGTTAATAATTCCTCCATTTTCACCCTGAGCTTCAGTAGAGTCATCTACAATTAAAATATTTAACTCTTCATGTATCGAATTTTTACACCCCCCTAGAAAGATTGAACCGTAAGCACCTCTATCTTTTCTATCAGGGCATAACTTTTCAATTACTTCCAAGCATTCTGGCGACCCGTACAATAATCGGGTTTTAGAAGATAATAACAGCGTATGCCCATTTGGGTGATTTCTTAAATCTTCTGACCTACTATATTCATCTATATGTCCGAAAGAAAACTGTTGATCTGAAAAGTAAAATTCTAATAGAGTATTATCTAATTTTTCAGTTAAAATTGATTGGGGATTCTGATTATCTCCATCAGTATGAATCCATTGATTTAATCTGGGAGCAAAGTGTTGGAATTGCAAAGACATAATCTTATTTAATCATTCAAAATTTTTAGGAGTCCAATATGTCAAGAATTAAACGCTGGTTAAATATGCACGGGAAAGAATTTAACGCAGACGGGACTTTAAAGGATGAAGCAAGACAACAAAAGTTATCTAGAGGGTCAGATCCAGGAGCAGTTGATAGTTATGCTCGTAGATGTAAGGCAGAATATGATGAATGGAAACGACTAGACGAAACAGATCCAGAACCTTGGCCTGTTTATACTGCCTACGATTTCTTCACCCCTACAGAGCAGCAGCAGTTCAACAGTGATGGTACTCTCAAGCCAGAATATATCGAATCTGAACTAAAAAAAGGTATTAGCTCCGAATGGCTAGGAGAAATGGAACGGCGCAAAATACTGGATGTAGAAAACTATAATCGAGTGTCGGCTCGGAAAGCAGAAATGGGGATTAATTTTGGTGAGCAAGAAATGAATAGACTACGTGCTTCAAGCCGAACATATACACAACGCATAAAGCAGATGGAGGTAGACTTAAGGAACAACGAAGAACCCAGTACACTTCCGTTCGATAAAGATACTTCCTGGTTTTAAGCTAGATGTTTAAGATTTTTGGAAAGCTGAAAGTTTTGTTATCGTGCTACTTTCAGCTTTTTATGCTCATACCTTGTCAATTGGCTTGCCGTTCTATAGCTGGAGGGATTACCCCAGACGAGCGCACAACTGACTTGTTAGAAGCGGCGGCAAGGAACGCAAACATCCCTAAAATAGCAAAAGACGTAATAATCACTTGCTGTAGGGAGGCAAATACTGACCTTTCTTTTTCCTTTTGGGCAGTAATGCGATTGATATTCTGCTGAAATGCCGAGAAATACAAATAATTCAACACTTGTTTACACAAGGTAGGGTCTTCACCTATCTGTACTTTCTGGCACAGAAGAATTTCTAGATGCTCCCGGCGGCGATCGCTTGTAGACAAATCGCCCTCGTCCCACAGTTTTGCCTGGGTTGTATCTAAAGGTCTATTAATACCTAATATAGTCATAATTATGTCCTCACTTGATTTAGGAGTTAGTTGAGAGAACAGGTGTAATCAATAATTCAATTACACCCTACTGTGCTTTTTGAAAAATGGAACTCATACCTAACTTAAGAAGTTTAAATATACTTTCAAAAAAGAACTAGCAACTTGAGTACTGAAAAAATCAAAGCTCAGGTTGCTAGTAAAGTTTGAGAATGTATGCTATATTTCCCAGCCCAAATCTTCAGTTGGAGATGGAGATAAAACCTGTGCCTTGCGTGGTGCTTGGGGTATATCTGGCTGCAATGGGTTCGTCCCATCTTGCAATATTTCTTGTGCCAGAGTCCGCCCATAGCCGTCAATATCACTACTCAAGAAATACTCCAAAACCTGCGGTGTAGCACCATCAATTGCTGCTTGTGCTAGTAGAGATTTGATGAATTGGGGAGATGCTTCACTATCAGCTAGTACCTTCAAAGTTTGCTCGGCATCTTGAATGGTCATTTTGGAGATATCACTAACTCCAACTTCGTCCCAGACATCCCCGAAATACTGTCTATATTGCTGATTGAAGTCTTGCTCTTGGGCAAACCGTGATAATTCTTGTACCTGCAAATGTGTCGTTTCAGCCATATCAATTGACCAAGGTTAATTGTTCGCGTTTATTGCTTGACTCAACCATCTTGAGCAATTGTTGATTGAGATAGTTTTGAGCCGAAACGTAAAGATTATCCCAAATCACTGGATTACGACAGATTTTGCTACCAACTGTATTGCCAGCCAGTTTCTCCGACACCAAGTATTTCTTATAATAGTTCGCCCATAAATGCTCTAGAAAATCAAGGGCGAAATCATCAAAAGGAATTAACCAGTTGTAGTTCTCATCCAAAAAGACTCGATAAGCAGCAACAACAGGCATAGCAATATCTGCTGGCGCACTAAACCCAAATGAGTAACGGCTGTCGGGCAATAGCGTATTCTTACGGGCATCGATTGATGCTAGGTCTACCCCTTTTTTCTTGGGGTTGGTGATGTAAGCTTCAATGGTTTTGAACAGTTGTTGCTCAATCCACATAGCCTTGGACAGTAGCGGCAACAATTTCGACAACCTTTGTCTTTCACCATCACTTAAAGAGGGATTATTGCTGACAGGTGGATGCTTACCTTTAGATTTATTCGGGTTGTACTTGTTCCTGTCCAAGCAATTCATCAACTTAATCAAATGGTTGACATTGCACTGTGGACTTTTAGGCGTACCACTTTGATGTTGATAGTAAGCAATGCGGAATTTCGTTTCTTCCTCCATCTCTAATTTTGCTAAAAACTGTTTGATGAATTTATAATCACCTCTGGCATTTACCTTTGACCGCGCATCTACTGGGGCTGATGTGTTTGATGCCAGAGCTATATCTTTCGCTTCGTCTTCACTTAGCCCAATATGGATTGTGACTTTGACCCTGGCTAGAGAGAGGTCGTACTTATTTGCTCTAGCTTGCTTAAATGCTAATACTGTATGCCCACCGTTGATAATACCATCGTTGCCGCCTTCATTAGCCTGTAGTACCTCTAACTCCAGTTCAGTTTTATTTTTGGGCAAAACCTTGTTAACACACAGTACAATTCCGTTATTTCTTTGAAAGAATTTTTCCGGCTGGGTGGTGAGTGAATCAAATACTTGTTTGTACATTGAGCTTTTAGGATTAGGTTCGCGGATATTTGGTTCTAGGGGTAGGTCGGAGGGAAAACTATCCACATGGGCGGTAGCAATAATGCAGTTGGAATTTGTATTGATGTACTGGTTTATTTTCAAAGTCCAATTTTTGGGCATATTCTTGTTCTTGTATAGGTCAACATGTTTAACAAACACTTCCCTTTGGCGGACCGTTGTCCGTTGAGTGCATCCATCAAGGTTGATTTACGCCACCACTCACCCCAGCAATCACAATAAACTCGTTAGGTAAGAACGACAGCTAGTAGTCTGCCAACCCAAAAATGCGCTTTTTCAGGCTGGGAAAAGGGGATACAACTCTTGGAGAGGCTACGTCAACGACTGCGCTCAGTAACCAGGGAAAAGGTTAAGGGGTTTAAATCCTTTCCCCTTTCCCCTTTCCCTTTACCCCGCCAAGTTTGCTTGGCAAACTGCTAGATTTCATTGAGTAACGTTGTTGAGGCGAGTATGGGGTAGCTATTTTTTCAATTGCAAGCCTTGGGGCTAGAATAACTTGCTAGTTAAATATCCATTTTTAGCCCTCATCTCGGCTACCGACAAAAGAGAAGATGGTTGAACATAATAATCAGGGACTAAAGGTTTATCTTGGCGATCATATTTTAAATTCAAATCCAGCATTTTGATATGGCTAATGTGAGATCCCCAAACATCACATACTCTATCTCCTAATCCCATTGTGTCTAGATATTTAGGAAGCTCCATCCCACCATTCCAGCAAATGGGAATGCCTTCATTGTCAAAATATTGGGTTAGCTCGTGACGTACAAAAGTTGCTGTTCCCCCACAAATTAGCACTTCATCCATAACAGCTATACCTTTTACCCATCGTAATAAGGCACGGGTGTATTCTTCACGAACTAGGGGTAATATTTTCTCGAATAAGTCTACATCCAATTGTATTTCCTCTGGTTTATTTTTCCGTGATAATCGACGTAATGAGTCAAAATCTCCATCTCTGGCTTCTACTATTGCCTTGACTAAGCGTGAATCTTCTTTGGACAAACCTACCGCAGTTCTTTCAACAAACTGACTCACAAGCCAATTCATTCCTAAATCTGTTGATTCCGCTTTTGATGAATTGCCTTTCATTGAGAGGGTAAAACTAGCATTCCTATACCCCAACATCAACATTCCTATATTCTTTTGAAAATAGTTGACATTGACATTACAGCTGCGATACGTCAATAGTCCAGCCCCTTCTAATGCCGCATTAAAACTTCTGATTTTACATTTGAACTTCCCTGTTGGTGTTTTGACACCTGTTTTTAGTCTCTGTGTTAATTGTTTACCCAAATGATTGGCATGAGCTATTTCCCCTGGTGGCAACAATATTTGTAAATAAATCCCTAAATCAACTTTTACCCCTAATCCCAACCGCCGAATTGCCAACCACATCAATGCTGCTATCTTCGGTAGGGCATAACTGTATTTCAAGTCCCTGATTGCTGATGTCCCAGCAAACATACTTTTCGATAATGCACCTAAAACATAATATTCTTCACCAATACCTATCCATACTGTATTGTCTTGTACCGAGGATTGGCTTGATAAAAACTCTATTGAACCATAGCCCACATCTGCTATCTCTGGTTCCATCGTTATTACTATTGGTACTCCGTCTGGGTATACCTGTGCTATCGCCTTGGTTGTACTTGCCCCTAAATCCAACGTGAGGACAACTTTTGTGTACTCTGCGAAGTCCGAAATGCTCTTTCTATTCATGTTCTATTCCTTGCTTTCATCCCGTTATTACTTTCTCTATCTCAAAAGGCAACAGAATTTGTGTCTGGATCAAGCCCAGCTTCAAAACATGATTGCGAATCAGGCGATGTCTACGACTTGGCTTGCGCCTACGCTTTAACCGTTCCAGCCCAACATCTGATTAGCCTGTTTTACCTCTTCTGGAATTTCCATTTGCATCCATTCTTCATCTTCATCCGCGTTTAACTGTCCTGTTTGTGACATATTTTCTAAGATGGATGCGCTCTCGGATGATGTTGTCACTGTTATTTGAGGCTTAATTAATGAATTAATTGCTATTGGGTCATTCTCTATTCCACAAATCCGCCGTATACAGCTTATTTGTGCTTCTAACTCTCCAATTGCCCAAATACCATTCTGCCTTAGCCTTTCATCCCTTACCCCTGATGACAATAATGCTAAAGGTAGCCAGTGCTTCTTGAGCGTAGCCATGACCAATTCTGAGAAATCTTCCTCTAACGCTAGTGGCGTAGATTTTAGATAGCTGATTATCTTTCCATCTATAGTCTCGGCTACCCTTCTAATGGAAATTATTTCCTGTTTTATTTCATTCATGCTTATTCCCAAAAATTCCAATTACTGGAGTCAAACATTTTTAGGTAAAGCAGTTCCATTTTTCACTTAAGCACATTTAAAAGGTTAAACCTTTCTCGTCTCATTCTAAAACAAATATTTTTTATTTTTCATCTGCTACTGATTAAAATTAATTTTCCGATCATTGAATCTTTACATATCTTCATATCTAAATATCTAAATTCTTGGCGAAATTCTCTGGCTTTTCACCCTAAGTCCTCAAATTTTGCCTACGACACGCTACACGAACATCAAGATTGGGAATGGTGAAACGCTCTTTGAGTTTAAGTTCCTCAAGAAAGCCTTACTACCCCGCTCACCCCACACCCTAAACCTCACGCTTTACACCGTCTACCCTTTCAACATACTCTGAAAAGTCAGGTGAATTTATCTTCTCTTTTAAATCTACTAAGGCACACAATTTAGTAGACTTTCTCAGTGCTAAAAAAGTATCCCTGAATACTTCACTCAACTGGTAGCTGTTGGGTAGCTCTACAGGTGATAAACAGCTACCTGTTATGACACAAAAAAATCAGTTTGTTATAGTTTCATGACTTCCCAACTGGTAGCTGTTGGGTAGCTCTACAGCTACCAGTCTGGCATCAGATTTTGAGAAATAAAATAGGGCTTAAGCCTTACCATTACTGCTTTTGAGCTACTTTTTTACTCCATTTTTATTCTCAATAACTTCAAAATTATTGAGAATGCGTACTACAAAGGTATTGCTTTTGTACTTCAAAAAAACAGTTTTTTCTGTTTGTGCTACGAAACACTACTAAAAATTACAATTTAACGCTGATTAACTTTGAGCAGCTACTGAAAAATTCTGTTATCAAGCATTTTATTCTTGATTGGACTTTGGACAAAAAGAAGTAGTTCGCGGAAACAATACGAACAAGCGAATAATTAATCTTGTTTATAGTTACCAGAAGAAAAAAAGCATAGCCACCAGATCCCCAACGAG
>NZ_JACJSI010000228.1 GCF_014698065.1 Nostoc flagelliforme FACHB-838
TATTCGTCCACGAATTTGACTGTTGGTGCGGCTGGACGGGGCTGTACCATACTCTGTGTCTTGGTTCTAGCATTTGTACTCTATTATACTATTGCCAGAGTGACAAAATAGGGATAAGCTTCACAATTCATCAACACTATACTTAAGTCACTAGTTCTTGTTTCCGGCTGTATAAATACCTGGATACCCAAACATTCATACATCTAAATTAAATGTGTGTAAGTGCGATATTATTTTTCCATCTTTTATAAGGAGAGATTATGCCAATCATCTCTCTTAGCTCATTTAAAGGCGGTGCTTCTAAAACAACTTCAGCTATCTGCCTCGCCTCACTATTTTGTGATGATGGGGCAACCTTAGTTATTGATGCCGATCCGAACCGTTCAGCAACCACTTGGGCAAGACCTGGGGGACTACCATTTCAGGTCTGTGGAGAAAAGGAAGCAGCAAAACTAATGCGAACGCAGAAGTTTGAATTTATAATTTTTGACACTCCCGCCCGCCCTAATGATGTGGAAGTTGAGGATCTAGCAAGGGGTTGTGATCTACTTATCGTTCCGACTCCACCTGACCTCTTGGGCATGGACGCAATGGCACTTATGGCTAAATCCTTGCCACCAGATACAAACTGGAAAGTCTTACTTACAATGATTCCGCCGCCGCCTCAAAGGGATGGTGAGGAGGCGATGTCAGCACTCAAAACACAGGGTTATCCTGTTTTCAGCCGTGGGATTCGATTTTACAAAGCTTACAAAGATGCGGTGACTAGTGGAGTTCCTGTTTATAAGGTTCGAGGGGGCAAAGTAGCATGGCGGGATTGGACGGAAATAAAAAACGAAGTAATTCAAGCAATAAAAGGGTGAGCCGATTTAGTGAGGTCTTAGGGGCAGCACAGGAAAATACCCAACTACCTGGATACCCAGAAAATCAGCCATCTGAACAGCTAGATACTCAACTAATCGAAGAATCATTAAGCCAGCCACTTAATGAGGTGAAAAATCAACCACCTGAAAATTTGACAACCCAACTACCTGGATACCCAGAAAGTCAGCTATCTGAACAGCTAGATACTCAACCAACCAAAAAATCCTCAAGCCAGTTATCTGAACAGGTGAAAAGTCAAACATCTGACAACCCAACCGCCCAAGCACCTGGATACCCAAAAAATCAGCTATCTGAACAGCTAAAAACCCAGTTACCTGAAAATTCAACCACCCAACAACCTCAACAGCCAGTAACCCGGTCATCTAAACAGTTAAAGGATAAAGATAAATTAGCCAAGCGTGAGAATCCCGATTATACCCAAACCACTTTTCGCATTCCTAAAAAATTGAGCAGGCAGATCAATCGAGTCCTGATGGACTTGGCAGACGAGGGGGTAGAGGTGGATAGGAGCGACTTGTTAGAAGAATTAGCCAATGCATTTATCCGACTAGCTGATGAAGTTGGTGTAGTAGAGGCGTTAGAAAAAGTCATCCATCTGGGTACCCAGATGGATGAGTAGCTAAGTAAGGCAATCGCATTTAGTCTTACATCACTGGTTAATTAACCTTTTACTGGATGCAGAGAATTGGCTTCTATGTCATCCTAGAAAACGAGAGTTAAAGGAGTGAGTATTTTTGTTGTTAGTATTGACAGGCTTTCCCCTTTTGGTATCTACAGACTTTTCTCCAAAATTTAAATCTCTACACACTAATATTTTTGGAGATAATCAATGTCAATTTATGTAGGCAACCTCTCTTACGAAGTTAAGGAAGATGATATTAAGGGTGTTTTTGCTGAATATGGTACTGTAAAGCGTGTTCAACTACCTACTGACCGCGAAACAGGACAACTACGCGGTTTCGGATTTGTAGAAATGGGAACAGATGCAGAAGAAGCAGCTGCCATTGAGGGTCTTGATGGTGCTGAGTGGATGGGTCGTGACCTGAAAGTGAATAAGGCTAAACCCAGAGAAGACAGAGGTTCGTCTGGTGGGAACCGGGGAGGGTACGGTGGGGGCGGTGGACGTAACCGCTACTAAGCTTTGAAAGCTGAAAGAAAGAGAGAGCGAATTTTCAGGTCAGACATAGAGTCTGCCTTTTTTACACTTTAGTTAACTGGGCGGCTTACCACTATCAGCCATTAAATAAGCCAATTTAGCAGGAGAGATAATGACCCAAATAATAGTGGGTGACAATGAACACATTGAGTCAGCCTTACGTCGATTTAAGCGAGAAGTTTCCAAGGCTGGAATTTTTCCAGATATGAGGAAGCATCGTCACTTTGAAACGCCTATTGAAAAACGCAAGCGTAAAGAAATTGCCAAGCACAGGCAGGGTAAAAGACATTTCCGCACTTAATGAATGACATAGATATTAATCAATGCCCTCATAAAATCTCTGAGGGCTTTTTTTGTGACAACTCTCACCGCTTGCGGTTAGCGGTGAGAGTTGCCATAAGCTTGATCGTTTGTAGAGAATCAGAAGCAATGGCATTTTGTGGGTCAAACTTGAGTGCTTGTTGCCAAGATGTGATCGCTTCTCTCCATTCTCCTTGCAATGCCGATAATTTCCCAGCCAAGGCATGGAAGTCTGCATTGCTGTAATACAAAGTTAGAGCTTGATTGTTGTGCGTTGCTGCTTCTGGATAACGCCCTTTTGACAATAAATGCAGTGCTTGTCTGTGATACCAGATGGCTTGGTCGTGTAGACGGAACAAGTCAGACAAGTCTACTTTGCAGCGTCTGCAAGTTGGGGAGGAAGAAGCAGTGCTGAGTAAGGGAGATGAAGAAGATGAGGCAGATATGGTAGCAGTTTCTTCCTTGTAATCATTATTGTGCTGCTCAATCCCGACTCTGCTCCCCTTTGTTGGACGATAAACTGCACCACAGACAGGACATTTCATGACTTATCACTCTGACTCATTGGAAATTGCATAGTAAAGAAAATCTGAGAGTTCTTCTTCTAACTGGGGTAGTTCTGGACTATTGTTAGCGATCGCATTTTCAATCTGGCCTAATAAGTCTTGTAATTCAAGAGCTTGTTCAGAGTCTACCGTAAGAAGTGCTTGCCCCGCGCGGTCTAAAAGTGCTGCCAATTCTGGAGCGATTTCTACAGACTCGATTGAATCTTCTGCGGAGATTTCAATTGTTTCATCACTGTCAAACAATGCATCTAAATCTGCCCTTGCTTGCTTCAATTCATGGCTAGAAAGTTTCTGGATGCCTGCATTATTTACTACTAGCATTCCTTGTTGTCCTTTGCCTTTCTCAGTAGTGGTGACAGTGAGAATGCCATTCAGGTCAAAGTCAAAGTGAACCTCGACTTCAATACCTCCTGCTGGTTTGGGTGGTAAGTTCTCCACTCTAAAGGAACCTAGAGGAACATTTTCTTCAGCAACCGTATTTTCTCCCTGAAAAACTTCAATTTCTACCACTTCTTGTTCATCAAACACGGTGGAATAAACATGGGAGCGAGAAACGGGAACAACGCTGTTGCGGGGAATAATCACACTAAAGTAACCTGGCATAATACCCATTGGTGTAGGCACAGCCGCAGCAATGCCCAGAGAATGAGGAATCACATCTACAAGAATGGCATCCACTGATTCACCTACCAGCACCCCAGCTTGTAAAGCTGCTCCTAATGCTACACAAAGGTCTGGTTGAATGCCATCGGTGGGGTTTTGTCCCAGATGCTCTTGGATCATTTGTTGTACTAAAGGAATGCGTGTAGAACCACCAACTAAAATAATCCGGTCAATCTCATTGGGTTCCAGGCTGGCATCTGTTAGGGCGCGGTCAATTGCCTCTAGGGTTTCTGCCAAGAGTGGGCGAATCAATTTTTCAAAATCTGCTCGTGCTACTTCTGTCTCCAGATGTAGTGCAGTCTTGCCTTTACTACCTAAAAAGGCTTCCCGGACTGTAGCAAAAGCATGGGGACTCAGGTCAATTTTTAACTGCTCTGCTGCTCTCAGGAGACGCGCCTGGGTAGCTGCATCATCTGGGACATCGACACCATGCTGTTTGCGGAATAAATCCGCCAGATACAGTTGTAAAAGTCTGTCGAAATCGTCTCCACCCAAGCGATTATTACCATGACTAGCTAGTACTTCTGTTACTTCGCCTGTAATTTCAACTACCGACACGTCAAAAGTACCACCTCCCAAGTCATAAACTACAACTCGTTCTGTCTCTTCGGAGCGTAAATCATAAGCTAAAGCCGCCGCCGTTGGTTCGTTGATAATTTGCAGTACCTCCAAACCAGCTATCTCGCCAGCAGTTTTAGTTGCCTGCCGTTGAGCGTCCGTAAAGTAGGCTGGAACCGTAATCACTGCTTGGGTAATTGTTTCTCCTAAAGCATTTTCAGCCCGTTGTTTCAGAGCGCGGAGAATAATAGCGGAAACTTCATGAGGTAAGTATTCTTTATCTCCGAAAGTGGTTTTGTGGTCAGTTCCCATCCAGCGCTTAATTGACTTCACAGTGCGTTCAGGAGCCGCAGCATACTGACGGAGTGCTTCGCGTCCCACTAGCAGTTTACCTGTATCGCTAAACCCCACACAGGAAGGTAAAATCAGGTCGCCATCTTCTCCTGGTAATACCCGCACTTGTCCGTTTTCGATGATCGCCACTTCGGAATTTGTTGTGCCTAAGTCAATACCAACTGCTTTCATAAAATTCGATTAAAAGTAAACTGCACTAATTTCCCCAGTCCAAGCGTCCCTAATCAAGAGTCCCTTGTGCCGCTACAATCACCTGTGCTTCCCTCAGAATGCGTTCGCCCCATAAATAACCCCGTACTACTTCCTGAATTACGGTATTGTCTGTAATATCTGTTCTAGACTCACGTCCCACAGCATACATTGTCTGGGAATCAAAAGGTTTTCCCATAGATGTAATCGGAACAACACGCCGTTGTCGTAGTAACTCTAAAAGAGATCGCCTAATTAACTCCACACCTTGTTGATTGCTGGTTAAAATTTCACTTAAATCTGATGATGTTAGTGATTTTTCAGACACTATTGACTGAGATTCCTTGCCAGTGAACCACTGTCCTAGTTTCTCCCAGAAGCTTTTCTGTGTTGCTGGTTTTGGTTTTGAGGTAGCAGATAATGCTTCTATTTCCTCTTGCCAGTAAGTACAAGCCTGATCTAAAGCATCCAGGATACCCAGTAAATCTTTTAGCAGTTTCTCCTGCTGCTGCTCAAATTGTCCCCATGCCTGTTTTTGGCTTTCTTCCAGACGTATTTGCAACTGTTCTTTATCTGCGCGAGTTACTTCCAATGCTTGCACAAAAGCATCTTGAGTAGAACGCAATAATTTACCCTGTTGCTTAACTTCATGGCGCAGGGCAGTCCATTCTGCCACCATTTGATAGGGGTCAAAGGAATTAGCAGATTCTGGTGGTTCACCCAGATATTCAGGGATTGGTTGTTCTGAGTGTAAATAATCTAGAAGTTTGGCAAATAAAGCTTCTTTGTTATTAGTCATTTGTCATTTGTCAATAGTTAGCGGACATTAGAAAAATCAGTAAATAACAATTACGAATTACGTAAAGCCTGCGGCATAGCTTTGCTTAGAGCGTAGCCCATTACGAATTATTTAAAATGTGGCACGAATTAAATCATCCAGGCTAACTTCTAGTTGAGCAAGCGCTTTTTCTCGCACCTGTTTTAATATCTCTGGGTTCAGTTCTGCTTCTAGTGGACGAAATTTTAAGAAATCCTCATGCTGAGTTGTTTCTCCTTTGCGAATTGCCTCGTAAGCTCCTCGAATTTTCTTAAACTCTTCTGGATAAGTATGAGCGGGAAATTCCCGCAGTTTGGCATGATAGGCCCCTTTAATTTCGGCGGCAGTAGCTCCTGGAGAAATACCTAAGCGTTCGTAGTGGTCAGTCATCAAATAATTCCAAATTAAAAATTTACTATTTATTGTTCGTCACTATTAAGTACAACCTACTAAAAACTAACTTCTAAAACAATTCCTGAAAACCACCTTTTCTTCTACCCTTTCGTTTCTTACGTGTAGGCGGTAAATTTCCAAAGATCAAGTCTAAGTCTGGCTCTTCTTCCTGATCATCTTCATCGAAGTTAGGCATACTGTTTAACATCTTTTGCTTGAGTTCTGGAAGCATCCGTTCAAACTCAGCTTTGGGCATTTTGTTGCCAAGTAATTTTTGAAGCATCCCTGATAAGAAGTCATCAATATTTGACATATCCAGGTTGTCAAATTCCTCTGGGTCTGGCATTATGCTAGTCGTTTCTTGAGCAGAGAGAAAAGCCTGTTCTTCCCGAAATGCTTGTAATGCTTTGGCATCTTGTAAGCGACGGGCTAATTCAAATCCCTGTTGCTTTAATTGTTCATAGTTTGGGTGGTCAACATGGTAAGTAGTGGCTCTAGCTAATAGTAATAAAGGATTCTGAGGTTCCCGACGCAGTGCTGACTCCAGCACAGGTACAAGGGTTGTAATCTCACCAAAACGGCGCACTTGAAGTTGAATATTTGCCAGAGCATTTCCTGGCTGTGGCATGGTGTCGAGGTAGGTACGTAGAGGAACTTCTAGTTTTTGGGGACTACTTTCTTTGACAGCTAAGACAACTAGATGAGCAACTCTAGCTTCTGGGTGTTCTGTTGATAAGTTGAATAATTTTTGTAGATACTGACTTGTTAAAGCGGCGATGCCTTTTTCACGTTTGGCGAAGAGGTGGATAGAAAGAGCGATCGCCTGCAATACAGGAATTTGTTCTTGACCAGATAATTTTTTCAGGAGAGTGTCCCATGCTTCGACTGCTACTTTTTGCTGTAATGAAACTCGACCGCCGGAATTAGGCGGACTTTGCACTGCATTCACGAATATCTGACAAGCACGGATAGCAGGATCTTTTTTATCTTTTGTCTGCACCAGACGGCTAAAGAAGGGATAACTTAACGTAGATAGAGCATCTACCCAAGGCAATATTTCCACTTCAGTTTCAATGCTCAGGTCACCAAAGTGTTTGCCAAATTTACGCCGAGCTTCATTACGGGCAAGTTTATCTCCTACTTCCTCCCAACATTGCAGCAAAATACCGTAAACTTCGTCATACCGACATCCACCTTCTAATGCTTGGGTAAGCAGTGAGATCGCTTCAGTATAATTTTCCTCCATTGCCGCAACTAGTCCCTTACGTCCCAGGAGCTCTGGCGATGTGGGACAGATGCGTTCTGCTTGTTGCAAAGCTCCTAAAGCGGCGCGTGAGCGACCTGTTGCCATGTAAGCATCTGCCATCCAGCAGTGCAGATGTGCTTGGGTCGGTTTCAATCGTTGTGAAGGCCATTCTTGAGGTTTTTGTTTTGCTTCCTGCTCTAACCACTTCAATAAACGGGTCAACAGACGTGGGCGTTCTTGATCGGAATCATTAGCATCCAAAACTTCTAAGAGATTGATTGCCAACTGGGGGTTAAAGGGTTGCTCTGTCAACAAAAGCTGCCAAAATAGTTCAGCACAGTTTAATTGTCCTTGATTCAGTGCTTGTTGTCCGGCTAGGGTAAACAGCAGTGGACGGAGACTTTCTATTTTTAGAAAGCGTGTGGAACGCCGCTCTATCTTCAACAGCAGATGTGCGGCCTCATGGTGATCGCCTTGGTCAATCAGTTGCAGCATTCGCAACGCCGTTAATGCCTCTTGGGTAATTTTATCTACTGTTTTTTGCGGATTCCTAGATTGTAGAAGTTGTTGTCCCGTTTTTCCTTGCTGAAAAGTCGCCAATCGCTTTAAAATTGGATGCTCTAAATACTTTGGTTCGCCATAGTTCATCAAGTCGGATGACCTTCCAGATGATTTCAACCCCAAAATATTAGCGGCAGCATCCCAATGACCGCTGACTTGTTGAGTGTAAACAATCCAAGCTATTGGCGAGTCTCCATCGGTGATGGCTTGCTTAATTTTCTGAAAAGATGTCAAAGCTGCTTCTGGTTGACCTTTTTTTAGCGCCAGAACACCTCGTACCCAGTGGAGTTGGGCAGCACTAAAGCGTTTGGATTGTTCGTTAATTAACTGCTCAACTGTGGCGGTATCTCCTTTGAGTAACAGGAGTTTTAGGTAACAGATGCTGTACTCTTTCGATAGAGTGCCTACCTCAAAAGCATTTCTGAGCAAATTCAGCGCCGCATCTAATTGCTTCAACTCCAGCAAACATCTAGCTTGCCAATAATGAACTTCTCCAACCAAACCAAATTCTAGAGCGCGGACAAAGGATTTTTCTGCCTGTTTAAAATCTTGTTTTTGGAATTCTTGCTGACCCCGTAGCAACCAAATCTCTGATTCTTTGGGAGTGAATTCAATATCAGGATGCAAGCGCTGATTTTTTTTGATTTCTTCCAATGCCTGCCGATATTTTTTCTGCTTTAGTAATTCTTGCAGTTGCATCTGGAAAGAGTTTTCAGCAACTTTTGTCCCTGTGTTAGAGACGTGTTGTTGTGAGCGCTGTTTGGATTGATGTTTAGCCACTGGGCTTTCTTCCTAATTGTTTTTATTATTTTCACCCTCATAGTTAAGGGCGGCTCCAACTACTCTCTTAATTTCAATATTAGTGGCCCGGGGAGCAGAAATTTTACAAGCCTCTGTAACGTTTTCCTCTGAATGCTGTTCTCCTCGGTCAAGCCGCCAATTATCACCATCTTTAGATGGTACTGCCACACATCTATTAACTTGCGCCAGCTTCAGCCGCCGCTATATCTGGTTTTACCTCCTTCGCTTTCTTTTCAAAAAGCTGAATTCCGGCATCAATAATTTCAAACCCGTTCTCCGTTCGTTGACCAAGCTTGCCCGATACAGCCCCAGCCCAGTCTGCGAATTCCGAGGCGCTAGTTTCAGCCTTCCGCCAGCTTTTAGCATTAACTTGAGCGGTGAAGACTATGCCGTTCTGATCAGTCAACTCGATTGCAACTTTCTTGTTCTCGGCTGGTGTAGCTGTTGGCAGTGAGCCGCTAAATTTTATTGTTACCTCGCTTTTGGCTTCCATACCTTACCTCTGGCTCATCATCAATTTCATTTTCTTCGCTCTTGATTTTATCAGGGCTTCAGAAAAACTTCGCATACTAAACATTATTTAACTCAAAAGGTATTTATAAGGTATTTACAAGGATTTTTCTTAAAAAGGCAAATATAAGGTTTGTCAATGGCATCTCAATGGTAAATACAAGGATTTATTTGCACCTTCAACATTGAAAATCACCGTTTTTTACAAAATACTTCTTCTTTGTCAAAAATAAGGTAATGCAATGGCATCTCCAAGGTATTTACAAGGTAAACATAAGGTAAATCTAAGGATTTCGACCCCAAAAACCTCCTAAACCTCCCTGATTTCTCCGCCAAAAATTCCTGACTAAAACTTACGCACAGTACGCCAAAATTGGCGGCCAGTTTTTTTGAGCCAAAACTGAAAAAGAAAAAAATAGCCATCAAAAAATACTACTGAATAACTACACAATAACGACAAAAGCCACCTCAGAGTTCACCCCTCTTTTCAC
>NZ_JACJSI010000229.1 GCF_014698065.1 Nostoc flagelliforme FACHB-838
CTTTAAATTATCAGAGGTTTTGTCATGAAAATTGTTGTCATTGGTGGCAATGGACTGATTGGTAAGAAGCTTGTCAGCAGGCTACGTGAGCGTGGACATGAGACGGTGGCAGCGTCCCCTTCTTCAGGTGTCAATGCTGTTACAGGTGAGGGACTAGCTGAGGTGTTAGTAGGTGCCCAAGTTGTTGTCGATGTGACGAATTCACCCTCCTTTGAGGATGCGGCGGTGTTGGAGTTCTTCCTTAAGTCAACCCGGAACCTGCTGGCGGCGGAGGCAGACGCGGGTGTGGCTCATCACATTGTAGTATCAATTGTCGGTGCCGATAGCATCCCTGATAGCGGCTATATGTGTGCAAAAGTCGCTCAGGAAAAGTTGATCCAGTCCGCAGGAATACCCTATACAATCGTCCGCGCTACGCAGTTCTTTGAGTTCATTGAGACAATCATCGCTCAATTCTCCACTGATGGGCAAACAGTTCACTTACCCCCTGCCTTTATCCAGCCCATCTTGTCGGAGGACGTTGTTGCCGCGCTGGTCGATATCACGCTGGGAGCCCCAGTCAACGGCATTATCGATTTAGCTGGTCCAGAGCGGTTCCGTTTTGAGGAAATCATCCGCCAATTCCTAAGTGCAACTCACGACTCACGTCAGGTGGTTGTAGACAGCCACGCCCGTTACTTTGGTGCAGCGTTGAACGATCAACTCGTTCCGCAGGGCAACTCGCGCATCGGCTCGACCCGTTTCCAGGACTGGCTCAACCGCTCTATCGCTTAAAGATCAGCAATGAGAATTCAATGCTGACATCGGTTGAGTTGAGGGCACAAAGCCCAACATCCCACAACTGCTGAGTTTTGCAACGCTCAACTCAACCGACACCTGTCTAATCCACGATCGGCTTGATTCAGCATGAGAACACATCGAACGGATTTTTATTCACCAATTCGTGTTCACGTTTGTATTCACGCAAGGAGAACCCAAATGTTTAATAGATTTCTTCATGGATTTGCATTCGCAGCACTCTCCATATTCGCAGCTTTTTCCGTATTCACAGTACTCCCTGTATTCCCAGCTTCAGCCGATGTGTTGGGTGAAAAGGTAACGTTGGTCTTCGATCGTGCTCTTCCCAATGTGCCCGGCAAGAGCATGAAAGTTCAGCTGGTCGAATATGCGCCAGGTGTCTCATCGATCCCTCACACCCATCCAGACTCGGCTTTCATTTATGCAACAGTCCTGGAAGGTGCGATTCGTAGCAAAATCAATGATAATCCGGTGCAGGTGTATCACGCTGGTGAGAACTTTTTTGAATTACCTGGCGATCATCATCGTGTCAGCGCCAATGCCAGTGATACTGAACCCGCACGCCTGCTAGCAGTGCTTATCGCCAATACCAATGAACAGAACCTGGTCATAAACGACAAAGAGTAAGACACCAATGGCACGCTTGTTAAGCGCAAAGCCATTGTATAGCTGGATGAAAGGGCGTGGGGTTGCAGGTATTGAGGTGTGGGGAATTAAGAAGATGTTGAACTCCTTGACGCACTCGCATTCAATTGTCTGAAACACACTCAGCCTACACCATGCCCTGACAAGGTTTCACATGAATCTTCGTGCCATTTGGTTCAGGTACTTCGATTCTTAAGGGGTTAGAAAACAAAGCAGAAGTTGCTAAACAGTATTGGGAGGAATTATTTGAGAAAATTCTGGACTTTACGCTAGTTTATGCCCATATTTAGCTTAAGCCAAACGTGGTAATAAGGGCTGTGGCAGATAGTAGAGCTAGATTTTTCGTAGAGGTCGTTAGTGCGATTGCTTTCAACATACCAAGGATGATCCCGGTTCTTATCGAGAGGTCCCATGTATTATACGGAAACTGGTGCTGACTTTTCCCGTTATCTCCTTGATTGAGCGTAGATGCTTTGCTGCTTGTTGCAGACATCGCTTGACTTTTCCCCCAGCCCAAAGCCCTATTCTCTCGTAATTTATTCTCAGTAATAATAAGTTATTGAGAATAAATATAGTCTGAAACTCTTGCTATTTCGTTGTTTCATGACTTAACGGGAAAAGTCAGATTGAGAATAAATTAAAATAAAGCTTCAGACCAAACAATGACAAATCAAGGGTTTTGAGGATTTCTTATCCCGAACTCAGGTTAGGACAGGTTGCTGGATTTGTTGTTATTTTCAGCTTACTACCTGTCCTTTTCCTTATCCCGAACTCAGGTTAGTTAAATATTCTAGTCTTTTTTATCTCCTGTTTTGTTTAAGTCCCGTTATGCTCTTTTTTTTTGGCAAAGGTATTGTCATTTCAAGCGCTCTAGTAAATGATCGCCCACTCGCAAGGAATTGGCGATAATGGTCAGCGTAGGATTAACGGCAGAACTGGATGGAAAGAAGCTACCATCGACAACATAGAGATTATCTACATCATGGGTACGGCAATTCAGATCCAGTACGGAGGTTTTTGGGTCTTCTCCAAAAAGACAAGTACCGCATTGATGACCAACCGATTGCAGTGGTATCATGTTGCGGGGATAGAGGCTAAATGGAATACAATGTTCTGCCCGATCAACCTGCTTGAGAACAGTTACCCAGCGTTTCGCTAGGCGATCGCTTGCTTCTAAGTTGTTGGGTTTATAGTTTAAGTAAAGGCGATCTTCCTGTACCCGCACGCGATTCTCAGGATCGGGTAAGTCTTCTGTTTGCAACCACCAACCAACTGTATGATCCGCAACTGTTTTCAGTTCTGCCCCTGGTCGCAGCCTTAATAGTGGAGCCAACAGTGCGGGAACCTCGGCGGGTAGCATATCTGCTAAGACGTTGCCAGTATTCTGTACCAAACCCATCGGGTAGGGAAAATCAGATTCGCCCCAATAAAAATCACTAATGGCGATCGTCTTTTGATAAACAGAAAGATTGAGTTTTGTATTTAGTTGCACCATTGCCATGCAAATATGCTTCATCAGGTTGCGCCCTACCTGATCGGAACTGTTTGCCAATCCGTTGGGATGTTGGTCATTGTGCGATCGCAATAATAATGCTGCCGAGTTAATCGCGCCGCAAGCAACTACAACAATATTACCTGTAAAAAATTGAGTTTCGCCGTCAATCTCAGCCTCTACGCGGCTGACTTCTCGACCAGAAGGACTTGTATGTAACCGCGTTACTTTGGCTTCACTAAGTAAAGTAATATTTGCATCATGGCGAATGTGCTGAATACAGTTAACTTCAGCATCAGCTTTACCTTGAGTTAAACAAGGAAAGCCATCGCAGGTATTACAATGAATACAATTTCCCAGGCTCTTATCTACTTCATTAAGTTTCAATCCCAACGGTAGGTTGAAAGGATGCAAACCAGCTTGCCTCAGACCGTTAACCAGTTCCTGCATTCGGGGTTCATGGTGTACGGGAGGATGAGGATAAGGTAAATTCCTAGCTGCCTCGGTGGGATCAATACCTCCTTGACCGTGAACATCATAAAGCTGCTCTGCTTGAGTGTAGTATGGTTCAAAGTCGCGGTATTTTAATGGCCATTCCGGTGAAATGCCGTCCTTGTGTTCCACCTGCTCAAAATCACGTTCTCGTAATCGCAACAAAGCTGCACCATAAACTTTGGTATTACCACCAACCCAGTAATTCATTGCTGGACGGAAGGGTTTATGGTTTACGTCGTACCACTGCTCTGGAGTGTGATACCGTTCTTTTTGATAAACTTCTAGCGCACTCCAATTTTCCTTTTCTCGCGGTAAAAATTTACCCCGTTCCAAAATTAAAATTTTCTTGCCACTGGAGGCAAGATGATAGGCTAAAGTGCCACCACCCGCCCCAGTGCCAATGATAATCGCATCATAATGAGTATTCATTGTCATGATTGTTCTCCTGGAATTGGCAGAGAGTCGCTCAAATCGATTTTGCCGTTACGATTGTAGTTACAGCGAAAAATACAGCGTTTGTGATTGGCGTGATGCAATTTGGCACACTTGACGGCGCGTTTGCCAAATAGATATTGATACACTCCTGATGCCAGCAACATCCCCGCAGGTGGCACAATTACATATAGCCAAAATGCTGTCCAAATGTGGGCATGTAAAGCAGAAGCAAGGCTGCGGGCAGGGTTCATGCCAAAGCCAGATAGAGGAGCTTCAAAAAAAACGTAAAGCATTACCAGAAATCCGGCAAATAGACCTGTAAACCGATTGAGTTTTTGATTGTTACTACTTAGCAGAACGGTCATCATCATTACAAAGGCAATGACTAGTTCGCCCAATAAAGCCACAACCCACCCTGATTTTCCTGGTACGGTGACGATGTAATTGATAGGAGCTTTAGTGAATACCTGACCCAGCAATAGTGCCACTAAATAAACCCCAAACAATCCGCCCAAACACTGAAACAGAATGTAAAAAATAGCATCCTGACGTTTGACTTTTCCCAGACGATAGAACGTTAGCGTGACAGCAGGATTCATGTGTGCGCCGGATTGCTTGCCCCAAGGAGAATAGATAATGATAATTGCCGTCAAACCCATGACCACACCAATTAAAAACCGACGCAAATCACCATTGGGAATTGCTTGATGAATTGGAGAACTAGGATACTCAAACACACAACTAAATATTCCCGCAGCAATCAGAAATAACCCCAGTTGTGCTGCTTCCATTAAGTATTCTGGTAAATGCTTTCTAAATGTTTCCATGCTGCTGCTCCTGCGCTCGGTGTTCAGCATTTTGGAGAATCAGCGCGGCGACTAATCCTGTCCAGCCTGTTTGATGACTGGCTCCAATACCCGCCCCGTTATCTCCATGAAAGTATTCATGAAACAAAATATAATTGCGCCAATGGGGATCGGATTGAAATATTTCCAGACCGCCATACACCGGGCGACGGCCTGCACTATCCTGCCCAAAGATCGCAACTAAGCGATGAGAAAGCGCGACCGCTACTTCCCTTAGTGTCATTTCTTGCCCGGAAGCTGTGGGGTATTCCACTTTCAAGCTATCTCCGAAGTAATCATAAAACTTCCAGAGTGCTTCAATAATTAAGTAGTTTACCGGAAACCAAATCGGACCACGCCAGTTAGAGTTACCGCCAAACAAACCTGTGGTAGATTCGGCGGGTTCGTAACGAACGCAGTAATCATGTTCGCCTTGATGTAAAATGTAAGGATCTTTTAGGTGATACTTTGAGATGGCGCGAATTCCGTAATCACTCAAAAATTCATTCTCGTCTAGCATTCGTTGCAGAATACGTTTTAACTTTGTCTGGTAAGCGATCGCTAATAGTCTTCTTGCGCCTACCCCCGGTGTTTCCATGCAGGCGACATTATTTTTCAAGTCAGGACGATTGCGAATGAACCATTCCATGCGACGCTTGAAGCCTGGAAAACGCTCTAAAGTTTCTAATTCCAGCACTATGACAGCGTAGAGGGGAATTAACCCTACCATTGAGCGCACTTTGACGGGAAATTGCCGTCCATCAGGTAAACGCAGCGCATCATAGTAAAAGCCGTCTTCTTCATTCCATAGCGAAATATCTGCATTGCCAATGCCGTCAATGGCATCGGCTATGTAGAGAAAATGCTCGAAGAACTTGCTGGCAATGTCTTCGTAGGTAGAATCTTCTTTGGCAAATTCCAGTGCGATCACTAGCATATTTAAACAGTACATTCCCATCCAGCTTGTACCATCTGCTTGATTGAGATGACCGCCTGTGGGCAGTTCCCTGCTGCGGTCAAATACCCCGATATTGTCCAGCCCCAAAAATCCACCCTGAAAGACGTTTTTACCTTCTACATCTTTGCGATTTACCCACCAAGTAAAATTCAGCAACAGCTTGTGAAAGACCTTTTCCAGAAAAGCGCGATCGCCTTTTTTGCAAGACTTCTGCTCGATTTGATAAACCCGCAAAGCTGCCCACGCCTGCACGGGTGGATTAACATCACCAAATGCCCATTCGTAAGCAGGTAATTGACCATTGGGCTGCATATACCATTCGCGTGTCAGACGGTCAAGTTGCAACTTAGCAAAATATGGATCGATGACAGCTAGTGGAATCAGGTGAAATGCTAGATCCCAAGCAGCAAACCAAGGGTATTCCCACTTATCTGGCATCGAGAGAATATCTTCGCTAAATAGAGAAATCCACTCATGGTTGCGTCCAGCTTGTCGTTCCGGTGGAGGCGGCGGTTGTTGGGGATCGCCCTTGAGCCAGTCATGGACGACATAGTTATAATACTGCTTGCTCCATAGCAAGCCAGCAAAGGCTTGACGTTGAATATTGCGCTCATCTTCCGAAATTGGGAAGGAACAGATGCGCTGATAAAATTCATCAGCTTCGGCAATGCGTGTCTGAAAAATTGTGTCAAAATCTTCGCCAAAAGGCTTTGTAAGTGTTTGCACATCACTCAACCGCAGGCGCACAACTTTAGTTTCACCTGGATTGATTGTTAATGTGTAGTGAGAGGCAAACTTTGTGCCTATGCGCTGGGAATTGACGGCTGCTGTTTTCCCATTCACTACATACTCATTAATGCCATCTTTGACATAAGGTGAGTCATTGCTGTAACCAAATAATCGTTCGTAATTGGTTTCGTTGTCGGTAAACAGAAGTTCTGTGTCTCCTTGGCAGTAAAGCCAACGAGTTCCCAGGTGAGAATTCTCGGCTTCAATTAAACTGAAGTTGGAATCTGAGCTAACCACTTTCATAAAAGGTTTCTCAATTTCGGGATTCCAAGCCCAGATATTACGAAACCAGAGTGTTGGCAGTAGGTGAAGTGTGCTGACTTCTGAACTGCGATTAGCGATCGCAATCTGAATCAAAATATCTTCCGGTGTGGCTTTGGCATACTCGACAAAAACATCAAAATAACGGTTCTCAGCAAAGATGCCCGTATCAAGTAGCTCAAACTCCGGCTCAAATTTACTTCGGCGCTGATTTTCTTGTACCAGTTGCGTGTAAGGGAATGCTTGTTGGGGATACTTGTACAAGCATTTCATGTAGGAATGGGTGGGCGTATTGTCAAGATAGAAGTAATACTCTTTAACATCTTCACCGTGATTACCTTCTGTGCCCGTTAGCCCAAACAGTCGTTCTTTGAGAATGGGATCGTTGCCATTCCACAGAGTGATCGCAAAACACAAACGTTGCCGACTATCGGAAATACCTGCAATGCCGTCTTCGCCCCAACGATAAACACGCGATCGGGCATGATCGTGAGGAAAATAATCCCAGGCAGAACCGTCATGGCTGTAATCTTCCCGCACCGTTCCCCATTGGCGATCGCTGAGATAAGGTCCCCAGCGTTTCCAGTAGGCAACACGTTCTTGATCCTGCCGCAATCTTACTTCTTCTGGAGTCATGTCGCTTTGCTCCGAATTCAAAATTTAAAATTCAAAATAGGTATGAGGAATGAGGCTTTGAACTCCATTAATGAGTCTTTGAACTCCATTAATGAGGCTTTGAACTTCACTCCTCTGCTCCTCTGCTTCTCTGCCCCCCTGCCTTTTGCCCCCCTATTGCTCTTGATAATTCCAGAGCAATCCACCGTCAACAAAAAATGTTGTACCTGTTACATAATCTGACTCAGAAGATGCAAGAAATGCCACCATAGAGGCAACATCTCCTGGTTGTCCTAATCGCCCCAAAGGAATGTTTTTTAGGAGCGCCCCTAACTTTTGTGGATCGTTTAAAAGTTTAGTATTGATGGGAGTTTCAATTGCTCCTGGCGCAACATTATTAATATTAATGCCATGAGGAGCCAGTTCCACAGCTAAATTACGGGTGAGCATTTTCAAGCCACCTTTGCTAGCACAGTAGGCAGCAAAGTGCGGAAAGGGTAATTCTTCGTGTACGGAACTAATATTAATGATCTTACCAGGTTGCTTTGTTTCTAGTCGGTGTTGCACAAATGCCTGTGTGGCAAAGAATATTCCTTTGAGATTCACATTCATGACAGCATCGTAATCTGCTTCAGTCACATCCCAAAAGTTGGCGTTTTTTTCAATACCTGCATTGTTAACTAAGATATCTAGCTTGCCAAAGTGGGAAATACTGTCTGCAATCATGCGCTGCACATCGGCAACCTTACCTGTATCTCCTTGAATTGTAAACCCGTCTACTATATGGCACTGGCCACCAGCCGCCTTTACCTTCGATAAGGTTTCTTCTGCCCCTTCAGGATGAGAGCGGTAGTTGATGACAATACTTGCTCCTTCCTGTGCTAGACGAATTGCGATCGCCTGTCCTATCCCTTGACTACTGCCTGTAACCAGTGCAATTTTCTCTTTCAGTTTCATAACTCTTCCTATGACTTTAATCTTGAAAGCGTTCTGTTACATCAAGTCCGGTTGATTAACAATTATTGGAGATATCTATGCAAAAATCTGAAGCTCTTTTCCCCCAGTCACTGAGCGACTTGCCTTGACTTGTGCCGAGCGAAGTCGAAAGGAGCCGAAGTATGCTTCCTGTCCCTGTGGTCTTAATATAGGTATTTCACTGAACATGATACAACACTATAGAATACAACCTGTCCCAGTATCCATTTTTTATTTGGAAGTCCTTACCAATTGCTTCTAGCTAAAACTCATTGTTTTGCGTAAGTCCTGGTAGTTTTATGGTGAGTTCTCGTGCCTTGTGTTGTCATTGCTCAGGAGGGGGAGGAATAATCTCAATGCCGTACTTAGGTGAAGTGGTGAGAATTTTATCTAAGTCTTCAGGACTCAATGGTGGGGCAGATGTAATTTGACCATTCACCGCCTTTCCAACTTCGGCAATAAATTTCTCAAATCCAGCAGGTGTCACCCAAACTAATAGTTTTGCAGGTACAGAGGTGGTATTAGTAAATCGATGAAGCTGACCTTTGGGCGAATGGAGGAAGGTTCCAGCTGTTGCAACAAGGATGCGATTGTCAAGCTGGAATTCAATCTCTCCATCTTGAACATAAAATGATTCATTTTCTCTTGTGTGTCGGTGGGGAGGCGTTCCGAACCCTCTTTCATGGAGACGTGTGGTTAGTGTGTCCAATTGTTGTCAAGCCAATGGCTAAAACTTGCACTGATTAGGCAGATATGGGTTGCAGTCGTGACGTGAGAAATTGACGGATGTAGTTTGCGATCGCATCGCCATCTTCCTCCAGTGCGGAATGTGGGTATTAAGTAAATGGAACTCAACATCTTTTAGGTCACGCTGGTAGGCATAAGCACCTTCAGCAGGGAAAATGTCGTCGTTCTTACCCCAAACAATTAGGGTGGGAGGTTGATGTTTGCGGAAATACTCCTGCCATTGTGGATAGAGTTGTGGATTAGTTCTATAGTCATAAAACAGCGCCATTTGAATCTCAGCATTTCCAGGGCGATCAAGAGACTTGTCCGAAAACTCCAAAGCCAGACTGTTCAAAGCTTTGAGAGCAAGCTTTGATATCTTCGTGAAAACGTAATCATAAAGCTTTGAGATAGTTACTGATAGTTTAG
>NZ_JACJSI010000023.1 GCF_014698065.1 Nostoc flagelliforme FACHB-838
CCCTTACCTTGTACCTGGATAAGTGCTTACCAGAATCCTATCTAATTAAGCTCCATAAGCTTTACAGTGCATTAATTCCTCTTCTAGCTTTTTAAATCAGCGAACCGACCGAATAATGACAATATCCATTGAATTGCAAGAATTGTGGCGATCGCTACCCCAATTAACTGTGGTCGCAGCGTCCAATCTCGTGTATTAATTCCCAAGACTAGGAACAAGCCAAGAAATAAAATCTGATAATCTCGTATATCTTTTAGCAACATTAACCCTAAATTCAGGGATTACCCGTAGATTTTCACCAATTTAGGCGAGTAATTGCTCAAATAGTGTTGCTGTTACAGATTTTGTTACAAAACGACCTGCAAGTTCACACCTATGCCTTGATATTGCTTAGGATTTCAAGTTATGAGTACGAAGTTTAGTCTTTTGATAATTTGGCTAGAATATTGAGGCATTGTATGTATGCGGTGCGATGTCTACGACGGGCTACGCCTACGCGGTTTCGCAAGCAACACCTACAAAAAGTTGTCAGCAGATAAACGCAAAATGCAACTAGCTTCCCTGTTTCCAATTTTTTACAGCATTCTCCAGCCCAGTTTTCCCAACTGCCTTTGGGCTGGAAATTCTCATACTAAAGCGATCGCACTTACATTCGATGATGGGCCCCATCCTCAATACACACCCGAAGTCTTAGCAGTGTTAGACCGTTATAACGTTACAGCGAGTTTTTTTTGGTTGGGTGTTTGCGTCAACCGTTCACCAGCCATTGCTAAAGCGGTTAGCGATCGCGGACACTGGATCGGATTGCATGGTTACGATCATCGCTCTTTTCCCATGCTTTCCCCAAATGAATTGAAGGACAGTTTAGAAAAAACCCAAGTTGCCATTTACAATGCCTGCAACCTGCAACCCGAACAAGTGCGAGATGTCCGCCCCCCCAATGGTTTATTTACACCTGCTACTTTAAAATTGTTTTTTCAGTGGAATTACCGTCCAGTTATGTGGAGCGTTGTACCAGAAGATTGGGTGCGGCCAGGTGTCACTACAGTGGTACAGCGAATTATGCAGCAGGTTAAAAATGGTTCGCTGATTGTTTTGCATGATGGCGCTTGCGGTGGAGAAGATGTTGCTGCCACAATTAAAATTCTCATTCCGCAACTGCTACAACAAGGTTATGAGTTTGTAACTGTTGATACTCTATGGCAGCAAGCTAAGGGAGACTAAATGGGGATTTAGGCAACTTGTTGGGAGGATTTCAATATAAATTATGGCAAAGCATTTTCCTATCATTGAGATTCCCCCAGATGCTCCTGAGGATACTGAGGATTTGGGAACAAAAGAAAAGTTCTGGTTCCATCATCAGGATTTAGGTCTGTGTCTTTACAAAAAAGCTAGACCGAATACAGGAGAAGATTGGTCAGAGAAGATTGCATCTGAGTTGTCCGATTTACTAGAGCTACCCCATGCTGATTATGAACTAGCTACATTTAATAGCGAGCGAGGGACTCTCAAGGCGGTTGATGCGTTTCGTGAAGCTCAACAGCGCCATCCAAATGCAGCCAGAGTATGGTTAAATAATTTAGCAAGGGTGTCAAGCAATGATACGTTAGATATTTTTAAGCGTATCCCATCAGAACGCATATCGCAAACAGCAATTGAATTTGCACAGAAAATATTAGAATTCAATCAAAGCAGGCTACTGAAACTGCAAGACACCCTACTATGAAAACATTATTTTTAGCTTGGCAAGATCCAAAAAGTCGTGCTTGGTTTCCCATTGGTCGATTAACCTTTGATGATATTAAATACCAGTTTGTTTACACGTATGGTGCTAGAGAAGCTCAAGTAAAGTGCGGGTTTCAACCATTGATCTCTTTTCCAGACTTAAAGGAAGTATACACATCGATTGAATTGTTTCCCTTGTTCTCCAATCGATTAATGCGACGTTCTCGCCCAGATTATAAAAATTATATTGAGTGGCTAAATATCCCTCAGCATGAGGACGAGCCAATTACTATTCTTGCTCGTAGTGGTGGACGCAAAACTACGGATAATTTTGAAGTTTTCCCCTGTCCAGAGCCAGATGACAATGGTTTATACCATATCCATTTTTTTGCACACGGAGTGCGGCACTTTCCCGCTTGTGCAATAGAACGGATTAATCAATTACAAACGGGTGAACTCTTATATTTAGCTAACGAATTTCAAAATCCCCATGACCCGCGTGCATTGCTCTTATGTACTGAAGATCATTACATGGTAGGTTATTGCCCTCGGTATATTGTGGATGATGTTTTTAAACTCAAAAACCAAAATTCAGAACTTGTAAAAGTATATGTTGAGCGGGTTAATCCTGTACCAACACCTCTCCAACTACGGTTATTGTGTAATATGACCGCAGAATGGCATGAGGATTTTCGTCCATTTTCTAGCCGGGAGTATCAGCCTCTGGTGGCTGATATCCCAGTGGCTTATGTTAGTTCCTAGAGTTGATGTGTGGCGAGAAAAGCTTCGACTTCAGCAGCAGTCGGTTGAGAAGCGATCGCACCTGCTTTAATGGTAGTCAATGCTCCAACAGCACTGGCATAAGTGACAATACGTTTTGCTGTTTCTGCATCCCGCAAGCTGTGAATGCCATGCTGACTCAATTGATGGATGAATCCTGCCAAAAAGCTATCTCCTGCACCAGTTGTATCAACAACAGGGATGGAAAACGAGGGTAATTTGCCTTCGTTCTCACCCAGACAATAGGTACAACCGTTTTCTCCATCTGTCACTAATACTCCTTCAATTGAAGCTAGACGATAAGTGATGGCTCCGGGGTCTGCGGTTTCAAATAGCCATTCAGCTTCTTCTTTGGAGAGTTTAAGAAAATCAACTCGCTTAAATAATTCTGGAATTTTTTGATGAGCGATATTTGGCTCATCCCAAAATACAGGACGCCAGTTGACATCCAGCACAATCTTCAAGTCGTAATGTTCTGCTAACTCTAGAGCGCGGTGAATTGCTTTTTCACTTTCAGGATAAGCTAATTCCAAAGTACCCAAAACCAGAAAATCTGCCTCTTGAAAGAGCGAATTTGGCAATTGTTTAGCTTGCAGGTGAGTATCGGCAAATTCTGCGGTATCATACTGACCAAATCCGGCAAAGGTGCGATCGCCAGCCATGTCTCGTGTAACATAAACTTGCCGCGTTGGTGCTGTGGGATGACGTTGTACCCCCGTAGTCTCTACACCTACATCTTGTAATAGCTTGGCCAATGCATTCCCTGGTTCATCTTCGCCAACGGCTCCGATAAATCCTGCTGAGGTACCCAGCTTGACTAAAGCACAGGCTACGTTAGCTGGTGCCCCTCCTGGGTAGGGAGTCCAAGATTTCACTTCTTCCAGCTTTAGCCCTAATTGATCGGCTAAACAATCAAACAAAATTTCACCAAGGCATAAAACACGGGGATTGCTCATCTCATTTTCAGTTTTAGATTTCGATTTGGAATTAGGAATTTACAGTATAAAATCTACAGCAATTTCTGCTTATCTGTCGCCAGTTCTTCATAGAATTAAATGGCAATTTTTACTACCTATATAATATATATGCTTCTAATCTTTGCTAATTTTAGCTAAGTGCTTAGACGATAGATTTGTTATATTGAGCTATATTTACTACTTTAAACACTGGATGGTTTATTATTGATGCCAACTTGAAATCCAAAGAAAATATTGACAATCACATTACTGTTAACACTTGAAACCCCTACCAAGAAAAGAATCTTCTAGAATTAGAAAGAGCGATTAAGTACATATACCAAGGGAGGATAGAAATAGTCATGGCTGGTGGCAAGTCTGAGACCCCCGTTAGTCTGTCAGACAGAGAACTGCAAATTATCGACTTAGTAGCCGCTGGCTTAACTAACCAAGAGATTGCAGGAAAACTGGAGATTAGCAAGCGTACAGTTGATAACCATATCAGTAATATTCTTACTAAGACTGAGACAGAAAATCGAGTAGCCCTTGTCCGCTGGGCTTTACAGTGGGGCAAAGTCTGTTTGAATGATGTCAATTGCTGTACTCTGCCTAACCAGATCGAATAAGCAATTTACTATTAGCAATGTAATTGCTCTGTCCTGGTATGGTAACAAGCCAATTTTGAGGTTTACTGATTGTTCCCCTTTTCACGCCTAAGTTTTCAGTGTGAACACTCTACCAAAAGTTCCGAGTCCTTCACTCAGCTGGAGTTTATGTTAGTGGAGCCAGCTGACCCTCGGACTCGGAAACTAAAAATTCAGAATTTCTTTGGGGGCTGGGGATTGGGGATTAGGGACTAGGGACTGGGGACTGGGGAGAAGCATCTACAATGCCCCATGACGCCACTTGCTTCTCCTGTTGGAGACGCTACGCGAACAAGTCGGCACCGCCCAACGCAGTGGCTCCCCAATGCCCCAACTCAACAATCATCTACAAAAATTAGCAACAATTCAGTGGTGCAAGCGTTACATTTGAAAGAAATCCATATTACCCCATCAGCTTTGGGAGCAGTGTTCCAATGAATACTTCCGCTTCTTCTCAGGATAGTTCGTCTCCCTTTGAATTTTTTAACTTTGGTTTTACGTCACTTGTATCTGAGAAAGTTCCGAGTCTTGAAGAGCGATTTTCAGAGTTTCCGCAATCCACACAAGATGCCGACTTACTCAGACAGCTATCGTTTATTCCAGGGTTGAAAGAAATTTTGATGCTGCGGCAGGTTCACGCTTTAGAGCATGCCACTGTTTGGGTTCTTAGCGAATCAAAAAGTGCCTATCCTGCCACTGGAGAAGCCACTAACGTTCAACTAGATAATGAACTGTTAGGCGGTTTGTCAACCGAGCAAGGATTCTACCTCTATGGTGAGGTAAATATTAGTGATTTGCGGCGTGCGATCGCACTTGCTCGACATCGCATCACTAGTGGAGAATGGGATTTGGCTGTACATCCCCGTTGTGGCACAAATTTATCAGTAGCAATGCTTTTAACAGCTGGACTAGCTGTGGGTGTACATCTGTTACTACCATTTCGACCAATTGAGCAACTTATAGGTTTAGGGTTAGCAGCCACGACAGCCGCAGAACTTGCACCTGATTTAGGTTTTATGGCACAGCGTTATCTAACAACTGCAATTCCTTTTAACCTAGCAATTGAAAATATTACCCGTACACGCGACGTTTGGGGGCGTGAGGCACATTTTGTTAAAGTGGCCTGGCAAGAGTAATCTTATGGAATCAAAACCACGTACCTTCAAAGAAACTGCTAAAGAAACAACTCTACTGTTTTCAGGGGGCGCTGGCGCTGGACTAATCATCTTTGCCCTGTTCGGCGGCTTATGGCACGTCACTCATTTTTGGTGGGTGATGGCAGTAACTACAATTTTCTGCGGTTTATTAGCCGTAGTGTTCCATCAAAACTTTCAGAAGATGTTAGATACTTTGATGGATAATGCTCCCTGGATATAGGAACACGAGGTTAAATATTTCCTTAAAAATTATGAGGAAACTTTACTTTTTACTGCCCGGTACAGATGGCAAATTTGCTTGTGGTGGTCTTTGGGCTGAGTTAAAAGCCCTTAATCTGGTTCAGCAGTTTTGTAGTGCTGATGTTGTAACTTACCGTCAACGGGAAAAAGATAAACTTTTTCTTGATGATTTGCTAAAAGAAAAAAATTTAAATGATGTAATTTTTGTTATCAGTTGGGGATTTGATATAGCTCAACTCGTGGCTAAACTTAAGCAATACAATGTAGTTTACCATGCACACAGTGCAGGTTATCCATTTAGGCTGCCTGCGAGTATTCCGATAATCACTGTTAGCCGTTATACAATGGGATACTGGGGAGAGAAATCACCCAATTCTTTGATTTACTATTTGCCCAATCAGATTTCTGATGAATTTCAAAATTTAGGGCAGGAACGGGATATTGATGTTTTAGTTCAGGTTCGCAAGTCTTCTGAATATTTAATGAAAGAATTGATTCTAGCGTTGCAAAAACGTTGTAAAGTATTGGTTGTCGATTCATATATAGAGGATTTACCTGGACTATTCAACCGAGCTAAGGTTTACCTATATGATTCGGCTGAATACTGGGCGCAACAGCGTGTTAGCGAAGGATTTGGTTTACAACCAATGGAAGCTCTTGCTTGTGGTTGTCAAGTATTTTCTAGTGTCAATGGTGGACTAGCTGATTACTTAGATCCTGGATTTAATTGCTATAAAATTGCTGGATATTCTCAAGAATATGATGTCCAACGTGTTCTCAAAGTGATTGATTCTTCAGTAGCTATTAATTTATCTGAAGAGTTTTTGGCTGAATATCGGACTGAAAATATTATTAAGCGTTTCCAAGTTATTCTGGATGAGTTAAATGAGTTTTTTGACCATAAAATACAGCAGCCATCTAATATTAAGAGTTTAACGAGAATCCGTGTGGCAAAATTACTTGCTCAGAAAATATATGGGAAGCTGAGAAAGAAATATTTTAAGTAATAGGAACGTAGACGCGTAGAGGCTTGCCGCAGGCTACCGCAGAGGCGCTGATAACACAAAAAGAAGAGAGGAAATTGGATGATTCGGCGGTTATTAGTTACTGGGGGTGCAGGGTTTATTGGGGCGAACTTCGTCCATCATTGGTGTAAGGTTTATCCAGAAGATCGGGTGGTGGTGTTGGATGCGCTTACCTACGCGGGAAATCGTTTGAATTTGGCGCTGGTTGAGGGAATAGAGAATTTTCGGTTTGTAGAAGGGGATATTTGCGATCGCACCATCATAGATGAGCTATTATCAACAGAAAATATTGATACCATCGCCCATTTTGCCGCAGAATCTCATGTTGATCGTTCTATTCTTGGACCGGCTGCTTTTGTACAAACTAATGTGGTGGGAACTTTCACCCTGCTAGAAGCTTTTCGACAACATTGGGAAGCAAAAGGCAAGCCATTTGATTATCGTTTCTTACACGTTTCTACAGATGAAGTTTACGGTAGCTTGGGCGCAGATGATGCAGCTTTTTGTGAAACTACACCTTACGCTCCCAATAGTCCCTATTCAGCCTCAAAAGCTGGTAGCGATCATTTAGTGCGTGCTTATTATCATACTTATCAACTTCCAACTATCATCACAAATTGCTCTAATAATTATGGGCCTTATCAGTTTCCTGAAAAGCTAATTTCCTTGATGTGTATCAACACTTTAATAGGGAAACCATTACCTGTTTATGGTGATGGTAAAAATGTGCGCGATTGGCTTTATGTGGGCGATCATTGCCGTGCTTTAGATGTGGTAATTAATCATGGTCAGCCAGGAGAAACATATAATATTGGTGGCAATAATGAGGTGGAAAATATTAACCTAGTTCAACTTTTGTGTCAAATGATGGATGAATTAGCACCTGATTTACCAGTGCATCCAGCCAAGCAGTTGATTACTTTTGTTAAGGATAGGCAGGGACACGATCGGAGATATGCAATTAATGCGAACAAAATTAAAACTCAGCTTGGTTGGACACCTTCAGTAACAATTGCTGAGGGTTTACGTTTAACAGTTGAATGGTATCTCAATCATCGTGATTGGTGGGAACCTCTACTGTCTGCGGAATATCAAGCTTACTATCGCAAAAATTATTTGTAGAATCAGCTAAAACGGCTATATCGCTAATTTACCATACACGGGCAACGACGCGCAAGGATGCCAACAACGTGCTGTAATCATTGTTGTCTGCGTATTCCTGAAATATCTCGGTTAAATAATCGTCGATTTTTTCTAGGTGCTTACGAAAGTATTCTTCTTCAAATTCATCGAGTGTTCTCAGTTTTCTCACGGTTTAGCTACTCTTTTGTCAAAAAATTATCAGGCTCCCACAATTTCTGTAGATAATGACTATCCTTGAATATAAGGGAATCAGATCAACGTAAATTGTCAGCAGGTGTCAGATGCTGCAACCAGAACAGATATTACAAGATCGTTATCAAATTCAGCGTCAACTCGGCAACAATGGAATTCGTCAAACTTGGCTAGCATTGGATTTACAAGCCTCTGATGACGAAAATTCGACCGTTGTAGTCAAACTTTTGGCCTTTGGCGGTACTGTGCAGTGGGATGACTTAAAACTTTTTGAGAGGGAAGCACAAATTCTTAAACAGCTAAATCATTCGCGCATCCCCCAATACATAGATTATTTTTGTATTGACGATCGCACACTCTGGTTTGGCTTAATACAAGAATATATCCCTGGTGAGTCGCTTAAGGAAAAACTTGCTATTGGCAAAAGATTTAGTGAAAAACAAGCTAAAAAAATTGCTGTTGAGATTTTAAATATTCTCACGTATCTACATGAGTTGAATCCAGGTGTGTTGCATAGAGATATCAAACCGAGTAATTTAATCTGGGGCGAAGATAATCGGATTTATTTAGTTGATTTTGGCGCAGTTCAGGATAAAGCAGCAAAAGAAGGCGTTACTTTTACCGTTGTAGGGACTTATGGTTATGCCCCAATGGAACAATTTGGTGGTCGAGCAGTTGCGGCTTCAGACCTTTATGCACTGAGTGCGACTCTAATTCATTTGTTAACTGGAACTTCCCCTTCTGATTTACCCCAGCAGGATTTGCGGCTGCAATTTACTGACCGAGTTAACTTGAGTCCTAGTTTTGTCAGCTGGTTACAAAAGTTGATAGAACCCGCTCCCGAACAACGATTTACTAACGCACGCGAAGCGCTAAGTACTCTCAAATCTGGTTTGGCTGTCAAATCTGCAAACAAGAATCAGCTTTTGCCGTTAAAAGAAATAATCAACAATTCTGGATGCGGAATCAATAATTACAACGAAACAGTTCCAGAAGAAATTCTCGGTTGGAATTGGGGCGCATTTCTGATGCCTTGGTTGTGGATGTGGCCGAATCAGGTGTGGTATGGGCTATTCTCTTTTGTACCTCATGGTTGGTGGTTAATGGCGATCGCACTTGGTTCTAAAGGCAATGAATGGGCTTGGAAAAGTAGACCGTGGCGCAGTATTGAACAATTCAAAGCACATCAAAGAGGCTGGGCGATCGCTGGTATTCTAATTGGAGCGCCTATTAGTATTATGTTGTGGATTCGAGCGATCGTCGTTGTACTCAAATTTGTATTTTAAGTAGAAGCGCACATCTGTGCGCCCCTACTCTATCTCTAACTACTAACTTGCGATTCAACTACACCAACGGGACAAGATACGTTTGTCCCTCCTAAACCACAATACCCATTGGGATTTTTAGCCAGGTATTGCTGATGGTAAGCTTCAGCGTAGTAGAATTCCGGCGCATCCAAGATTTCTGTAGTAATCTTGCCATAACCTGCATCGTTGAGAGCTTGCTGATAAGCTTCCCGCGATGCTTCTGCTAGCTGCTTTTGATTTTCGGAATATACATAAATTCCCGAACGGTATTGAGTGCCAGCATCATTACCTTGGCGCATCCCTTGGGTAGGATTGTGGCTTTCCCAGAAGACTTTGAGCAGTTCAGCAAAACTAATCACTTTGGGATCAAACACAACCAACACCACTTCATTGTGACCGGTTCGCCCACTACATACCTCTTCATAAGTGGGGTTGGGTGTGAAACCAGCAGCGTAACCCACTGCTGTGGTGTAAACTCCTTTAAGTTGCCAGAATTTGCGTTCTGCACCCCAAAAACAGCCCAAGCCAAAAATTGCCTTCTCTAATCCATTGGGATAAGGAGGTTTTAAGGGATTCTTGTTGACATAATGAGCTGCGGGTACTGACATAGATTGTGCCCTTCCTGACAAAGCTTCTTCAGGCGTGGGCATAACTGACTTTTTGCCAAATCCGAATAGTCCCATTTGATTTTGACTCTGATATATATCTTTACCTTATTTACTATTGTAAAGATTCTCGCGATCGCTTGGGGTTTTCTCAGAATCCTAACTGGGCTGTGTTGACCTTGTGGCGCTAGTCCATGCTATTCATCAATGTTATGAATACTTTTCAAGGGTAAATTGGCTTCAGAAGATACTCATGGATAAAATACCAAAAATTGACCGTCAAAGGGAGCATCAAGCGAACGAACGTACTTTTCTTGCTTGGCTACGCACTTCTATTGCATTGATTAGCTTTGGTTTTGCTATTGCCCGATTTGGTATATTTCTGCGCCAGTTGAATATTGCGATTACTCAACAAGAACCTCCGGTAAATCCATTATCCAATTCGGAAAATTTGGGTTTGGTTTTGGTAATTTCTGGCATTTTGACTGTTGCGTTAGCTGCGTGGCGATACAATCAAGTTTTCTGGCAAATTGAACGAGCAGATTATAAACCAAATAGGTTAATGGTTTGGATAATGACCGGAGTAGTAATTATTTTGGGACTTCTCAGTATTCCTTTGCTCTTAAGGCGCGATCAAGTCCCCGCTCGTTCTCGTGTTTCAATTCAACCACAGTGCCGAAATTTGCAAAGATTAACCCTAAACCTTAATGTTAAAAAAGGGACAATTACTAATCAATACAAACAAATATTTTACAATAAAATCCCCGACTTCTTTAAGAAGTCGGGGATCTGAGCCTTAGTTAACAGTAGCTTCAGAAATAACTGTGACACAGGCATTGACTAAGGGTAACAGCGGCCCTAGTTGCTCTTGTCCATTTACGGCTAAATCGCTGTGACACAAATAAACTCTCTCGGATACACGAGAGAGTAAATCTGTCAAAATTCTTCGCAGTCTTTGTTCTTCTGCCAATTTTTCATCTTCTGCTGTCCAAGGTTCGCCTAACCTATCTCGCAGGAAAAACGGCGCACCGAACAAAGTTGCTGCGCCACCTTTGGCCCATAGAGGCGAACCAGCATCCAGCCAAAAATGCCACTGGTGCGATCGCCTACTAGATCGATATTGAAATATAGTTGCTAAGGTGACAGCCTTTCTCGCTCCACCGATGGGGCGCACAGGGTAAGGGTTGGCGGTAATCGTACCACGTCGCAGTAGTTGAATGAATTCGATAATAGTTGTGTGAGGTGTTGTCTCAACTGGGGCAATTTGTCGTAATCTGGTGTCAATTTCCCAGTAATGTTGGGCGGTTTCTAATAATTCCCGCAGTGCTGCTAGTTGTTCGTAGGGGAGATTACTACCATTCCACAAAAAGCGCTGAATTGCTCTGTCTAACAGGGAAATGGGACTGGGAATTAAGCGCAGTTCTTGTTGCGATCGCTGCTGTTCTAACCACTCTAATATCTTACTATAGGCTGTAGTTGCTGCATAGCCGATTCGATCCCAGCGTTCGAAGGCTGACACTGGTAGCAAGTTGGGGCGATCGGGATGGGGTACAAAGCAGTAATCTGCAATCAAACCAGCGCGTACCGGATCAATATCAGTAGAGACGCGATTGATCGCGTCTGTAGACTTTTCTGGTGGTTGTTGTTTTCTACTCAAGACAACTAGCATTTCTGCCACGGCATCCCGATCTACTAGTCGTCCCAAACCGGGATAAACTAGTGCCAGCATGGTGAGTAATGCGCGAATGATGGGTGAACTAATTAGGGGACGTTGGTCATTAAGCGATTCTACTTGGATATTTTGTTTGACGAGGATTTCTACTAGAGTATAACGAGCGATCGCATCTAAACCTGGTGCAATAATTGCTACTTGTTCTGGTTGTACTTGTTGTGATTGAATGGCATTAGCAATTACTTCCGCTGTTTGCCGTAATAATTGGGCGCGGGAGGTGGTTTGAATTGAAGGCACTGTTTTTGGTAGGCTCAACAGTACCATCGGTTCTGTGACTAATTCCACCATTTGTTCAGTTAGTTGCTCACTAAGGGACTCTGGAGGCGGCCCGTTCAAGATTTCTACCTGACAACGCTCTGCTAACCCTTCTAGATAGTTCGGATCTGCTCCTAATCCCAATCGCACTGCACCATCGGGATTGTAAGTAAACGCCCCAACTGCGCTTTGATCTAATAACAACTCAAACAAAAGACGCGCTACGCTAGGATAATCATCAACATCATCCGCCAGTACCGCCTGATAACGTTTAGTTAAGTGCTGCTGGTAATTGCGATCGCTTAACAAGTACTGACTATAGAGTTCAGTAATAATGCCATAAGTTAATAACCCTCTCTCTAAACACCAGTTCCGCCAATCTAGCAGCAAAGATGCCAAAAATTCCGGCTCTAAGGTTGTACTATTTTCCCCCAGACCTCTTACCAAAATCTGGGCAATATCTTCGCAAGGCGTACCACTGTAAGCTGCTAATTGGAATAAATCGAGTATGCGACGCACCAAGCGAGATTCATTCACTCCCGCAACACGTAAAATTTCTTCGTCTAATTGGGGACGCCAGAGTTTAGTTGCTAATTCTTGTTCTGTTTCTGGTCGCAATCTTACCGGAAACTGTGCCTTCAGGTTCAAGGAGTTAATTAGCAACGGCCAAAATAAAATAACTTCATCCTGAAAAAAACCTAGTGGCGTCTTGGCCCGAACCGGATATTTACCCAAAGTAGACGTAACAATTATATCTCCTAACTCTCGGCGATTATCATCATTGGCAGCTAAGACTAAAACTCCCGGTTCTGTTTGTTTAAGATATAAAAATTCGGATACACGGCTAGCTTTTTTAAGTCCTGATTTTTTAGTATAAAATGATTCAGCGTATCTATTCTCAGGTTGTACCCAATTACAAAATTGCTCTACCAAGCGAGCCGTCTTACCACTACGGCTAGTGCCAACAATCCAAACCGAATGAGAAACCACAAACTTTCTCCTTGTAGATTTGCTAGTATACCTCGTGCGTTAACTTAAGGTTAAGAATTACCAAATAATGCTGGATGATTGTTTGCAATGAAAAACTCTGTTTTTAGTCAAAAAATCTATTCTTTCTTACTCGATAGTTACCGATGGTACTTACAGACTCCTGAACGTTGTTTACATCAAGCTTATGATGCAGCATTAAAGATTAAGGAAATTGAAGATAAACATTTCAATGGTAATAAAATAGACATTGACTCAGCCATGTACAGTAACAGTGTGATGGACTATTTTGAGTCAGACCTAAAAAAGCTATTAAAAACTGTAAGGATGCGGCTTACAGAGTTGAAAGCAAGCCGTTGGTTTTTAAATGAAGAGAATCAAAAAGCTGCTGAGAAAGTGGGTATAGAGCATCCAAGTCCTTCTTTCGTTTTGGAAAAGCTAAATTTCATCGATCAAGTTACATCAAAATACACAACAATTTCTGATCAAAGAACTTCCAAAGCTTTAGTAGCTATACCTCCAAACTTACCAGTTGAGCCTGTGATATCTGACGGGAATTCACTAATTGTCAATACTCCGACGTTACCACCCAAAATACCAATTAAAGATCCGGATAATAAATCAAAAGTAAAGCGTAAAGCCGATACACTGGGCGTTTTGCCTCGCTCTATTTTAAGTACTATCAGTCGTCTGCAAGTTGAATTAGACCCTAATTCTGAACAAGACGTAATTCAGACTTTTCGTCAAACTCAAAGAAGAACAATAATATCTATCAGGTTTATTTTACTATTAATCATCATACCACTTTTGACGCATCAGATAGCAAAAGCTTTTGTAGTCGGCCCCATTATTGATAGGTTTAGAAACACTGAAGAAATACAAATATTCCTCAATTCAGAAATGGAAGAGGAAGCGCTTGTAGAACTACAAAGATTTGAAGAAAAGCTCAAATTTGAAAATTTAATTATCAAAGCTCCTCCACTGTTACCTGAGCAAATTGAAACTGAAATGAAAAAGAGGGCTACTGAGCTTGCATTAGAGTTTCGCAGCGAAAGCTCTAATGCAATCAAAAATGTTTTTGCAGATATTTTCTCAGTAGTTGCTTTTATTTGGCTTTTGGTCGTCAGCAAGTCTTCTATTACTGTGCTAAAAGATTTTTTCGATCATATTGTCTATGGACTTAGCGATAGTGCCAAGGCATTTATCATTATTTTGTTTACTGATATATTCGTAGGATTTCACTCTCCTCATGGCTGGGAAGTACTTCTAGAAGGTGTATCACGTCATTGGGGATTACCAGCAAATAGAGATTTTATCTTCTTATTTATTGCTACATTCCCAGTGATTTTAGATACCATATTTAAATACTGGATATTCCGATATTTGAATCGAATATCGCCTTCCGCAGTTGCTACTTATCGTAATATGAATGAATAGAGGATTGGGAACTGGCGATTAGGAATAATTTTGGTGTTGTCAAACAATTAAAAATTATTTTTGACGTTTTATTGTTGAATTTGAGCGAGGTAAGATAGTATCAAAAATTTTGAATTTTGATGAAACATACGCTTGTTGGGTTAGGAAAATTTAACAAAGCTATTGCCATAAGTTTACCTGTGGTTTTGTCGATTTTACTGGTGCGGATGCAATCTTTAGCGCATCGGGAACTCATTTTGCCAGAATGTCGGGTGAAAAAGTGGGATATCCCAGTTTCTTTAACTGCTGAAAATCAAGATGCACTTACACAAAAGCAAAAAGTACCATTGATTCAGCGATTACCAGTTACTTGTTGTCAAGGTGATATCTCTTGTTTGGATGAAGTTTTATATGGAGAAATAGCAAATAAAAAGGCGCTGATGAGTGCGATCGCTCATAGTCTCCAATACCTGGAAACGGCTAATGCTAAGGCTGCTTATCAAAAGTATCCGGTGGTAGAGATTACGCGCGATCGCGTCATCAAAAGCTTAAAAAGATTCCGCGAACTCTTATTAAAAACTAATTCTGCAACAGAATTACATCAAGCCATTGAGCGGGAATTTGTTCTTTACCAGTCAGTCGGTAAAGATAATAAAGGTTCCGTTTTATTTACGGCCTATTATGAACCGCTTTACGCAGCCAGTCGCGTCCCCACAGCAGAATATCGTTATCCTGTTTATCGATTACCTCCTGATTTAAAATCTTGGAGTAAGCCTCATCCGACACGCGAAGAGTTAGAAGGAGCAGATGGTTTACAAAGCGCAAAAGGGAAATTGCGAGGATTAGAGTTGTTTTGGTTTCGCGATCGCTTCGAACCATATCTAGCTCAAATTCAAGGTTCGGCGAAACTTCAGCTTTCTGATGGTACTCAAACAACAATCGGTTATGCGGGTAATACTGCTTATAATTACAAAAGCATTGGACGAGAATTAGTGAATGATGGCAAATTACCGCTAGAAGGTGTAACTATGCCAATTATTCTCGACTATTTCCAACAGCATCCCCAAGAATTAAATATTTATATTCCGCGCGATCACAGCTTTGTTTTTTTTCAAGAAAATTACGGTCAGCCAGCGCAAGGTTCTATCAACGTACCATTAACAGCAGAGCGTTCTATTGCTACAGATAAGTCTCTTATGCCCCCTGGTGCTTTAGCGTTGATTCGCGCTTCCATTCCCTTTGTTAACCCTACCGGAAAAATGGAAGAGCGCATTATTAGCCGCTATGTTCTTGACCAAGATACCGGAGGTGCAATTAAAGGTGCAGGTAGGGTAGATTATTTTTTAGGTACTGGGAAATTAGCAGGCGATCGCGCTGGTGTAACAGTCAGCAATGGACAATTATTTTATCTATTACTTAAGTCCAAGAATTAAACATACTCGCATTTTAATACTAAGATTCCCGACTTTTTAAAGCAGTCGGGAATATTAACCTTCCGGGGTAAATGAAGTACACATTCCAAATCAATGAAACGCTTAGAGTAAGTAATTACGAATTACGCTTCTATATCCATATCACCATCGTCATCGTCATGATCGTAAGGGATATCATCAAGGTCTATCATTTCTGAAATTTCTTCTACTTCAGTCAGATACTCAGATTCTTGATGTTCACGCTCGATTAAACGACCAGTTGACTTTAGCCATTCTAAAAGAATAAACTCATTACTTGTACGAATTACAGGCGCTCGTTGGTTACGAGGTTCTTCACGCAAAGGGCTTGTAGGCATAAAAAAAACTCACTTTGAATTACAGATTACCGTAAAAAACATCAAAATTGTACATTAAGTTAAAAGTCTTGCATAACAAGCCTTTTCTCAACAGATGAAATATGAACCGTTGAGCCTTTCATCTCAAACCCGTTTACTTCCTTACCATTAAAATGTCTCCGCATTAGTCCTAATAATAAATCTTCAGGCGGAATGCAATATTACAAAGTATTTGGTAGCTTGGCGAGAGTTTCATACATATCAGCAGGCAGTGCAGATAGTCTGTTTGCTACAGCTACTGCATCAGCTAAATTGCTAAATTGACACCGGACAATTTCTTGTCCATTTCCTGAGGGGAATCGCTTCCTAGCTTTATTAGATACAGCACAAATAATCGCTAAAGCTTTCGCAAACCCATCTTTTGTCAATATTGTTTCTTGAGCGAACCCTTCAACAGGTATAAGACAAACCTCAAATCGATAGCCAGGTCTTGGAGAAACAGCTATGTCGATATATGGTTTATCTTCTTTTCTGATTCGGCGTAAATATTTGGCTGTCGAATTAGAATCATGCAAATCAGTCCCAAGGGCGTAAGTAAAGAAGCAGTCTTCTGTAAGGGACTCAGGACGGGTAATTATATCCGTGGGCATAAGCTCAAGTAGTATCCGTATGTTGTCTGGTTTTGTGACACACTAGACTTGTCCGTTCTTCTTAGCACATTTTTTTTGATAGTTATGGGTATCAGTGCTACGCGATGTATTCCAATACAGTTCGGCTAACTAAAATTTCAAATTTTGGAATGCTGAAGGCTGTTATCTCTAAAGGTCTAGCTCTATTAACTTTGAAACTATTACCCATCCCTTAGATATTTCTTAACGCCTGAATATCGGTTACTTTTTCGGTGTCTATAAGGGCAAATTCCCTCTTTTTGCCAGTTTTCTAGTTGGTAGACACCAAAAGCCTTTATCCATACTCTGATAAGACACATCTACGTCGTCATCTTCAACGTCATTGAATAGATTAGCAATATCAACCGACATCAAACACCTTAAGAATCAAAGAGTGTAGAGATTTAGATTCGGAGAGGCGTCTATATAGTCAGTCACATGACCGAAAATATTTCTCAACATATCTAATCATAACATAGTTGACGGTTAAATTTTAAATAGTACAAAATTTTACTAAGTATAATTCTCGCTAACGGATAAATACTGATTGCGATCGCATCATAGAATAGGGTGGGCGCTGTTTAACATTCGCTCAAACCCCTATTTGCAGCTTAGTACAGTCAATTGTCTTCCAGAAACGGAGCCGGGAACAACTCCGGCTACTTTCAGAATTCAGAATTATTGGAAAATCAAACATGCTAAAGCTTTTTGATTATTAAACTTGGATATCCAAGTCTTTTAAATTCTGAGTTATAAATCCTTATTTAGACAATGCTCAAATTAACTTTGACAATAACATCATTAAAATCTTTGTCACCGCCACCAGCTAAATCTTCAAAGCCAAAGGTGTTATTCCCTAACAGACGAATATGATCTACCTTGTCAGCATTAGCGCCCAAGAATGGGAAGTAAACTGCTGGAGAAAAAATTATTGTGTAAATAAAACCTTAAAGTTTTAAATACAATTTCGATGTGAAAAACAGTATAGTGTGAAGGTAAAGCACAAGCCATGCTTAGATTATGGAATGATTAAAAAACTAAATATATTTATGGAATTTAGAGGTGTTTAAAGAATGGCTTTTGTGGCACTTTTTATTACTCTCACCAGAGCAAAATATAAAAGTTTTGCCTATATCATAGTTTTGCTTATTAAGGTTTTTTTAGAGGTTTTAATAGATATTTATTTTAATGGGTATTTAATAGAATTTACTAAATATACTCAGCTTGATTGACAAAGACCTCACTATCTGATGAGTTATTTATCAGCTAATTGGGGCAACCATTACTGGTTTAACTAGTTTTAATAGCGCTAATGGGGCAACGCCAGAGTTCACGCTAATTCAGCTCTCAAATGGTACCTTCTACGGTACTGCCTTTTTTGGTGGTAGTTCTAATCTAGGGACTGTGTTTAAGTTTGTAATCTAGTTCCAAATTTAATCTGTCCGTAGAAAAATGGTAGGCGTTAAAATTTACGTTCTACTATTTTTCTAAAATAATCAAAATAAATCCCTGTGAGGTAAAAAATCAAAGTTTTGAAGCTTGTTTATCAAAGCTATACACAGCAGCTTGCAAATAACTGAGGTACAAAATGCAGGAATTAAAATCAGACAAAACAGTTTCAAACTCCTGCCAACGCTCTCTACGAGAGGCTAAAAGCGTAGCTTGCTTCTCTGTAAGAGTACGCGGACTCGCTACCCCTGCGCTATCCTGCCTGAAAACCCGTAGGTTTGTACTTCATGCAAAAGAAAACTGCTGTATATGAGAAGATTGAGGAAATTCTCAAAGTCAAGATTTGCAATCTAGCCTCTCCAACCAGAGATATTTAGTGTTATATAAATCTTAACATTAAGTTAACCTAACTTCATAATAATGGTATACAATGTATAACTTTACTACAGATTCATAATTTGATTAACAATGATGTTAAAGCATGTTAAATTGTAGTAACTGTAAAATTTTAAAAAAGAGCAATTATAGTACACCATAGGAAAATTAGCAAATGTTCAGACAAAGTTCTCACGAGAGAAACTTTTTCAAAGCTTTAACTGATAGTGCGGCGAAAGAATCTCACAAGTTAAGACTGGCATGTAAATCCTGTCTGGCTATTCTGGTTGAATCTGTACCTTTTTTGATTGCTTGTGCTGTATTCGTTAGCGTTATCAGCCTAAAAAGCCCTATCCTGCTCTTTTGCTTACTAGTTGGTAGTTTAATTGCAGTTATCAGCCAGCAAATTGGGCAGCAAGTGAATTTACCAAGGCGATCGCTAATAATATTACAAATTTTAGCAGCAGCCGTAATTCTGAGTTTGTATTGGTTAGACTGGTTTGCAGCCCCTGCACAAGCACAGTTTTTTGGGGAAGCTGAAAAGTTTTTCATAAAAAACTTAGCAGGAACAGATGCTGGTGGTAGTGATGCAGTAAGTTTGATATTTAATGTGTTGCGGGCGATTTACTTACTCTATATCGCAATTTCTCTAGTTGGTGTGATTAACGCGGTGCGTAAAGATGAAGATTGGCAAAGCATTGCCAGAACTCCCCTATTAGTAGTTGTTGCTGTTACCATTGCTGATGTACTCACACGCTTTGTAATTGGCTCACAGCCGTAAATTATTCAGATATTTCAAATGTCTCAAGAGCGGGAACAAGAATTTCGTCCAGTCAATCAGGTTCTGGGAAGCCAACCTTCGTTAGGGCCAATTCCTGCCGATCAAATTCTTCCTTGGACAGTAATTGCCTTAGCCTCTTACTTTATTATTAATGGAATTTTTGGTGGGATTTTCCAAGAAGAGTTTCAAAAGTGGTTGTGGACAGTACTAATTACTGGTTGGGGAATAGGAACTTGGTGGATCTTAACTGGTGGTAGGAGTTGGAGTTTTCTAAGTAAATTTGTTGGCGTTCCCGCTTGGACAAGAGGCTTTGCTCGTTATCAAAGCTTATTGGAAGTTAACCATGAAGCAAAAAATCGGAAAACAAAGCGTCGGCATCGCCGGAAATGAAAGTAGATTAACACCATTTGAAGATGCCTTGCACTTGGCGACAATGCTGCGCGTCGCAATAAATGGACGTGATATTGGTGCTTATCTTTTAACAAAAGGCACTCAAAAAGATCGGTTCTGCTTTGTTTTTGGTTTTGATTGTAAGGGAATTCATACCACCTTAAGACCTGAACAAATCGATACACTTTTTAATAATATTGAAGCCGGATTAAAAGACATCCCTAGCGGTGAAAGGATGACACTGCACTTGGGTTCTTTTAGCTCAGACAAAGAGCGGCAAAAAGAATTAGCAACACTAATCAGAAATGCGCCATCACGAGATATTAAATATTTATTGATGGCGGAGAGAGCTAGAGTCAAGGAACTAACTATTTCTGGAATTCGTAAACCAAAATTTTTGCGGATTTACGTTACTTATACGATTGAATCAAACTCGCAGCATGCAGATGATTGGATAGAAAAGCTTTTAGTTAAGGCTGAATCTTGGTGGTTGAAATTCAAAGGTGATCTTTCAGACGTAGAAAACCAACGCATTGAAACCCTGATTTCAAATGCTTATAAGCAGGGTTTTCTGCGTTGGGAACAAATTTTATCTAACCAAATGGGGTTAGATATTAAGCCTTTGAAAGCTGATGAACTCTGGGAGGAAATCTGGAGAAGGTTTAATGATACAGAAGCAATACCTATTCCCCAGTTAATGACTTTAGATGAACAAGGATTACACGAGGAAGTTAATTCTGATTTAGCTAGTACTAAACTACTTATAGACAATATTCACGGCACAACTTTGCTGATGGAGTCTAGTGTACCTTGTGCCGATCGCCGCTGGGTTAATGTTAACAATCGTTATATTGGCGCACTGTCATTTCTAGAGAAACCCGGAGGTTGGACTAATAAATCGACTCAACTGCGCTATTTATGGGAACTGTTGGCTAGAGAAACAGTAGTAGATACAGAAATTTTTTGTGAGTTGACTGCCGCAAATCCCGCAGTGGTGAAAACCACTTTGCAACGAGTGCTGAAGCAGTCAAACATGACAACAATCATGGCTCAAGAAAAAAGTAAAACTATTGATGTCAATGCTCAATTAAAGTTGAAGAAATCGGTAGCGGCACAAGAACAATTATTTGAAGGTGCAGTCCCGATTTATACGAGTGTCGTCATTTTGGTACATCGTCCAAGTCTCGATAAATTAGATGAGGCGACAAGATATATTGAAAACTGTTTTCAACGTCCAGCAAGGGTAATTAGGGAAACTGAATATGCTTGGAAAATTTGGCTGCAAACTCTACCGATAGTTTGGGAAGGTTTGTTAGCAACACCTTTCAACCGTCGCCAGCTATATTTAACAAGTGAAGTTCCCGGATTAATGCCTTTAGTTTTAACTAAAAGAGGTGATAAGCAAGGTTTTGAGTTGATTGCTGAAGAAGGCGGAACACCTGTACATTTAGACTTATTTAATCAACACAAAAATTTAGCTTTGTTTGCTACAACTCGTGCTGGTAAATCGGTGTTGGTATCAGGGATTTTAACTCAGGCTTTGGCACACGGCATTCCGGTTGTGGCGTTAGATTTTCCTAAACCTGATGGGACATCTACTTTCACTGACTATACAGAGTTTATGGAGGGGAATGGAGCCTATTTTGATATTTCCAAACAATCGAATAACTTATTTGAACAGCCAGATTTACGATCGCTAGAACCAGAACAACAGCGCGATCGCTTTAACGATTATACTGCCTTCCTCGAATCAGCGTTAATGACAATGGTTTTAGGATCATCGACTGAAAGTCAAATTTTATCGCAAACCGTGCGATCGCTGCTTAACCTAGCTTTAGAAGCCTTCTTTAGAGATGAGGGGATCAAAGAGCGATATCGAGACGCAATGACGGAGGGATTTGGCACTCTTGCTTGGCAGAAAACCCCTACCTTAAAAGATTTTCTCTTTTTCTGCTCACCCGAACATTTGCAGCTAAGTTCTTTAACTGGCAGAGTAGAAGACGCTCTGAGTCAAATTCAGCTGCGCTTACGATTTTGGCTTTCTAGCCGCGTCGGACAATCCATTTCTGCACCATCTAGCTTTCCTACCGATGCACAACTTTTAGTTTTTGCTCTGAGAAACCTATCAGATAGTGAAGATGCAGCCGTACTCTCCTTGAGTGCCTATTCAGCCGCACTACGACGTGCATTAAGTAGTCCGGCTTCCATATTCTTTATCGATGAAGCACCAATTTTGTTTGAATTTGAGCAAATTTCTGACTTAGTGGGCAGAATTTGTGCCAACGGCGCTAAAGCAGGTATTAGAGTCATCTTATCAGGACAAGATCCTGACACTATTGCTAAATCTAAAGCTGCATCTAAAATTTTGCAAAACTTGACAACACGATTGATTGGACGCATTCAGCCAGTTGCAGTAGATAGTTTTGCAGATATCTTGAAATATCCCCGCCAAGTTATTGCTCGTAATGCCTCAGAAAGCTTTTTTCCCCGCAAAGAAGGCGTTTATAGTCAATGGCTACTAGATGATAATGGTAGCTATACGTTCTGCCGTTACTATCCAGGTTACGAACAATTGGCAGCAGTTGCTAATAACCCCTCTGAACAAACTGCGCGTAGCAAAATGATGCAGTTTCACAGCGATAAATATGAAGCAATTTCTGCCTTTGCGCGTCAGTTAGTGGCAAATCTACGTAGTAGTTAATCGGGTTTTGCAAACAGTTAACAGTGAGTTAAAAACTATAAATCATAGTTCAAAACCAATACCGTTTAGTTAAGTATTTCTTCCTTATCTTCCTTCGCTTTCTTCTCTAAGAGACGCTATGCGTTGGCAGTTCGTTGAAAAAACTGACTTTGACAAAGAGTTAAGCCTTAATTGAAGCGTATTGAGTTAAAAAGTTAAATTTCTGACTCACTACATGATGTCGTTTACCTTTTTCAGGCACAGATATATGCGAAAAACTACCATTTTTACTTTTACTTTGTTATCCCTGGCAATCCTACCAGCGATCGCACAAATTCAAACTGGATTAGGCGGCGTTTGGACTGATTTTCAAGCATATTCCACAGATTTGCAAAATTACCTTCAATATAATTTGAGCGACAATTTAAAGCCTGTAGAAACAGAAAGTCAAATTGCTCTTAATACTGACAAGGGAGAATTAAATATACCTAACCCCATCGCTGCGGGAAAACAAGTTCGGAATCAATTGACTAACCCCTCTGCTCCTTACGACTCTAGAGCAAACCGCTTTGAGAATAATTCAGCAGTCTGGGGAAATTCAGTTAGTAATGAACTTAATCGTGTAATTACCCGTGGAGTAGCAGTAGGTATTCTCGGAAGAAATGGACAAAATAGGGCAAAAGCGAAGTTAGAAAGTACTGAAGAATCTTTAAAGAATATTACAAAATTTGCTGATGATAATCAAATTGAAACAAAGATCCAGTCCCTTGCTAACAATACAGATATTGTAAAGAGTGGTATTGCCGGACTAGCAGAAGTGCTAGGTCTGACTCAATTACAAAATACTCAAATTCAACAAGAACAAGTAAAAATTGTAGCTGAAACATTTGCTCAGACAATACAAAATAATCAGTCTTTACAATACTCAAACTTAAATTTGGCAAACATATCTCAGCAGTCGGAAGAGGCAAACCGCGCTCGGAGAGTAGAAACATCTACAGAAGCAGCGCGACTTTTACGAGCGACTTCTCAAATGGATTTGTTTGGCAGAACAGTTAACAAGTAGGATTTTAGGAAAACAACTCTGATTTCTCAGATACTTTTTAAAATTCTTTAACTTTTAACAACCTAAAAAAATCGGAAAAACAGTTTAATAGGTATACCCTACAAAATAAAAAAATAGCCCACAAACTAAAAATGCAACTTGCTATTAAACTAATTTTTGCCCAAGTAGGCATTGATAGAGTTATCGATAATGGTACTGCAACTTCTCAAAGTATTGCCGAAGGTTGGGATAAACAATGGCTGGATTTATTACAAAATAACACCAATAATAATTTGTATGGTTCGCTGACAAATCTGGGTATTTTTTTCGCGGTAGGAACCCTGTTATTTTTTATGATACAATTCCTCAAAGACTTAATATCCTACGAATATACCCGTCCCATATCAGCTTTAATTTGGCCTTTCATAGTGGTAGTACTCTTAAGTAATTCAGGTAATGGAAGTATACTTTCTAATCTGACTCTGGGAGTGCGGAATTTTTTAAACACTGCGAATCAGCAAGTATTGGTAACAGCAGATGCAAATAAAACTTACCAGCAAGCACTGAATATGAGTATTGCTGAAGAAGTAGCTGGTTCTTTTCTACGTCCTTGTCAATCGCTTACTGGCGAACAACAAAGTCAATGCTTTTTGAAAGCTGGCGACAAACTCAACGTTCTCTGGCGAAAATATAGAGACACTTATGGAAATAGAAGCTGGATAAATAGACTGCAAATTAAGGTAGATAATATCAAATATGGCACTGTTGGCAGTGTATCAGAAACCTCTTTTAATTCTCTTTTAGGTTCTACAGTCCAAACGAGCATCAAGAACTTTTTAGTTTCTTTACAATATGCCTTCCAGAACTTGATAGAAGCAACTATGTTGTTAATAGCAGCTTTAGGGCCAATAGCTCTTGGTAGTTCTTTACTACCTGTAGCTGGCAAACCAATCTTTGCATGGCTGACTGGATTTCTATCTATGGGAATTGCCAAAATTTCATTCAATATTATTGCTGTGCTAACTTCCGCAGTGATTGTAAATGGCCCAGGTCAAAATCCTAATGTTGACCCGGATTTAATGTGGTTCATAATTTTTCTAGGAATATTAGCACCAATTTTATCTTTACTTGTGGCTGCTGCTGGTGGTTTTGCAGTCTTTGGTGCTATCAGTAATACGGCTTCTTTAGTAAAGGAAAGAATATAGAAAACTCAAAATTAAAAATGAATAAGAAGCAAGTGACGTGACTGCTGACTATATAGAAATCGTCATATATAATAGCTAATTTTTTTGCAGTACGAGGTGATGAAATGGTGCGTTTATTAGAAAAAAGACAAAGAACAGGAAGTGTTTTGACGATTTTTGCGATCGCCAGTTTCAGTGTACATATATTAATTTTATTTTTATTCTTATTACAAGGGCTAAATATTCGCCAACTCAGTTTGAGAAAACCTCCCAATTTTGTACAATTAATTGATGGTAAACCAGTTGCTAATATTGATGATTTAGCAAGAGAACCAGAAGCGATACGCCGATTTATCAGCAAAACGATGATATCAATGTTTAGCTGGTCTGGAACCTTACCACCACAAACTATTGAAGAAGTTGCAAACCCCAAATCAGATTTAGGAATACTTATTAGTACACCTCAAGGTAGTGGCCAAAAGATTAGTACCAGCACCTGGGTAGCTAGTTTTGCGTTATCAGAAGACTTTCGCAAAGGTTTCTTAAGCACAGTTGCAGAAATGACACCGCCAGAGGTTTTCTCTGAAAATCCCAATCAAGCAATGACATCACAATTAGTTATTAAACGGGTTTATCCACCTAAACAAATTGCACCAGGTAAATGGCAAGTGGGTATGGTAGCCGACTTAATTCAAAAAAACCGAGTTGGTGGTGCAAGACTTATCACTCCTTTTAACAAAGATTTTCTTGTACGTGCAGCAGATTATTTCGCTAATCCCCAAGCAGACAATAGCACCGACTTACAAAAAGCAATTTATAGTGTCCGCTCTGATAGACTAGAAATTTATGAAATTCGGAACTTATGTTTGCTAGATAACTACAATAGCTCTAACCAAGATACATCAAAACAATGCGTAACTGGACAAACATCTGATAGCTTTATCAGATAATAGATTTCTAATTCACTGGGTCATAGTTCAATTTATATAATCAATTATTAATGCAATTACTCAAGCCAGAAAATAAGAAAAACAACCCCTTGCCAGCGTTGGCAGTAGGAACATTTGGTTTACATCTGTTAACCTTGCTTTTACTAATATTTCACGGGTCTATGTTACAACAGTTAAGTCTGCAACTCACGCCTGAAAGTTTAGTGCAACTTGTTGATGGTCGCACTATAACCGTAGACCCTGAACCAAACTTAAAGCGACAGCCAGAGGCTATTAGGCGGTTTGTTGGTGAAACTATGAGCTTAATGCTTACTTGGTCGCAAGAACAGCCGCCAACACAAGTCTGGGAAATTACCTCCCAACTAATAGCTGATGATTTTAAAGAAAAACTTAAGTCGGAACTTACTAATTTAAATCCAGATAGGCAATTTGAAAATGTTAATAGAGGAGCAGAGAATGTTTTAGTAATCCAAAAAATTTCTCAACCTACAGAAATAGGCAATGGAAGGTGGAAAATAGAGATACTTGCCAATCAATTAACTTTTAGCGGTTATGATAGGTTGGGAAAATCAGTTTCCTTTAATAAACAAATTTTAGTTAGAGCAATAGATGAGCCTGCAACTTCACTACCAAATGCGCCACTACCGTTGCACTTCGCAGCTTACCGCCTTGGTGAAGCCAGACTAGAAATTTATAATATATGTGAGATGAAAGATAACAATTGTTCTGGAAAACCAAACCAAGCTCTACCATGACCCGATACTCAATCCCTGCGGAAACACCTCCTCAAAATGGATTTGCTCTAACCACCGACGATGACCAAGTAGAAGTAGAATCTTCGGATTGGGAATCACGAATGTCAAAGTTGGTCGGCTTTGAAGAATCTTCTTCTACCGATACCCAAGGATCAGAAAACTCTGCAACGCCACCAGAATCGGTTTCTCAACCACAAGAAGTTCAGACTAAGCAAGCTCTCTCAGCTAATCCCTTTGCAAAATTAGGCTTGGTAGGGGCTGCTACCTTAGGGATCGTTTTGGTGGGTGGTGTGTTTTTGTCGCAGTTAATGGGTACCAGCAATCGAAAACCCCAAAATATTGTTTCTCCACCAGTACAAGAGCAGCCGACTAATGAATCTACATCTCAACAGCTAGAAGCTCAAGTAGATACTCTAAAAACGAAATTAGCCCTGACTGAACAAGCGCAAATGGTGAAAGCTGCCCAACAACAGCTGAGAACTGCCAAATCAATGTCTACAGTACCTTTGCAACAACCATCAGTTAGACCGCAAGTGATCCCAACACCCCCACCAACAGCTTATGTACCTCGCACAGTTACAGTTGAGCGCGTCGTTAGAGTACCTGCTTCTCAACCTGTGCCATCACCCCAGCTACCAGTTGTGAAGCCAAACACTCAACCGGTAGTTAAAATAACTCCACCATCTCCACCAAGCCCACTTGAAGAGTGGGCAAGGCTAGCAAAGTTAGGTAGTTATGGTCAAGTAAATGCTACCAATCAACCTACTACCATAGCCGCTGTTGAACCTTTAAACAACACGCCCCAGCAACAGACACCACCTCCTGAGCCACCCCCACAACAGGAAACAGCGCAAGCGCTGGGGCCAAAATCCTTAGCAGTCGGGAGTAGTGCCAAAGCTGTGCTAGCAACAGCAATATTCGGAGAAACTACTAATAAGTCAAGCGGTGGTGATTCAGAGGAAGAAAAAACCGTATTTGTGATCCGATTGGAAGAACCGCTAAAATCCTCCGATGGGGCGATCGCTATACCTGCAAATACCGAATTCTTAACTGAAATTCGTTCCATTTCCGAACAAGGTTTTTTGCAGATGAACGTAGTTAAACTGATCTCGCAAAATAATGGCAACCCTACAGAGCAAAGCTTACCCAAAAATGCAATTATTATTCGCGGTACCCAAGGTAAACCTTTAATAGCAAGTAAATTTCCCGGTCAAAGTTCGTCTATAGCATCAATGGATCTAGGACTATTCGTTTTGGGAGGTCTTGGTAAAGCGGCAGAGTTAATAAATCGCCCCGATACCACACTCGTGTCCTTACCCACCACCACCACCACCACTAATAGCAACGGCGATTCCACCCCCGTCATTACTTCTGCTACTGGTACTATCACTGAGAATAGACGTGACCTTGTAGCTGCGGTTGCGGAAGGTGGTTTCACTTCTGTAGTACCCCAAATTGCCCAACGTAATCAACAGGCGATCGCCCAAATGTCACAACCAACTAATATTTGGTTTATGCAAGCTGGTACAACTGTTGAATTATACGTTAATCAAGCGATCTAGTTTTAGAAGGTAGGATTTATACCAATTGAGATATTAGATTGGGTAATGGTAATTGGTTAATTAGTTTTCTTTTCCTTTTTCCCATCTCCCCTTGTTACATCTACCAATTTACCCATTTGCAACCATGAAAAATAATACTAAATCGTCAGGAAATACCGCAAAGAATTCTTATTTCCTACCTATAGCTTCCTTAATTTTCTCGGTTGCTATGCTCTTGTTGGTAGGCCGCGCTGTAGCTAATAACGCCGTTTTGCGTTCCATATTTTCCTGCCAAGCACAGGGTTTAGGGGGACTAGTACCTACAATCAATGTTTGGTATCAGCAAGGAACAAACTTAAGCTTTATTCCGGCCGGAGAAGTAATTAAAAAAGTTTGGTTGAACGATCCATCACAAGTAACGATGGATTTTGATGGCCCAGTATGTATGCAGTTTGGCCCAAAACCTAATGCTAGTTCAGGAGATTGTAAAAACTCAGCAGCGAATGTAATTCAACTCAGACGAATTCCCAAACTGAACATTCCTGGGCTTCCTAACACTAACAATACACTTTTAACAGTTGTTACCGAAGGGCAAGGTAGAAACAAATTGTATACTTTTCGAGTGATATATGGAACAGATAATCCCGAATATCACACTTTAGCAATTTTTCCCGATCCTTCTGGTCAGGAAGGGGCTTGTGCAAAAGTTTCACAATAAAGTTTACCAAAAGTACCTAATAGATATAGGAGCGAAGTAGAGACGTAGCAGCGCTAGGTCTCTATAAGGGTTTCATATCATGTTCGACTTAATACTTATGTCATTGCGAGCGTAGCGCGGCAATCCCAAACCTTTGCGATTGCTTCATTCCACTTCGTTGCATTCGCAATGACATATTATAAGTGATTTGCCGAACATGATATCAGGCAATAAATAATTAATTTCTAGAGATGTGTAAATGAAGTAATACCAATTCAAATAATGTTTGCGACACATCAATTATTTGTAAGGGTACAACATTGTTGTGCCCCTACTCATCTGTCGCATTCTTTTTTCAAATTGGTATAAGAGGAAGAGGATGTTTGAAAAGTATTTGGCTGTGAGTTACTACTTCAGGGAAGCAAATTGGGGTACTTCACCTATATTGTCTTAAGTATAAATAGCTAGGCGTAAATAAATTAAAGTTTGTAATCACGGCTTTAATCCTGATAATCCTTATTTAGATTGATGAATCGCTCACTGCAAACTAGAATTTTATTCTATGTTTAATTATGCCTACCTACTTACTCAGGCGTTTCCAACCAACATCTTTATAAATCTTTAGGCAAAAACTAACTACAAATTCCAAATCTGTGTAAATATAAAGAAAAGCTTAAGAGGTTACAGACTCATGGTAACAGCGAAAATAATGCAACAGCTTTGGGCTGTAATCGAGTCTACACAGGTTAGCACCCTGCTACAGTTTGATGATGCTGCTTTAGTGCAAGTCCTTCTCCAGCAGTTAAAGGCGAAGCAGGCGATTGATCCGCAGGCAGATAGCACCCTTAATACTTATATAAAATCCAAACTACCCCTCATTCGTGATACAGCGGAAGGTAGATTATCCTTTGGGCAAGGCGGCAATCATTAGCGCGATAAATCAAATGATTTCTCATTGCCAAGCATACGCTCAGAGTTTAAACAGTGGAATATTATGAATTACTGGCTAGTAATTGCCCTAGTAGCTTATCTAATTGGAGCAGCAATTGAAGGGTTCAGTACAGCCAGTCAGCTATCTCATTCAGTGCCAGAATTAGCCAAAAGTACACAAGATCATCCTTCAGATTCTGCCACTCCGCCTAGCTCGATTTGGCGAGTTGTGGCCGCTATCGCTTCAGTAAGTATCTGTGGAGCTTTTTTGTGGCCTTGCCGCCTTTTTCACCGTTTAATTAAAGGTAACGTTCGTTCGGAAGATTAGAACACCAATCAATATCAATATAGTAGTAATTCTGGAAGAATCTTACCCCTCTTTGTTGGTGTCAGCCTGACGTTAGGCAAGCAAAGAGGGGAATTTGATTGGCGCTTATCTATAACAAACAATTTTCATTTGAATCAGACACACGGTAGGGATGCACAACTGTGCGTCTATATAAATTGTTTGTATTCCAAGCAATTACAAACCCTTACATCATGTAGTTTGTTCTGGTGTCGCTACATTTTGCCCAATTTTTGGCTCAGTACCAGCAAGCAGTCGTTCAATATTAGTACGATGGCGCAAAATCACATATAATCCGCCGGCAATTCCAAACAGAATATAGGGTAGGGGTTGATGCAAAAGTACCATGAAAATGGAACCTGCGATCGCACCTGTAATTGAACTCAAAGAGACAATCCGCGATATCGCCACAACGACGGCAAATACACCTGCTGTTGCTAAACCTACCTGCCAACTCATTGCCAACAAGATTCCTAAGCTAATAGCAACAGATTTACCACCAGTAAAGCCTAAAAAAATTGATTTACTATGTCCGAGGATGGCAGCTAACCCAGCTAAAGTTACTATCCACGGTTGCCATAGTTGTGGATCTACTGTTGGAGGTATATAATTTTGAATTGGGTTAAAATTGAACAACCAGTAAACTAGAGCGATCGCTAATACTCCCTTTAAGGCATCAAGTACTAAAACCAATGCTCCTGGCCCTTTCCCCAAGGTTCTTAGTACATTAGTTGCGCCAGTGGAACCTGAACCAACTTCCCGAATATCAATACCCTTTAACTGCTTCACAGCAATGTAGCCAGTGGGAAAAGAACCCAGCAGGTAAGCTATCACCACAATTAGCACGCACAGAGTTAACCAAATAGCCATAATAAAATTCAAAATTCACTTATTCAAAAAAGTCCAGAGAAATAACTTTTCACTCTGGACTATTGACTAATTAAAAGTCGTCATCATAGTTTCTCACTGTTTTGGGGTCAGGAGCAAAGGCTAACCACAAAGGAAATTGCAACAGTGACAAACTGATTAGCTCCTCTGAATCATCAATGATAATTAAGGGCAATTGATTGGCTTTTGTCAATCGGTCTGCCTTCTGAGCGAGAGCATCAGATGCCTCAAATAATACCACACCCCGGTCTGGGCCGAAATCTGGGCGACCGATTCCCAGACAATCTTGCAAGCCGCGCCGCCATTCACCTAATCGCTCCGGCGTATTAGCTAAGACTAAAGTACGGAGGCGATCGCCATAGAGCTTATGTAATATCGAAATCGTAGCTGAGGCAATCAGGATATTCTGCAAGCGGCTACCCATTGTCCGCAAACCACCCCGTCCCCCTTGGGTAAAAAACCAGTTGGAAACACGTTCAGCGTGGATTGGTTCGAAGGTACGACGTAGTTGCCACGGTGGGCCGTAGTAGTCCGGTTTATTGCGATATTGGTCAATTAAGCGGCGAATTTGCTTTGTAGTGTCTTGAAACTGCTGTTGGGCAAATTGGGGTATTCCAGATTGTGGTTCAACTGGTTTAGCCTCTCTTACAGATGGTTTTTCTCGTTCTACTACAGTTGGTGTCAGTTGCAACTGCTCGGCGGCTGAGGCTAAATCTTGTAAGCTACCTGTGAGATAATCTTTAAAACCCTGCACCCGAATTGCCAAGTCTTGGGACGTACCAGCAAAAGTAGTTCGCATTTCGTTGCGGATACGTTCTTGACGGCGTTCTAATTGTTCTACAGAAATTTGCAGGGTTTGTTTACGTTGTTCTAACTGCACCAGTGACTCTTGTACGATTCGTCCCAGTGATGTTTGAGTTTCACTCACCTGTGCCTGAAGATTTTTGTAATAAGCTTGCAGGTTGGCTATTTCTTCATTGAGAGCGGCTTGGACGCTGTGCAACTCTGCCACTCGCTGCTCTGCTTCTGTATATAATGAATGATTTCCTGATTCTATTTCTGACTGAAGTGGGAGATTTTCAGCTTCTAACTGGGCTACAAACTCGCCATTTGAATTTTCTGTTAGCTCTACTGTAGAATCTACCACTTCTGCATTGGAAATGAGTGGCTCAAAAGTTGTGTAGTCTTTTGATGAGCTAATGGCTCCTGTTTCTACCACAGACTCAACACATGGATTTGCTGGATGTTCAACTGCACTGTTCTGTTCTTGTTTTTCCGCCAACCGCTCATCAATTGGTTCTGGGGTTTGAGATGCCTCTGAGTTCATAAACAATAGTGTAATTCCTATGACGCGAACAAATAGCTTTCAGAAATATTACAATCGACTTGCTATAAAAGTCCTGAATCATCAGTGCTGAGTTATGAGTCTAGATGAAAACGACTCGGCACTGATGGTACTCAGTACTAAATACGTGGACAACGTTGTTCTAAACAACCCTTCAAGGTGTTAGGGTCAAATAAAATCGGCAAAAAGTGAATACTTTTAATTTCTTTAAAGTAAAACAGAATGGGTACTTTATTCCAGAATATCCGCCAGTTTTGCCATTCCTGATAGGGAAAACGCCGAAGCAATTTTTCGCCTCTGTAAATATCTAAGTCGGTGACGGTAAATTGCAAACGTAGCGTTAATGCCTGAAACATCAGAAAGAAACCAAACAGTGTGAAAATTAAGCCTATCCACGGTTGTACCAACAGTAGTGGAATAGCGGCAATCATCAACACTATAGGTATGTTGTAACTAGGTTTGAGTTCCACAGTTGATGTGGAGTTAGGAGCAAATGAAGTGGTCACAGTCTTAAATCCTGCTTTATTAGTAGGCATCTATCCTATTTTAGAAGGCAAGAGGCAGGAGGCAGGAGTTAAAACTCCTCACTTCTAACTCTGAACCAGAGGCAAAGTGTCTCCGGTTTTGCTCCTAACTCATCAGTTTTATAAGCCCAAGAACGCACTGCTAGTCCCCTGAAACATTAACCAAGAAAGAAAGAAATTGCTAACGAATATAATTAGTAAGGCAGTCACAACAGCAGTTGTAGTTGACTGTCCTACACCTTTGGCTCCTCCTGTTGTCGTCAACCCCCAACTGCAACCAATTACGGCGATTAAAATGCCAAAGCAACACGCCTTAATCATGGCGCTAACAATATCCCATATCCCAAGAAAGTTACGGGCTGAGTCTAGAAATACCGTATCAGAAAGGTTGTAGATATTTGTCGCAATTATTAATCCTCCGAACATCCCTGTTATCAAAGACAAGAGGGTTAAAATTGGTAGCATTAAACAGCAAGCAAGCACGCGGGGAATAACCAGATAATCGATTGGATCAGTTCTCAACATCAACATGGCATCGATTTGTTCTGTTACCCGCATGGTACCGATTTCTGCTGCAAAAGCAGAACCGACTCGCCCCGCCAAAATCACTGCTGTCAACACGGGAGAGAGTTCTCGTGTCAACGCTACAGAAAGCACTCCGCCGATAATGTTTCCGGCGCCAAAGTTGATAAATTCCCGCGCCACCTGAATGGTAAACACTGCGCCGACAAAAATAGCCGTCAATAGGGCAATAAATAGGGAATCTGGCCCAACTGCTGCCATTTGTTCTAAGGTGTTGCGCCGATGGATTTTACCCTTCAATAGGTGAACTAGTACTTGCCCACCCAGAAAAATCGCCGCCAGCAGCCGCTGACTCCATTCTCCTAAACTGGATTTGGATGTAGTCTGGTTCAATGTTCTGTAGCTAACTCGGTAACTGCCTTAAGAATAGCGGAAGTTATGGGGAATGGGGAATGGGTAATTGGGTGGGGATTGGAGATTAAGGACTGGGGACTGGTTATTAATTCTTCTTCCCCTGCTCCCTCATTCCCTCACTCTCCTAATAAGAAAACTTGTTGCACAAGTGGGGGAAAGGGTCAAGGGTAAAGAAATGGAATTTTCCCTTTCTCTTTAACCTTTCCCCAACATCTTGCAAAAGTGATTTTTGCAAGATGTCTAGACTGAATATTAACTTAGATTAAAGATGTTCTCAGAAAATTAAGCTGTTCTTAAACGTGCTAGAAAGCAATAAATAGGTGCTAATCTTGGCTATAACCTTCATTTTGCAAGGTTTTTATAGATTAAAGTGATTTTTTATTTTCCCAGCATACGCTGTAACTAATAGTTGCTTATTTTAATGAAAACTTAAGATTCTTGACAGATTCTCTGTTCAGGAGCGATCACACGTATTGTAGAAAATGACGAACTGCTATCTAGCTCTTGTCATCTCTACTCACGGAGTTTGTCTTAAATGACTATTTTCACTAACTTTCTCCGCTCCCTACTACTGACAATTATTTTTAGCTTTGTCGCTCCCATGCTACTTGTTGGCGGCGGATTGTTCCTTTTACCGCTCATCGGTTACTTCCCCGGCTTACAAGAGTTAACTGAAGCGATCGCTACTCAAATTATGCATTTTCTCGCCGCCTTTGGCAGTGGAACTCCCCTACGCGGATTATTTGTGATTAGCTTGACATGTAGTTTCGTTGGCGCACTGTTTGATACGTATGTTTACTATCGGTGCCAAATTTTACGAATAGACTCATAAGTAGTGGAAATAGCTTCTTCAGTTGCTGATAGATTGCACAAGATCGGAAAAAGCCATATTTCCAAAAGTGAAAGTACTACTGGATACAGATTAGTGTTGCTAAATGAATTTTTATTACTTAAATTGGCTATCGAAGTTATTGATTAAATATTTATTATTTATTAGTTATTAGTTATTAATTACTGACAACTGGTGCAGGTGTGCGACCGTATTAAACCAATCATCAAAAAGTCAAAAAGCTTGCAATACTAAGGGTTAGGCAATTTTAAACTCTGTAAAAGGTTAAAATAGTCTGTGCAAACTCATCAGGTTGGAGGTTAGACTAGAGTTTGGCATTTTGTGTTGACTGCAATTTTTAAGGACTTGATTACAATTGAACGAGAATAGTAAATAAAACTCAAAAATATAAAAATTTCCTTAAAAGTCTAGCGATCGCCATGCCTGCTCATGTTTCTTAACAGAGCAAAGCAGGTCGTCTGACCGTTGAGCATCTTATATTGAATTTATTACGAGGTATGTTGACAGCTCATGATTTGGCCGTTTAAGCCTAAGTTTAGAAAACAAATTGCGCGGATTGAAATTACTGGTGCGATCGCCAGTACCACTCGCAAACGCGTCCTAGAAGCTCTGAAAACTGTAGAAGAAAAAAAGTTTCCGGCATTATTGCTACGTATCGATAGCCCTGGCGGTACAGTCGGAGATTCCCAAGAAATCTACAGCGCCCTGAAGCGTCTGCGCGAAAAAATTAAAATCGTCGCTAGCTTTGGCAATATCTCGGCTTCTGGAGGAGTCTACATCGGCATGGGAGCCGAACACATCGTCGCCAACCCAGGTACGATTACGGGTAGTATTGGTGTGATTTTACGTGGGAATAACTTGGAACGCTTGCTAGAAAAAATCGGTGTTTCCTTCAAGGTAATTAAGTCTGGCCCTTACAAAGACATATTGTCTTTCGACCGGGAACTGACTCAACCAGAAGAAAATATCCTGCAAGAGTTGATTGACACAAGTTATCAGCAGTTTGTGCAAACGGTAGCTGATGGCCGTTCTTTAACAGTAGAAGCTGTGAAAAGTTTCGCCGATGGGCGGATTTTTACTGGACAGCAAGCCCGAGAGTTGGGTGTTGTAGATCGCCTGGGTACAGAAGAAGATGCCCGTCGCTGGACAGCAGAACTAGTCGGACTTGATCCAGAAAAAACTCTCTGCTATACCCTAGAGGAACGTAAACCTTTATTGAGTCGACTTCTGCCAGGAAGTCGTCAAGTTTCATCAGGAATTCGATCTGGAATTGATTGGCTCGAATTTGAAGTCTCTACTAGTGGTTTACCGTTGTGGTTATATCGACCCTAATATCAGTTAGGAGAAGCCAGTGCGGTCTTCTCCCAAGGGGAGACGTTAAAAGCGATAGCGCAGCGTTAACGAGGTATGAGCGTCTGGGGTTTCCCCAAGTGGAGTAACTGGCGTTTATGAGTGAGGAGTTAGGAGTTAAAACTCTTAATTTCTCACTCTCAACTCCTAACCCCTAACTTTTTTATTTTAAGGAGGATTTGGGCGTGGAATGGCAAATGCGGGCTATTCGCGGAGCAACAACCGTTTCAGAAAATACCGTTGAGGCAATGCGAGAGGTAGTGACAGAACTACTAGATGAACTGGAAAACCGAAATCAATTCCAGCCGACGGACATGATTAGTGTGACTTTCTCAGTTACACGCGATTTGGATGCTATTTTTCCGGCTGCGATCGCTAGATCGCGTCCTGGTTGGGATAATGTGGCCATGTTAGATGTGCAGCAAATGCACGTCGAAGGCAGCTTACAGCGCTGTATTCGGTTCTTAATCCACGCTTATCTGCCAGCCTCTGCCTCAATTCATCATATTTATTTACGCAACGCCGCTAGCTTGCGTCCCGACTGGAGTTTGCCACAGTCTTTACAAACATCACAGCCAGTAGTGAAGTCAAAAGTGTAAATTATTTAAATCAAATATATGTAACAAACAGCACAAAAGTATAATTATATGCTGATGCGGCTGATCAACCTGCTGCTGATGGGAGAATATTACTAAGTTTGCCGTAGTGATTTGAGGTCTATTGGTGAGGTGATCGCGCCCAAAATCAATCGCATTTATCATAAAGTATTATCCACATCTCTCGAATCACCCTGCTCTTCCTCAATTTCCAAATCCAGAGCAAATATCAAAGCTTGTTTGATTTTTAGTAGTGTTTCATCTGGCAATTTGCCGAGTTTACGTTCCAGTCTTACAGCAGGGATTGAACCTTATGTTAAAAAAAATTCAAGGAATTTATAAAAACGGCAAAATTGAATTAGCTGAAACACCAGAAGGTATCACTGAAAGTTTAGTGTTTGTCACCTTCCTAGAAACTAAAGCCAGCCAATGGCCAGAAATAATCATGCAATATTCAGGTATAAAAGAAAGTATTATTTTTGAATCATATCGAGAGAAACTGATACCACCGAACGAGATAGAACTTTAATTATGTATGGGTTATTTACTGGATACTTGCGTCATTAGTGATTTTGTCAAAGGAGAAGAAAACACCCTCAAGCGAATAAAGTTAATCTCTCCTACTGAAATTTTTATTTCATCTCTAACAGTTATGGAGGTGAAATATGGATTAGTTATAAACCCACAACGCGCTGTTAAAATCCAATCAATTATTGAAATATTATTAGGTTCAATTACAATTTTACCTTTTGATTCAAAAGAAGCAAAACAAGCAGCCCAGATGAGAAGCTTTCTTAAATTAGCTGGTTCACCTATTGGTGCTTATGATGTACTTATAGCAGCCGCCGTAGTAATCAATAATCATATTGTGGTGACATCTAATGTCCGAGAATTTCAAAGAGTGCCTAACTTGCAAATCGAAAATTGGCGTTCTGTATGAATAATTGACTCCTCCCTTAAGTTAATGTGAGCTTCTCCAGCTTGCCTAAATATATAATTCTTAAAGTAAAACTGTATTACCTTTTCTGTGGAATAGAAGGCCATAAATGATGAATTAAGTGGTAATTCTGTCCCATCATCAGAATATTGAGAACTTGGTTTGGGTAGACGCGAGTATTTTTCCAGCGATTGGTTATTGAAATCAAAGATTTGTGTAGAGTTCTTACACTAAAGCATCCATTTCAAGCTTCTTTTAATCTTGGGTTCCTGAAACCATTATCAAATTATTCGTTGTATTCGGTTGAAGTTCTCTAAGATGTTCTGTTTGAATGAATTCATCAAACAATTTGAAAAACTGATCTAGTGCAGTGTGTTCATCTTGGGAAAAAAATAAAATAATTTGATCCCAAGTCTGATTGGAAGTTAAATTAAATTTCTGCTGAATCCAGGTTTGAAATTCTGAAAATTTCTGTTCTTGTGATGTTTGAGGGATTCCTATCTGGCGACGGGCAAAGCAGTAACCTGCTAGAAAAGTGCGGAGGTTGGATATGGAAGCTCGTCCTAAATACATAGCAGGACGTTTCCGTATATTGTGGATTAGATCATACAAATCAACCATCTGTGCCTCCAGCTTAAAAATCGGTTTCGGTGATTTGGAAATTGCCGCCTAAATCTAGAGCAGGGCAGTATAGGTTATTAATCCAGTCTACTCTGGAAATTCCTTCAGGGTGGATGTTGTCAAAAATGAGTTCTTGCCCATTAATTTCAACGGCGATCGCTTCATGTCGCCCATTAATAGAAATGTTTTGTCGGAGGCGTTCATGGTAAATGTTGCAAAAAGGATCTTCTATACTACCTGTGAACAGACTAATCTGTTTACCAGAAATGTTTTGATTAATAAGGAATTGGCGCAGGGCAATAGCACAGGAAACACATTGAAAAACTTGGAATTGTGAAGCGATCGCACTCAGTTGACTGTGAAGGCTAGCCTTGCTCATGATGTACTTTTGTCAAATTCCCAATGCTAGCCATTAGTGGGCGATTGCTGTATACAACAACTCTATTCTTTTTGATGATGAAACCGAATTCCTAAAAAGATGTCATAAACAAACTCAAAAAAGTCTTTTTTCTGCAACAATCCTGAAGTTTGATAACATCCTTTTTCATCTAAAAGGGGTTTCATAACATAGTATGCAGGTTGATAATTATACCAAGGAATAGAAGGCCATAAATGATGAATTAAGTGGTAATTCTGTCCCATAATCAGGATATTGAGAACTTGGTTTGGGTAAACGCGAGCATTTTTCCAGCGATCGCGCTCCGCAAAAGGACGATGGGGCAAATAGTCAAAAAATAATCCCAGTGCTATCCCCACCACAAAAGCTGGTATAAACCAAAAATTCAGAATGTAACCCAAAAAGTGGTATTGCACTGATATATAAACAATTGCACCGACAATTAAGCGGCTGATGAACCATTCCAATAGCTCATATTTCCGCCACAGTCGTCGTTGAAAGAAAAACACTTCGTGATATAAAAACCGCACCGCAATCAGCCATAGTGGGCCACCCGTAGAGACATAATGATCTGGGTCGTCTTCGGGATGATTCACATGTCCATGATGCTGTAAATGTACCCGCGTAAATACTGGAAAAGCAAAAGCTAGCATCAATGCACTGCCATGCCCTAACATTGCATTCATCACCCGGTTGCGATGGGCGGATTGGTGACAGGCATCATGAATTACCGTCCCAGCACAATGTAAGGCAATCGTATTAACGCTAAAGCACAGCCAATGCGGCCATTCCCAAAGCCAATAACCAAAGTTAGATAACACCAGCATCGCCACAGCTACGGAAAAAAGCATTAGCGTGGGATTGAAATCACCAGGAGGCGCTAAAAATTCCTTTGGTGGGATTGTCAGTGGCTTTTGTGCCTCCGATGTAATCATTTCTAAAATTGACTCCTTCTTTACCAAACATTACAAATATTACGATCAAGATTAGGGAATAAAAAACTTTTGCAAAGTTTTGTATAGCAAGATTTATCTACATCTTTGCATATCAGCAGATGAATAACGCTATGATTCCAGACGAGGACTAGTTTTTAGTGAATAAGTGGGGTATGACAATCGGCAAGAAGTTTATGGGATAAACTCCTTCATGGGGAGGATGGATACAAGATTGATGTACTATATCTAGTCTATCCCACAGCCCCCACTCTCCCATAAACCCTCTCTAACTGCTTATATCTTATTGATATAGCAGTGACTGAAAAGGAGATGACACTTAAGTTACGATGACTTCCCAGATAGCTCCCTAACTTCAGCCCCTATGCAACTAAGAGATTCTCTGCGCCGGACAAAAATTGTCGCTACTATTGGCCCTGCCACTAGCAGTCCTGAAATGCTCAAGGCGATTATTGAAGCGGGAGCCACGACGCTACGGCTAAACTTCTCCCACGGAACTCATGCCGACCATCAGCGTAGTATTCGCTTAATTCGGCAAACCGCTTTTGAATTAAATCAGCCAGTGGCTATTCTCCAAGACTTGCAAGGCCCAAAAATTCGCTTGGGGAAGTTTGACAACGGGTCTATAGTTTTAGCAAAAGGTGATCGCTTCACCTTGACAAATCGTCCAGTTGTCGGCACCCAGGAAATTAGTTGCGTCACTTACGATTATTTAGCCGAAGAAGTCCCGGTTGGTGCAAAAATTCTCCTCGATGATGGACGAGTAGAAATGGTAGTCGAAGAGATTAACCGAGACAAAGGTGATTTACATTGTCGGATCACCGTACCTGGTAAACTTTCTAACAACAAAGGCGTAAACTTTCCTGGCGTTTACCTGTCAATTAAGGCAATGACCGACAAAGACCGAGAGGATCTGATGTTTGGTCTAGATCAGGGTGTCGATTGGGTGGCACTTTCCTTTGTCCGCAATCCCCAGGACATGATCGAAATTAAAGAATTAATTTCCAGTACAGGCAAGCAAGTGCCAGTGGTTGCCAAAATTGAAAAGCACGAAGCCATCGAACAAATGGAGGCGATTCTAGCTTTGTGTGATGGGGTGATGGTTGCCAGAGGCGACTTAGGGGTGGAATTGCCAGCAGAAGATGTCCCGGTACTCCAAAAACGGCTAATTACTACAGCAAATCGCTTGGGAATTCCCATCATTACTGCCACCCAAATGTTAGACAGCATGGTGAGCAATCCCCGTCCCACTCGCGCTGAAGTGTCGGATGTGGCAAATGCGATTTTAGATGGCACAGACGCGGTAATGCTCTCTAATGAAACTGCTGTGGGTAGTTTCCCTGTAGAAGCAGTGGCGACGATGGCACGAATTGCCGAGCGGATGGAGCAGGAAGAAGCCCAACACTTAAACTTACGTTCTTTGAAAGATTCCCGGCGCTCCATTCCTAATGCAATTAGTCAAGCTGTCGGTCAAATTGCCGAACAACTAGGTGCAGCAGCAATCATGACCCTAACCCAAACGGGGGCAACAGCTCGCAATGTCTCTAAGTTTCGTCCTCGTACACCGATTTTGGCAGTAACACCCCATGTGAATGTAGCGCGGCAGCTACAAATGGTGTGGGGAGTCAAACCGCTATTGGTGCTAGGTTTACCTTCCACTGGTCAGACATTTCAAGCTGCGATTAATGTGGCTCAAGAGCTGAAGTTACTGTCCGAGGGAGATTTAGTAGTGATGACTGCTGGCACACTCCAGGGAATTTCCGGCTCCACTGATTTGATTAAGGTAGAGGTGGTGACGGCAATACTAGGTCACGGAATTGGACTCGGACAAGGTTCAGTCAGTGGTCGCGCACGGGTGGCGAATACTGGTATGGATGTAAGTAACTTTAATCATGGAGACATATTGGTTGCACCTCGCACTAGTGCCGATTTCGTCGAGGCAATTCGGAAAGCTGCCGGGATTATTACGGAAGAAGAAAGTCTTACAAGTCACGCAGCAGTGATTGGCTTGCGTCTCGGTGTTCCAGTGATTGTCGGCGTGAAGCAAGCAACGCAGGCGATTCGGGATGGAGCGATTATAACGCTGGATCTGCAACGGGGTTTAATTTACTCAGGGGCGGTGAGAACGGCTTAGGGCTGGGGGTTGGAGACTGGGGACTGGTGGGAGCAGAGGAGAGAAAGCAATGCCCAATGCCCCATACCCAATGCCCTTATCAAACAGTTGCGATCGCCACTCCAAGCCATCCAGCAAAATTTTGCTGCTGTGTGGAATCAGGATGCTCAACAGGTTTTACCTGATACCTTGTTGGACGTGGTGAGGCGAGGGTGATGGAAGAAGTACGGAGTACGTCTTGGTGGAAAACTGCGACTTGAATGGTATCGTTTGGTTGGTAATCTTTTAGGCGATCGCTTAAGCTACCCGCTGTTACCTTAATCCCATCAATTGCTAACAACTCATCACCTGCATTAATTCCTCCCGCTTGTGCAGGTGAACCAGTCTCCACAAACTTAATCATTTCCCGCCCATTCTCTGTATTTATTCTCACACCCAAGTAAGGTTCTTCTTGCTGTTCAGCTAACAACTGCAAACCAAAGGGTTCTAAATACTCATTCAAGGGTAAATCTTCAGTGCCATCAATATAGCGTTTAAAGAAATCAGTCAAATCGGTTTCTGCAACAGATTCTATAACTTCCTGTAACTGTTCTGGTGTATAACCAATTTCAGGTTGCCCAAATTGCTGCCACATTTTCAGCATCACGTCATCGAGGGAGCGCTGATTGTCGTGAGTAGAGCGAATCAGTAAATCCAGCAATAACGATACCATTTCTCCTTTTAAATAGTAGGAAATTTGGGAATTGCCGCTATTTGCATCCGGGCGATAAAGTTTTATCCAGGCATCAAAACTTGATTCGGAAACGGGTTGTACCTTGCGCCCCGGTGTTATTTCATATCTGGTAATTTCCTTGCTCAAGTTATTCAAATACCATTGAACATCATAAATCCCTGCCCGCAAAGGAATTAACAAGTCATAGTAACTAGTAGTGCCTTCACAAAACCATAATGATGGTGTGTAATTTTCTTGGTCGTAATCAAAAACCTCTAATGCTTTTGGGCGGATTCGCTTAACATTCCACAAGTGAAAGAACTCGTGTGCTACCAATTGGATGAAGCGATTGTACTTATCCTGAGCGCGAAATCCAAAACGCTGGTAAATTAAGGAGCAAGAGTCCTTATGCTCCAAACCGCCAAAAGCTTGGCTAAATAAATGTAGCAGAAACACATATCGTTCATAAGGCAAACCGCCGAACATCTGCGATTCTACTTGAATAATTTTCTGAATATCAGCAATCATTTGCTGGGCTTGGAAATTTCCCTGTCCCCAGATTGCTAGTTCATGGGGTTTTCCTAATACTTCAAATTTATACAATTGGTGGCTACCAATCTCAAAGGGAGTATCCACCAGAGTATCAAAATCGCCAGCCAAGAAAGTATTTGTTTCCTGAGCAACAGGTGGTAAAGCAGTAGTTACTTGCCATTCCGGCTGTGGTGGTACGATGGTGACGCGAATGGGTTGGTTCTCCCAGCCGTGGATTCTAAAGAATAATGCCGCACCGTTAAAATAACCGTGGGTGGCATCTAGGTGATTTGTCCGTACCGATAGCTCATTCGCAAAAATGCGGTAACGTACAGTTAATTCTGAAATACCTATTTTGTCTACCTGCCAGTGATTTTTACTGATCTTCCGCCAAGGTAAAGGCTTATCTGCTGTAAAAACCGCAAAATCTTGTAAGTTTTTGGCGTATTCTCGGACTAAATAGGAACCTGGTGTCCACACTGGCAGTTTTAAATCGAGAAGCGGTGAGGGATAATCCACAAGGTGTAAAATCACCTCGAACAAATGGGTTTCTGGTTGAGACATTGCCACCAGGTAATGAATCGTTGGCCCAGTTTCTTGGACGTAAGTGTTGGGACGAGTTGCTGTTGCTTCAGTCATCTTGTTTGCTGAGGTAATTGTTAATGGGCTAAGTCCCGCTGCTTTTGCGGAGTGTCTTTTAAAAGAAGACAGTAATTCGTTGTTAAGAGACCCCACGGGGAAATCCGCTTGCTCTCAAATAAAAATTACACTTTATTTCTTTTCCATAACTAAGTTATGGAACTTCTCTATAGTACATAAATGCTACAGGGAATTTGGGTATTTCAGGTATATTTAGTAGCCTGTGATGTCTACGACGGGCTACGCCAACGCACCAAAAATCGACACTATTGAGGCCGAGTCAAAAGTAAAGAAATGGCGCAGATTCTCCGATTGACTATATCTAAGCTATAATCGCACACTCGCTCGCAAGGAATTTTTAACTACTTTAGGACTTACACATTGACAAAAAACGTCATCTATAAAATCTAGATAGTTGTGCCTGTGCGACGTTTTTTATCAGCGCAGTGATAGAGATAGAGTGCTGGGTGGAGTGATGTCATCCACTGCGGGGTCTAGATTTGTGAAGCACCTACACCTCTAAATAAGCAAGTCAACCAAAGCGTATTGTTGGTTGACTTAACTTAATACCAAAATTTGTCTCACTGAATAAATAAAGCAATCACACTTTGCCAGCCAAGTTCATCAGCTGTTTGAAGTTCACAAGATAAGTGGTGTTGTTGGTGCTATCAATGTTAATCCACCCTTTTTCATGCAGCTTTTGCATAATTTTGGTGGTTTCTTCAACGCCGATTTCTGTCACCTCTGCTAAATCTTTAAACGGAACGTTAAAAATTTCTTTTCCTAAGTCTGATTCCTGACCATAGCTTTCGCCTAAACTTACTAAAGTATGGGCGAGTTTAACCGCTGGTGGTGAAGATCGCATTTGCAAGCGCAGGTTAATTTGTCGCAATCGCCGCACCATCAGTTGCAACATCCGGTGATGTAACTGCGGGTCTTTAAACAATATTTGAATAAAACGCTCTCTGGAGATACTAAGCAACTTCACGGGCGAAAGGGCTATGACATCAGTTGAACGTGGAGATTCATCCAAAATTGCCATTTCTCCAAAAAAATCGCCACGACCAAAAATTGCCAGAGCTACTGAATCTTCCCCGACGGTACGCCGGACTTTGACCCAACCAGAAACCACGAAGTAAACGGCGTTACCCCAGGCATCTTCCATCACAACGGCTCGCCCAGATGGGTATTCATGTTCAATTGCAACATTGAGTAGCCATTCCAAAGTCTGTGGATTGGCTGTACTCATTAAGGGGAAAAGTTCACTAAAAACCTCAGTTAGCATGAAATATTTGCAACAATGGGATTCAAGAGCGGGAAACTGGCTTTGTTTGCTACTATAAGTTTGTTTAAACCGTAATCTTACTTAGAATACGATCGCAAAATTTGTATTTATTTGAAATGAACCTCTAAGGTTGATTAATATGGGGTTCCGTTACAACATAACAATTATGTATGCGAACGAAATCAGCGTTTTCACTTACAGAGCGATGATTTACTGTTTGTTGGTGGATTGCCATCTAGTGCCAGTATTTTAATCTGTTGGTCTAAATTTTTTACTAATTGATTCAGGGCAACTAAAGCCTCTAATTGCTGAGAATCATGGCTGGGATTGAGTAAAAGCCGTTGTTGTAGTTCATGTAACTTTAAGCTTAGTTGTTGAGATATTTTTAAGGCATCGCGGCCTAGACGCACCAACTGCTGTTGTTGATAGAATTTTAATGCTGCTCCTCGCAAGACTTGGAGTGTTGCCTCTTCGCCGTGGATTCCCGGCATGACTCGCAAGCGTAATAATAAGCGGTCTTTTTGATATACATATTCCTTTTCTACCTGTTTTGGTTCTGCAAATGTTGTAACAGGCAGGGAAGCGAACCGCTTTAATTCATTTAGTACTCCTTGGAAAACCGAGAGCGGCAGTTTATCTAATACAGACTGTAAAACTCCATTGTCACTCCACAGTATCCTGCCTTCGTAAGCTTGTCTTTCTAAATACAGCCGACCAATTCCCCCAGCCAAGATTCGCTCCAGTAATTCTTCGAGTAATTTCTTGGGTGGCAGTGTTGGTAGCAACTCAATCGGACTCAGTAGTTCGGGAGCTTGTATGGGCAAAATGGGTAAATTATTTGCTGCTACTTCGAAATTCTCGCCTTCTTGACCTCTGAAAATAGGGGTTAAGAACGTCGTAGTTTGAGACGATTGGTCTAACTCTGGGATAGGAGGCAAGTCTACCCGTTGCCCAGAATGTTGACGCTTTTGTGTCTGAAACATCATCAACATTGGTTGTTGATGTGATTCTGAGTCGGCATCTAGGGAGGGAATGGGTGTGTCAGCAATGCTAGGAGAGTCTACTGTTGGCTGATGCAGTTTTTTGGCATCTAGCTGAGATGTATTTTTATGGTTGAGGTAGGCTGATAATATTCTGCGGTGAGCGTCGGCTGCGATCGCCTCAATTACCATTGTGCAATTGATAGAAGACAAAATGCGACCAACATAATCTAGTGCTTCGTCTTCGTGTGGATAAACCATAGCTAGCAAGAGGCTTTTGTCTTCTAATCTCAAAGGCAAAATCTGATGGTAGAGGCAAGCTTCAAAGGACAACAGGCTATCAATAAGTTGAAATATTTGTTCGCGATCGCTTCCTTCCTCCCAACTCGTTTGAGCGGCAGTTAGCATTTGCTGTATATTTGCTGCGGTATCATTTAGTTTGCCCTTTGAAGACAACATAGATTTGATTCATTAGTATTTACTTATATTTTGCCTTTAATTCAATAGGTAGTTAATAAAGATACTTTGTTGGATTATTAAAATTTCAACTATATATACTTAAGTAAATGTAAGTAGAAGATGAATTTTATATTTAGGCTAGGGATAATACTGAGCCTTGGCAGTTGTACTGAGCGAACGCGAACAGCGTCTCGTAGAGAAGCATTGGGCATTGGGCATTGGTTATTCTCCTCTGCTCCCCTGCTCCCCGCTTCCCCGCCCCGCTCCCCGCTCCCCATTTCAAACTACTCCTGGCTTCTTAAAGCTTGGGCTACAAGATAGATTTTTGTCCATTCACCTAGCACTTGATGGGTTTTGAGTTTTAACTGTTGAGCTATTGCTTCTATTGAGTTACCCGCTTTCCGCAAATCGAGAATCTGCCGCCCCAGAGGAGTCAATTTTTCATCAAGTTGCTGCCATTGGTTTTTCGTTAACCCCAAGTTATGTTCTTGCAAAGAAATTGAGAGCCAACTATCTACGAGTTCTGGTTTACCTTTGAGGGCAAAAACGCGCACGGCGTGGTAACTGATTTTTTCTCGCAGTCGGTATACTTCTTTAGTCTGCTTATTCAGTTTCTGGGCAATCTCTTCCTGGGACTTACCTTTTAGATACAATCGTAGCCATTCCACTGCCTCTGTTCCCAGATTTTCTTGTAAATAATTTTCAAATTCTTTTTGTACTGATTGCCGCAGCGCCTGTTGTTCCTCTAATTGTTGCGCTTCTTGATATTCGGCGATCGCTTGACTATCGACTAAGTTAATTCGATTGTCACTGTCGTCTGTAAGAACTTCTTCTGATACTAGTCTAATCAAGTCACGGCTAGGCACTTGGGTTAAGCCACCGCGTTGAGTACGACGCAAATAATTCACAAATCGGTAAGCTAATAGGGGTTGATTGCGTACTGGTCGCAAACAATATTCTTCTACACTGGCAAATAGCAGAGCATCCCCTAATCGTCTATCGGTTGTATATTTGGCGATATCAGCCATTTGCTGTTGCATCTGACTATCGCTTTGGAGTAATTCTTGGAGTACTTCTTGTAACACATCCATCACACTACGCTGGCGATCGCGGCTGAGGGAAACCCAAGTCTGAATCTTATTCCGTAATGTTACTAAACTCCCCAATCGCGTTATCAAGTTACGATAAGCACGTTCTCGCCCTAGCCCCAAGTAGCGTTGACGTAAAATCCTCCACCGATATTCCATCGCTTGTTTGGCGATTTCAAGTTCTTTTGGGTTAAACAGATCAAACCGTTTTGAGTCAGATCCCAACAGCCAGAGAATAATGCTTTGCCTCGTGGCTTCATTTTGGTCTGGACATTCTACAGCCAAGCGCTGTTGCCAATCTAAAGCCAGTTGTTCCACATCTTTTGCCATAGTGAGATTGCATTCCTCGAAACTCAATTTTGAAGTTTGCATCACAACCCCCATTTGCCCCACCTAATTGTTTAACTGGCAGCTACCTCAGTTTTCATGAGTTTCATGAAAATAGCTCAGTGATTCTACTTTTATTACGTCTTAATTCACTGAAATTATGCAGAAATTTCTACATCGATAGTTTTGTTTTCAATCTCAAATGCTCAAAGACATTACATAGCAAGCATTTGGGTCAATTTTGCCGAATTAAACTTTTTGTAAAGTTATGTCTTCTCACTGAAAATAGAAATCTGCTCAGAGTAGTGAAGCTACTTATATGCACAAAATGGGTCAGATAAATCTGACGTTTTGTAACAGATTCGAAAAACGAATCTAATCTAATTTAACTCTATGTCAGATATCATTTTACTTGTATAATTTTCAAAGCTTAGAAGTCCTTCACGCAGGAAGATAATTAGATAACTCTTGGATAAATACTATCGCTATAGTGTTAAATGAATGAGGCACACTATTCCAGATGGTGATGTTTACGAGATGTACGCCTACGCTATTCTTAATAGTAGAGATTAATAGGCAAATTTTTTTTAAACTAGCTTTACTCAAAACTACGCCTTAAACATTGGCAAGTTATTTTTAAAACTTTTACATTTCCAAAAATGAATAGTCAACAGTCAATATTGATTTTTGACTATTGACTTTGACTGTTGCTTTCCCTCTGCTTCAAAATCAACTTATGCAAAATATAAAAACAGAAAGAATGTAACCCTCAAAAGATTTAATGGTCAGAAGCCTTACAAAAAACTTCTCTTTAAATTCATTTATGGAGATTCTTCGTTTTGAATTTTGAATTTTCCCGCAGGGGGTTGCCTCTATAGACGATTTGATGATCTAACAATGGGATTTTCTACAGATTCTCGATACTGTTGGACTTGTTCTGTGTAAGCAATTGGTAGAATTGCTTCAACGTTTTCATGGGGACGAGGAATAATCACCCAGGATTCTAATGTACCGCCATAAACATTTTCTGCGGCTTCTACACCAGCAGCCATAGCGGCTTTTACTTCAGAAACATCACCACGAATATTAACTGTAAAGCGGGCACTACCTACCCTGATATAACCAACGAGGGTGACTCGGCCAGCTTTTACCATAGCATCTGCTGCTGCTAGCACCGCAGGAAAACCTTTAGTTTCAAGTGCTCCAATTGCCTGTAATGACATTATTAATCTCCTGTATGAATAAACACGGGGGCTACAAATTAGTTGTACGAAGCTTCGCTACAGATTTTAATAGCAAAATTGCTTAGAACATGCGGAAAGGTTCTGATTTTTCAGTGAAATGGATTGGTAATATGGTTTCCACATTTTCTGGAGGGTTAGGAACGATATAGTGGGTGATTACTGTACCAACCTTTACTTGCTCTCCAGCGGCGATTCCGGCTTCAACCGCTCTATTTACCTCAGAAACGTGTCCCCGGACAGCGACTAACAAGCGAGCGCTTTCGGCTTGACCATAATACACAATTGTGACTGCGGCAGCTTTGACCATTGCATCTGCTGCTGCTAAGACACTAGGAAAACCTAAAGTTTCAATTACGCCAACGGCCATTGGCATGGCATTAGCTCCTGGATTAAGGGATAGGCGATATTAATTGTACGTGGCTTTAGTCCCAATTTTGACATTTTGCTAAACTTTCTTTGATGCCATAATTTTTAAGGAAGTCGGGAATGGGGAGTTAGGAGTGGGAGTTAAAATGTTTTGATAGCGGCTGGTTTATGTTTGATATATTATAAGTAATACTTCAACATATTAGTTTGTGTAATTTTGTTGTTTAACAAAATCAGCGATGCGTGGAAGCAAGCTAATACGATAAACTAAAATTTATGTTTCCGAATTTTCTTCCTAAAGCAGTTGGGCAACTGACAGAATCTGCCTCGATCGCACTAGCTCGGAGTATCCAAACAACTGCGATCGCTACTCCTCTAATTAATCAACCAGTAACCACAACATTTGTCAAGCAAGGGAGTGGTGGAACTCCGATTTTATTAATTCACGGCTTTGATAGTTCTGTATTAGAATTTCGGCGACTTTTGCCACTACTTTGTGAAGATAATGAAACTTGGGCAGTAGATTTGTTGGGTTTTGGCTTTACAGATAGACTCTCAGGAATTGCCTATAGCCCAATTGCAATTAAAACCCATCTTTATTATTTCTGGAAAACCCTAATTAACCAACCTGTAATTTTGGTAGGTGCTTCGATGGGGGGTGCGACGGCGATTGATTTTACGTTGACTTACCCGGAAGTAGTAAAAAAGCTGGTGTTAATTGATAGTGCAGGGTTAGCAGCTGGTTCGCCATTGAGCAAATTCATGTTTCCCCCATTGGATTATTTAGCAACCCAGTTTTTGAGTAATATGAAGGTGCGCGATCGCGTTTCGCGTATTGGATATAAAAATCAAAGTCTTGCTTCTATCGATGCGCTATGTTGTGGTGCATTACACCTACAAATGCCGAGTTGGCATCAAGCTTTGATTGCTTTTACTAAAAGTGGTGGTTACAGTGCTTTTAGATTCACAGCCATATCAAAAATTGTGCAACAAACGCTAATTTTGTGGGGTGATTCTGATAAGATTTTGGGTACTAAGGATGCGATGAGATTTAAAAGAGCAATTCCCCACAGTACTCTCACCTGGATTCAAGATTGTGGACATCTCCCACACTTGGAACAACCACGAATCACCGCGCAGCATATTTTAGACTTTCGAGTTTAAAACAGTTTGTTATTTAGCACTAAAGTTCAACCCAACCTACAAATATTTTTGTTTTTTCAGAGTAATAAAAGATTGCTAAGCTGTTAAGCATTTAATTTGCACATTGAGATCGCAGGGGGGCAGGGAACAAGGAGCAAGGGAGAGTGTTTGCAGCTTTTATTACCATGAAAATGGTGCAATTTAAATGACGATTAGCTTAGTAGGCATAATGCTGATTACCCATAAAATTGCATAGTAAAACAAGGGCTTAAACCCCTGTTTTACCAAGCCTGATTTTGTGCCGTTTCACAAAGAAGTGGTATCGATTCTAGTCAAGTAACCACATCTCATTAGAACTCTCGGGATACTCATTTGGTTGATTTTGAGGTTGAGCTTGAGCGAGTGTTTCCGATGAACGATGTGATTTTTTGTAGTTAAGTGGATTGTAGTGGTCTTTTACTGGTCTTATTGCACTAGTTTCTTTGACAGCTACAGCAAGTTTAAATTTATCTTCTGCTGTTTGTTTTAAAGCATTAACTTCTTCTATAAGCTGGGAATTAGCTTCTGCTAGTTGCAGTGCTGTTTTTTTTGTTTCTTCAAGTTCTTTTGCTACTTGTTGCGCTAATGATTTTTGTTCAGATACTAATGTTTTTTGTTTAGACAGTTTTGATTGCAAATCAACAATTTCCTGCTCTAAAGATGCTTCCTTTTTATGACTTTCTTCTAAATTAGCTGTCAACTCTTTGACAGTTGCTTCTAAATCAGCCTTAGTCGGACTTGTGCGTTTATTAGAATCTGGCTCAGATGTCTGTGCTGAAGATTCTTCATCAGAAGAAGGCTGTTCTTCGACGACAACTTTTTCTGCTGTAATTTCGATCGCAGGTTCACCTTCTGTAGGTGTAAATTTTTGCGCCTCTTCTTGTAGTAAGTCAGAGAGACTTTGTTTCCTAGGCATTATTATTTTCTCCAATCACGCTGTAATTCATCAGCTGCACGGCGGTAGTCTAATTCCGCCTCCCGTGCGTTTCCACCTCGCCATTGAGTAATCGCTACACCTTCTAGTGCCGCTCGTTCATGAGCTTTATAAGCACGGATGAAGGTATTACAAGTAGGAATACCTAAGCGAGTAAGAGTATTTTTTGCTTCTTGTGCTTCCCCCAGACTGCGTGTATCGACTTTGGTGAGCAATACCCGATGGGGGGTTCCCAAGGGGATGACGGCTTCCTTGACTGTTTCCACGAGGATTGCTAAATCCATTGCAGATGGGGGTGTGGGCAAAACTAGATAATCTGCGATCGCAACTACCGCCACTAATGCTTCAGAGCGCAGGGCGGGAGGTGTATCCACCACTACTAAATCGTAACCTGTTATCTTTGCTAAATCACCTAAAAGTGCGGGATCTGTTTCTTGAGATAAATCAAATCCCATACCCTGCTGACTGCGCCCAAACCACCAACTGGCAGAACCTTGAATATCTGCGTCAATCAGCAGCACCTTTTTTTTCTTTGCAAAGTTTGCAGCCAGATTGACTGCGGTAGTCGTTTTACCGACTCCTCCTTTACCGTTGAGAATAGCGATGATTTTTGGCACTGCTTGCTTCCGATGCTGCCTCTTGAGTACTGAGTTCTTAGTGCTGTTAGCGATAGCGGGGCGTTTAGCCCGTGCTGAGTTAGGAGAGACGCGATTAATCGCGTTTGTACAAGAGTTATTATCCTCTTTATCTCCCTTTCAGTCCGCAGTTTTCAGTTCCCAGTTTCCAGTCCCCAATCATGAATATACCGCTTTCTGTAACCCTAAGTAACATGAAAACTCGTAATAATAAAATTCAGAAGCCATCAATTCCTCAAAATTTTATGACAACAACTTACAATCTACCCGATGGCCCTCAAATGCCGCGCTGGCTACGGATGATCAAGTTTATTAGTCAGCCTGTGAAATATGTAGATGATTTTGCCAAAATCTACGGTGATACTTTCACAATCAGGAGTACTCGCTCTGATAATCATCTTGTGTACTTTAGTCAGCCCCAAGCACTGGAGCAGATTTTTACTGCTGATTCCAGCCATTTTGAGGTTGGCAGGGGGAACACAGGACTAAAATTTTTACTTGGCGATCGCTCCTTTATGTTAGCGGATGGCGATCGCCACCAACGGCAACGACAACTATTAGTGCCTCCCTTTCATGGCGAAAGGATGCGGGCTTACGGCGAGGAAATTCGGGAAATAACCCGACAGGTGACTAATGAATGGCAGATTGGCAAGCCTTTTAATATCCGTGAGTCGATGCAAGAAATCACCTTGCGTGTTATTCTCCGGGTTGTGTTTGGTTTGAATGATGGACAGCTGTTTGAAGAATTGAGGCGATCGCTAAGTGATTTACTAGACTTCATCACTTCGCCCATAATGTCCAGCGCCTTCTTTTTCCAGTTCATGCAAAAAGATTTTGGTGCGAGGAGTCCGTGGGGCTGGGTTCTGCAACAACGGCAAAAAATTGATCAACTGATTTATGCTTTACTTCGAGAACGTCGGGCTGAACCTGAGCAAAATCGCCAAGATATCCTAAGTTTGATGATGGCGGCTCGTTATGACGATGGCCAAGGGATGTCAGATGAAGAATTACACGATGAGTTAATGACGCTGCTAGTTGCGGGACATGAAACCACCGCTTCTGCATTAACATGGGCTTTTTACTGGATTGACCATTTAGCAGAAATGCGTGAGAAGTTGCTAAAAGAACTCAACACTATTGGAGTTAACCACGATTTGAGTAATGTGGCTAAATTGCCCTATTTGACAGCAGTTTGCCAAGAAACACTGCGAATTTACCCAATAGTAATGACTGCTTTCCCGCGGATCGTCAAGATCCCAATTACAATTATGGGTTACGAACTGCGAGAAGGAACGATAATAGTTCCCAGTATTTATTTAGCGCATCATCGAGAAGAAGTCTACCCACAATCCAAGCAGTTTAAACCAGAACGCTTTCTAGAAAGACAATATTCACTTTATGAATATTTGCCCTTTGGTGGCGGTAATCGTCGCTGTATTGGAATGGCGTTTGCTCAGTATGAAATGAAAATTGTTCTGGCAACTGTTTTGTCAGAATTTAAAGTATCGCTAGTGAATAAGCGTCCTGTGCGTCCTGTGCGTCGTGGTTTAACTTTAGCCGCACCTGCCGGAATGCGGATGATAGCAACACCTCAAGTTAAGCCTGCAAATACACCAGCACTAGTTTAGGCAAGTAGGGTGGGTGTTTTAATTCCTACCCTACTTACAAATTACGAATTACGAATTATCTTGACTCTCTTGCTTATTAGCGAGTTGCTCATAATGTTCTTTGTCGCGGTATTTAATTATTCTCATAGGTTGATTTCCAAGAATTGCTAAAGGTTCAACATTAGTAATTCCCGCAAAACTATGACAAAACTTGAATTAACGAATCATCAAATTTGGCGTAATTTAACTGAAATATTATAAACTATAGATGCTAATGCTCTTGTTAAAGAACATTTGAAACTATCTGATTATAAAATATGCGGCTACTGGGATGAACAAGATGAATATTATGAAACAATTACTTTGCCTCGTACCCTAAAAGCCGAATTAGTTAGTAGTTCTATTGGTATTACCCACGAAGAAAGCTTTCTACAATTAAAGTTTTTCCTTATAGCTTATGCTGTTGATGGCATACAGATGGCAAATAATAACGTTAGTATTAAGTCGAACATGATATTAGTTCTTGTTTACAATGAAAATTTGGAGTTTATTGATGAAAATTGGCTTTTAGATATCGATTCTTCAATGTTTAAGATACAATTCTGAAGTCTAGAAAAATTTATAAATACTCATCGCATCCAGATTTAACAGCCGAAAATTTAACTTACCTAGACTTCCACAAAGCAATCAACTAAACAACAAGGGCAGACTTCTTATTTACCTCCGCGTTCCTCTGCGTTAAAAAACAATCTCCTCCCTCATCCTCTCTTCCAGCACATCCAACAACCCATCCACATCCTTTCCAACTTCCTCAAAACAAAGCGGTGGTGCTGGTTCCGGTGCAAACTGAATTAACTTAATTTCTCCCTTCCCAATCCCAATCATCACAACTTCCACTTCCGGTTTGTGATTCTCCACAATTCCCAAAATTTCTTGCAGCCGATTTTCAACTCTAATATTTAAATTCTCTATCTGCTCTTTCGGACAATAAACAAAATGCGGCGTTGGTTGCAAATCAATACCAACAGTACCCTGACTGTCACCATTTGCTAACCACAATCCCCAAAACAGCGCCGCCAACTCTCGCTGATTTGCTTTGACAAACTTATCCAACTGGCGACGCCACTTAGTATCACCTGATTCTGGTTGACTATTACCAAAAAACATAAATAATTCGTAATGAAGACACAGACAATAGGCGAAACTTATCTCAAACCTGACTGTACACGCCAGAGGCCGGAATAAATTCCGTCTTTCTCCAGCAGTTGCTCATGGGTTCCCGACTCTACTAATTTCCCATGTTCCATGACATAAATGCAATCGGCATTGCGAATAGTGGAAAGACGATGAGCGATCGCAATTGTCGTTCTATCTACTGTAATCCGTTCTAGCGATCGCTGGATAGCCGCTTCTGTTTCATTATCCACTGCCGAGGTAGCTTCGTCTAAAATCAGAATGGGCGGATTCTTTAAGACTGCACGAGCGATCGCAATCCGTTGTCTTTGTCCACCAGATAACTTTTGTCCTCTTTCCCCCACAATTGTCTCATAACCTTCGGGCAAGTTAACAATAAATTCGTGCGCCTCAGCTACCTTTGCCGCCGTGATGATTTCTTGCTCTCTAGTTTCAAAGCTGCCATAGGCAATATTCTCCGCTACAGTGCCATGAAATAGAAAGACATCTTGACTCACCAAACCAATGCAACGGCGTAAATCTCGCAAATTCAAACTTTGCAAATCAATGCCATCTAGAGTAATGCTTCCCGTTTGCACTTCGTATAACCGCAATAAAAGTTTGACTAAAGTGCTTTTACCAGAACCAGTAGAACCGACAATTGCAATAGTTTTTCCCGCCGGAATATCCAAAGACAGATTTTTAATCACTGGAAATCTATCTTTATAGGCAAAATAAACATTCTTAAATTGCACTTCACCGCGCACTTCATTCACAGGTAAGGATACATCACCTGTATGAATGGCAATAGGAGTATCCAACAAATTCATGACTCGATTAGTAGAAGCCATTGCCCTTTGATATTGGTCAAATGTTTCGCCTAATCTAGTTAAAGGCCACAGCAATCGCTGGATTAAAAACACTAACACGCTGTAAGCACCTACAGACATTGCTCCAGAAACTGCTGCCATCCCGCCATACAAAAGTAATGCCGTGAAACCCACCAAAATTAGCATCCGAATTAATGGGACAAAAGCAGCAGAAAGAGTAATTGCCTTAGAGTTACTACCGCGATAAGCGTCACTATCTAATTCCAAACGAGAGGCTTCATAAGTTTCAGCAGTGAAACTTTTAATAGTAGTAATTCCGCTGATATTGTTTGACAACCGCGAATTGAGAAAACCTACCTTTTCTCGTACATCAGCGTAGCGAGGCGCAAGTAGTCGTTGATAGGCAAAAGAACCCCAGAGGATAAATGGCATCGGTGACAGAGCCATCCACGCTACACTAGGAGCCAAAATAAAGAAAGCAGCGCCAATAATTAAAACAGTTGCAGAAACTTGGATAATATCATTTGCTCCCCCATCCAAAAACCGCTCTAATTGGTTAATATCATCGCTGAGAACAGACATTAAACCGCCAGTGCTACGTTCTTCAAAATAAGCCAATTCCAACTCTTGCAAATGTTTGTATGCATCCAAACGCAAGTCATGCTGAATATTCTGGCCCAAATTGCGCCAAAGTCGAGCGTAGGCGTACTCAAAAACAGATTCTAGTATCCAAATAATGACAGTCAGGAAGGAAATAATCAAAAATTGTTGAAAGACATCGCGTACCCCTAACTGAGCAATTATGGAATCCTGTTGCTTGACTACCACATCCACTGCCACACCAATTAAGGCGGGTGGTGCCAAGTCGAAAAATTTATTCAGGATAGAATAAGTAGTCGCTAGCCAAATTTGTTTACGATACTGGTGTCCATACTCAAGCAAACGCTGGAGAGGATGTGTTGAATGTTTACGCCTTCTTGATGCCCGATGAGATTTTAAGACAGTAGCCACGGTTTTTTGCGGTTTCGTGTCATTGATATTATCACGGAACAAAGTTTTGAGTCCTAAGTCCTGAGTCTGAAGATTGATCCAGACAGACTAATGAGACACTTAAACTAGTAACTGAGTTTATTCAAGGAGTAGGGTGCAGAGGAGCAAGGAAGCATACGACTGCGCTCAGTAACCGGGGGAGCAGGGGGAGAATAACTAATAACTAATGACCAATGACCAATGACCAATGAAAAATGACAAATGACTAACTAAATATTGGAGAGAAGAATTTGAAAAATCAGGAATTGGGTAATTGGCAAACCACAGTTTTGGGAATTGTGTTAGCAATACTAGTGATTATTGTGCTAAATTCCTATATCATTATTAACCCAGGACAAGCAGGAGTAATCAGCATTTTGGGTAAAGCCAGAGATGGCGCTTTATTAGAAGGTATTCACGTAAAACCGCCTTTTATCACCGTGATAGATGTGTATGATTTGACGGTGCAAAAATTTGAAGTACCAGCGGAGAGTTCCACTAAAGATTTGCAAAATTTATCTGCGAGATTTGCAATTAACTTCCGCCTCGATCCGATAAAGGTAGTTGAGGTTAGAAGAAAACAAGGAACATTAGAGAATATTGTATCAAAAATCATTGCCCCTCAGACACAAGAAGCATTTAAAATTGCCGCAGCTAGAAGAACAGTAGAAGAAGCAATTACCAAAAGAAGTGAATTGAAAGAAGACTTTGATCAAGCGTTAGGTGATCGCTTAGACAAATATGGGATAATTGTGTTAGATACTAGCGTAGTTGATTTAGCATTCTCACCAGAATTTGCCAGAGCAGTCGAAGAAAAACAAATTGCTGAACAACGTGCCCAAAGAGCCGTTTATGTAGCACGGGAAGCAGAACAAGAAGCACAAGCAGATGTGAATCGCGCCAAAGGTAGGGCAGAAGCTCAAAGACTTTTAGCAGAGACGCTCAAAGCCCAAGGAGGGCAGTTAGTTCTGCAAAAAGAAACAATTGAAGCTTGGAGAAGTGGCGGCGCTCAAATGCCGAAAGTTCTCGTTATGGGTGATGATTCAAAAAATGGTGTTCCCTTCATATTCAACCTTGGGAATGTCCAAAATCAGCCGTAAAAGGGAAAGAGTATTAAATAACAAGCTCTATTATGGAATTTGCTCTGAATTAGGGCAAATTTTACAACCCTTGGACAATCGCCAATCCAAAATAGTATGAGTTGGGCTAGTTACAACTCATACACAACAGAAAAACCAACAACACAATAATCGGAGTTTATGTCAACCCCCAATCCTCAAAATCTCACCGCCGAAGAAGCGAAAAAAATCCTGAACAAATTCAATTGTCTAGACATTGCCCCTATCCTTAAGCCATCGGAAAAAGTTGTCGTTCGTAATGCTTTAATTTTACTCACCAAGCTTGCTGATTACCAAATTTTAGGAATTTGTGCTGATACAGCAGAAGAAGGAATATTGGCAATGAAAACCTATTCTTTGGCTTTGGGTTATGAACCGCCAGATAATTTACTGACACCTGAAGGCCCAGTTTATATCAAATTAAATGGTAAAAATGGCTTGTGTTATCTCGATTCTTATGTTGGACATCATCGTGGCGTATTAGTATCTTGCCAGTCTTACCACGAAGACGGAATCAACGAGATGTATGGACACCTTCCCTTGGATCTATTTGTATAGAATTCGGCAATGTAGGTAAGGTATGAGCCTTGCCTACTAACTAATGAAAAATAATTGACTGAAATCTTATGAGTATTATTACACTACAATCAGTAAAAAAAGACTTTGGCATCAAGGAAATTTTAAAAGATGCTAGCTTTAGCCTCGACGCTACAGATAAAGTTGGTTTAATTGGTACTAATGGTTCAGGGAAATCAACCCTATTAAAAATGATCGCAGGTTTAGAATCGATAGATAGCGGTCAGATTTTAATCAACTCTGGTTCTAGAATTATCTACTTACCCCAGTTGCCAGATTTAGATGAAAATCACACAGTTTTAGAGCAGGTTTTCGCCGATAGTGGCGAACACATGGCTTTAGTGCGTGAGTATGAAGAACTCTCAGATAAATTGGCTCACTATCCAGATGATAGTCAACTGATGTCTCGCCTTTCTGTGGTGATGCAACGGATGGATACGAGTGGTGCTTGGGAACTAGAAACAAATGCCAAAATCATCCTTACAAAATTAGGAATCTCTGACTTTGATGCCAAGATAAGCACTTTGTCTGGAGGCTATCGCAAGCGTATTGCTTTAGCATCGGCGTTGCTAGCAGAACCAGATGTTTTGCTCATGGATGAGCCGACAAACCATCTTGATGCTCTTTCTGTAGAATGGTTACAAAGTTATTTAAATCGCTATCGCGGCGCACTTTTTCTCATCACTCACGATCGCTACTTTCTAGATCGCGTTACCAATCGGATTATTGAAATCGACCGAGGCGACATTTACACCTATACAGGTAACTATTCATATTACCTGGAAAAGAAAGCTTTAGCTGAAGAATCTGCTGTAAGTAGTCAACGTAAACACCAAGGCTTGTTGCGGCGCGAGTTAGAATGGCTGAAAAAAGGGCCGAAAGCCAGAAGTACCAAGCAAAAAGCGAGAATTGACCGCGCTCATGCTCTGCGGGATACTGAATTTAAACAAGTTCAGGGTAAGGTTGATATTTCTACAGTTGGTCGTCGCATTGGCAAAAAAGTTATTGAATTAGATAACATTTCTAAGGCATACAATGGACGCACTCTGATTAATAATTTCACCTACGAATTTAGTCCAGAAGACCGCATCGGCATTATCGGCGCTAATGGTGCTGGTAAATCTACTTTAATGAATATTATTACTGGTCAGATTAAGCCAGATTCAGGTGTTGCAGAAATTGGGACTACAATTCACATCGGTTATTTTGACCAGCATTCGGAAGAATTGCTCACAGCTTTAAACGAAAATCAGCGTGTGATTGACTACATTAAAGAAGAAGGAGAGTTTATCAAAATTACCGATGGTACTCAAATTACTGCTTCTCAAATGTTGGAGCGGTTTTTGTTTCCTGGTAATCAACAGTATGCCCCAATAAATAAACTTTCTGGTGGTGAAAAACGTCGTTTATTTCTCTTGCGGGTTTTGATGAGTGCGCCCAATGTCTTGATTTTAGATGAACCGACAAACGATTTAGATGTTCAGACATTGGCAGTATTAGAAGATTATTTAGAGGATTTTGTCGGTTGTGTAATTGTAGTTTCTCACGATCGCTACTTCCTTGATCGCACCATCGACACAGTATTTTCCTTTGAGGAAGGCGGTAATCTCCGGCAATATCCAGGTAATTACTCGATTTATCTGGACTATAAGAAGGCTGAAGAGGCACAGCAACAAGCTGCTAACGCTAAGGAGAAGCCCAAAAATGTCGAAGTGCAAAATGGTGCGTCTGCGCCCAAGGATGTAGAGAATACAAAGCGGCGTAGGTTATCCAATTGGGAGAAAAAAGAATTTGAGCAGTTGGAAGGTAAAATTGCCAAGTTAGAGGCTGAGAAGGCGGAAACCGAGAAAACATTAGCGAATGTCTCACCGGGGAATTATAGCCAAGTGCAGAAATTGTATGATCAGGTGGAAAAGCTCAAGCAAGCGATCGATGTGGCGACTGAACGCTGGTTAGAATTGGCAGAGATGGAGTCTTAATAGCATCTCACGTTTGAAAAGCTCTGGCGATTAGAAATCGCGGCTATACAGACAAAACCCACCTCCGTGGGTTTAAAACCCTTGATTTTTATTAGTCCGTGGAGGCGAACTTTGTTTGTGTAGCCGCGACTTCTAGTCGCCCGATGCTTGTATTAATCACTTCTCGGCGTGCTAATGTGGCTGATGCCGTTGGTGCTTATTTGACTGGTCAGTAGATTGCCGCCAATGATATTGTAAATTGGGTTGTAAAAATAATCGGCGATCGCCAAACATTATTAAACAATTTCATTAATGAACAGCATATTTACCTCCGAAGAAATTACTGTCCTCTCCGCCGAAATTGACCGCCAGTTAACCGAACTGCGCGATGCCCCAGATTCAAGGCAAAAACAAGGAGAGGATGAAACATCGGCTGAAAAAGTGCTGGTAAAACAAACCGAATAAATTACAAAACTTACACTTCTGAGAGGTTTCCCATGTATCGGAACCGACTTCCCCGGTCAACTGAGCAATCCGTTGATTTAGTCTAGTGCGATCGCTTATATCGATCTTTCTTACAAAATACTAAGCGATCGCTTACAAAAGTTTTGCCTACGCACGAATATTTATTAACAAGCCACTTGCGTTTATGCACTCCCTAACTTACGGGAACTGCTACAGAACTTATGAGAGCTGCTACAAAACTTACGGCAGCTGCTACAGAACTTATGGGAGTAGCTACAGAACTTATGGGAGTAGCTACAGAACTTATGGGAGTAGCTACAGAACTTATGGGAGTAGCTACAGAACTTATGGGAGTAGCTACAGAACTTATGGCAGCTGCTACAGAACTTATGGCAGCTGCTACAGAACTTATGGCAGCTGCTACAAAACTTATGGGAGTAGCTACAGAATTTATGGCAGCTTATAAATACCAATATCTAGTAATCAAGTTACGAAAAATTACTGTTATCAATCAAAAACTTTGGTAAAAAAATTGCGAGTTTTACTGAACCGGAATGTAGTTTAATTGAGGCAAGCTAGCTTTAGCAGCATCTTAAAGGAGTAATTTTATGTCTCGTAAAAAACGCACATCCCGTGTTTTAGAAAAAGCTCAATTAAGATCGGCCGGGCTAAAATCGATTGTTCCAATCATCAAATTTGATGAAAATTATAGTCTGGAAAAACTGATTGAGTCAATTGAGCAGTTACGTAGCAAAATTGATGTTTATAATACTGCTCTGTCTGTGGTTGACTCTTCTAAAACTGAAATTGAAGAGATGGAAAAAAACTTGAGTCAGCTTTCTGAGAAGATGCTGATGGTGGTTGGTATCAAGTACGGCAAAGACAGCCGCGAATATGAAATGGCGGGTGGTGTTCGCTATAGCGATCGCATCCGCAAAATCAGATCAAGCCGCTTGAAAAATGTTGCAGAACAAGCTTCAGATGAAAATAGTAAAACTGCTTATTAGTGGTGCGGCAAGTCTAAAATGTTGCATGATCTTTATCTGTATCATCGGTTTCAAAAACCAGATAAAAATGCTTAAGTTTGACACAAGCATCGTCAGCAGTAATAGAATTTTGATTGTTGCCAGATGCTGTTAAATAATCCATCATTGAGCGCAGTTATAGCAGTTCCCATTTAGATGCGGTACAACATTACATGACAATGTGTAGGGGCACGGCACTGCCGTGCCCCTACGGGTGTACCTCACGTAAACGAAAACCGCTATAAACATTTGGCTGCTAACGTACAATATAAAACTGCTCTAGACGAAAGTCAGAGCAGTTTTTGATAGGAGTAAATTATATAGGAGACTTTTAGTGTTGTCTCCAGTTTATTCATAGTAAATACAGTTATATAATACTATTCACCTCAAGTTGTGTGCTTTACGCAAAAAACGAATAATCTTTAAGTTGGCATTACAAAATTTAAAACTAACCGCAAGGCAATCTCCACTACTACCCCATCCATAACCCTCATTGTAGAAAGACGCGATAAATCAAGCGTATTGGAATATATGCGATCGCGCAATGCTAAAAGCGATCGCAGAGATTATCAAGTGACCAATGCTGTACGATAATCATTAGGTTGCCTCGTGCCAGAATCACTACTGCTGGAGTTTACAATGATTCGACCGATAACGCCCGATGACACAGACGGGCTAATAGCTTTAGCCGACGCGACCGGTTTGTTTGCGCCCAAAGAGCTTGAAGAACTGGGCGAAGTTCTGTCCGACTATTTTGGTGGTAACATCGGGCGAGATCACTTCTGGATCACCGATGACGATGACGGGACGGTAGGAGTCGCGTACTATGCACCAGCTCCAATGACCGATGGAACGTGGTATCTATACTTAATCGCCATCCGACCCGACCGCCAGGGACAAGGACGTGGTACAGCATTGCTGCGCTACGTTGAGCAAGCATTGACGGCGCGTGGTGAGCGTGTGCTGTTGGTAGAAACGTCAGGGCTTACGAGCTTCGAGGGTACACGGGCGTTCTACCGCAAATGCGGTTACGATGAGGAAGCGAGAATCCGCGACTACTACAAAGCAGGCGATGACAAGATTGTTTACCGCAAGGTGCTGGCCACTCCTATTACTAGTTGCTAATAATAACAATACGGAAAAATCGAGAGACTAAGATCCCCGACTTCTCAAAGAAGTCGGGGATCTTATTGTTTACGACTAATTTAGAACTGCTATATAAGTTCTTTCATTACTTTTTACTTAATCACGTTTGTGAATTATGAACTATATAATTACTCAATTTAAGTATTAAATAAAAACATTAACAATAGTCTAGGAAAAGCAAAAACGTGAATCGTTTCCAAAAGCTATCCTCAATTGTGTTCCTGTTATTAGCCTTCATTTATCCGCCTGCTTTGGCTGAAGCTAAGGATAATACTCTAAATCGTGTTCTTAATGAACAGAGTATTGACGGAGAGACAAAATTAGTCAAAGAGCAAAGTGAAGAGCTTTTGTTAGCTCACCGACGGAATCGAAGACGTTATCATAGACGGCAACGGACTGGAAGATATTATTATCAACGCCAGCGGAATAGACGACATTACTATAGACGACGCTATCGCTCTATAAATTATCACGGACAACGATATCGTAATGGAGAATGGGAACTTGTGCGCGATCGTCATGGACGATTCATGTATGATTGGCAGCGTTAATAGTAAATTTCACACTCAATTTCCCTAGAGAATCTTGATGCGTAAATCTTAATGTAGGCAGACTTGTTTGAGACAAGTAAATGACTGAAAAAGGGAAAAACTGAATTATAAGAAGAAAATGAACTAGGCTAAAACCCTTTTCAATTCTGCCTTCTGCTCTTTTGCTTGGTGCAGCAATATAATTGATAATTTAACCCCGAACTCACTGTTAGAGCATTGTTCTTTAACTAAAGTCCTAATTTTTCTTGAACTACTGCCTCATTTTTAAAACCGACTAGCACAGCTGTTCCATCTTTGACGATAAGTGGACGTTTGAGAAGCATTGCATCGTGAGTGAATGCGTCAATCCACTGTTCATCAGTCCAAATCTTCTTTTGCTCTCCTAAAGCGCGGTAGGATTGACCAGAGGTATTTCGCATAGGAGCAAAACCCAAAGACTTTACCCAGTTTTGAATCATCTCACGGGTTGGCGGAGTATCTTTGGTGTTGATAAACTCATGGTCAATGTTGTTGTGTTGAAGCCAAGTCAAAGCTTTTTTGCAAGTGCTGCAATTGGGAATTCCGTAGACTTGAATAGACATAAAACAATTAAGCAACAATCTCCATATATGACATAGCTGGTGAAACTTTTGCAATGCTCCTCTCTTTGAATCTCTGCGGCAGAAATTTAAGGGTAGCGATGCCTTCTCTACGAGACGCTTCTCTTTCAGAGACGTTAACGCGAACGCGAAAGGCGGGCTACGCCTACGCATCCGCAAAATTAGGTCGAGCCACTTGAAAAATATTGCACAAGCATCAGAAGAAAATGCTAAAACTGCATAAAAAGCAAGAGTAGGAGCGTACAGATGTGCGCTCCTATCAACGTATTTGTATAAACTAAAATGGTCTAAGCCTATTAGGAAAAGCAAATTGGGGATTAGCACACTAACAAAATCAGCACATAATATAGCTAGCTAGCGTCCACCAAAAGCCACTCATGCCGCAAAATAACCAAGCCACCGTCGAATTCCGCGATGTCACCCTTAGCCGCAATCATCGCCCATTGGTGTCAAATCTCAATTTCACTATCCATCAAGGAGAAGCACTAGTATTACTTGGGCGCAGTGGTAGCGGCAAAACTACGACAATGAAGTTAATTAATCGCCTATTCACACCTACACAAGGCGAAGTTTTATTTGATGGTATTCCCACAACTCAATGGGATGAAATTAAGCTGCGGCGAAAAATTGGTTACGTCATTCAAGAAATTGGTTTATTTCCCCATTTCACTGTCGAACGCAATGTAGGTTTAGTCCCTTCTTTAGAAGGTTGGCAATCTAAACAAATAAAAACGCGGGTCTATGAATTGTTGCAATTAGTAGGTTTAGAACCAGCACAATTCGCTGGACGTTACCCGCACGAACTTTCGGGAGGACAAAGGCAAAGAGTCGGTGTAGCCAGGGCTTTAGCAGCAGATCCGCCTGTGCTGTTGATGGATGAACCCTTTGGCGCACTCGATCCAATTACGCGGCTAGAACTGCAACAAGAGTTTCGGCTTATGCAGCAAGAATTAGGCAAGACAGTTGTTTTTGTCACCCATGACATTCAAGAAGCCTTTGTGTTGGCATCGAGAATTGGTTTAATGTCTGGCGGAGAATTGGTAGTATTGGGGACGAAAGATGAATTTATGCGATCGCAACATCCAGAAAGCCTCGCCTTTCTTCAATGTTTGCGTTCCCTGCAAGATACTTTATGAAAAATTTCTTCCTCGTTAAGTATGCCCCAGAAATCCTTCAGCATACTCTAGAACACTTGTTTTTGGTAGGCATTGCAATTGGAATTGCCATCCTTATAGGCATTCCATTAGGAATTTTAATTACACGCAAAACCTATCTTCGTCAACCAATCCTCGGTATAGCAAATATTTTCCAAACTATTCCTAGTTTGGCACTGTTTGGCTTACTAATTCCTGTTCCTATAATTGGTGGAATTGGCGCAGTACCAGCAATTGTTGCTTTAACTGTATATTCTTTACTGCCAATAATTCGTAACACTTACACAGGTATTACTGGCGTAGATCCAGCGATTCGAGAAGCTGGCAGAGGCATGGGAATGACAGATAGACAATTGTTGTTGCAAGTTGAGATTCCCTTAGCGCTGGGAGTAATTCTCGCAGGTGTGCGAGTAGCAACGGTAATTGCCATTGGTATTGCAACTATTGCAGCGGCGATTGGTGCTGGTGGTTTGGGAGTGTTTATTTTTCGCGGCATATCAGTAGTAAACAATCAATTAATTTTAGCTGGTGCAGTTCCGGCAGCGGCAATTGCATTATTGGCTGATTTCGTAATTGGTTGGATAGAGAATAAATTAAAAGTTAAGTAATGAAAAGATTTTTGGCATTGTGCTTTTTAAGTTTTGCTGTGTTACTAGTAATCACTGGCTGCACGCCGAATATCAATAGTAATAACGATGCTAATATTGTTGTTGCTTCCAAAGATTTTACCGAACAAGATATTTTAGGTGAACTTTTAGCACAGCAAATTGAGGCAACAACTAATTTAAAAGTAGCTCGCCGCCCTCGGCTGGGTGGTTCTTTTGTTTGCCATAATGCGATTAATGCTGGCATAATTGATGCTTATATTGAGTATACAGGCACAGCTTTGACTGCAATTTTAAAACAAAAACCAGTTAATGGCTTCAAAGAAGTTTATGGAATAGTAAAACAAACTTATGCCCAGCAATTCAATCTGGAAGTTATGCCAAGCTTGGGTTTTGAAAACACTTTTGCGATGATAATTCGGGGTGCAGATGCCAAACAAAACAATATTCAAACTATCTCCGAAGCTACTCAATATACACCGCAGTGGCGTGGCGGTTTCGGCTATGAATTTTTAGAACGAGAAGATGGTTTTCCCGGATTAGCTAAAACTTACGATTTACGTTTTACTAAACCACCCCAAATTATGGACTTGGGTTTAATATATCGTGCTTTGATTCAAAAACAGGTGGATATGGTGGCGGGTAATTCCACTGATGGACAGATTTCGCGTTTAGGTTTAGTTGTCCTAGAGGATGATAAAAATTATTTTCCACCTTATGAAACTGTGCCAATTGTCCGGCAAGAAACACTGAAAAAATATCCCCAATTAAGAGAAGCGATCGCTTCACTCGCCGGAAAGATTTCGGCAGATGAAATGCGGCAATTAAATTACTTAGTCGAGGGAGAATTACGTGAGATTAAAGATGTTGTTCAGGAGTTTCGCAAATCGAAGGGATTAAAATAATTTGTAATTAAGCGTTAGCGTAACGCACCGAAAACCTAAAATGGTTTGTTACGGCTTGTGTAACCCACCTTAGTTTTGTCCACGCAAAAAGTTTTTTAGCCACCTAATGACTTCACTTGTTGCTTGGTCATTAGCCATTTGGAGACATTGCTGTACAATTTCTTTAATGTTAGGAAAATAGCTACTTTCTGTAATTACATAACTTTCTTCCTGCAATCTATAAATTAATAGTCGATTACTTTTTAATATCCAGACTTCTGGCACTCGATAAGGCAAGAAATCATTAATGTCGGTGTAGCTTGTCACATCTATTTCAATTGCTAAATCTGGTGGTGGATCTGACTCCCAATCAATTCTTTTTTTGCCTACTACTGCTCTACAATTTTCAATGTAAAAGCAAAAGTCTGGTTCAATACCGCTAATCTCTGGCAAGCTCATGGTGATGGGCGTAAATGACTCGTATATGCGGTTTAAGTGGTCAAGTATAGCTATTACTATCAATGCCAATAAGCTAGCATCTCTTCCATGCTCTGGTAATGGTGCCATCAGTAAAATTTCTCCTCTTCGATATTTAATGCGAGGCGAGGAGCGATCGCCTAATTGCTGACTCAATACTTGATAGTCTTGCCAGTTCCCCAAAAGCTTCAACACCGCACCAGGTGGTAACTCGATTCTTTGTGGTGTAATTACGGTATCCATATTAGCTCACCTTGTAGATATTGCCGCTCGTATTACATGGATGATAGGTGATCGCCGGATTCATAAATTCAATGAATAAACGGTCATTTTTGTCAGTATTCTCTTCGTAAGTTTTGAACCGACTTTAGAAGTTCCACCTAATTAATTGGGGATCTAAGCTTTAGTACGTAAGTCTTATTCTTGTCCTCAGCGGCTAAGTGATGGAACCTAATAACGATTAAACAACCAGAAAATTGTTGTTCGTTAGTGACAACCCAGCAGATAATTCTGCAAATTGTACCTGAGTAAATGCGCCTGCACTACCATCAGAGTCAAAGAACAATGCACCTGTAGTGGAGTTATAAATAAACCGCTGGGTGCTAGTAGTTGCAGATTCTCCAAGTGTAAACTGACTTGTCTCAAGTACACCTGCTGATAAGCCGCCACCAAAACCAGCAGCCGACACCTGAATTAGTTCATTAGGTTCATTAATGCCACCGAAATCACGTATCAGATCGAGACCTTCATCAAAACTATTAAAAACAAAGGTATCAGTACCACCTTCTCCAAAGAGCCAATCGTTACCCTTGCCACCGATTAGCTTATCATCGCCATTACCACCGTTGAGGGTGTTATTACCAGTGGCACCAAAGGCTGTTAAAGTATCATTGCCATCGCCCCCAGAGAGGAGGTTATTGCCAGATGAGCGAGAGTTGAAGTAAGAGTCATAATATTGGTCAATAAAGCCAGAGATGTCTAGAAAATCATTGCCATCGCCTCCATCTAAGAGGTTATCGCCTGATGAACCACTAGCCCTCAAGATATGATCACCAGCGCCACCGTTGAGAGTGTTATCCCCATCTGAGCTAGAGTTATAAAATGTGTACTGTTCACCTCTTACATCCCCAGAGATAGATAGAGAATCATTGCCATCGCCTCCATCTAAGAGGTTATCGCCGAATGAACCGCTAGCATTTAAAGTATCATCACCAGCACTACCGTTGAGGGTATTATTGCCTAAAGAGCGATCATTGTACTCTGGTGCGTAGGAGTGGTAGTAGTCTCCGCCAGAGATGGAGAGAAAATCATTGCCATTGCCACCATTAAACAGATTATTGCTTGAGGGGGAGTCAGCATAAAGAGTATCGTTACCAACGCCACCGTTGAGGATATTATTGCCCGCGCCACCCCTGAGTATGTCATTGCCACTTAAGCCTTCAATAATGTCATTACCACCTTGACCATTGATGACATCATTTGAATTATCAAATCCACTAACATTGTTATCAAGGTCGTTTAGGAAGGTAACTGTGTTTTTTCTAAAGACAGTGCTTTGGGTGGAGTTAGCATTGAAGACATCAAAGCTGTCGGTGATGGTAATTTGCTCATAAAACAGAATATTGCCCAAATCTACAGTGGCTCCAGTGGATTTGGTGAGGTTATCCAGGTTTTCTAGAGCAAAGTTTTCCAGGATGATGTAATTATCAAAGTAATTGTAACTACCAAACCCTTGAAAGCCGATTTCCAAACTTGTGCCATTCTGGGTGAGGAGCAAGTTTTCGGCAGTAAAGGCATTGCTGTTCTGGAAACTTAGGGTATCCACTTCGGCAATAACTGCTGCTGTGGGGTTTGTTCCTTTACCTACTCCACCGAAATCGGTGATCGTATTAATGTAGTTTGAGTCGTCGTCAAAAAGAAATATATCGTTGCCACCGCCACCAGTTAGCGTGTCGTAGTCATCGTAGTAATTACGAGCGCCCTGTAGGGTGTCGTTACCGCTGCTTTTAATGATAATTGCCATAAATTTTTCCTACCTGAATCGATTTTTGGAGTAACTTTAGTTATCAATAATCGAGTTAGTGCTGTTTGATGGCACAAATCATTTGCCAAAAGTTGAAACTTTGGCATACTTTATTCACTCTTTAGATAGAGCCGCCAATTGTTCATTAAAGACTTCCCCTTTAATTCACTTGCAAGTATTATTTATCGCAGTAATTGAGGACTATCTCTCTAAATCTTAAGCACTGTACAAAACTTAATTGGTTTGTCAATGCATAAGTCTTACTAGTTTCAAAATAGGGAACATTTGAGACAGCATAAAACAGGAAATCTTTACGAATTTCTTGTCGGCGTTGCTTGCCGCCGTAGGCATCGCCCTTGAATTTCTATCTAGAAAATAGGAAACATCAAAATAACTCACCAATAATTAGATATCTATCTTTTCAAAAAAATTGTACATACTCTTCATAATTTGTAACCGTTCAGTGGGGGTAGAAGAGCGATGCTTACGATCGCAAGCTAGGCAAACAATGGTAATCAAAATCTGATAAATTAAATACACCAAAATGTTAAATATGAATAATTGTATAAAAATGCTTACTATTACTAAATCAAAACAAGTTGCGATACCTGGGTTGGGCGTAGCGATCGCCATCTTTTCTTTAGGCGTTTTACTTTACAACCAAGTTGCATCAGCCGCCTTGACTTTACCCCTACGCAGCAAAAAGGGGATGGTGGTTTCGGCCCATCCCCTAGCGAGTGAAGCGGGTATTTTAATGTTAAGCAAAGGTGGTAATGCAGTGGATGCAGCTGTAGCCACAACTTTTGCAATTTCGGTAGTTGAGCCTTTTTCGGCAGGAATTGGCGGTGGCGGATTTTTGCTGATGCACTCTGAGAAAACTGGCGACATGAAAGCGCTAGATTTCCGCGAACGCGCACCCCTGAAAGCTACAAAAAATATGTATTTGGATGCAGAAGGAAAGGTGCGTCCGAATGCAAGTATTAATGGTTATTTGGCAGTAGCAACACCAGGAACGGTGGCGGGACTTTATGAAGTGCATCGCCGCTATGGTAAGCTTTCTTGGCAAGAGGTAATGAAACCTGCGATCGCACTTGCCAAAGATGGCTTTATTCTTGGTGATGTAGCAACGTGGCGTTCTCTGCAAACGAACGAATTCCGCAAGCAAACAATTCTCAACAATTCAGCAGCGCGAGAAATTTTCACTCGCAACGATGAATTTTATCAACCAGGAGAGAAACTGGTGCAGCGTGATTTGGCACGCACCTTAACAACAGTTGCCCAAAATCCCCAAAGTTTTTACACCGGAAGTATTGCTCGGGCGATCGCTTCTGATATGGGAAAAAATGGTGGTTTAATTACTCTAGAAGACCTCAAAGCCTACAAAGCAATCTGGCGCACTCCCATTTGTGGAAATTTTCGGAAAGCTAAAATTTGCTCAATGCCACCGCCATCATCGGGAGGCGTTCACCTATTGCAGATTTTAAATATTATCGGTGACACCGATTTAAAATCTTTAGGATGGCATCATCCCGACGCAATACATTTAATGGTAGAAGCAATGAAGATTGCTTACAGCGATCGCTCAGTATATTTAGGCGATCCTGATTTTGTCAAAGTCCCTGTACAACAACTAATCAGTCCAGCTTACGCCAAAAAACGCCGTGAAGAAATTAATATGCAAGTGGCTCGGCCCTCCACCGAAGTCAAGCCAATAGATTTGAATTCCCAAGTCCAAATTCCAAATTCTAAATGTCTTCGTCTTGCCTCATCTTCCCCTGCCTCCCCTTGTCGTCAGCATGAATCTCCTGAAACCAGCCATCTTACTGTTGTGGATGAAGAACGCAACGCTGTGAGTCTGACTTTCACGATTAACCTTGGTTTTGGTGCTGGTGTAGTGACACCGGGAACTGGAATTGTCCTCAACAATGAGATGGATGATTTTGTCGCAGCGCCAGGAGTGCCTAATGCTTTTGGTTTAGTTGGTAATGATGCTAATGCGATCGCACCCCGTAAAACTCCCTTATCCAGCATGACTCCCACAATTGTTACAGAAAATGGTCATTTCCGCATGGCAGCAGGTGCGCCTGGTGGTAGCACCATCATCACCCAGGTTTTGCAAGTGATCTTGAATGTGCTGGAATACAACATGGATGTTGGTGCAGCTCTTTCTGTTCCACGCATACATCATCAATGGCTTCCAGATGAGTTGCGGGTGGAATCTTGGGGTTTGGATGCTCTCACTCTCCAAGACTTACGCCGTCGGTGGCATAAAATTAAGGAAACTACTTCTTGGGGCAATGGTAACGCGATCTCTGTTACATCTGATGGAACTTTAGAAGGGGCCGCTGATCCTCGCGGTGAAGGTTCCCCCAAAGGTTTGTGAGGGAGTCGAAAAGACGAGGGGAATGAGGGATTATTGATTTTGGATTGTTGACTCTGCGTAGCTGCTGCTACCAAACTCATTTGCCCGTGTGCTAGGAACAAGTGTCCACCCTGCTTTGAGAAGTTTTTGATAAGTTGCCCACCCCTTAGAACCGCCTGGTATTTGATAATCTGGGACTGAAAAATGTCCAAAAGCTGTGTAAGGACGCCAAGGTTGATTAGGTTCTGTCTGCAAATACAGAATTTTCTCTCCGTCGCCACCAAACTTAGATAACCAGCACATTTGTCGATGCATTGCAAACTCCTTTGTTTTAGTTAGTAAGCATAATAGCAAACTTTTGTCAACTAATTTCTCACCCTTGGGGGTAATTTTTTGCCTAACACTTTAGACAAAATGTAATTAAGTTCTATCCACTACGGGATAATTGCTTAACAACTCATAGCCTGAAAGACAGCTGCTAATGGGATATAAAGATAAACAGCTTTACCTCACCTTCTTTATCGGGTGAGATTTTTCTAATGTTATCCGCGTTTTTTGCGATCGTGTGTAACAATAACTACTATTTTGGCTGAGTTTTGCAATCAGACAACAGTGTAGAATGGCGTTTACTTAAGCTAGATTTAGATCCCCGGCTTCTTGAAGAAGCCGGGGATCTAGGCAGCAAGTCGGTTTATGAGAAAGATGGAGCATACAACTTATCGCCGACAATCTGGCGAATTGTCTCTACTAATTGGGTGTATGCAAAGTTAGATAAAACTGGTTCTGCTGCTTGTAAGTGAATTGGTTGATCTAAATCAATCCATGACTTGCAACCGCCATATTTAGAATGGTAGGGAATTTCTTGCTCTTGGGAAAGTTTGTAAGTTCGTAAGAGCAGGAGATAAAGCGGCTGGCGTGGTTTCCATTTGAGGCGATCGCTAATAAAATTCTCGTTCCAAATATGGAAAGGAAGCAAGGCATTGACAATCAATTCGTCACTCACTGGCAAAATATCCGTAATTTCGGCCCAACTGCCGATGCGAACTGTTTCAGGATGCCAACCTGATGTTACGGGATAGACGCTATTGGCATACTCAGATTTCAGCATGAAAGCTTGCTGATGTTCATAAGTAGGATAAAGCAAAATTTGCTTGTGGGCGACTTGGAAATGTCCATTTCGTTCATGGATACCGCCTTTGCGAAGCAGCATAATTGTTTTGCCACTTTCCAAAGCATTTACGGCGACTGCCCATTCTTTGAAGGCATGAAAAGTTGTAGTCAATTCCATCAGCATCTACTGTAACTCTGATTTAATTTCAAGCAAAAACCGATAAAGTATGCACCTATCCAAGGAAATGAATTAGGAAGCAATTACGGAAAAGCGATGTCTACGACGGGTACGCCTACACTAGGTAATTCTGATGTGCAAATCACACCTATCTTGATAGAACTTGGCAAGCAGGTAAAAGAACGTGGTTAAGAATTGAGGATGCCAACTCGATTAAAACGATTTGAGCAGCTTATGAAGCCAGTATCACAACAATTGATATTGCTGAAGTTTATAGTGAAGGACACTCTAAGCGAATTGTCGCTGAAGCTTTATCTAATGTACACGTAGACGCGTAGCGGCTTGTCCCCAGACATCGCGTGGAGTATGCCACAAAAGTTTTTGCTAGTCATATTGTACCCTTACTCAGTTAGCTTTGGACTGGTTAATCGCTCAACCGCAAACAAATGCGTAGACGCGTAGCGACTTGCCGTCAGACATCGCTGGGGCGCGTTATCCCAAACAAGCACTAGATAACGCTTTATGCCGCCGAACTAGCAGAAATTGATGCCATTGGACGTATTGTTAATGAGCGTCTGGATGACAGTCAGATTATGTAGAATTGATGACAATGCAGTTTGGTTAGCTATGCTCATCTCTAGAATATCCCTTCAACTTTCTTAAAAATAGCGTTAGGGATCAAATTTATACTTCTAGATTGCAAAATCTAACAAAACGTCAACTTTAGTAAACCAAGGGTTGCAACTCACAAATTAAGTGCTAACTTAAATAGCAGGACACCAAACAAAATAAAACCGAACAAAAAGGGTCAATGACTTAGTGTCCCCTTGTCATCAGCCCAAGCAAATTTCAGCATACCAAATATTAGAAAAGTGGCAAAAAGCCAGATGTAAAAGGCACAGCCAAATCCTAAAGCGGAAAAACGCAAGAATGCTGAGTTTGTTAGTTTTTTAGTCCACCTTAGTTATTAACTTTCAATTACTTAATTAGTTTAACAATTTGAAAACTGTGAACTCGATAAAACCTGGTCAACCTCGACCAGGTTTTTGGTATTTTATTATGATGTGACTTTATCACTACGGCAGGGAATGCCGATTATGATCAAGGGAGAGGCTAGCGCCAAGGGTTTTTTGCCCATAAGCGACTGCTGTTAGCGAGTCATCAAGCTTTATCACCAAGGACGCAAAATAAAGAAGTTAAAAGGGTTTGTGCAGCCTCACAAAAAATGATATTACTGAGACAAAACCCAATCACTTAAAAGTTGGTTTACTTTATCCGGTATTTCATCATGGGGGCAATGACCTGCCATTAAGAAATGTTCTGTCAAATTAGGACAATATTGACGAAACTTTGGAGAACGTTCTCTAGTATTCATCCAAGGGTCAGCTTCTCCCCATAACATCAATAAAGGACAAGTTAATTGCTTTAGTAGCACATCAACTTTTTCTCCTTGAGGAGTGCTAAAAACTGAAACAAACACATCCAACGCACCCGGATCAAAAGCAGGACGAGAAATTTCTTCTACTAATTGGTCTGTAATCACACTTTTATCAAGATATACCTTTTCTAAAGTTTGGCGAATTACCCAACGTTGTCGCACATATTGAAATAACAGAAACTGAGCTAAAGGTTGTTGAAACATCCACTTAACCGAGTCACCCAGTAATTTCTCTAAAGAAGAGGGTTGTTTGGGTGGCTGAATTTCGCTTTGCAAAGCTTCAGGTTCAGATGTTGCTTGGCTTTCGCTAAAAGGCCCGGCACTATTGAGCAAGACTAAACCAGCTACATTCTCAGGACGTTGTGCTGCAACACACAAGCAAGCATAGCCACCAAGGGAGTTACCCGCTAATACTGCTTTTTGACCAATCACTTCACTGATAAAATCGTTAAGTTGGTCGCGCCACAAGTCGCCACTGTACTGCAATTTTGGTTTTGCCGATCGCCCGAATCCCAAAAGGTCGATCGCAAATACTTCAAAATCTTGACACAATCCTGTGATATTCTTGCGCCAGTGGTCTGTAGAAGCACCAAATCCATGTACCAAAAGCAAAGGCGGACGTTGGGTTTGTTTCTCTCCCGCACGCACATAGTAAACGTTGTGCCCGCGCCACTGCCAATATTTACCAGGGATTGGAGTTATAGAGGAGGCTGTAGTTACCTGCATGATTTAAAGAAATGTTAAGTAGCTTTTAATAATTGTAAACTAGTCGGGAGTGGGGAGTGGCGACTAAGGACTGAGGACTGGGGAAGAGTTTTCCTAAGCCAATGACAAATAACAAATGACAAATGACAAAAGAAAATTTAATTACAGGCAAAACTAAACTACTAGGAGTCATTGGACATCCTGTGGAACATTCGCTGTCGCCAGTGATGCATAATGCTGCAATCGCCCAATTAGGTTTAGATTACGTTTATCTGCCTTTTCCGATTGAACCAGAGAATTTAGAGGTGGCGATCGCAGGTTTCGCGGCTGTTGGGGTTGTCGGCTTTAGTGTGACAATACCTCACAAACAAGCAATCATCCCCCTGCTTTCAGAAATTACACCCCTGGCTCAAACTATCGGTGCAGTAAATACTGTTAGCCGCCAAAATAACAAATGGGTAGGCACAAATACAGATATACAAGGATTTATTGCCCCTTTGCAGACAACATATAAACAGGATTGGAGTCAGAAAGTAGCGGTAATTTTAGGTAATGGCGGTGCAGCGAGAGCAGTTGTAGCAGGTTGTATTCAGTTAGGTTTTGCCCAAATTCATGTTGTTGGGCGCAATATGCAGAGATTACAAGAATTTCGCAATAGTTGGAGCAATTCAACCCTAGCCGAAAAATTCCAGGTTCATCAATGGGAAGAATTACCAAAGCTAATTCCCCAAGCAAATCTGCTAGTAAACACAACTCCGATTGGGATGTATCCCAAAATTAACGAATCGCCTTTGAGTGTAGAGGAAATAGCGAATTTACCAACAGGTGCGATCGCTTACGATTTAATCTATATTCCTAAACCAACGCAATTTCTACAGCAGGCAGAAAAACAAGGGGCAATTGCGATCGATGGTCTAGAAATGCTAGTCCAGCAAGGGGTAGCAGCATTAAAAATCTGGTTGCAGCAGGAAGCTTTGCCTGTAGAAGTGATGCGTCAAGCGTTACAAAATCACCTGGGTTTGGGGGGATGAAGAGATTTTGTAGGGGCGCAAGGTCTTGCGCCCCTCCTGTGGGACGTTTTTTTACTTTTAATTTCTACCTTTGAAAGAGTCTAGCCATTCTTGAACTTGCTCTCGTGCAATATCGCGCCCTCCAAGACCAAAGGCTAGGGCTATAGCAACTGCGATCGCACCTAATAAAAGTCCAAAAGCTAAATTCACAATATCACTGGCAACTCCAATCTGTTGCAGTGCCATTGCAGAGACTAAGGTAATTATTGCAATCCGCGCTACTTGCCCTAAAATCTGGGCTTGGCGATCGCCGGAACTGGTAATGATGTTAAAAGCCAGATTTGCCAAGAATAAGCCAATGGCAAATATTACTAATCCTGCCAAAATCCGTCCAAATATGATGACAATACCAGACACTAATGCTGTCAGGGCTGGAATATTCAAGATATTCACCGCCGCCACTGTTGCAAATAGCATGATACCCACTAAAGCAACAATACCTGCAACTTCCGATGGAGTGCGACTTGGAGTAGGTTCAACTGTTGGTTCTGTGGAAATTTCGATGCGTCTGCTGGGTGTTGCCAGACCCAAAATAGTGAAAATGTTATTAAAGCCTAAATTGGTGAGGATGCTTGTAACCAAATCTGCGATAAACCGCCCCACAAAATAGGCAACAATCAAAATTGCTACGGCTGTAAAGATAGCAGGGAGGGCGTTGAGAACCTGTTGCAGCATTGCGATCGCAGGCACTGATATCGCATCAATTCGCAAGGCATTAAGCGCTGCGATCGCTACAGGAATCAAAATCAAAACATAGACAATTGTGCCGATAATACTCGATAGAGGTTGCACCCCCGCAGCCGAGGATAATCCCAAGCGAGTACCTAAATTGTCTATACCAGTTGTCGCCAGCAAGTTTGTTACAATCCGCCGTACCACGTTAGCTATGAACCAGCCAACTACAGCAATTAATATTGCCGCTAAAATGTTCGGCAGAATTAGCAGAACTTGTGTAATTAGAGCTTGGACTGGTTGTAGAGCCTGCCTAAGTCCAAGAGTATCCAAAACTGGGGCAAGAAACAGTAAAAATATAAACCAATACAGAGCATTGCCAATCGTCTCACTCAGAGATAGTTGATTGAGGCTAGGTGCGCTGTTTTCTGGTTCTGGATTCAAACGCTCATCCAGATTAAATGCCTGTAATGAGCGCACAGTGATAATTTTCACAATGGTCGCTAAAAACCAGGCAGCTGCCAAAAGGATTCCCGCACCAACTAACTTTGGCAAAAAGCCAATCAGTTGATCGAGAAAATTATTGAGAGGTCGAGAGGCAATTTCCAGATCCAATGTCTGTAAAACAGCTACCGCCGTCAACAGGATAATGCTCCAAAAGACTAAACTGGAGATGAATTTCTCCACTTGGGGAACATCTTGACGACCCGTTATTCCTGCGGCAATGCGGTTATCTATGTTTGTGCGGTTGAGGATTCCTCGCGTCACTGCTGCTGCGATCGCTGCAATTAACCAACCTACTAGCAAAATTGCTACTGCCCCCAGTAAACGGGGTGTAAACAGAATCAACTGTTGAACAATACCTCGCACATCAGCGATTCCTTGATTTACTGCTGGTTGCATTGGTTGCAGGTTAGGCGAGGATTGTGCCAAAAATTGCTGCATCCTTGTGGACAAAGCAACTCCGTAGGCGTAGCCCGTAGTAGACATCACCTCGGTTATTCCTTGCGAAGTTGTGTTCATGGTTTTCGGGAATTATGCTTAAATATTTGCCGCAAACACTAAGTCAGTGTTTTGCCTATCAATTTACCAGTAAAAACATACATATATTGATCGATATCAAGACTAATTATTGACTTTGTTACTCCTATTTAAATTGGGCATAACTTATTTCTCCCCCTGCCTCCCCTGCCCCCACTCCCTGCTTTGTCGAATTTTGCGTTACTCTAATTGCAGCAACAGCACCAAAGATGTAGAATGTCCCAAGTTTTGGAACAATCGATTCAAATTAATGCTACAGCTACGGTGGTAGAGCGCTGTATTAGCGATTTAGCTCTCATGCACCGTTGGCTCAACCCTGTACTCCGTTGCGAACCTGTAGGTGAAGCTTGGAGTACTGATGTAGGCAGTAAAAGTCGTTTTATCATTCAAATTCCTTTACTAAAACCCACGCTTAATAGCGTAGTTGTAGAACGACAGCCAGGTTTGGTAGTTTGGGAATTTCAGGGATTTTTTCAAGGACGCGATCGCTGGGAATGTCAACCTACAGAAAAGGGAACGCTTCTATTGAACCGCTTTGAGTACGATATTCCTAACCCCTTAGTGAGTTGGGGTTTCAACACCTTTGCTGCATCTTGGACAAAACAAGATATGCAAGCCCAACTGCGCCGCCTCAAACGAGTCGCAGAAGAACAAAATTAGTCATTTGTCATTGGCTTAGGAAAACCCTTTCCCAGTCCCTAGCGATAGCGCAGCGTTAGCAAGGCACGAGCGTCTGCACTGAGTTTCGAGTGCGCTCAACTACTGCGACTGGTGAGCGTAGCCGAACCATGTCGTACCACTTCCCTACGAGACACTACGCGAACGTAAAAGCAAGCTAGGCAAAGCGTCTTGGAGAGAAGTGTCCCCAGTCCCTATCGTTCTTTCCCCAATTCGGTAAGTAGCCTTCGAATCATAGATGCATCCTCGGCATCAGGAACTTTTGTTAAATAATTTTGTAAGTCATCTACGGCTTGGGGATAGTAACCGAGTTGATAATAAATCAAACCGCGATCGCGCATTTCTAAAGTTAAACCAGGAAACAGCAACAAAATTCGTTCAACTGCTGCTAGCGTTTTTTCTAACTCTTGCTGTTTGAGGTAAATAAATTTTAAATTTGTCAGCATCCGTGCCAAAAATTGCCGATTGCTGACTACAGCTAAAAATTCTGGTTGCAGCGTCACGGGTTGCTGATAAAGCTGAGACAGTCGTTCTTCGCAATCTTGAGCAAATATTATTTCACCAGCGTTGAACGCATCCACAAAAATCTCTATATCTGGAATATCTGGGCGGATTAGGAAATGTCCCGGCATCCCCACACCCACCATCGGGAAATCAATCCGTCGCGCAACCTCTAGGTAAACCAACGCCAAGCTAATAGGAATCCCCAGTCGGCGCTCGATTACATCATTGAAAAAGCTATTGCGCGGGTCGTAATAGTCAATTTTATTACCAGAAAACTTTAAATCTTCGTAGAGATACTGATTAATACTTTGAACTATCCGCAAAGGATATCGTGAGTCAGGTAGACGTTCTTGTAACTCCCATGCCATTGTATCAAGGGCGTTGAGATATTCCTCTGGGTCTAGGTTAGGATATTCTTCTAGTGCAATATACAAAGCTGCCTTTGCTAAGTCAATTTGCTCGTCAGACTGCTGAATCTCTTGATAAAAATATTGTCGTGCTGACGAGAAATTCATAAGCTGTTGCTCGGTGGAAATGTGAGGATGAAGCCCTAGCTACGCTTAACCTAGGCATCGCGGCTTGGCTAAAAGCAGTTTTTCGTATCTATCTTTATCTTATTGATATTCAGAAGTTTTGGTTCAAAAGTTTTGGAAATGTAGTTTCTAGATAAGGGACTTCCCAAAATTAAATTATTCAATTTTTGGAGCGAAGACGATCGCTAGATTTTTCCTCCCCTGCTCCCCCTGCGCCCCCTGCCCAGCAAAGCGATGAGTCTTTTTTTAAGTGGAAGTCCCTAACTAGACTTCTGGCTTTCGGTAGTCTCAATATAGATTCTGTATAAAAGTACAAACAATACTCAAAGACCTAACTAAAGCATAAATTTATAACTAACTCAGTTTGAACCCTGCTGCCTCTGCACCATCCTGACACGCCAGTTTTGATTTTGAGTGTTCTCCAGTCCTGATGCTAAAACTTACCTTAATTTTGATTCCGAAGCCCCAGTCTTAAGGATCAATTTATGGCGTAGAGTAGGGTCGTTCAGTGCTAATCTGAAAGGTGACATTGCTTAATTTTATGTCTTCTCCGACCTCATCTGAAATCTAGCTTCAATCATTAGGCGCAGCATGGTCACAACCGCAGAAAAAACAAACATTGGTTACATTACCCAAATCATTGGCCCAGTTGTAGACGTTAAATTTCCCGGCGGGAAATTGCCACAAATCTACAACGCCTTGATCATCAAAGGTGCGAACGAAGCTGGACAGGAACTCAACCTCACTGTTGAAGTACAGCAACTGCTGGGCGACAACCAAGTGCGGACTGTTGCAATGAGTTCCACCGAAGGCTTAGTACGCGGTTTGGAAGTTGTCGATACAGGCGCTTCTATCAGCGTACCAGTTGGTAAAGCCACTTTGGGCCGGATTTTCAACGTTCTTGGCGAACCTGTAGACAACAGGGGGCCTGTAAATGCTGAGACAACTTTACCTATCCACCGTTCTGCTCCTAAATTCACCGACCTGGAAACCAAACCTTCGGTGTTTGAGACTGGGATTAAAGTTGTTGACCTTCTGACTCCCTATCGACGCGGCGGTAAGATTGGTCTGTTCGGCGGTGCTGGTGTTGGTAAGACCGTGATCATGATGGAGTTGATCAACAACATCGCTACTCAGCACGGTGGAGTATCCGTTTTTGCTGGCGTGGGTGAGCGCACCCGTGAAGGCAATGACCTCTACAACGAAATGATTGAATCTGGGGTAATCAATAACGAGAGCCTCAATGATTCTAAAATTGCTCTTGTGTATGGTCAGATGAACGAGCCACCTGGAGCGAGAATGCGGGTTGGTCTGTCAGGATTGACAATGGCAGAGTATTTCCGGGACGTAAGTAAACAGGATGTGCTGTTGTTTATTGACAACATCTTCCGGTTCGTACAAGCAGGTTCGGAAGTATCGGCGCTACTCGGTCGGATGCCTTCAGCCGTAGGATATCAGCCTACATTGGGAACCGATGTGGGTGAACTGCAAGAGCGGATTACCTCGACTACCGAGGGTTCGATTACATCCATTCAAGCAGTATACGTACCTGCGGATGACCTCACTGACCCCGCACCTGCTACCACCTTCGCCCACTTGGACGGTACAACAGTGCTGTCTCGCGGTTTGGCATCAAAGGGAATTTATCCCGCAGTAGACCCATTGAACTCTACTTCCACCATGCTCCAGCCCAACATTGTAGGTGACGAACACTACAATACTGCTCGGGCGGTGCAATCAACTCTACAACGCTATAAAGAACTCCAAGACATTATCGCTATTCTTGGTCTAGATGAATTGTCTGAAGATGACCGTCTCATCGTAGCGCGGGCCCGGAAAGTTGAGCGTTTCTTGTCTCAGCCGTTCTTTGTAGCAGAAGTATTCACCGGTTCTCCTGGTAAGTACGTGAAGTTGGAAGATACCATCAAAGGGTTCCAAAAGATTCTGTCTGGTGAGTTGGATGATCTGCCAGAACAGGCTTTCTACTTGGTTGGCGATATTAACGAAGCGATCGCTAAAGCTGCAAAAATCAAAGGTTAGTCATTAGTCATTAGTCATTAGTCATTGGTCATTAGTTCAACCGCTAATGACTAATGGCAATTCCCAAAGACGAATGACATAGACGCGCCAGCGGCTACTCTTCGAGAACGCCAAGGGCTTCCCGCAGGGTAGGACAAAGGACGAAGGACAAAGGACAAAGGACAAATGACATTAACCGTTCGTGTAATTTCCCCAGATAAAACAGTATGGGATGCCCCAGCTGAAGAAGTTGTTTTGCCTAGCACGACTGGTCAACTAGGTATCCTAACTGGACACGCACCACTTTTGACCGCTTTGGATACTGGTGTAATGCGAGTCCGTGCCGCTAAAAATCAGAATTGGGAAGCGATCGCTCTTTTGGGTGGCTTTGCCGAAGTCGAAGAAAATGAAGTAACAATTCTGGTTAACGGCGCTGAACGTGGCGACAAAATTAACCTTGATGAAGCCCGTACTGCTTACAACCAAGCAGAAGCGCGTATAAGTCAAGTGTCAGCAGACGATCGCCAAGCCCAAATCCAGGCAACTCAAGCCTTAAAACGTGCCCGCGCTCGGTTTCAAGCCGCTGGCGGTTCGGTCTAATTTAACTTTGTAGGTTGGGCAATATCCAACCTACACCGAAATATTTATTAATTTAAAAAAAATTACGTCAAGTTTAAGAAATTGAACCCAGCCTTAGTGAAGTGTTAACTTAGCTAATTAGTTGCCCAGATGGGCAAAAATTATGAAAAGCTTTTCATCTTTGCTTGGCAAGCGGAAACAAAATCAGGCAGTTCGTTTTGCAGCATCTATCGTCGCAATGTTAGCGATGGCTGGTAGTATTCATTCTGTAAATGCTACTTCTGTAAAAATAACTACTGCAAAAGAAATTAATTCGGCATCAGTCCAACGAAATCAAACCACACCAAATATTGCCCAGTTACAAACTGGTAAGACTCAATATCAAACTGCTGGAATTGATCCTGTTGTACTAGTTCCCATCCTACTTGTCGGCGGTTTCGTCATATTCGTGCCCCTGTTCTTTGGCGGACTGGTAGTTATTGGCGAACGTGAAGTTGGCATTGTAGTCAGGAAATTTACCCTTTCCGGGCGTGGACTTCCTGCCGGCAGTTTAATTGCCCTCAACGGCGAAGCTGGCTTGCAAGCAGATACTTTAGCTCCTGGTTGGCATTGGGGCTATTGGCCTTGGCAGTATTCTGTAAAGAAAGAATCGGTAATTGTCGTTCCCCAAGGGGAAATTGCTTTGATTGTGGCAGCAGATGGCGCATCCATCCCCCCAGAAAGGATTTTGGGTAAAATTGTCAGTTGCGATAACTTCCAAGATGCTCGAAAATTCCTCACCGAAAGTGGTGAGAAAGGGCGGCAGATGGGTTTTCTCACGGCTGGTACGTACCGGATTAATACCGCCTTGTTTAAAGTCATTATGGCATCAAATGCCAGCGCTCATGGCATGGCTCCAGAACAGTTGCGGGTGTACAGTCTGGCATCTGACAAAGTTGGCATTGTCACTACCTTAGATGGTGTACCAATTTCTGCCGGTGAACTTGCAGGCCCGATAATTGATGGACACGACAACTTCCAAAATGGTCAGAAATTTATTAATGGAGGTGGGCGGCGAGGTTTACAAGAACAGATATTGCTTTCTGGTTCTTGGAACTTGAACCCCTGGCTTGTCCAAGTTGAGCAAGTGCCGATGACGGAAATTCCCATTGGGTATGTAGGTGTAGTAATTTCTTTCGTGGGTAAGGCACATCAAGATGTTAGTGGTGCAGCTTTCACCCACGGTAACTTGGTGAATCAGGGACATAAGGGTGTGTGGGTCGAACCGCTATATCCTGGTAAGCACCCGATTAACTCCCGGATTATGAAGATTGAACTAGTACCAACGACCAACATCGTCTTAAACTGGTCAGGTCGGACTGAACGCCACAGCTATGATGCTAAACTGGCTTCTTTAACAGTGCGATCGCGTGATGGGTTTGCCTTTGATTTAGAAGTAGCACAAATTATCCATGTGGGTGCTTTAGATGCTCCGAAGGTAATTTCTCGCGTTGGTGCAATGCAAAATCTGGTAGACCATGTATTAGAACCAACTATCGGTAATTATTTCCGCAACTCAGCCCAAGACTATACTGTACTAGACTTCCTCACCGCTCGGAGCGAACGACAATCTGAGGCTGCTGAGTATATTAAAACAGCATTGCGGGCTTATGACGTGCAAGCGATCGACACCCTCATTGGTGATATTTTGCCACCAGCATCACTAATGCAGACACAGACAGACCGAAAAATTGCCGAAGAAGAACGCAAGACTTATGAAGTCCAGCAGATGGCGCAAACCCAACGGCAGCAGCTTGTCCGGGAAACGGCATTGGCGGATATTCAGCAAGAAATGGTGAAATCGGAGCAGAGTGTGCATATTGCTGACCTAAAAGCCAAAGCCCAAATTAAGCAGGCGAACGGTGAAGCTGAGGGGACAAAACTCCGGGCAATTGCTGAGGCTGAAGGTATTCGGGCCACAGGTAACGCCAAAGCTGAAACCTACCGCGTTGGTGTGGAAGCCTTGGGTTCACAAGGTTATACAGCAATGCAACTAATGCAGATTATAGGCGATCGCAATGTCCGCTTGATACCAGATGTCTTAGTTGGCAGTAACGGCAGCAATAACGGCTTAGTGGATGGGCTACTATCCATGATTCTATGGAATCAAACTGGTAAGGGTGAATTGACACCAACACATTTGCATCCACAACCAGTAGTTACCAAAACACAACCAACCCCAGAAAACGGTCATCCACCGATAGTTGTGAATTTTCCTGTAGATAAGTAACATCAGAAACATGAGGTAGGGGCATAACATTGTTGTGCCCTTACAAGAAACAAACAGCAATATCTTATGTGGGCAAAATGCCCACCTTGTAGGTAGAGAAATTTTGCTTTTACAAGAACGTTATCGTTTAATCAAGCAGATTGGTAAAGGGGGATTTTCTAAAACCTTCCTCGCTGTAGATGAGAGTGAGTTTCCTCCAATTCCTTGCGTCGTTCAAGAATTATCGCCAGAATACGAAACTTCTATTACTTTTCAGAAAAAGGCGCAACAGGTAGAAAAATTAGGTAAGCATCCCCAAATTCCTGCATTATTAAATTATTTTCAGCAAGATGGGCATTTCTATTTAGTGCAGGAGTTTATTGCAGGCACTAATTTAGCTCAGGTGGTTGAAGAAGAAGGCACTTTTAATGAAACTCAGATTTGGCAACTGTTAGAAGATTTGTTGCCAGTTTTTCAGTTGATTAGCGATCGCAACATCATCCACCGCGATATTAAACCCCAAAATATCATCCGCAGATCCCCAATTGCTAAAAAGGGGAATTTCGTTATAGTCGATTTTACCACTGTAAAAATCGTTACAGAAATTGATCGGCTAAGATCTGAAACCAGTATCGGTAGTCCAGAATACTCTGCACCAGAACAAGCGAAGGGAAAAGCAGTTTTTGCTAGTGATTTATATAGCTTGGGTGTAACTTGTATTTACTTACTTACCCAGATTCCGCCCTTTGATTTATATGATATTGCTAACGATTGCTGGGTTTGGCAACAATATCTTACTACTAAGGTAAGCGATGTCGGGCGACAAGACTCAAAGAGTCTACGCTTGGCGCAAATCCTCGACAAGCTGCTGCAAAAGACTATTAACCGCCGCTTTCAATCGGCTGATGAAGTTATGCAAGCAATGGGTATGGAATGTAAAACTCAAAATTTTAAATTACCAAATCCTCCTTGGCGATGCTTACATACCTTAACTGGGCATTCTGGGACATTAAGTAGTGTGAATGCTCTTGCCATTAGTCCTGACGGTTACACTTTAGCCAGTGCTAGTGATGACAAAAATATCAAATTGTGGGATTTAAATACTAAAAAAGTCCTAGCTAGCTTATCTGGACATTCCCAAGCTGTAAAATCAGTTACCTTCAGTCCTGACGGAAAAATTTTGGCAACTGCTAGCGATGATAAAACTATCAAATTGTGGCAGGTTAAGACATTAGAGGAAATCTGCACCCTCTTGGGACACGCACACGCTGTCAAATCAGTTGCTTTCAGTCCAAGTGGGCAGATTCTCGCTAGTAGTAGCTGGGATAAGACAATCAAACTCTGGGATGTAAATAATCGCAGAGAAATTTGCACCATAACTGGACACCAATTACAAGTAAATTCAGTAGCATTTAGTCCCCAAGGACAGCTTTTAGCTAGCGCAAGTTATGACAGAACAATTCGCCTGTGGCAGATACCTGCATTAGAAAGTTCTCAAAAAGAATTTGAAAACCGCCCATGCTATAGCTTGTTAGGCACCCTTTCGGGTCATGCATGGGCGGTTTTGACAGTCGCTTTTAGTCCTGATGGTCAAATTTTGGCGACGGGTAGTGATGATAACACTATTAAATTGTGGGAGGTAAACACTGGTCAGCTAATTTGCACATTTGTAGGCCATTCCTGGTCTGTGGTGGCTGTGGCTTTTACTGCCGATGGCGAAACACTTCTAAGTGCAAGTTGTGACAAAACAGTTAAACTTTGGAAAGTAAGCACAGCAGAAGAGATTGTTACTCTCTCTGGTCATATAGACTCAGTATCTGCTGTTGCTATAAGCAAAGTTACACAATTAATTGCAAGTGGCAGCCGGGACAAGACTATCAAACTGTGGCAGCTTGTAGAACAGGACAATAGCTAATTTTGTAATATCAGGCGCTACCTGTGAAGGCAACTTCTGGAAATTTCAATTGAGCTTCTGCCATTGGACGGTTTCTACCTTCCTCTTGCCAGTAGTTAATCACTTCTGTCGCTTTGTTAAGCAACTCGACACGATCCACATCAGTAATCCAATGTTTGGACTCTAATTCCTTTTTTAACTCTTCCCAGGCATCATTTCTGGGCCAAAAGAAGTACTTAGTCAAGGGACTTGTGCCTTTGCCGACAATTTGATCGACTGCAAGAGCAACGTTCTCGTCTAACCACAGAATTTTCAAAATAAACTTGGTCAATCACACCTCCGGGAATCTCCGGGCATTACTGAACTAGGATAGCGATCGCTTATTTTAACGCAATACTATATCAAATGACCAAACAGTGATTGAGAATGGTCTACCATAAGGTTTAGTCGGCGCTAACTAAAGATGCTTATGACTGCTCAACTGCCCCAATCTCAAACAACATCTGGTTCAGATTTGTATGAGCAAGATTTTTACCTGTGGATTCAAACCACAGCAGAACTGCTCAAGCAAGGTCGGCTCACAGAAGTGGATTTAGAGAATTTGATTGAAGAAATTGAAACGATGGGCAGGAGTGAAAAGAAAGCACTAAGAAGCAACTTGGAAATGGTACTGATGCATCTATTGAAGTATAAATATCAAGCCGATAAGCGCTCTGGTAGTTGGCGAGCAACAATTCGGGAGCATCGCAAACGCCTCAGGGAAGCTCTAGAAGAAAGTCCTAGCCTTAAACCCTATTTTAATGAGGTTTTCGGGCGATGTTATAACGATGCTAGGCTCTTGGCTACCGATGAAACTGAATTGCATTTGGCTATCTTCCCTGAAGAATCTCCCTTCACGCCAGAGCAAACCCTCAACCCCGATTTTTTGCCTGAGCCATAATTTCAACCTCACGTAAAATATTTTACTGTTAATTTTGAATTCGGAGCAAAGCGACGTGACTGCCCAACTGCCCCAATCTCAAACAACATCTGGTTCAGATTTGTATGAGCAAGACTTTTACCTGTGGATTCAAACCACGGCAGAACTGCTCAAGCAAGGTCGGCTCACAGAACTAGATTTAGAGAATTTAATTGAAGAAATTGAAACAATGGGCAGAAGTGAAAAGCGGGCATTGGAGAGCAATCTAGAAGTCTTGCTGATGCATCTGCTCAAATACCAAATTCAAACTGAAAGGCGCTCAAAAAGTTGGCAGTACACAATTTTGGAACACCGCAGGCGAGTCCAAAAGGCACTTCAGGAAAGTCCGAGTTTGAAACCTTACTTTGATCAGGTTTTTGCCGAAAGCTATCAAACCGCTAGACGGCTGGCTGTCATTAAAACTGGATTAGACATCGCTATCTTCCCAGAAAAATCTCTCTTCACGCCAGAGCAAGCCCTTGACTCCGATTTTTTACCTGAGCCATGAGCGCATTATGATGATTTAAAACTCTTTTGCTTCCTTACCCCATGACTCAACCAATTTCTGCAAAAGCGATCATTGTTTTCGATATTGATGGCGTTGTGCGCGATGTTAGCGGTTCCTATCGCCGGGCGATCGCAGATACCGTAGAATATTTTACTACCCAAGCATATCGTCCAACCCCACTGGATATTGACCAACTAAAGTCTGAAGGCGTGTGGAATAACGATTGGGAAGCATCACAGGAATTAATTTACCGCTACTTTGAAACCCAAGGACAGACGCGCGAACAACTACAACTAGATTACAGTGCGATCGTTGCTTTTTTTCAATCGCGTTACCGAGGTACAGACCCAAATAATTTTACTGGGTATATCTGTAATGAACCCTTATTATTACAACCTAGCTATTTAGAACAACTTACCCAAGCCGGGATTGCGTGGGGATTTTTTAGCGGTGCAACTCGTGCTTCTGCCAACTATGTTTTAGAAAAACGCCTGGGTTTGAAATCTCCAGTGTTGATTGCGATGGAAGATGCGCCAGGGAAACCTGACCCTACGGGACTTTTTGCTACAGTTCGTGAGTTAGAAAATGGAATTGAGCAAAAATTAGCGATCGTGTATGTAGGAGATACGGTAGCAGATATGTATACCGTCGAGAAAGCGCGGAGTCTAGATTCTTCTCGCACTTGGCTTGGTGTAGGAGTTTTACCGCCACACGTACAGGGAACAGCACCGCGTAGTGATGCTTATGGTGAAATGCTAATAGCAGCAGGAGCAGCAGTAGTTTTGCGTAATGTGCAAGAATTGACTCCAAGACAAATTCAAGAATTGGTGAGTTCATCTGCCCAATCTATGGTCTAAGATTAATCAAGCTAGGGGTGCATGAATAACTGGCTGATAACAATCTTGCTCCAATTATTGGAAGATAAATAAAATGTCTGCACTTAAACTGCCTAACGGCCCTCAAACTCACCCTTGGCTACAGATGTATCAATGGCTTACTAATCCCTTAGAATACATCGAAGACTGTGCTAAACGTTATGGTGATATCTTCACCCTTCAGCTAGGAAAAAATGTTGCTCCTCAAGTTTTTATTAGCAATCCCCAGGCGATTGGGCAAATTTTTACTACAGATCCAAAACAGTTAGACTCTGGTGAGTCAGCAGGGATTCAAGCGCCTTTATTAGGACGCCAATCACTACTGGCGCTGGAAGGAAAGCCTCATCAGCGACAACGAAAGCTATTGACACCACCCTTACATGGGGAACGAATGCTAGCTTATGGTGAATTAATCTGCGATATCACTGAGCAAGTAACTAATCAGTGGCAAGTTGGAGAAAACTTTGCAGTTCTGTCATCAATGCAAGCAATCTCTTTCCAAGTAATTTTGAAGGCTGTATTTGGTCTAGAAGATGGGCTACGTTACCAGAAACTCCATGAATTCCTGATTGCAATCCTGAATCCCAAAATCCCGATTTTAAGAACAGTTCTGCTTCTTTTCCCATCACTGCGACAGGATTTAGGAGCGTGGAGTCCTTGGGGGAAATACTTACGTTTACGGCAGCAAATTGATGAACTCATCTACGCCCAGATTCGCGATCGCAAAGCACAAGCCGATCCATCTCGGACTGATATTCTATCTTTGATGATGGCTGCTCGTGATGAAGCGGGAGAGCCGATGACAGACTTGGAATTACGTGATGAACTGATGACGCTATTAGTGGCGGGTCATGAAACTACTGCAACTTCGTTATCATGGGCGCTGTACTGGATTCATCATCAGCCGCAGGTGCGGGAAAAACTGCTGCAAGAACTAGATAAGTTAGGTGAACAACCAGATCCAAACGCTATTTTCCGATTGCCTTATTTGAATGCTGTCTGTTCTGAAACGCTACGCCTTTACCCAGTAGCGGTATCAGGACTAAATCGATTGGTTAAATCACCGCTACAAATTGGGGAATACAACTTTGAGCCTGGTACTTTGCTCATTCCCTCTATTTATTTGACCCATCATCGAGAAGATTTATATCCACAGTCGAAGCAATTTAAGCCAGAGCGTTTTCTGGAACGGCAATTTTCTCCTTATGAGTATTTACCCTTTGGTGGCGGGAACCGTCGCTGTATTGGAATGGCATTTGCCTTGTTTGAGATGAAACTGGTTTTGGCAAAAGTGCTGTCTCAGTGGGAGATGGAACTGGCTGATAGCAAACCAGTGCAGTCAGTGCGTAAAGGCTTGCTATTTAGTCCAGCAGGTGGCGTGAAGATGGTGGTGAAAGGGAAGCGTCCTGAAAATCAGTCTGTTTTGCAGATAAGTTCTAGTTCAGCTTAAAGATTGACAGCGTAGGTTGGGAAGGCTCAAGAAACTAGAGCATTCCGCAAAGAGCAAAAATCAAGTTATATCATGTTCAGTAAATTATTAGGGCTAAAGCTGCTTATAACAATAAATTGCCATTTTTTATTTGTAGTAAGCGGCTTTATGTCTAATATTTTTGACTAAAGTCAGAATTACGAATTTAAAAGAATAAAATCTGAAGGGGTGACAAAGGGGCTAAAGCCGAGGAAATATAAGAGTGTGACCGTTTTGGGGTAAAAAAAGATAGGTCAGGTATTCTCAACAAGACCTATCAAATGATAATGTTACCTAAATTCTACCAAAACTGCTTTCAGAATCTACTGACACCCACACAGTACAAGATGCTGGAAATCTTGCTGATGCTATTGCAATTTCATAAAACTGTGACGATTGAGAAATTGGCAACAGTATTTCCCCAACCAATAAAATTTGAAAGTC
>NZ_JACJSI010000230.1 GCF_014698065.1 Nostoc flagelliforme FACHB-838
CTCATGTTCTGCAAGTTTCCTGCTTCCCCTTCCGGCATTATCCGCACAATCCTCTGCTTCCTTGCCCAATCCAACCAAGTGCTGACATTGGTTGTTGTCACAGTATTCTTCCCTTTAGCCCCACTCTGGCAAGCATTAATAAACAGATCAGTCTGGTTATTGCACCAGCAGCAATCGCATCTTTGACACGAGCGATCGCTCAAACCACTCCTGCAAAACAAACCATTAGAATGTGCCAATGACTGTACCAGCAACCACAGCACCAGTAATCGCGCAGCCTAGCAGTATATAGCCGATTGCCCCTTGGGTATTAGCTCCTGGGAATGGCAATAAAGGGATGAATATATCCATTAAAGGAACAGCTACAAATGCTGCTCCAGTACCAACAAATCCACCAACAATCAAGCCAATTACTGCTGACAGCATCCACCGTCCCCATGCTGCTAACCTAAAATAACTGGTGTTAGCCACTGTTTAACTCCCATTAGCTAAATCTAACATTTGATAAGAACATTTATAGCTCTGGAACTTATAAAGGAATTATCTAATCAATTAAAACAGTTATATGATTTAATTTTTTGTCTGTTTCTCAATTACTCTACAAATACCGCAAATAGATGAACCTGTTAAAGCCTAAATCTCGAAAAAAGAGCAGCCTTAGCTTTGTATTAGTTGTGCTTGCGTGCTGTGGTTCTAGTGTTGTGCAAACCTCATCAATAGCAAGTTTTAGTGCAGCTTATGGGAGTTCACCTGCTTTTAATGAAGCGAGTACACTCAAAGCTGGCTCCTACTTGTATCGAAAAACAGAGGGATTTGTGCTAAATATATATATGGTGCAACTTCCAAATACTAGCAAGGCTCAAGAAATTCGTTTTCAAGCACCATATACTCATCAAATGTGGCTTGGGACAGATGGGTCAGGACGTATTCAGCGAATAGACGGTAAACCCGAGTTTTTGAGTGTCCAAGACCGTGCAGTTTGGGAAGCTGCGGGTAAACCAAGCTTGTCACGAAACTTCAAGATAGATCACAAAGCAAATGAACTGGTTGGCTCTACAGAACTGCCACTAGATCGAACTTTACTGACTCAGGCGATCCATAATCGGGCGAAACAGAACAATACTGCGATTGAGTCTGGGATGTTTGATGAAACTTTGAGTACTTTGGTGACACTGCAAACTAAATCAGAGCTAAACCGACCACTGTTTGGAGTTATGGCAAATATTCCAGGAGTCAAACGCAGCGAGAATGTTACAGATCGGCAAGGACGAACAGGTATAAGTTTGAATTATACTGACAGCCAAACTGGAAAACAAACCCGTGTGATTTTTGACCCGCAAACATACAACGTATTAAGTGATGAGGTAGTTTTGCTAAAGCGAGTGCCAGAGTTAAACGTTTTAACCCCATTTTTACTAAGTTGGACGACGTATTCTGTTCCCAAAGCAGTAGCTTCAACTAGTGACGTACCTTAATTATGCTGTTCATAGCAATGAGACGGTATTTGTCAGACTGAATTTGGTGAATTTTAAAGTAATCAATTAGTACATTAATCTCCTAATTATTTTAGGAGATTAAAATTATCAATTGAAAAATCAATTGCGGTTTGAGCCACAACTTAAACAACGCATACAAACAGAGAAAGCCGCTAGAAGTGAGACAATCTCAAAAAATAATTGCAATGACAATGGAGCTAGAGCTAACCCCCAAATTAGAGAAATTGTCCCGCTAAACATCGCCCTAATGCGATTAATTTCATCTTGAGTCTTCCAAGCTAAGAAAAAAATTCCAAAACCTATTAATAATAAAAGCAAACTACTCATAAATCTATGCTCAGTTGATAGACTGCTAGTGCATTAGGAGGATAATTATTAGTCTTGCCAATCATAGAGCAGTAATCCCGGATTTCTCACAAGCTTGATGAGGTGCAGGAGAGCAGAAGAGAGTTTAAATATCAGGTTCTTTCCCCTCTGCACAAACGTAGGCTTTGAGAGATGTGGTGAGAAATCCGAGTAATTGTATAGCAGGTGCTGGCGATCGCTCTTATACAGATGTTTGTATTTAACTACCTATCCCAGCAGAATGAACCTTTACTAAAAATGTGAGACTTGTTGTTGATGAGCGAGTACCCGAGATTTCCACTTCAGCAAGGCAACGGTAGAGGGAACGTGAGTGTGGAATTGCAGATGTAAAAAAGCGCCATCATGCTTCCCTGACAACGCAAACAACCAAACATCAGAATTTGACTTTTTTAAAGAAATATTTAGCTAAACGATTGCTGTAACTGGGTTTTAGTTAAGATTACACTACTCGCAGATTGTAGAATAGATGCCAGCATTCGTTAGGACAAGAGCAACTGTTTTATCTTCGTTAATACATATAACTGTTATGATTTGAGTGATTTGCTCATCTCAAGTAAGTTATTCAAAGAGAAATGATGAACAAAAAATTTATTTTTCTAGTTTCAGCTTTTGGGCTAAGTTTACTTATAGGGGCCTGTCAGCCTGGTACAGAGTCTCCAACAACCGCACCACCAGCAGCACCATCACCCGCAGTGCCATCGGTAACTCCAGCTAGTCCTTAGTGGCATATATTACTAATATGGAGAACAACTGGAGTTCCCAATTAGTTACACAGTTAAATCATGCTGTGGTTTAAGGCAGGTTCAAGCGTTTACGCGCACCAAAGCGAAACAGCTTATCAGGTAGTATCGCTCTCAGACAAGGCAACCATCGGGACTCATTGCCAACACGGTAGCGTAATCGTGGTGAGGAGCTTGAAGCAATACGAGCAATCGCTTGTGCAACCTTGTCAGGATTGTCACCTTGTGCAATTGCGCCCTGGACAGATGAGCGAATTACATCGCGTACAGTGTCATAATCACTATGAGTTACGGTAGGCTGTAACATGGCTTGGTTAAAGTTGGTCTTAAAGTAGCCAGGCTCAAGTAAAGATACTTTAATACTAAAATTACCCAATTTTAATTGAAAAATTTCCTAACGAAATTAACTCAAAAACTGGGCATTGCTACTGCTAGTCTCGTTCTAGGTTGCGCTGGTGTTGGTTTACCTTCTGCGGCACAAGTTTAGTAGAGTTATCTGAAATTACTACGAATGTATTTATTACTAAAGGAGAAAAACGTATGAAACTTGGCTCCTTCGCTTTATCGTTCATACAAATAGCATTATTGAGTTTGGGGTTAAATGTGGCAAAAGCAGATGCTGAAGTTACTTTTCCTTTTGAGGTTACTTACAACACAGAAAGTGTTTTTGAACCGATTCAGGATAATGTATTTAAATCAACTGTAACGGGTAAAAGTACTGTTGCGCCTTATGGTTTGACTAATTTTATAAGAATGAATTATATCGAAAGGAATGACAATACAGAAGCGGAATCAATAGTTAAAGATGCCACAGAGTTTGGTATAAATGGATTACCAATTCTTACTGAAACATTTTTTGGTAGCGGTGAGGATAAATTATTTGCAAGCACTACTGGTACTGCTACACGTAACGTTTAAGATTTAACGGCATCGATTTCCGGCACTACAACTATTGTAGGTGGAGAAGGCAATTTTCAAGGTGCAACAGGAATTTTAACGCTTTCGGAGAACGTAATTTTCAATCTGAATGCAACAACGGAGCCTAGAACCACAGGTACAGTTGTCTTAAGTGGTTCCTTTACGGTTCCTCAAAAAGTTTCGGAAGCGGGAAATACTACAACATTGGTTGGTGTAGGAATAATTAGTGCTAGTTTATTGTTGCGTCAACGCCGGAAAATAATTTTTAAGTAATAAGCTGTACCTGTTCAGGATTGCTTTTATCTCTCTATCGGCTAATAGCCTAATTTCTCAATCAAAGCTACACTACCATCGGAAAATGTCAAGATTTTGGGATAGCAGCAGATGATTGATCTCTATACCTTCACAACGCCCAATGGACGCAAAGCTTCTGTCATGCTGGAAGAAGTCGAATTGCCCTACAATGTCCACAAAATTGACATTACTACTCAACAGCAATTTACACCTGAATATATCGCCATCAATCCCAATAGTAAAATTCCTGCCATTGTTGACCAAGAAACTGGGATTAAAGTTTTTGAATCGGGTGCAATTCTAATTTACCTCGCTGAAAAAACAGGTAAACTCTTACCCACTGAACAAAAAAGCCGTTTTCAAGTACTAGAGTGGCTGATGTTCCAAATGGGAGGAGTCGGGCCAATGTTTGGGCAACTTAACCACTTTAAACGCTTTGCACCCGAAAAACTTCCCTATGCCATCGAGCGTTATGAAAAGGAAACTTTACGTATTTATGGTGTTTTGGATAAACAACTGCAAGACAATGAATTTATCTGTGGTGACTATTCTATTGCTGATATTGCAACTTATCCGTGGGTAGCAATTTATGAATTTCAGGGTTTAACACTCGACAACTACCCAAATCTCAAACGCTGGGTGGACATGGTGCAGCAACGTCCGGCTGTGCAACGCGGAATGCAAGTTCCTTAAATACAAGACCAGGGATAAGTCAACTTGGGCGATGATAAGAACACGCTATAGCTTGCGATCACGGCGGTTCTGCGTCCTTTCGAGAATTAGTGCGCTCGGCAAATCTCAATTGTCCATTTGAACCTGGCGCACTTACTCTAGTTGTTGAAAAAGTGCGTTCCTCTTTGAAGTCTGGCTAATTGAGAAATAAGAATGTTGAGTTTTTGCGCTTATGACATCTTTTCAAGAATCTCATTAGTTGTCTTAATTTGGTTTTTTCCTATATTACGTTTCAGCAAAAAAATACCCGCATCATCTGCTTGTTGACCACCATCACTAAAGCAAGCATCCTCGATAATGACTGGTTCAATACCACGCTAAAAAGAGTCAATTGCTGTCTTCAAAATACAGCTATCAGTTTCAACTCCACAAAGATATATTTTGCTGATTTGATTAATTAAAATAAAGCTTGAAAACTTCTCCGTAAATGCAGAGTAATAAGGTTTATCAAAAATATGATTTATATATGGCTGAAGTTCATCAACAATGCTCGTTTCTGGTTATCTATCAACCTTGACCAATGAATTAGTTTGACATAATTGCTGTCATGAGTATTGATAAACCTTGTGAATTCAACGAGTTTACCAGCCGCTAAAAAATGCTCAATTGATTTAATGACAATAGGAATAATATGTCTGCATTTATCAGACATAAACCCGTTTTGCATATCTACTACAAGAAGCATTTCGCTCATTTGTGCCAGAATTTATTTAGATTAAGAGTTAAGACATTAAATAAAACAATATTATAAAAAACGACATCTGCGGCTTTGAGCTTCCTCCCTGGCAGCCGTCAGATATTATTGCTGGTGATGGGGTGCTGAGTAAGGAAATCTGGGGATGGAGGGAGAAGTAGCGACACCGGACAGCCCCTTAAAGTAGACATCGCTTTTATGGAGTGTAGTCATCACCTCCCTAATCAATTCTCAGGAGTATTGCCGAAAGTCTTGCTGATGTGGGCTATTAGAATGATGAATGGTATGTTGTTTATTCAAGCTAATCAGAATAATATACCTCGATTAAGAACAGGAAACTTCAAATGAGAATTTTTGTTCCAGGGCGTCTTTGTTTGTTCGGAGAACACAGCGATTGGGCAGGAGAATATCGCAGTGTTAATCCTCTGCTCGAAAAGGGTTACACCTTAATTGTTGGAACTAATCAAGGAATTTATGCTGATGTCTTGTCTAATCCTACTGAGTTAATTATTCGTACTTCTTTTAATGATGGTAGGGGTTATGAACCTCTCTGAGACTACCTATGGAATCTAATACTCTCAAGTGCATAGCGGCAGAGGGCGGTTTTTTTAGTTATGCTGCTGGTACAGCATATCAAATTCTGACTCACTATGATGTCGGCGGACTTGAGGTTGATAATTATCTAACCGACTTACCCATCCAAAAGGGATTATCTTCGAGTGCTTCCTTTTGCGTTCTGATTGCGAGGGCTTTTAATCGTCTGTATGACTTGAAGATGACAATTCGTTCAGAAATGGAGTTTGCCTATTTGGGAGAAAGAACCACTCCTAGCCTTTGTGGTCGCATGGATCAGGCTTGTGCTTATGGAAATCGCCCAATATTGATGATATTTGATGGTGAAAAAATCGACCTGCTCGAATTAAAAATTAATGAAGATTTGTTTTTTGTGATTGTTGATCTCGGCGGCAGCAAAAATACACAAGAAATACTACAAAGATTGAATCAGTGTTATCCTTTTGCTACTAATCCAATACAGCAGAATGTCCAAAAATATTTTGGTTCTATTAGCTCTAAAATTACCCAAGCAGCAGTTGAAGCAATACAACTCGGAGATGCCCAACTTCTTGGAGCTTTAATGACAAAAGCCCAAGCGGAATTTGATCGGCACGTAGTTCCGGCTTGTCCTGAGCAATTAATTGCAAAAAAGCTGCATACGCTTCTTCATCACGAGCCACTTCAGCCTTATATCTACGGAGGAAAAGGCGTAGGTTCTCAGGGCGATGGCACTGCACAACTGATCGTTAAAAATCAAGAGAGTCAAAGAGAAGCTATCGAAATTATTAAGCGTGATTTTCCTCAAATGCAAGGGTTACAGTTAACTATCTCAAGCTAACAACTCCCATGATTAAGCAAGTGATGCTCAGGGACGAAAGTTGAGTTTCTTTAATACCTCAATGAGTGGAGGATGATTTACCATTCTCCTCAATCATCTTCCAATTACGTATCTGAGGCTAAAGTTCAGCAATTTCAGTCTCAGTTACTGGCGGCAAATCACCACTATAAAGAACACAAGTTTTTTGTAGTAAAGCTTCCACTGTTTTTGCTCCTTCACGAGTCACAATTTCAATTAAGTGTGCAGTAAGACATCGTTTATTGTGAAACTGGGCTTAGTCATCTTCATCCATTAAGCGACAACGGCTTTGGGTCTTGCAAGCAAGTCGAGAAGAACGCTCTCGTACAATAGTCGCTAAATCTGGTCGTCCTGTTAGAAAAAGTCGCCAATCAGCCCAAATTCCATACAGGAAGTCGGCAATAGCACCGATAACTTGTAAGGAAGTTGCAGCATAGACCCAACCCATCCCCAAAATTTCGTAAATGCGATGGAAAACTTCAACATTTTTAACTAGCGTTCCGTCTGGCAACACAGCATGAATACGCCCCATTGCAGTTTCATAGTCAACACCGCCATCTGCTTGGGGATTGTAGTCATCAGCTGCAATATCTACAAACGCCACCAGCCCTCGACCCGCGTCCCGCTTTTTCAAAAAGTTTACCTCACGCAGACACAAGGGACATTGGCCGTCATACAGCAGTTTGATTTTCCACGACGGCAGAGTGGATAAAGGCTTGTCTAGAGAGTTGTTACAACCGTAGGATTGGATTTGTGGTGAGGACATTTTGGGATCTTAACTAAGTTTATTTCCTTACATCAAGCGTAACGCCTCTGGAATTATAGGGTTTGGCCCATTCGAGCGACACGTAGCTTGCCGCCGTAGGCATCGCTACTAGCGTGAAGGGCGTAATTCTAAAACCCAAGAGGTAATGACAATTCCAGCCACTACTAATGATCAACAAATGACATCTTTCGCTCAAAGGTTGGAGACGCATATTGCATCAGGGCGTTTAGTCTTATCTGAAGATTACTTTTGGACATCACCTTTACCATTTTGGGAAATACCCAGCTCTCTCAAGAATGAGTTAACTAATGCCAGTTTAGTTATAGTCAAAGGAGATGCGAATTATCGTCGGTTATTAGGCGATCGCCATTGAGATATTACTCCCAGCTTTGCAGATATAGTCTGCTACTTGCCTGTACCAATAGTAGCATTACGCACCCTGAAGTCGGAAGTAGCAGTAGGTTTAAAATCTGAGGTTATTAAGAAAGTAGCAAACTCTGATCATTCTTGGTTGATCAATGGACAATGGGGTGTGATTCAGTTCGTGGCTTAGTAATTAATATAGAGGCAGTGCTCCCCATTGCAGTCTAAGGAATAGCTTTAGCCACGACGAAATAGAGTTTCGAGATAAACTTGGGAAACACGGCGATCTCCATCAGCATTTTGCAGCAAAAAGAGAGAAATAGCTGCGGTAATAAGGCGACGTTCATCCCAATCAGGATGTTTTTCTAAGTAGGTGTTGAGAGATTGATGTAGGGTTTCAGGAAGGGTAGTAAAGATATTTTGGGTTGAGTTCATCCGTTCAAAGCTTCCGAAAGAGCAAATTATAGAGACAATAAGCTAGAGGTGATGCAGTGTTTGTACTGTTTCACCCCGTTCCTCGCTTGCCAAACCATTTGCACTAACAACTGAATATTTTTATACAGTTGATGTTCAAAATGGAACGGGCGACAAAGGCTAGTCGATTTATTGTGTGCTGATTGGCTCAGTTTGTCAATGTTGCAAAATGTTAAAGATAAATATGGAAAAAATAAATATTTACGTGAAAATTAGGGTTAGAAGCAGGTTTTGTTTACCTTACGTAACAATAACTCAGTAAAGCAAAGTGATGGCTACAGTCATCACAAAATCCCCAATGGGTGGACAGAAGCCGATTATCTTGTAAAACAACTGTGGAAAATAGCAGAAATAGCTGTGGAAACCCTGTGGAATCTGCCAAAAAAAGTAGATCTAATGATAAGAATTGCAAAAAATGGGTAAGCTCTGCTATTGCCAGGGGCTGAAAACGCAACAGATTATTTGCAGTGTCATTGGTTTATTAACTGCCATTGCTTTGAACAATTTAATTTTTTCTAAAGGCTACAAGTAATGGCTCTCCTGCTGGCGCGATGAGAGTACTTTTGCCACTGAGGTTGCCACCGAATGAATTAACCGCTTCAACGGTTTTGATAAATCGAATCACGCCCAGCTTTTGCTGCTGCTTCAGCACTATAGTAAATCGGATAGTCGCCAAACACTGTTCCATCTGGGTTAATAATGCGAAACTGCCAGCATTTACCTGGAGTGTAAAATACGGCTAAAACACGAGACTGAATACAGCAATACGGTTCAGTTAAGGCTCAAAGTCATGTAAATTAAGCGTTGTACCCAAGGCTAGAAATTAACTGTAGTGCATCTCAAAAATTTCTCACTCTTGTCTCCAAAGATACAAACTAACGATTTATTAAAAGCTATAGAGATAGCTATACCTGCAACTACTATTGAGCGAGCGATCGCAGCAAGTAAAGCTAGTGAAGAGAGAAATCGCTCTTTACCAGCACATTTGGTAGTTTGTCTACTAATAGCCATGAGCCTCTGGTCAAGAGATTCGATGCGGGATGTACTCAAAAATTTAGTTGATGGAATGTCGGAAGCATGGGTTCATGTTGGTAAATATTGGCGAGTGCCTTGTAAATCAGCAATTACTCAAGCTCGACAGCGCTTAGGGACAGAGGTGATGAGCC
>NZ_JACJSI010000231.1 GCF_014698065.1 Nostoc flagelliforme FACHB-838
TTGGCTGGTCTGTATGATGGTAATCCCAAGCGCCACACAACCAAACCAACAGCAGAAAAGTTGTTGAATGCTTTCAATGGTATAACAATGTATTTTCATCGAGACGGCAGCTACGAAATGACTCAACTCGGTGAACTTCAACAACAAATTTTAACTCTGATGGGAATACCGCAGTCACTTTACACTTTCCCTTACCTTGTACCTGGATAAGTGCTTACCAGAATCCTATCTAATTAAGCTCCATAAGCTTTACAGTGCATTAATTCCTCTTCTAGCTTTTTAAATCAGCGAACCGACCGTTATTAGATTTTTCTCGGATTGAAGCAAATCGAATTCAAGCTATTTACGAGTCAACAGACCTAGCTGTATTTACCAGTGAACTGGCGAGTGTTTTTCGTTCAACGATTGAAAAAGCAGGTTTACGTTTAATAGTAGATTGTCCACCATTACAACAACCAGTCTACGTAGACCGCGAAATGTGGGAAAAAATTGTCTTGAATTTGTTGAGTAATGCTTTCAAGTTCACCTTCGCTGGAGAAATCAGTGTTGTCTCGCGCTCTGATGGGGAACGTGTGGAAATGGAAGTCCGAGATACAGGTACAGGAATTCCACAAGCAGAGTTACCACGCTTGTTTGAGCGATTTTACCGTGTACAAGGGTCGCGGGGTCGCACTTACGAAGGCTCTGGTATTGGGCTATCGCTTGTACAAGATTTGGTTCGACTTCATGGTGGTGAAGTTCGCGTCAGCAGTCAAGAAAATCAGGGAAGTTCTTTTATAGTTGCACTGCCGTTTGGGGAGGCTCATTTGCCCGCAGAGCGTATTGGAGCTAATCGCAAGCCGAACATTGCTTCGGGTTCAGTTGCGTTTGTGGAAGAAGCATGGCGTTGGCTGCCTGATGAGGAAAGGGAGACAAGGAGACAAGGTGAGCAAGTCGGAGTCTTCTCCCAAGGGGAGACGCTAAAAGTGATCGCGGTTCCCGTTGAGTCCGAACTTCCGAACCCGAAGGGAGACAAGGAAAGAGAACATGAATCACGATTCCCCTTGTCCCCCAGTCCCCTTGTCCCCGTGTCCTCTGACTCTGCCCGGATCTTGCTGGCTGATGACAACGCAGATATGCGCGATTATCTTAAGCATCTACTCCAGCCATATTACGAAGTGGAAGCAGTAACAGATGGGATAGCCGCCTTAGCAGCAGCTCGTAGACAAATACCGAATTTAGTGTTGAGCGATATTATGATGCCGGGAATGGATGGGTTGCAATTGCTGCACGAGTTAAGAGCCGATTCAAATACAAAGGAGATACCAATTATTCTGCTGTCTGCCCGTGCAGGTGAAGAGTCCCGTGTTGAAGGGTTAGAGATGGGGGCGGATGATTATTTAGTTAAACCTTTTTCTGCGCGAGAATTGCTAGCACGGGTGAGAGCAAATTTGGAATTGTCGCAACTGCGTAAAGATGCGTTAGCTGAACGAACCGAACGAATTCAACAGCAGGCAGCGCGAGTTGAAGCGGAGGCAGCTAATCGTATGAAAGATGAATTTCTGCAAGTGCTTTCCCATGAGATACGCACACCGCTCAATGGAATGCTTGGCTGGGTTAAGATGTTAAGCCAAGGGAAATTGGATTCATCTGCGACTGCTCGTGCTTTGGAAACTATTGAGCGTAATGCTAAAGCGCAAGCGAAATTAATAGATGATTTACTGGACGTGTCACGCATTATTCAGGGAAAACTGCTGCTGGAGAAGTGTCCAGTATCTCTGGTTTCAGTAATTCTAGCGGCGATAGAAACTGTAAAACCACAAGCCCAGGCTAAAGATATTACTATCGAGTTCATACTTAAGGAGAGTGCCAGTTATGTTTGGGGAGATGCTAGTCGTTTACAGCAAGTAGTGTGGAATCTGCTCTCCAATGCAGTTAAGTTTACACCATCAGGAGGACGGGTTGAGATCGGGCTACAAGTCACAGATACAAATGCGCTCTTGGTGGTCAAAGATACAGGAGTCGGAATTAATGCTGAAGTATTACCGTACATTTTTGACCGTTTCCGTCAAGCAGATGCAAGTACAACTCGAACTTACGGGGGGCTAGGTTTAGGGTTAGCAATTGTCCGCCATTTAGTGGAAATGCACGATGGAACAGTACAAGCTGAAAGTGCTGGCAAGGGACTTGGAGCAACCTTTAGTGTGCGGTTGCCCTTGATGAATAAATCAAACAATTCTACTGGCGCAGAATCAATTTCTGCAAAAGCTGATGATCAAGTTTTACTCAACGGTTTACGAATATTAGTTGTTGATGATGAAGCTGATGGACGTGAGCTTGTTGCTTTTATCTTGGAGCAACATGGTGCTTTGGTGAGTGAAGCAGCATCAGTAGCCCAAGCTTTGTCAGCGTTAGAGTCGGAAATACCACACATACTGATTTCGGATCTTGGTATGCCAAAGGAGGATGGCTACAGCTTTATTCGTAAAATTAGGGCTTTACCAGCAGAAAAAGGGGGAAAAATCCCAGCGATCGCCTTGAGTGCTTATGCTAAGGAAGAAGATCGAAGGCGGGCGCTGCTGACAGGCTTTCAAATGTACTTATCCAAGCCATTTGATCCAGATGAGTTGGTAGTCATGGTAGCAAGTTTGTCAGGTCGCTTTCAACAGACTTAACCCTTGAATTCATTTATGTTAATTGTGCTTTGAATCATAACTTGAGGTGCGATTCGTTCAGCCGAAACATGGTGTGTGACTTAAAGGAAAAGATTGCCGAAAATTAAAGGATAAGCTTGCCGAATCTAGAGCCTGACTGGTTTTGTGGTCAAATGCCCGTTTTGCGAGAGTGCGATCGCCACCGACTCATGGCGGGTACGCCATCGCAAAGCATAAAAATGCTCACATTGCCTACATTTAGCGTGGAACTCGCGGCAAGCTTATTCTTTAATGAGATTTGACCAATAATTTAGAATTAATCGAAATAGTAATGCTTTCAGCCTTTATTGCAGCAAGCTTTTATTTTAAAAAACGGCAATCTTTTTCTTTTAGTCACATACACTGCTTCCTAAAAATACGGTTGCCTAGATATGATTGTAACTCAGTCGCTTGCACTGTATCCAGGTTATTAAACACTGTTGGGAGACGAGATTGTAGAGTTGTACTGGAGTGACGATTACCACATCTGCGATCGCCAAAAGCTCAAGCTTCCCCTATCGCCGCCCTCGCCCTCATCCCTGCCCTTGTTACAATCGCGCCTCCACAGCCTATGATCGCTCCTTGAGGCGATGGTGCATTCATGCTGAAGGGCGAATGTGTCCAATTTGTTCTCAAAATATGACTAGAACAATGATTCAGTAATCAAAATCATGACGAAAAATCAAGTTTCGGGCAGGAGTCGGGACAAAATGAGGCTTTGATCGTTTAAGCATTTGCCAGCTACCAGCAAATCTGACCACTGTTTTTAATTGCTATGCTTGGCAACAGTATTGGGATAGATGAATTTTATACTTTTGTAAGCTGAGGACATCATAACAACCATCTATTAAGCTGTTGATATAGGGAAAATAGTAATCCTAGAACAGCTAAAAAGCTTTGGCTGTTCTAATTTTTATGATGTGGCTAAGAATCTCAAAAACATGAGTTAGCAACACTATCTAGCTAAAGTAATTTTTGAATATCACTATAGGCACGGTAGAATCCGCCACCAATAGTCTGCGAACCCAAAAATGCGCTTTTTCAGGCTAGGGAAAAGGAAAGGTGGGGGTCATACCTATTGACCTGAATCCTTACCAAAATTGGTTAATCTACTTCTTAAGACACGAGAGATAGAAGAATTTTTACTACTTTAGGTTAATTAATAGCGTATACCTAATACCTTAAGTTTTACTGTAGAAAGCTTAAGCATTCCTACTTCGCCCAATTGAAATTTCATAAGGCTTTTCTAAGGTTACTTTTGGAACATAACCTGAGAAAAGTAGTTAGTAAATGTAAATTTACTATATGTCTGTGTAACCTGCCAGAAATTCAGATGCTTAGTATGACTAATGAAATAATTCTGCTAAATTGTGCTACTCGCTTGGTCAAGATTTGCTTCATGCATCTTGGATTTTACACGTTTTGGAAATATGGGTAAATTAATTCCAGCCATCAAGATTAAAAATCTCAATCTTTTTGATGGCACTCAGAAGATAATTGAAGGCGTGTCGATGGATATTTACCAAAACAAAGTGACGGCAATTATTGGTTCTAGTGGTTGTGTCAAATCTAGTTTTCTGAAGTCGCTCAACCGGATGAGTGAATTAAAGACAGAAGTAAGGGTTGAAGGCAAGGTAGAATTTTTTGGTCAAAATATTTATGAGCGCCGTGTCAATTTAAATCGGCTACATCGTCAAATTAGTATGGTCTTCCCCAAACAGAATCTTTTCCCAATGAGCGTTTACGATAATATTGCTTATGGAGTGAAATTAGTAAGATGGCATCCAAAAGTAGAATTAGATGAGATTGTCGAATCTGCTATCAAAACCGCTGAACTTTGGGATGAAGTAAAAAATAAGCTACATAAATCAGCTTTAGAGCTTTCTGACGGTCAACAACAAAGATTATGCATTGCCCGTGCTTTAGCAGTCAAACCGAGAATTTTATTAGTGGATGAGCCTTGTTCAGGACTTGATGCCACCGCCAGCATGAAAATTGAGAATTTAATCCAGAGTTTACGCCCGGAACTGACAGTTGTGATTGTCACTGATAATATGCAGCAAGTTAGTCGGATATCTGATTTTACGGCATTTTTTAATAGCAATGAACACTGTGTTACTAAACTGGTTGAATTTGGTACTACACATAAAATTTTTACTAGCGCTATAGATTTCCGCACTCGCGCTTATATCTTAGGGCATCTGAAATAAGTCTTTTGCTGATAAAATCATTTTTTAAAACTGTCAATATTTAGGAATTTAAATCTACTAGCAGTTTTTTAATATGGATGACTACAATCAAGTAGATAAAAATAATTTTCTCTATCAACCTTATCGATACTTGGGTGAATTTACCCCCCAGAATCTTACATTTAATGCTAATCTTCAAGAGTTTTGTGAAAGGGTAAGTTACATCTGCAATCTACAAACAGGAGGAAAACTTTCTGCGTTGAAGTGCTATGAGAAAATTGAGAACCTTTGGGAACAGTTAACACAGAGCTATAATGCGCTGGGAATTGGAGAAGATATCACTGAATGATTATTAACACTTGATTGGCTTTCGTAATATGACCAGAAAAAGAGTTAATCAAAAACACTTTGTTTAAGAGCCAAATTTCTTAGTACTATTTGTGTCACAGTAGTAGTTAAGTTCAATCAAGTGCTACCACTCCCAATACGGTTTGGATAAGCATTTTTCACAATCGAGTGTGGTCTAAGGAAAGGGTAAAGGATGTATTCAAAACCAATACATACCTTTCCCCTTTAACCAAACCGTATTGAGGTGTATACAACTAAGCCTGTACTTCAAGCAATCGAGCGTGTTCATTTTTGACAATGGAATAACATTCACAAGATGTATCTTCCAAATCTTGTCGATTCAAAATGTTAATAGTGCCACGCTTGTAGCTAATGATTCCAGCTCGACTAAGCACGCCTGCTGCGACTGTGACACCAGAGCGGCGGCAGCCGAGCATCTGGGCGATAAATTCCTGAGTTAGTGGAAATGTCTCTGATTGCACGTGATCAGCGATGAAGAGCAACCAACGCGCAAGCCGTCGTTCTATAGTGTGGAAGCTGTTGTAAATCAAATTTAGTTTAAGTTGAGGGCAAGCTTCACGCATTACTCAGTGATCAATACGATGCAAGAATAAAATTAGTTTGACTCAAAGTTCAGCCCAGATGCGATTAAGGTGCTGGCTAATTTGCTATTCAAGGGTTTAGAGAAAAAATATCCTTGTGCATATTTGCATTTGTAAACTGCAAGCTGTGCGAGTTGCTCAACAGTTTCTACACCCTCTGCAACCACATCTAAATTAAGACTGTCTGCCAGAGTAATGATTGCTTGAACAATTTCCAAGTTTTCTCCATTAACACCAATGTTCATTACAAAAGAACGATCAATTTTTAAGGCATTAGTGGGGAAGCGGTGTAGGTAACTTAAAGATGAATAGCCTGTGCCAAAATCATCTAGGTGTAACTGGACATTCATCTGTTGCAAGTGTAAAAGCATAGCAGTAGCAGATTCGGTATTTTCCATAATTGCGCTTTCAGTAATCTCCAGTTTCAAACTTCTGCCTTCAACTCTAGTCTCTTGCAAGATTTGGCGAATTTGTTCAATTAGATCAGGTTGTGAAAACTGTTTAGTGGAAATGTTGACACTGATTGTCAAGGGTGGGCTAGTAGGAAATTGCTCCTGCCAAGCACGCAGTTGACGGCAAGCTTCACGCATTACCCAGTAGCCAATAGGGACAATCAGTCCAGTTTCTTCAGCTATGGGAATAAACTTGTCTGGAGAAACAAATCCTTGTTGCGGGTGTTGCCAACGTACTAGAGCCTCAAAGCCAATTACTTTGTAAGTTTCTAATAAAATAATCGGTTGATAATGAATTATAAATTCCTGGTGTTCAATTGCGTGTCGTAAATCCATTTCTAACTGCATTAGCTCTGTAGCTTGGGCGTACATGGTTGAGTCAAATAGCTCGTAGCGTGCTTTCCCCAATGCCTTAGCACGATACATAGCAATATCAGCATCACGTAGGATTTCTTCAGGCAGATTGTAACTACTTTTACTAAGAGCTACACCAATGCTGACGTTAGTAAATACGTCGCGTCCATTGAGGTTAAAGGCAGATGTGATAACTGCATTTATTCTTTCAACTACAAATGTTATGTCATTCAAGTTTTTGAAATCATTAAGCAAGATTGTGAATTCGTCTCCTCCAATACGAGCAACTGTGTCTTGAGAGCGTAAGCAGGTTTCTAGTCTTCGTGCGATCGCATTTAGTAATTGGTCGCCAATTGTGTGACCGAGACTATCGTTGACAACTTTAAAGCGATCTACATCAAGAAAAAAAACAGCGAACTTATAATTTGTACGTCGTTTTGTGAGCGCAATAGCACGCTCCAAACGTTCCATAAATAAAGCACGGTTAGGCAGCCCGGTTAGAGAATCATGAAAGGCATCATGGATTAATTGTGCTTGTGCAAGTTTGAGAGCAGTAATATTACGAGCAATACTCATAACAAATTCTACTGAACCATCGGCAGCAAACTCAGGCAGCAAGCGAGTATGGTAGTATTCTATACTTGAGGTAGTGGGAAAACTGCATTCAAACTCGTTCTCTTGCTTAGTTTGAATAACAGACTGAATTTTGTATTCCCATATTCGAGAAAATTCTTCTGGTAAATTCAACTGTCTATTAGCTTTACCGATAAAAGTTTGGGGTAAGATGCTTGTAAGCTTTTGAAAAGCTGGATTAACATAAACGTATTGTAATTGAGTATTAAACCTAGCAATAATGTCAGGTGCATTCTCAATTAGTGCCTTAAATTCCTTCTCTCGAAGTGATAATGTCTTGAGAGTATGTTCATGCTGATAAATTTCAGTTTGCAATTGTTGATTAGTTTTTATAAGTTCATCTGTACGTTGCCTAACCGTAGTTTCCAAATGTTCACTAGCCTGCTGGAGAGAATTCTCGACCCGCTTGCGTTTAGCTAGTTCTTGGTTAGTGAACAACGTGGCTAAACCGACTAAAGCAGAAGCTATAATGCTGGCAAAAATAGTAAATGCATTTGTATTAGCAGCGCTGAGGTTCATCTTTATTGTTCGCTGTTTCAACAAATGATTTTCTTCGCTTTCTATATCTTTAGCAAGCATTTGAATGTCTTGCAAAAGCTTTTGACTTTCCTTACTCTCGAATCTCTGTAACGCCAAGGGTAAATTCTTATTTGTTGCAAAATTCACCGTTATTTTAAGCAAATCCAGTTTTTTAGCAATTAAAGATTCAAAGATAGAAAGACGTCGCTGTTGATTAGGGTTATCTCTTGTCAATTGACGTAAAACTTGAAGTGTTTTGGGAATATTGTCAGTTGCAATATCATACGGTTGGAGATATTGCCTTTTACCTGTAATCAGATAACCTCTTTGTGATGTCTCTGCATTATTAATTTGTAAAATTACTTCTTTTGTGTTTTTAATGACTGTGTATGTGTGTGTTACCCATCGAATATTTTTTTTATATTCCAGCAGATTTCGAGAGGAGATCATACCAATGCCAACCATAATTCCTACTACTATTACAAAACTGACTGTATTTCTTTTGTAAGTAGTTAAGTTCATTTTTTCCTTTGAATTTAATTAACTGGCAATTAAGATATATAAGTCCTGTACTTATACTTAACAGTTTAAAGTCAATTTTCCGTCCGAAAATCTACTGAAGAATATGAAAACATAGATTATTGTCCTTCAACCTACACCAAAAATATACGGTTAAGTCAACTACAAATTATACCTATTTTTTTAAGTACTTTCTTGAATATTGATACTGCCAATTGTTTGCTCAGAAATTAATTACTCTGCAACTGCAACCAGATCCCGTCCAGTAGCTTTAGCTAGGGTTAGTGCAGCATCAGCGGCTCGGATTAGAGTTTCAGTAGTATTACCATGTCGAGGAAAGCTGGCAACTCCTAATGAAAGGGAAACAGCGCCAACTGGTTGACAGCGATGTTGTAGATTGAGATGTTTGGCTTCAATTCGTATTTGCTCTGCTCTTAGTTGAGTGATTTGCAATGAAGCCTCTGGAAGAAGTAGGATGAATTCCTCCCCGCCATAACGACAAGCAATGTCAGAGCCGCGAATCATGCTTTTGAACAATTGCCCCAGTTCTCGCAATACAATATCTCCGGCAAAGTGTCCATAAGTATCATTAAATCGCTTAAAGTGGTCTACATCAAACATAATCAAACCAAGCGCTTGTCCCTTACGCTCTGCTCTTTTGACTTCTCTTTCTAAGGACTCTTCCATGTAGCGTCAATTAAATAAACTAGTTAGTGGGTCACGGATACTTTGGTTTTTAAGAGTTTCTCGCAGTTTGAGATTTGCCAGTGTAATCGCAATGTATTCAGCAACAGTATTGGCTAGAAGTTGTTTGGTTGAAGTCAGTTGTTCAGTCTCAAAAGCGATCAAATGCAGAATGCCTAACATTGATGGGAATATCCCAGGGAATTTAGCCTCTTCAGTTTTAGGTACGCCAACTCTAGGCACTTTAATTAGGGCATTTTAACTAAAATGATTTCACAACTGTTGGTAGTTAATCCGAATTACTTACCTTTAATCTTTTGGAGGTAATGAATCCTTACATTAATTTTCATTTAGTAGCTGCTTTCAATCCCAAAATGAATCCAATAGTCATGATGTATAACTTGTAAAGATAACTGCGTTTTATAAGCTGCATAAACAAA
>NZ_JACJSI010000232.1 GCF_014698065.1 Nostoc flagelliforme FACHB-838
GGAACTTCAGCTTCTTGCAACAACCCCTCCAGTGACCTCAGGTGGACACTAATACTTGAGGTTTCCTCTACGGAAGCAACAAGTAAAATAGGAGACAGCATTTTGAAAAAGATTAAATACTGTCTCTGTCTGAAGCGTTATTGATTCATCTGTTGCGCCATTATTCTTAGGTCGTACAAATTATCATGTCTGAGAATAGAAGCTTAACTTACAGCTAATTGCAGCAGGCGATCGATTACATTCATGCTCATCTGAATTGTGATTTATCCTTAGCCGAACTAGCAAATGTAGTTAACATCAGCCCGACTTACTTTGCAAGTTTGTTTAAGCGAACGATGGGGATTTCGCCCCATCAGTACGTGATTCAACGGCGCGTGGAACAGGCAAATTTCTCGTCCAAAATTCACAGATTCTGAACTTGCTCCGATTGTGTAATTGCAAACCTAAACGTATGCTGATCCAAAAACTAAACGACTGTGAAGAAATTATCGCTGGAGATGGAACTGTTCTGCGCGAACTGCTTCATCCTGACAAACAAGATATCAACTTGCGTTACAGTTTGGCGCATGCGATCTTGCCTGTTGGCGAAACTTCGATTCCCCATTCTCTAAAGACTTCTGAGGTTTATTACATCATTAGCGGTGTTGGCGAAATGTCGATCGACAGTGAAGTTCGTCGCATTGAACCAGGCGATGCGGTTTACATTCCTCCAAATGCAATCCAGTTCCTTCACAACTATGGCGACGAACCCATTGTTTTCGTTTGTCTAGTTGATCCAGCTTGGCGCAAAGAAGACGAAACGATTTATGCACCAGTCTGATTCATGCAAATCTCACTGTTAGGGGATTCAAATTCGCGTTACTGCAATTGTTCCGTGAATTTTGCACAAGCGGCAACGGGGTGATTCGGCGACTACGCTAAGGAGAAGGACGCGCCCCTAATTTCAGATTTCACATCAGCCTCAATCATTCTGTTCACCGTTGTCTTCTACCAGGGATACCAAAAAACTATGACCTGCGAACATCTCAACAATCTAACTGTGGAAAACCTGATTTCTAAAGCAGCTTATCCCGTATTTCGTTGTGAAGAGTGCATTAAAATAAATAGCCGCTGGGTACACCTCCGGATTTGCCAAACCTGTGGCAAAATGCTGTGCTGCAATTCCTCTAAGCATCAACATGCTCGCCGTCATTATGAAGCAACCAATCATGCAGTGGTTAGTTCGGCTGAATTGGGGGAGCAGTGGTTATGGTGTTTTGCAGATGAACAGGGAAAAGACTATTGATAGCGATTCTGATTTCATCTAGATTTCCTTCTCATTTCTTCAACATGTTCTCCTCATGTGGGTGATTTTCATGGCTGTTTCTAATCAAAGTACTCCCATTGACATCGTTTGGCCCAGTTTGCCCTTAGCAGCTTGGCAGGATACCTATGCAACTCTCCATCTATGGACGCAAATCATCGGTAAAATCCGGTTGGCACTGGCACCTAAACTCAATCACTGGTGGCAATCTACTCTTTATGTCACACCGCGTGGACTAACAACCGCTTCAATCCCTTGCGGAACTCGTAACTTTCAAATTAGCTTTGATTTTCTCGACCATCAACTACAAATCGACACTAGCGACGGCATTACTAAAAGAATTGCACTGGCTCCTCGCTCTGTGGCAGATTTTTACCAAATGGTGCTAACTACATTGAGCGACATCGGCATCGAAGTTCAAATCTGGACAATGCCGCAAGAAGTGTCAGAACCAATCCCGTTCGATCAGGACTATCAACACGCAGCTTATGATCCTGAATATGCACAACGGTTCTGGCGAATTCTTGTGCAAGTCGATCGGGTCATGACCTTATTCCGTTCTCAGTTTATTGGTAAATCCAGCCCTGTACATTTTTTTTGGGGCAGCTTTGATCTTGCTGTGACTCGTTTCTCTGGTCGTCGTGCGCCAGAACACCCAGGGGGAGTTCCGAATATGGCAGATTGGGTCACACGAGAAGCCTATTCACACGAAGTCAGTAGCTGTGGTTTTTGGCCAGGGGGTGGGTCAATGGTGGAGCCTGTTTTTTACGCTTATGCTTACCCTACGCCGTCAGGGTTCCATGATTACCCGATCCAACCCACAGAAGCTTTTTACAGCTCAGAGATGCAAGAGTTTATCCTACCCTATGAAGCCGTGAGACAAACTGACGATCCAGATGCAATGCTCCTTGCTTTTTTCCAAAGCACCTATGAAGCAGCAGCCAATTTAGGACATTGGGATCGAGTTGCGCTGGAGCATACTCAAAGTTGAGTGTTGGAACTTACTAAACTCCAAGTTGGCTAAAACAAAGACAACTTGAATAGAGGAAAAATTCAAATGTCAGACAAAAATAAAGCAATTTTAGAAGAGGCAAACGCGGCGATCGCCCAAGGCAACAATGAAGGATTCTTGTCGTTCTGCGCCGACGACATGGAATGGACATTTGTAGGTGACAAGACCCTTAAAGGAAAAGAAGCCGTTCGCCAATGGATGGCAATGACATACATAGAGCCGCCAAAGTTTAGGGTCGCTAACTTAATCGCTGAGGGTGATTTCGTCACGGCACTCGGCGACATCACCATGAAGGACGAAGACGGGAAGGCGGCTGATTACTCGTACTGCGACATCTGGCGCTTTCATGGCGGCAAGATTGTCGAATTAAGAGCTTTTGTCATCAAAACCGAGGTCAAGGATGAAACCAGCAGCGCGGCGTAAATCATCTGCAAAAGTCAGGATGTATTCTCATGAAAAACGCAACTTATGTGGAGGCTGCTCGGTGAGGTAGTCACCTCTGGTGGCGGTATCTTCTGGGGCTGGTAATCATCCTCTTTGCGTGGCTGGTTGTCGGCACCGTTGCCAGCTTACTCGTGGCGATCGCCATCGGCGGACAGGAGGGGTTTGCAGCGTTCAGGCAAGCGGATTACTCCACGCTCGGTTCTGTGGGCAGCTTCCTGGTGATCATGGCGGGTTTTCCGTGCTTCCTCGCAGGAACCCTAGCCACCGTCTCCCTCATCCACCGCCGCCCTCCCCTGACGCTGATCACGGCGCAGGAGAAGATAAGCTGGTATCGCGTCGGGCAGGGGTTCGTGGCGTGGTTCGTGCCATTCTGCCTAATCGGTGGGCTGGGACAGTACCTCTTCTACCCCGACACCTTTTCCTTTAACTCCGACCTGGCAGCGTTGGCGCTCTTCGTACCGATCGCACTGATCTTCACCGCCATCCAAACCACCACCGAGGAGCTTTTCTTCCGTGGATACATCGTGCAGGGTGCGAGCCTCATCTGGAGTAACCGTGTCTTTCTGGCGATCGTGCCAGCCGTGATCTTCACGCTGCCGCACCTTGGCAACCCGGAGGCGATAACTTCGTTAAGCTTTCCTTCTCTACGAGAGGCTGCGCCAACGGAACGCTGCGCGAACGCTAACGCGGGTGGCTGGCTGACGGTCTTTTCCAACTACTTCCTCGTTCCGGGTCTGTTGTGGACTGTGGTCTCGTTGATTGACGGAACCACTGAACTCGCCATCGGCGTACACTTCGTGAACAACATCGGCAGCATACTCCTGTTCAACATAACTGGAAGTGCCGTGACCACACCGGCTCTGTTCACAATCAGCGAGTATCACGCCACCTACGGGGCGCTATCAGTGCTGGTTGCAATACCCATGTTCCTGGCGATCGCCTACAAGGTGTTCAAACGCGACGAGGCATCCGAACCCGTTTTCCAGAGCCATCAGAAGGGTCGTCGGTGATCTCGTCAGTTTGTTGCTGAAGGTCAATCTTGATTGAAACAGGAGAAACAAAATGATACTGCAAGATAAAGTGGCGTTAGTTACAGGAGGCACATCGGGAATTGGCAGAGCAACCGCGTTAGCGTTCGCGCAGCGTTCCGTTGGCGCAGCCTCTCGTAGAGAAGGAAAGCTTAACGAAGTTATCGCATTCGGTGCTGCTGGAGCAAAGGTAGTATTCTCAGGCAGACGCGATGCAGAAGGAGAAAAAACTGCCAAACTAATCCGTGAAACAGGTGCTGAATGTTTATATGTCCATTCAGATGCCTCAAAAGAGGAAGATATCAAAGCGTTAGTGCTTCATACGGTTGCAACCTACGGGCGACTCGACTATGCCTTCAATAATGCAGGCAGTGACGGTTCTTTTAAGCCTCTGCATGAACAATTAATTGAAGATTTTGACAACCTGATGGCAATCAATGTTCGGGGACTGTTTTTGTGCATGAAGTACGAAATTCAGCAAATGCTGTCTCAAGGATCTGGTGTGATCGTGAACAATTCGTCAACGAGTGGTCTCGTTGCGTTTCCGGAGACTTCTCTTTATGTCGCCAGCAAACATGCAGTAATGGGGCTGACGAGATCGGGAGCTCTGGACTATGCCAAACAAGGTATTCGGATCAATGCCATCAATCCTGGTCCGATTGCGACTGACTTCATGGCTCGTGCCGCCGACCAGTGGAGTATCCCGTCCGATGAACTCGGGTCTATGGTTCCAATGGGTCGGATCGGCCAGGCAGCAGAAATTGCTCAAGCGGTGGTGTTTCTCTGCTCCGACGCTGCCAGCTACATCACTGGGCAACCCTTAGTGATCGATGGTGGATATACAGCAAGTTGATTGAAACAGTTCTATCTAGAACATGAAACTATAGCCCTCTATACACGAAGGATATGGCGATGCGTAGACTCGTGACTTCACCAGATGCCGTTGGCAACCTCACCTTTCAAGACACTGAATTTCCTACTCCGAAGGCTAACGAGTGCTTGATTCGCGTCAAAGCATTTTCGATGAATCGGGGCGAACTTAAGCGATCGCAAAATGATCCACTGGGCACTCCAATTGGCTGGGATATCGTTGGCGTTGTTGAACAAACAGCGCAAGACGGCAGTGGTCCACCTACAGGGACAGAAATTGTTGCCCTCTCCATCCGCTCGGAGGGCTGGGCAGAATATGTAGCAATTTCGACTCGCTTTCTAGCTATCATTCCCCAGGGCGTATCACATACCGATGCCGCTACACTGCCCGTCGCAGGGTTAACAGCACTGTATGCAGTGGAAAAGGGATCTCGTTTACTAGGAAGTCGGGTGCTGATCACAGGGGCAACAGGGAGAGTGGGACTCTTCGCCATGCAGCTTGCTCGGATGATGGGAGCCAGCGTCGTTGCCCAAATTCGTCAGCCAGCGCAAGAAGCATTTGTGGGAGATTACGGCGCGGATGAAGTGGTGGAGACCGAAACCGGGCGAGAAGCCGAGCAGTTCGCGCCTTATCGACTGATTGTCGATGGAGTAGGAGGTGAATTGGTCGGGAAGCTAACTGCGTTTTTGGCTCAAGGAGGCACCTGCGTTTGTTATGGCAGTAGCAGCGGCAACGAGATGAAGCTGTCCCTGGCAGACTTCTATTCCGAGAATGGAGGACAGCGCACGCTTTACGGGTTCACGCTGTACACCGAAGTAGAGCTGGAAAGTGCTAGTTCTGGGCTGGCTCGTCTGCTGAGGTTAGTTGAGCAGGGGCGGCTCAAAATGCATATTGATCGAGCAGTTTCGTGGCGTGAAGCAGACGTAACGTCGGCTGATTTGATCGGGCGCAGATTTTCAGGTAAGGCTGTGCTGTATGTGGACTAATTGTTGTTCATCGGCTGAGTCATGTCAGCCACCTAGGAATAGATTATCACTGAGCTTTATTTACAAAGAATGAAACGATTTACCTTGTTTACTTTCCTGTATCTGGCGCTGGGAGTTTGTCTAACGGCGATCGCGCTTGGAGACCCGAACCTGCCTTCGGGTCTCCAAAACAGCCTGTTCGGCAGTGCAGGAGTATCCTACCTTGTTTGTCTCTTCAGTACCTTCCCATTTTGGCGCGAGACGACGATCCGCTTCTATCGCAGACGGAATTCAGCCGTCATTTTACCCTGGTTGGGGATTGGAGTGAACATTATTGTGACGATCTGGGAGCTTCAGAGTCAGAACTGGACAATGGAAGCCATTTTACAAGCGTTTTCGCGGCTATTAGCCGTCTTAATACTTGCAGAAATCATTGTGATTACATGGCGAGTGAATTCTGAACATTAGGGTCTAAATCGGATGGCACTAAGTTAAGACACAGCCCTTGCCCAGAATGGGTTCCCAGCCTCCAGGCTGGGAACCCATTCTGGGAGGCTCTGAATACATTCCCAGTCTTAAGGCTGGGAACGAGACTAAGCAAGCCTTTGGGCTTTTCTTAGTGCCATTCGATTCTGCGCCGTTTCACCTTTAAATGGATCGTAATACAAACTACTTTCAGGTAATTACCTGCTATGAACAGCCACACACCAAGCGCTAGGGACATTATCGAATGGCATGATGATTCCGGCAACTAGTTTCGCTCTTACGGCAATGAGAATTGGGAGTTTGACGAACATGGATTCATGCGATGGCGTATTGCCAGCATCAACGACCTGCCAATTCACCAAAGCGATTCTCCGAAGGAGACGCTACGCGATCGCAAATTCTACTGGATACTGGGTCGTCGTCCTGACGAGCATTCAGGATTGTCAGACCTCAATCTTTGAAAAGCCCAACGACCATATCACCCAGTTTTTATTCTACAAGAAGTCCACTGCTATGAATACAAACAAGGGCATCATTAGCCAGCTCACTCAATATTCAGTGCCTGTAACCATTGATCGATTAGAAGCTGTCCTTCAAGTAAAAGGCATCACCATTTTTGCCCGCATTGATCAACAGGCTGAAGCCGAAAAAGTCGGACTAAGCCTGTGTCCTACACAGTTGTTGCTGTTTGGCAACCCGAAAGCCGGAACTTCCCTCATGGTGGCAGAACCAACGATCGCCCTGGATTTACCCCTGAAACTACTGGCATGGCAAGCGACTGACGGCAAGGTGTGGGTGAGTTACAACGATCCTAATTACTTAAAACAGCGATTTTCTCTCTCGGATGAGTTGGTGAAAAATATCGCTATCATTGCACCTTTAATCAATGAAGCACTTAGTTTCGTCGATCACAAATAAGTTGCAGAATTAGCACGCGATGGCGCAAAGCGCCCGCCCAAAAGGCGATCGCACCTTGGCGTTTTTGAAACACTATTTTAGCAGCAATCGAGTAATATCAAACTCATTAATTTTACAACACTCATGAAAACATTTGCGTTCCTCCTGGCTCTGCCAATCAGTATCTTAGCTAATTTTTCCTTAAGAGCTTCTGCTGATTCTACTGCTGGCATCATCCTGAGTACAAAATGCCAGGGTGGGTACAACATCAATATTTGGCAGAATTATACGAACGGTGAACTGCTTTATCGCGCAACCAGTGCCAACGGTAATTTAAGTTTGGGTAAAGGAACTAGCCAAGCAACAGAAGGTGTTCGAGTGTATAAGTTTCGGAATGGAATTTATGAATATTGGGTATGGGATGGCACGTTGGATAACCCGCAGTCTGGAACTTTAGAGGTGTATAAAAACAACCGTATCTTGATGAAGCAAGCTTGTAGAAAAAGTTGAATCAATAGCACGGGTATGAATGGCACTAAGTTAAGACACAGCCCTTGCCCTGAATGGTTCCCAGCCTGGAAACTGGGAACCCATTCTGGGAAGCTCTGCCTCCTCTTTCTTGACGAGAGGCAGGGTCTAAATCGGATGATGCCGAAACAAACTCGTTTCAGCAACGCGAGATAGAGTCAAACGTACTACATGAGGAACACCATGAATAAGCCCAAGTTTTTTGTTACCCCTGGTTATGGGGAATATCTGTTAAATCAATTGCATTACTCGCAAGCGGTAAAAATTGACAATCGAGTGGAGATATCAGGGCAAGGCGGCTGGGATGACAATCTGCAAATTACCGAATCGCTTGCAGACGAGATTGCTCAGGCGTTCCGGAACGTCGAGCGAACCTTGGCGACGGCTGGTGCGGGTTGGGAGCATGTGGTTCACGTTAATTCTTACCATGTTGGCGGGTTCCCCCCGGAGGTTAACGAAGTGATGTCCAAGCTATTTCGTCATTATATGCCGAACCACGCTCCAATCTGGACACAGGTAGGAGTCGCGGTGCTTGGACTACCCACGATGCGGATTGAAATTCGCGTGACTGCAATTGTTCCGTGAGTTTTGCAAGCGTTAATAACACAATTTATGCTGCTCGAAAACTGCTCTATCACTTAAAAGGAGAACTCAAGACTGTGAATTCACAAACAGCTCAAACCACCACTAATGCTGACGAGTCGGCAATCCGTGCTTTCCTTCACCAGATGATTGATGCTTGGAATCGAGGTAGCGGGGAAGGCTTTGCTGCCCCGTTCAGCAAAACTGCGGATTTCCTCACGTTCGAGGGCACACATCTCAAGGGTCGAAAAGAAATCGCTGCATTTCATCAGCAAGCGTTCGACACAGTTATCAAAGGAACACGCCTGGAGGGTGAGGTGAATTTTGTCCGCTTCGTGAACTCGCAACTCGCGCTCATGCACGTAGTTATCAGGGTAATACTGCCCGGACAACGCGAAACTTCACCGTCACGAGATTCGCTGCCGCTATTCGTCGTAACGAAATGCGACGAAGGTTGGCAGATCGAAGGGTTGCTCAATACCCGGAAGTTAACGCTAGAACGTCAATTCTTCTTAGACGACTTTGACTCCCTGAGTGCAGAGGCTCAACGTCAAGTGACCGACCTCGTTGCGGGTCTCAAAGCGAGTGGAGTAATCACTCCGACGCAAATTGATGCGAAATAAAACCAATCTCCATCAGGAGGACAATCATGAAACTTCAACTCATTTTCGGAGTACTAATGATCGCTACAGGATTGCTCGGAGGTTCACTCACTTATCCCGCGATAGCGAAGCGCTGCTGCGTTCACCCTTGGCGTCTCCCCTTGGGAGAAGCGCAGATCGCACACCGCATTCCTCCACAACAAACCTCCCCCATTCTGATCGCCACTGCCTACACCGAAAGATTCTTTCAACCAAAATCACAACCACAATCGCAATCACAATTCTGTTCGGCGTACTCCTACTGTTCAATTTTCCATCCCTGGCTCAAGTCAGTTCACAAGTGATTCCCAGAATCGAAGTGATCGAAAGTTCTGAAGGGATTCCACCCAGTTACCGTTTAGTCATTAGCCGATCTCAGGACAATGTTTATGTCTTCTGTCCGACTGATTTCGAGCCACAGTTGGACTATCTGCGAAATGTGAAGGCGATTCAATGTAAGCCGTTTACCAGTCCCTAGAACACCGATTCAGTAATCAGAATTAAGTAGAAGACTGCTCAGTAGTGTTAGTAAAAATTTTGGCAAGGACATGAAGATTATGGACGACTGCGGTACGGCGGAGGTCAAATAGATTTTTGCGAGTACCAATGTAACGAGCTTGAT
>NZ_JACJSI010000233.1 GCF_014698065.1 Nostoc flagelliforme FACHB-838
ATAACAGCTGATAGGCTCGTAAGTCTACACCCAAGGGGTAAATAATCGGTTTAATTTTTTGAAAAAGTAGATTGTAAGCTAATCGGCACGGAAGTCGCATAATAAGAAGATGAAGCCCTTCAAAAGCAACTATGCCGCCACCAGTCAAGAACTTCTTAACGCTAATAGAGCCTTATAAAGGTGAGAAGGACTTTTACCCCAATGGCAAGGCAAGCTCGTTAACGGCAAACCTATTATTTATAAGGCTTTTTGATGTGAGTGGTTTCTTCTGAGGGTGGGGAATTAAAAATATGTTGTACTATGTGATGCGCTAAGATTAAATTGTCTTAAACATTACATATACACTCAAGAAATTTTTGTATAAGGTTATATCAATCTGCTTGTTTGCAGGTTATTATAATTTCTGCGTCTTGGTAAGGAATTCAAATTATGATATATGCGAACCAGTGCGGAAATTAAGGCAGAAATCGCAAAAAAGTTTGGTTTTGTTCCTTCCTTCTTTGAGCCAGCCGAGCAGAACATACAAGCGTTGGAAAATCTCTGGCAACAAACGCTTTGTGCCTATGTTAATAATCCCTTATCGCCAATGTTGAAGGAAAAGCTTTTTGCATATCTTTCACGTTACTGTGCTTTGCCATATTGTATAATTTGTCATAGTTGCCACTTACGCACTCTAGGGGTAGAAGCACAGCAGATATTAAATTTGCTTGAATCGCCTCCGCCAACGGCAACCGACATCGATGCATACCTATATATACTTGCCTGCTCATCTAGCCAATTGATAAACCTATCAGATTTGAGTGAGGCACTGGAAAAAAGTTTACTATACTGTTCAATATTCATTTTCCTGGAGCCAGAACAGGGTAAGGATTGTCGCTCCCATCTGCGTCGCCTACTTGGGCTTGTAAATTACCAGCACTTAATTACGTTTATAAGTTATATAAAAATGTGTCATCTGTGGATAGAAGCTCACCCTGAAGTTTCTTATAAAACAGATAAGCGAGTTATTAAGCAATTAAGTAAATTATTAGAATCAGAGCCAAGTTTAGCTGATTTCTTTGATAACTACATTGAAAAAATTAAGCACCAACAGCAACTTCAAACAGAGCATTTAGCTCAAATTGCCCAGCGCCAGCAGAATCAGGAAGTATTACGAAAAGCTTACGAGCAGTTAGAAATCCGGGTTGAGGAACGAACTGCCGAGTTATTAAAATCTAATATGCTCCTCAAACAAGAGATCAAAGAGCGCCATTTGGCACAGGCGCAATTAGTCAATATTGCTTTTCATGATGCATTAACAGGTTTACCGAACCGAATGCAATTTATGGAGCGGCTAAAGCAAACAGTCGAGCGTGCTAAATCTGGTAATTTATTTGCTGTTCTATTCCTGGATTTAGATCGCTTTAAGGTTGTTAATGATAGTCTTGGGCATACTATAGGAGATCAGTTACTGGTTGCCTTAGCTCATCGGCTTCAAACTGGGCTACGCTCTGGAGATATTTTAGCTCGCCTGGGAGGAGATGAGTTTGCCATCTTGTTAGAGGAAATTCAAGGAATTAAAGATGTTATTGACATTGCCGAGCGGCTGCAACAGCAATTGGCAATACCTTTCCATTTAAGCGGGCATGAGGTGTTTTCTACTGTCAGCATTGGTATTGCCCTTAGTACAACAGGTGATGACCAGATAGAGAACCTCCTACGCAACGCTGATATTGCAATGTATCGCGCTAAGGCTTTGGGCAGGGCAGGTTACAAAATATTTGATACAGCTATGTACATTGAAAGCACGAAGCTGTTGCAGTTAGAGACAGACTTGCGACGTGCTGTTGAACGCCAGGAATTTCGGATTTACTACCAACCAATTGTTTCATTGCAAACTGAAAAAATTATCGGGTTTGAGTCTCTTATCCGCTGGCAGCACCCAAAGCAGGGTCTTATGCTTCCAACAGATTTTATTTCAATGGCGGAAGAAACTGGACTAATCGTTCCTATTGGCTACTGGGTACTTCGAGAGGCTTGCAACCAGATGCACCAATGGCAGCAGCAATTTCCACAAACCCAACTGACAATCAGCGTCAATCTTTCTAGCAAACAGCTTTCGCAATCCAATTTCACTGAGCAAATTTACTTGATTTTACAAGAAACTAAGTTAGATCCATCTAGGTTAAAACTAGAAATGACTGAAAGTGTACTCATTGAAAACACTCAATCTGCAACAGCGATACTTTGGCAACTCAAAGAAATAGGTATCGAATTACACATCGATGATTTTGGTACTGGTTATTCATCTTTAAGCTATCTGCACCGTTTTCCTATTAGTACGCTAAAAATTGACCGCTCTTTTATTAAAAATATGGACACTAATAGCAGCTATGCAGAAATTGTACGCACGATTATTACATTAGCTCACAATCTAAGCATAGATGTTATAGCAGAAGGAATAGAAACAGTACTACAGCTTGAGCAAGTCAAAAAATTGCAATGCAAATATGGGCAGGGCTACTTTTTCTCCCAGCCAGCAACAGTATCAGTCGCAAGTGCTTTAATACAACAGTAGTCAAGTTAACTACTAGGGTGCATGTGTAAAAAACCATTAGGACACTGCCGTTGACACAGAGCACTGTATCAACTTTAACTTGGGACATTTACTACTGTTGTAGGTGTGATGATGTATTTTAATTATCTGGGATTTGTTACCCAATCAAACCCAAATGCCGATGGCATGCTTCAACAGCATCCGCCACACCATCCTCAGCCCTGATTTTCTCACCTAACTCCTGGGCTTTCTTTCGCATCATCTCATTGCCCAGTACTACTTCAATCGCTGCCGCTAGAGTTTTCTTCTGATACCTTGTGGTACGGTATCGCCGCAGGGCTGACTCCCAGCCGGGTCAGCTTTTCACCCCAAACTGGCTGATATGTTTTGAAAGGTACGGTAACTGATGGTATCCCCGAACGTAACACTGCCGCCGTTGTACTAGCTCCTCCGTGATGTACTACTGCTGGCACTTGAGGATTAGCTTTTCGATCTATACTGAGCTTTTTCAGAAATCAAATATTAATCCTATATACCGAACTCGTATCTGTTAGGTTTCAAGTTCTTTGGGATGATTGATGTTTAGAAACCCTGGTGAATTGTCGTCTATCTCCCCCAAAATGTTTCACTCTCCACGTTGGAGCAAAACTGCGATCGCTCTGACTAACACTTCCGGCTCCACAGGTTTTGTGATATGAGTTTGAAATCCGACCTGAAGTGCGCGATGTTGATCAATCTCTCCGGCATAGGCAGTCAACGCAATAGCTGGAATCATTCCACCCTGCTGGAGTGGTCGCGACCGAATTTGCTCTAGTAGCATATAGCCGTCCATCTGAGCCATGCCAATATCACTCACAAGTAGATCGGGAATCGATTGTTCTAAGCTTTGCAATGCTTCTAATCCAGAAGCAACGGCTGTCACATTAGCCCCGCTTTGTTCCAATAGAAATGCTTGAAATTCACGAGTATCTGGCTCATCATCTACCAGCAAAATATGAATCCCTTCTAGTGGCAGTCCTGGATCAATTTGTGTCTGAACAGGTTCCGATACGAGCGGTGCTACCTGCATCGCTGGCAATTGCACAATGAAGGTTGCGCCTTGCCCTTCACCGAAGCTCTGTGCTTGCACGGTTCCCCCATGCATTTCCACAATTTGCCGCGCGATCGCTAACCCTAATCCTAATCCTCCAAACTTGCGCGTGGTTGAACCATCCTCTTGTCGAAAATGCTCAAACATATAAGGCAAGAATTGCGGATTAATACCTTTACCCGTGTCGATGACTCGAATTTGAGCCAGCTGATTAAGTTGCCTCAGTTCAACCGTTACTTGTCCACCAGTCGGGGTGAACTTGACAGCATTACTGAGCAAATTCCAGACAACCTGCTGTAAACGGACAGCATCACCAGAAATCGGCGCAACTGTATTGTCAAGATCAAGCTGTAGCTTAATATGTTTCGCCTCGGCTGCTAAACGCACGGTTTCAATCGCCGCAGAAATGACGTTCGTCAAACTAACCAAAGCCGCTGTTAGTGACAGCTTGCCTTGCATAATGCGGGAAATGTCAAGTAAATCTTCGATTAGCTGTGTTTGGAGTTTGGCATTCCGTTCAATCGTTTTTAAGGCTTCGGCTCTGCGGGCTTCATCGAGTTTGCCGTTTTGCAGTAGCTGCGTCCACCCTAAAATCGGGTTCAGGGGCGATCGCAATTCATGGGACAGTACCGCCAAAAATTCATCTTTGATGCGGTTGGCTCGTTCTGCTTCTTCTCGCGCTGCTTGTTCGCGTTCTAAAACTTGTTTGCGTTCGGCTTGAGTCTGTCGCTGTTCAATCAGGTCGGCAGCTTGACGCGCCAACAGATCCAGAAAACGGAGTTGTTGCTCAGTCGGTCGGTGGTGCTTGCGCCAGTGGGTTGAAACCATACCGATCCGTCTACCTGAACGGCTGATGAGCGGAGTAGATTGTGCACAAATCAACCCAGCCTTTAGATGCAGACCCAGAGATCCGTCAGGGTCTTCGCTTTCTGGTGCATCAAAATTTACAAAGGCGCGCTTACCCGTTGCTAAAACCCTACCGCAAGACGTGATTGAACTAGGATTCATGCGCTGGGAACGATCGGTAAGGGTTCGATCGATCCCCTGGGTGGCAAGCAGCACTAGCTCTTGGGTCGATTCATCCAGCGCTTGAATTGAACCAGCATCTGCCCGTGTCAGGGTAATTGCAGCAGAGACAATTTCGTCGTAAAGCACCTGAATGTTGTCTTCAGCGATCATTCGTGCGCTCAAGTCCCGCAACAGCCGGGTATTTTCCAGATCGGTGGTAATGATGGCTTCAGCTTGTTTACGCTCGTGGATATCGATGGATGCACCAAACCAGCGAATAATCTCACCCGTTTGCGGATCTCGGTAAGGCTCGGCACGCACCAGAAACCAGCGATAGGTTCCTGCCGCAGAGCGAATCCGGTGTTCGACCGAGAAAATACCGCCGCTGCGTCGCGCCGCATTAAACGCTTCTGCTATGCGATCGCCATCGTCTGGGTGAACGAAACTAGCCGCAACTTCCCCTGCCGTGGTTGGTTCATAAGAAGCGCCTGTGTAATTGCTCCATTGTTTGTTGAAAAACTCAACTCGCCCCTGTGTATCCGTAATCCAAACAATTTGTGGTACAGCATCCGCCATCAGCCGAAACCGTTGCTCACTCTTTTGCAAAGCAGCTTCGGCATAGGTACGTGAGAGCATTGTCCAGATGCGGTTTGCCAATTCACGCATCAACTCAATCTCATCACTGCGCCAGTTATATTGTTCCTGATGATAAACACCAAGTGTAAATTTCCATTCCCCGTCTCTAATCAAAGGCACATTTATAAACGAACCAATTTTGAGGGCGGCGAATCGGTGTTGGTTAGCAATGCGCGCATCTGTGGAAACATCCCTAACAACAATGGGGTTTCCAGTTCTGGCTGTCTGGAAAAACTCCTCTGTAAGAAATTCCAGCAGCCGATAAACGCCCACTAAACTCGGCGCATCCTCTTGGTACCAATCATCCTGGACTACGGCTTCGTTTGCTCTCTCGTTGATTTCGATGAAAGCACACCTGGACGTTTTAAGATAACGGTTTAACTGCTCGCCTACCGTCTGAAGAATATCGTCCGCACAGGTTGCCTCAATCAAGTTCTGAGTAACTGTGGCCAGAAATTGGGCGTTCAGTTGTGCCTGTTTGCGTTGGGTGGTGTCGCTCGCTGCCCCCAGCCATTCAACGATTTCCTGCTCTGCATTCAACAGTGGGATCGCCCGCGAAAACGTCCAGCCAATCGTCCCATCTCGCTGAATGACTCGGTGTTCTAACTCAAACGTACTTTTGTTATCAATAGCAGCAAGGATGGCAGCCTTCAGATGCGGCCGATCCTCGGTCGGAATATACTGTTCAAGCCATGTCTGGCTTGGGTTCTCAGTGCTGGCAAGAAAATCTTTACCATTTAGGTGACGCATCTCGCTCCAATCTGCGCTCATTTTATACACGATGTCTGAACTGGCAGTGACAAATAAGCGGAGTTGTTCTTCTGAAGAGCGCAAGGCTGCTTCCGCCTGCAAGCGGTCGTCTTCGATGCGCTTGCGATCAGTAATATCTTTGAATATGGTCGCTACTTTTCGGTCTTCTGGTTTTCCAGTGCGGCAGGCATAAACATCAAACCATCGCTTCAACGGCGCAGAACGATTCTCGAAGCGAACGGGTTCACCCGTCAATGCAACTGAGCCGTAGGTTTCAATCCAAAAGTCTTCTATATCTGGCATTAACTCACGTGCTGTTTTCCCGACGGCTTGTTGCAATCCAGTTTGTTGCTCAAACACTGAATTAATTTCTAAAAAGCGATAATCAACTGGTGTGTCGTTCTCATCAAACAGTATCTCGGCGATGCAAAAACCTTCGTCGATTGACTCAAACAAGGTGCGATATTTTGCTTCCGACTCGCGCAGCGCAGCTTCAGCATAAGCACGTTCAACCGCTGCCCACGTCTGTTCTGCGGTTTCTTCAACCAGTTTGACCTCGGTTTGTGTCCAATGACGCGGCGTGGATTGTTGAACCGCAAGCAGGGCAACGAATTGATTGTTTTTGATCAGCGGCACATCTATGTGTGCAGCAATATCGATCTCGCGGTATCTCGTTTTCTGAGCATCCGTATATTTCGGATTATTGAGAATATCTGTTACAACTTGGGTGTGCCCAGCCTGATGATTAGTAGTCAGATTGCGTCGGTAGTCTTCCAAGCGGTATCGTCCCCTCAACTGGGCTACACCATTAGTGTAGTTGGGATGAACCATAACCTCCTCACCATCCGACACCACTTCGATGTAAATGACACGAGTTGCCCCTAAAGACTCACCCAAAATACGAGCGGCGAGCGCTTGTATCTCTGAAGCATCGGTGAGTGGACGAACGGCATCGCCAAGTTCGACTCGGAACGCATTGAGTTGATTCGCTTGGTGTAAGGCGGCTTCAGCAGAGCCATCCTTTTGCTCTTTAGCGTCTGGCTGCGTCTCTTTGGATGGCTTAATTTGATCAAGTTCAGTCAGTAAAATCTGCACTGCCGCTTTCAGTTCGTCTGACCAGGTTTCGACGGCGCCCAATGGCGTTTGCGACCAATCATGCGATCGCAAAGCCTCTCTGAAAGAGTTTCGCACCAACCCTCCCAACTCACCGCCCCCACCAAACGACTTCTCAGCCATTGTCCTGAATTCCTCTGCCCTCATGCGTTTAATTTTTTATGAGAAATATTTCCCTCGTATTTCCTGGCTGCGTTCTCGTACCGTGGCATCGGCTGACTCCGAAAGCTGATTCAAAAGCATCTCAATTTGCTTAACGGCTAAAGGAGAGGGAGTAGCATGTCCATTTTCCTAGCGATTAATTGTTGGGAAGGATACCCCAAGGTGAGCCGCAAACTTCTCCTGGGTCAGCTTCAAGTTTTGCCGCAGTTCTCGAATCAATTGACTGATAGCTGGCTGCTCAATACTAACGTATTGCTGATGAAACGCCATATTACTCGCAATTTATAAAGTTCTTTATAGTTTTGGGTAATTTCAACAAAAAAACAATGTATCTCAAGACACAAGTTGTTTTTTAGAAGGCTCGTTAACAATTTCAACAATTCAGAGGGCGGCTATTCCTCTTACCCCTGTTGAAGGTATGGGATTCCCGGCGATTTAGGTGAAAAGCAACACCGCAAACCGAATACATTTCTTTCTGTAATTTGACAAAGCAGTGTTATACCCGAATGGCACGCTTGTTAAGCACAAACCCTTGATATAACTGGATGAAAGGGTGTGGGGTTGCAGGTATTGGGGAATCAAGAAAACGTTGAACTCCTTGACGCAACTAAAGTTTAATTGTCTTATCCCTCTCCTAAGAAAACAGAATAGTTTCTTTCATCCATAGTGGGCGATCAGCTCATGAACGTCACTCTGGGGAAATAAAAATTGGGGCTAAATGATAAAACCTAAATTTAGTGGGAAAATTAGCGATCGCAAGCTAATAGAAACCTTCAAACAAAGCTCTACAGTTAAAATCCTATCTGGGCAAGGGTTACAAATTATTCTCTGCCGAAAGTGACAAAAGAGCGATCAAACCCTTATGATTACGTTTTCACGAAGATATCAAAGCTTGCTCTCAAAGCTTTGAACAGTCTGGCTTTGGAGTTTTCGGACAAGTTTACTGTCGCTATGTGGCTATGTAACCAAGGGATCACTGAGATAATCAATGACCTTTTTTGAATTAGAACAAGGCGACTTGACTTGTGTAAAACCGAGAGCGAACGGGAGCTTTATCAAAACAGAATATATGCGTCAGTCGTCAGAATACAGAATTGAATCCTGTGCGAGTGGCGGATAGCGTAGCGTTAGCGACGTAGGAGCGTCTGAATAAATGGCGTTTTTGCACCTCCACCAAATCTACGATTTGGTGATCAACTTTCGTAGTCGCGGGTCTGAATCCCTGACTAATTGATTCTGACTCCTGAATTCAGAATAGGTGAATTCTTCTTCAATCCTGTTCTGATTCAACAATTCGTGGGAAAAAATAACCATTAGCTCTTGCTGTAATAATAAATTCTGGCAAGTTGGGGTCGGATTCTACCTTTGTCCGCAACCGCGAGATATGCACATCTACCACACGAGTGTCTGTATGAAATCCTCCTACCAAACCCCACAACTCCTGCAAGATTTCTAACCTTGAAAAAACTTTTCCAGAATGACTCACTAACAACTCTAGTAAGCTAAATTCTATACCTGTTAGCCGAATCCGTTGCTCATTTTTATGGACTTGCCGCTTATTTGTATCGATTTTCAGGTCGCCGACATGAATTATCCCAGAGTTAGGAATAATATTGATATCAGTTTTGTGAAAGCGTCGTCTTAGTATAGAAGCAATTCGGGCTTCTAATTCCTTGGGTGAGAAAGGTTTTGTCATATAGTCATCAGCACCTAGCTCTAGCCCGGTAATTCGATCTGCTACATCTGCCAAAGCTGTGAGCATAATGATTGGCACATTTGATTCTCTCCGTAATTTTTGACAGACACCGTAGCCATCCAGCTTGGGCATCATCACATCCAAAACTATCAAATCAGGAGTCGAAAGACGAAAAGCTGATAAAGCTTCTTCACCATCACTAGCTGTAACTACACTGTAGCCAATTATTTCTAGACGTGTTTGCAAAATTCGGCGGA
>NZ_JACJSI010000234.1 GCF_014698065.1 Nostoc flagelliforme FACHB-838
GTACGCTCACTCTCCAGGACTTTACCCTACGAATACTTGCTCTACAGTCCCAAAATCTCCCGTCGCAACGATGGACGATTACGCGATCGCGATTTAAAGAAATACCAGCACATAGAACTCGGCGGCTGGTGGTGCAATGGCGTTGACCCCCTCAACAACTACGTGCTGATGATGTGGGGCTGTTTCAAACCTGACCACCCCCGAAGAGATCGCCAAAAGATTCACAAATTCATTAAGTATGAACACCCATTCAGAGAAGAGACACGCGCTTTCTTCCTCTTAGTCCCGAATCGCATTTGGGTGAAAGTCTCTAACCGTAGCGGCATTCCCATTACTGAAGAAGATTTACAGCATCCTGGCGGTTTCTGGCACTGGGTTTGGCAACATAATGTACCAGTGACAATTGTAGAAGGTGTCAAAAAAGCAGGAGCGTTACTAACTGCTGGTTATGCTGCGATCGCAATTCCCGGTGTTAACGCTGGATACCGCACACCCACTGATGAGTATGGTACAGCTAATGGCAAACCATACCTCATCCCAGACTTGAAGCATTTTGCAACACAGGGGAGACTTCTTAATATTTGCTTTGACCAAGATAATAAGCCCGAAACTGCACAGCGAGTCAGAACCGCCATCAGTCGTATGGGACGGCTGCTGGTAAATGAAGGTTGTTCGCTGCGGGTGATTGATTTACCGTTAGGAGCAGAGAAAGGGGTTGATGATTTTATCGTTGCTAAGGGGCAGTCGGCATTATCTAAATCACAACATATAGGTAATAAATCTAAGGCTGAATTTGTACTTACAGGTAGTATCGATTCGATTAATGAGACTAAACTTAAGGTTATTGTTGAACATTTACGTAAACTTGCTAAGGATCTAGATATAACAATTATTAAAGTTGAAGAAGGTAGTATAAAAATTATCTTTGAAGGTTCTCCTGAAGGTATTAAAAGGCTTCAAGAGTTAGTAAAATCAGGAAGACTAACTGAACTGTCAGATTTTCCTATTGAAGATTTTCACTTAATAGCTGCTGATTTTTCAGGGCAAAATCTGAGAGGTCGGTCTTTTAAAGGACAAAACCTTGAAGGTGCAGATTTTAGTTATGCAGATATCAAAGGTACAAATTTCACTAATGCTAATTTAAAAAATGCTAACTTTAGTTATACAAAAACTGGCTTAAATGCTCGTTGGGCTATTTTCTTTCCAATGGTCTTATTATTGTTTTTAGGATTATTAAGTTTCTTTGCATATATAGCTAATTATTTAATTCTATTAATAATTTCACATAGTTTAGATCCTATAATTATAGCTTGCACTACTCTTATTTTGCTGGGTACTTTCTTTATTTCTACAATTTCTAAAGGGTTAGAAACTGGACTAAAAATATTTGCTATTGTTGGAGCTATAGCTGTTATATTTTCTGCTGGAATTAAACCTGTACCAGCTTTTACCGGAGCAGCAACTGGAGTTTTAATCGTAGCTGTTGCAATATTAGGTTCTGTCACAGTAGCAGGAGCTATTGCAGCTTTTAATAAGGCTACAGCTATTATTATTTCCATATTTGTAATCATAGCCGTCGTTATATCTGTACTTACATCCTACCTTAAATTTATATCTACTACATTTGGAATAATATTCATAACTATAACTACAATTATTGCTATGTCTGTAGCATTATTTAATATTTGTATAGGAAATCAAGCAATAAAAAGAAATAAGAAATACTCTTGGATTTATAATATTGCTATTGCTTTAACAGCTATAGGAGGGACAAGTTTTCGTAATTCTGATTTGACTAATTCTAGCTTTACTAATGCTGTACTCAAAAATGCAGATTTTAGAAAGGCCAACTTAACCCATACTAATTTCTACCTAGTAAAAATGCTAGATTATGCTCAAGTTGAAAAAACTTACCTTGAAAATCCTCAAATACGTAATTTATTAGTAACAAGACAAGGAAGTAATGAAAACTTCAACTATAAAAACTTACGTGGAGTTAACCTCAAAGGAGCCAGTCTTATAGATGCCAGTTTCATCGGTGCAGACTTGAGCGAAGCTGACCTGCAAGACGCAGACTTAACTAGAGCCAAATTAGTGCAAACTCAACTCAATGGTACTGACTTTACAGGGGCAATTCTCACAGGCGCATTCATTGAAGACTGGAACATTACCACCGATACTAAGTTTGACGGAGTGCGTTGTGAGTACGTTTATATGCGCCTGCCCACACCAGACAACCCCGACCCTCACCGTAAGCCGGACAACAGACAGGAGGTATTCGCTGATGGGGAATTTGGCGATTTCATCAAACCAGTTTTCGATACCCTGGACTTGTACCACAGCCAAGGTGTTGACCCCAGAGCGATCGCTATTTCCTTTAAGCAGCTAGCCGAAAATCACCCAGAAGCAGATTTGCGAATTGTGGGAATGGAAGTGCGAGGCGAAGATAAGTTCTTGCTTCGTGCAAAAACAGCAGCTATGGCTGATAAGTCTGAACTGAGCGCAGAATATTTTGACACTTATAATCAGATTAGAGGTTTGCCGGAGCGGGAGATTAAATTACTGCTAGCAGAAAAAGATAATCAAATCCGCAGATTAGAAAACATGGTAATGACAGCGTTAGAGCGTCCTAGCTTTTATTCAAACGTTGAGCAGGTAGGTTTTATGACAAACAATCCCGGTGGCTTTTCAGTTGGTGGTTCAGTTGATGGCGATATTAATAATGTTCAAGGAGAAAATAATCAACAAAGGGTAAGTAATAAAAGTTCTAGTTTTAACTTGCAAGGCGCTCAATTTGCAGGTGGTCTAGTCAATGCCGACACTGTAAATGCAGAGCAAATCGGCGGCAACATCACCAACTACTCCACTGAACAACGCCAGAATCTTGCAGAAGCCGCAGCAGAAATTCAGCAGCTTCTCAATCAGTTAGGGCAGAGTTACCCTACTGCAACGACATCACAGAAAATGAGTGTTGTGGCTAAGGCTGTGGATGAGATCGAGAATAACCCAACATTGAAAGCGCGAGTTATTGGGGCATTGAAGGCTGGGGGAACTGAAGCATTTAAAGAGCTAATCGACCATCCTTTAGTGAATATTCTGTTGGCTTCAATCGACGGGTGGCAAGAGGCGGAGTAGTTTGTTGGCTACAGTTAAGCGGAGGGGTTAGCACAAAATGGCGAATGAGGAACATTTAGCGATACTGAGGCAAGGGGTGGAGGTTTGGAATGAATGGCGGAAGAATAATCCAGAAATAAAACCAGACCTTTGTAATGTTAACTTTAGTGGAGCCGATTTAAGTGAGGCTGACTTTAGCCTTTCAGACCTGAGAAATGCTGATTTTACTGAAGTCAACCTTACTGATGCTTACTTTGAAAAAGCAAATCTTAAGTTTTCAGAATTAAGAAAAGTAAAACTTGGGAAATCAGATATTTTAGAAGTCGCATACTTTGAAGAAATAGATTATATTCCATCTAATATTGATGATAATAATGAAATTCTTATCGAAGGCAATTTCGAGAATAAAATACTTAGAGGTATAAATCTCAGTACTTCGATTATTACAAGAGCCAGATTCCATAAAGCAAATTTAATCAATACTAGTTTTTATAAAGCAGACCTCGCACAAGCAAAATTTAATAATTCAAATCTTAAAGAAGCAAATTTTTTAAGGGCAAACCTAAGTGGTATAGACCTTAGTGGCGTAGATTTAAGTGAGATAGATTTCAAATATATAAATTTGACTCAAATAGCTTTAACTCAAACAAACTTGAGCAATAAAGATATTAGTGAAGCAAAACTATTTAATGTCAACTTGAGTAATACAGACTTAAGGGGGGCAAACCTTAGTAGGGCTGAGTTATTATATACGAATCTTACAAGAGCAACTCCTACAGGAGCTTGCATGGAAGATTGGAATATAAACAGTGCTACAAGCCTCACTGACGTAATCTGTGACTACATCTACCGTCGCCAAGGTCAAAAAGAACGCCGCCCTAGCAATGGTAATTTTGCCCCTGGAGAATTTGCTAAACTGTTCCAAAAATCCTTAGAAACTGTAGACCTAATCTTCCGCAACGGCATCGACTGGGATGCTTTCGCCTACTCCTTCAAAAAGCTAGAAGTCGAAAACCAAGGCGCACAATTGGATGTCCAAAGCATTGAGAAAAAAGGCGATGGCATTCTTGTAGTCAGAGTAGCTGTTGCCCCTGATGCAAACAAAGCGAAAATCCACAGCGACTTCATGCAGGGCTATGAATTTGTGATTAAAGCATTAGAAGCGCAGTACCAAGCAAGACTTGAGGATAAGGATACCCTAATTTCTAAACAGGAAGCAAAAATTAATCACCTAATTAACCGCCTGTTTGACATAGTAGAACAACAAGTAGAACAGCAAGGGTTAGTCCAAAAAGCACTGGCAGAAAATCCACGGAAAGTTTCTAACTACGATCAGCGTTATTCTCACTTTGCTGGAGGTAATGTAGATGCCAACACTGCTGATGCAGACCAAATAGGTGGTAACATTCAGAACAATGACGCTTAAGAACGCTCAAGGCAAACCCATGCCGGACTCAGAAGACCCGAAGCAAGTCTCCAACAACGACTTACGCAATTCCCAGTTTGGCGGCGGGTTGATTAATGCTGGCACAGTGAATGCTAGGCAAATTGGCGGCGACATCTACAACATTCACCTTGGGCAGCAGACGGTGGCATCAGGTAATTTAGTCCAATCGCAGAATCAAAGAGAGCGATCGCAACAAGAAAGAGACTCACTCGAAAAAGCTTACACCCTTCAAAGCCAGAAAGTTGCAAATCTACGAACAGCGTTGGTTATTGAAACTGATGTAACACGCAAGTTTCAATACGAATACCAGCTTCAGTCAGAAGAACGCACACTGAAAGAGCTTGGTGACAAGTTGAATGCAAGTGAACGACAGTTGCAAGTAGCTGAGAACTCTGGACTAGAGGCAGACACAACTATATATATTGAACGATCACCAATTGAGGACAAATGCTATAAAGCAATCGTGCAACCAGGGGCATTGATTCGTCTCAAAGCCCCGCAGAGAATGGGTAAAACATTACTGCTGGAGAAAACCCTAGACTATGCAAGACACCAGGGTTATCAAACTGCGAAAATAGATTTACAACTGGCTGATATTGATGTTCTGGCTAACTTAAAAACATTTCTACAATGGTTATGTGTTGATGTTGCTGACAGTCTGGAACTAGAACCGCAACTAGAAAAACATTGGCAAGAGGTTTTTGGGCTGAATAAAAACTGTAGTCGTTATTTTCAAAAATATCTATTATCGGTTACTGATACTCCCCTAGTTTTAGCTATAGATAACTTTGAGCGACTGTTTCAATATCCAGAAATTTTTCCTCAATTCTGCTTATTATTGCGGGGATGGTATGAGGCAGCGAAACAAGGAGACAAGATTGGTAATATCTGGAAAAAACTGCGGTTAGTTGTGGTTCATTCCACTGAATCTTACCCTTCCTTAGACAGTAATCATTCCCCGTTTAATGTGGGATTGGCAATTGATTTACCCGAATTTAACTTGCAACAAGTAACAGACCTCGCCAAGCAGCAAGATTTAGGATTACTGAAAGAACAAGACTTGGCTCAGTTGATGGAGTTAGTTGGGGGGCATCCTTACTTGGTACAATCTGCGATTGCCCATCTCAAAAGCCAGCAAGTGACCTTAGAAGAATTGTTAAGACTTGCACCAACAGAGCAAGGAATCTTCAGTGACCACTTGCGACAACAACTGTGGCATTTACAACATAATCCCCAGCTTGAGATAGGGTATAAAAAAGTAGTGATGACGAATGCACCTGTCAGGCTAGATACTGAAGTTGCCTTTAAGTTGCATAGCTTGGGATTAGTAAAACTTGTTAGTAATGATTGCGTTCCTAGTTGGGATTTGTATCGTCAGTATTTCTCAACTCGTTTGGAGTAGGTAAATCGTGGTTGACCAATACATATTCTCTGGAAGTCTACCTGAAAATGCCAGCACCTACGTCAAACGAGAAGCTGATGCACAGTTATATGAAGGGCTGAAGGCGGGAAAGTTTTGTTACGTACTGAATTCCAGGCAGAGTGGAAAATCCAGCTTGCGTGTGCGAACCATGCAGCGATTGAGAGATGATGGCGTACAGTGTGCCGCAGTTGACCTTTCTGCTGGAGGTATTCAGAATGTCCCTCCCGAACAATGGTATGCAGATTTAATTGACACACTCATTGACAGTTTTGGATTAGATTTAGATTTTGGTGACTGGTGGGAAGCAAATCAGCTAAATTCGCTAGTTACAAGATTTCGCAAGTTTTTGGAAGAAGTATTACTTGTTGAAGTTCAAGAAGATATCGTTATTTTTATTGATGAAATTGATAGTGTACTCAGTCTGAATTTTCCCACAGATGACTTTTTTGCATTGATTCGTGCCTGTTATAACAAGCGAGTTGACAACCCTGAATATAACCGCCTTACCTTCTGTTTGTTGGGAGTGGCATCACCTAGTAATTTGATTGAGGATAAACAGCGTACCCCGTTTAATATTGGTCAGGCTATCTCTCTCAAGGGTTTCCAGTTAAATGAAGTTGAACCATTGGAAAAGGGTTTACACGATAAATTCAGTAGCCCCCAAGTGATAATGCAGGAGATTTTGCAATGGACTGGTGGGCAACCATTTTTGACTCAAAAGCTGTGTCAGTTCATGGTTGAGGAATCAGAGCAAGAGTATCTTCGTTCAGTAAAACAAGTTGTTAGAGCGCGGCTCATCGAAAACTGGGAATCACAAGATGAACCTGAGCATTTGCGAACAATTCAAGCCAGGATTTTACGAGATGAGCAACGGGCAGGGTACTTACTAGAACTGTATCAGCAAGTTAGACTGAGTGAAGACAAAGCGGAGGTAACAGCAGATGAAACATTAGAGCAAAGCGAGTTACAGCTTTCAGGCTTAGTTGTTAGGCAGCAAGGTAATTTGAGAATTTATAACCAGATTTATAGGGAAATATTTGACTTAAATTGGATTGAGAATCAACTAAATAATTTACGTCCTTATTCAGAAAACTTTCGCTTTTGGGTGGGTTCTGGGAGTACTGATGAATCGCGGTTGCTCCGAGGAAAGGCATTAGTAGAGGCAGAAGAATGGGTGAGAGATAAGAATCTAAGTTATCAGGATAAACAGTTTTTAGCAGCCAGTAAAGAGAAGGAAATTCAGGAAGAAATTGCTGTTAAGCAACAAGAAGCCGCTTTGGAGCGAGAAAGGCAAGATAGAACAGCAGCAGAGGCAAGAAATCAGTTGCTCAGTGAGGTGAATAAGAAAGCTCAACAGCGAATTAGTATTGGGATTGTTGTTTTGGTTCTAGCAGTTATAGGATCTGTAGCTCTAGGTGGGTTAGCTAAACAAGAAGTTGATGCAGCTAATAAACAAGTTAAAACTTCTAAATCTCAAGTTGATACATCTGATAAGCGAGTTAAAATTGCTAATGCTCAGGCTGAGAATGCGAATAAAAACTTAGAACAAGCCCGGATAAAGCTTACAGAAGCACAGAAAAATGAACAAAAAGCTAAAGATAATGCTGTACAAGCCGGAAAGCAAGCACAGCAAGCAAGAGAAGAAGTAAAAGACGCTAAGAAAAATGTTCAAGAGGCTGAGAATAGAGAAGCAGAAATTTCAGCAAAACTTAGAGCTAAAGAAAATGAATTTAAACAAACAAGCTCACAAAATGAAGAGACAAAAGCAGAAATTGTAAATGTTCGTCAACTTGTAGCCTTAGCTGGACGATTGCGAAACCAAAGTTCATCAGATTCAGATGAAGCTTTGAGACTGGCAGCAGTATCATTTAATATTGATAACCATAAACTCAAACAGTCACTATTACTCGCTGCTAAATCACAAGCATACCAAAAACTTAAAGACTGGAGTAATGCTAACAAGGAAATTCAAGAAAGCCAGTCAAATTTATCCAAAGCTGATCAAAAACTTTTGGAGTCTAGTCAAGGTTTACAAGTTCAAGTATTAATTCAGAAAAGTCAAGGTGATTTACTAGCCCAGAATAAAAAAACTCACGAAGCTATAGAATCTTATCAAAAAGCATTTAATATTTTCAAGGCTCATTCCAATGAAACTGATTTTACTAAAGCCGATCAGCTGCTTACAGGTGAGAATATTGAATCAGTTCATCGAGCTTTAATTAAGCTAAATCCTCAAGATAAAGAAGTTGAAGCATCGCTGACAAAACACTTATATGCTCAACTTAAATATTTTCTAAATGCGAAAAACTGGGAAGCTGCTGACAGGGAAACAGATAGACTCATGCTTAATATTGCTAAAAGAGAAGAACAAGGCTTTTTTGGTGTTGACGGCATCAATACTTTCTCTTGCCTAGACCTGAAAAGAATAGACCAGCTTTGGTTCAATGCAGACAACCGTTTTGGTTTTAGTGTGCAGAAGCAAATTTGGATAGATACCAAAAACAGACTGGGTATAAAATCAGAAGACTGGAATGAGCAGGACGAGGAAAATTATTTGCGGTTTGTCAAGGCAGTAGGATGGTATGTTGGTTTCAATAAAGCAGAACAATTGAAGGGCTTAGTGCTGCATAGCGAACTGATAAAACGTATAAAGAATAACTCAGTGTCGTATAGGGGGAGCCTACCGACACAGGGAATCCTACCGACCCCCACTAATATGCGATTCGGTTTTAGAGACTACTTCTCCCAGTTTTATTCTCGCGTTGTGACTTGTAAAACTTAACATATAAAGCTTTCAAGAGTTTGTGAACATTTATTTCAGCCTCTTCTTCCACGCAATAATCAGCATTCCCATTTCAGCATTCCCCAAATCCAATACCTGGCACTGTCGGCTGATAGCAATTTGCCTTCATGAGAGACTGACTTGTTGTTTGCGTAGTCTCGGATTTTTTTGGCAACAAAGTGGAGAAACTTGAATTGGGCTCTTCTTGGACTTGAAATCCAAATTCTCTTTTTTCTTTTCTTTCTTGTGAGTCGATGTCAGTTTGAGAGGGATTAAGGGAGAGATCCCTTAAAGGGAGATTCTTAATTGGTAATTCCTTAATGGTAATTCCTTCGTCTACCATTTCAGGTAGGGGTACTCCTACCATTTCAGGTACCACTACCCCTGCCTGATTTGGTACCACACCCCTACCTG
>NZ_JACJSI010000235.1 GCF_014698065.1 Nostoc flagelliforme FACHB-838
CTTAGCAATGCAGTAATTGTTTATGACTCTATGACTGGGCAGTTACTATACAATCAAAATGGTAGTGCTGCTGGTTTCGGCAGTGGCGGTCAATTTGCACAACTTACTGGTGCGCCCACTCTTACTACCTCCGACTTCATCATTCAAGCATAATTGGGTCAGGTCAATTGAGTGGAAGTCTAATCTAAACATGAATCCACTTTTAAGATGGTTTTCAATTAAACAGATCACATCTATAGGGGCACAATATGTTTATTGTGCTAAATACGTGCTGAAAGTGCCGAAAGCGAGTAACCTCACGATAGATGTGGGTTCAGGAACAATTATGCTTGCAGAAAGACTAATAGATAACTCACTATCCTCAGAACCAAATTTTCAAAACTTGATACAAGTAGCGGTGCGGAAAAAATGCATCAGTCCTAGTGGGAATGGCACTAAGAAAAGCGGAAACGCTTATCAATTAAGCAGTTTGTAATTGTTTACGTAATTCATGCCGGGGTTTGGTCATCAAGGGGTAAATTTTGGGACGACGTTTACGAACTCTTGGTTCACTACGACCTGGGCGGTCGGGAACAGCCTTGTGAGAAATAACTTTTAACAAAGTGCAGTAAATTTGAAAACATTTTGTTGAATTTGCAGCTAATAAGAGAGGGAATAAAGTTAATTAAATGGTGGCGAGTACCTTGCTTTTGATTTGCGTAATAGAGGAGTGGTGTAAGTAGTTCCAGCCGACCACATTAAGTTACGAAGTAGATTGTAAGCAAGCAAATAAACGTAAATTTCTTTGCGTACCATTGAGGGACTTTTACACCGCAAAACATCCATTAAGAGAGTAGTTTTAAGATGTCTCAAATCCAATTCAATATCTCAACGTTTACCGTAAATTCCAACAATTTCGAGAGTAGAATAAGCTGCTTTATCTAAAAGAGTAGTAATTAAGCTGACTTGTTGAGTGCGAAAACCAGGAATAACAACGTAGTAGTAAACTTCCCGCACAGTGATGGAAGAAGGTAGAGCATCAAATTCATCTTTATTCAATCCTTTTGGACAACTTTTAGGCTTATACCAAGTAACTAATTTGTCACAATCTCCAACAATTTTGCCTTTTTGCATGGTTGTTGTGCGAGATTGATGCTTCCGAAATATAGCATCACAACCGAGTTTGGTAATTGTAACCATATCGGCATAAGCGCAAAAAGCTCTATCCCCTAAAAGTACATCATTGGGTTTGAGAAAACTGTACAACCTCCTCGCTAATTTAATATCATGAGTGTTCAAAACGTCTATGCACAAAGCAACAGCGGTTCCTGTCACTAAACTGAATACCACACCAATTTTAGCAATTGGGAAGCCACACTCAGGCTTTTGGCTACTGGGCTGAGGGTATTCTTTTTGATTCTCTACAGTGTCAGGCATCAAGACAGTTAACCTGTTAGAATTGGTGGTCTTTCTATGCTTTTTATTTCTAATAATAGATTACTGATTCCACATTCTCTATATAATCTTAACCACCTCTGTAGCATAAATCTTTTCCTTGCCAGTGTTTTGACCAATTATGCTATGCTTTTTACTTGTTTACTTTTCAATAAATATAACGGTTGCACTCTTTCTTTCCTAATGCTGTTTTTTGTTCACTCAGCATTTTATACAATTCTTCTTCTAAATTATTTTATCTCTAATTTCATACACCCTGGCGAACCTGTTCGTTTTTAACTTATCCTTTTCCGTATATCACACTTTACGTGAATTGGTATGAGTTCGGGTTAAAGATATGAAGGTAAAAGCCACTCTAGTTGAAGGCTGGGTTTCTTCGGTTGGTGACAATAAGCGATTAATCCGCAAAGAACGCTAACACAGAAATTAACTTTCTCTAAGGTGTCTAGAATATTCAATTTGAGGAATATTCTTGAGTTGGTCGTTAATTCGTTTCAATAATGGAGCGTTTACGGGATAAAAGCAAGTCAAAAAGACGCATCAACTTATTTTTCATGTTGCGACGAGGTTTAGCAAAAAATTCAATTCCAAAGTCTGCTTAAATGAAACGCTTATATACATACGGGCAATTTTGCCAGTGCAAACCGAAATTTTTGTAGGCTCATCGCCCACATTCAGTAATCCTATCTAAAAATTTAAATTTAACCGTATTTTTACTCAAGTCGTTCGGATTTTATGAAGCTATTTTAGTAATGAAAGATAGTCAATATTAGATAGATTAAGGAACTTGGAAGTTTTGTCTACAAATTCTGTAACCGCCCGAACCCTATCAAAAAATACTTATTTTATTAAGTTTTAACACAGCCATAGTAACAAGAACACGGCAGGCATCGTTAAGAGGGACGGTTATAACATTCCTTTTCCACACCTTCTTTTACGTTCCAACCTTGGATGGAGCGTTTGACATATCTGAGGCAATTGGACAGTGACTTTTTATTTTTCACTATGCCAAATTAATCCCTGACTGTCTTATCAATATATTTAAGCCAATCACTAACGATTTTGCTAGGATTCAAGCTTTTAAATTTATTGCTATATACCAATAAGACAGTCAGGGGTACTAAGTATGCTAAAAAGGTCACTCTTGATACAAACTTTTTGTGCCCGAAAAGAGCGCTCAACAAAGTTGAAAACTAAACTTACTGAAAAGATTGATTTAGGTAATAAGTAAAAGATTATGGCAAATATAATTGGAACTGACGATAATGATACCCTTAATGGTAGCGACAGCGCGGACACGATTAAGGGTCTTGCAGGCAACGATACCATATATACCATGTATGGTAGCGGTGGTAATGACACTTTGACTGGTGGAGACGGTCAAGATAAATTTGTTGATGCCGACAACTTCGAGTACTACGGCTTAACTCGTAATAATATCATCACCGATTTTGGTGGCGTAGGTAAAGGGAAAAATCCGACTTCCGGGGTCATTAGCAGAGTGGACACCCTAGAATTCCAGGGCCATGGCTTCACTACCCAAAATTTGCTGTTGACCCAGAATGGCAACAATCTGGAAATCAGCTTTGAAAAGGATACTTATAAAAGTAGTCTTTTTGGTGTAAAAGTCATCCTGCAAAACTTTGCTCTGGAAAACCTGGATAATCTTAGCAAATCTACAGGAGCCACTGTAGACTTGGGCAATATCCTGTTTAATAAGCAAACTAGCATCACCGACAGCTTTGATGTCTTCAATGCCAATTCCACCCAAAGTACTATTTTCAATAAGAACACAGTCACCTTTCTTAACGACCTCGACAATAATGTTAGCGGCTTTGACGACTCAGATGATCTGATCAATAGTCAGGCTGGTGATGACATCATTGATGGCTTGAGTGGCAATGACCTGCTGCGAGGTGGTATGGGTAATGATACTCTCATTGGCAGTGCTGGAGATGACACCCTGATTGGTGATACGGGCAATAACTCCCTTTTTGGTGGTATTGATGACGATAGTTTGAATATTGAATTTTCAACAGGCGATAACACTCTCAACGGTGGCACTGGTAACGATACCTTGAGTGCTGGGGCAACATCAGGCAATAACTTCCTTTTTGGGGGCGATGGCAATGATTCTCTTAACGCCTCTTACTATTCAGAAATATACAGCTATATTCCCTCTAACGGTAATAACACCCTCAACGGTGGTGCTGGTGACGATACATTACGTGCTCAGTCTCCATCAGGCAATAACTTCCTTTTTGGGAGCGATGGCAATGATTCTCTTAACGCCTCTGGCTCTGTAAATGAAGAGTACTTTTTTACCAGTTCCAGCGGCAATAACACCCTCAACGGTGGTGCTGGTGACGATACATTACGTGCTGAGTATTCCTCCGGCGATAACACCCTCTTTGGGGGCGATGGCAATGATTCTCTTAACGCTTCTGGCTATTTCTTCGCAGGCAGAGGTGGAGATGTCTATTTGCCCTCCTTAGGTAATAACACTCTTAACGGTGGCCTTGGTGACGATACATTACGTGCTGAGTATTCAACAGGTAATAACTTCCTCTCTGGGGGCAATGACAATGATTCCTTCTATCTAAGCCCTACAGATACTACCCCCTCTGATTTAGTAACTCAAACGGTAGATGGGGGTAAGGGTGACGATGTGCTATCCCTGGGTTACAGGTTAGCTATAAAGGGGATGACAACGATATTTAATCCTACTACTAACATTAGCTCAATTACAGCGGGCACGTATCGGGTTAGTTACAAGAATATCGAACGATTAAATATCAGAGGTACAGCCTACGATGATTATATAGTGGGGAGCAATGGCAACGATACGCTCTCTGGGGGCTATCGTGATAATGATACAGTCGATGGGGGCTATGGTAATGATACAGTCGATGGGGGTAAAGGCGACGATGTGCTGTTCGCCGATTACACCTATGCTACAAAAAGAGTCACAACGACATTCAATGCAACTACTAACATTGGTTCAATTACAACGGACACGAATCTAGTTACTTACAATAATATCGAACGATTAGATATAAGAGGTACAGCCTACGATGACTTGATTGTTGGGAACGATGGCAACGATACGCTCTCCACTGGCAATGGTGGCAATGATACGATAGATGGGGGTATGGGCGACGATGTGTTGTCCGTTAGTTACAGCAATGGTAGGGAGGGTTTGACAACGACATTTGATGTTACTACGAACATTGGCTCAATTACGGTGGGCACGAATCGCGTTAGCTACAACAATATTGAACGATTCAATATTTCCGGTACAGCCAACGATGACTTGATTGTTGGGAACGATGGTAATGACACGATAGATGGGGGCAATAATGGCAATGATACGATAGATGGGGGTATGGGTGACGATGTGTTGTCCGGCGGGTACTTTTATAGCTATGATTATAATACTGATGTGATTATTGGTGGTGCAGGTAATGATATCTTAACGGGTGCAAGTGGTAACGACACCCTAACTGGTGGCACCGGCAATGATACATTTGTTTACAACTCGGTCGATGGCAGCACTGATAACGGCACCGATATGATCACCGATTTTGGTGGCGTGGGTAAAGGCTCAAATTCCTCAGCAGAGGTGATTGCCTCCTTAGACATTTTGCAATTTCAAAATACTCAGTCTCTTGCCTTTACTGCTCAAAATCTGCTATTAACTCAAAATAGTAACAACTTAGAAATCACATTTGAAGACGCCAGTGCTGTTAATACTAAGGTTGTTCTCCAAAACTTCAAATTAGAAAACCTGGATAATCTGCCAGCAACTTCTTCACAATCTGCTATTGGCAATATCCTGTTTCATGGACAAACCACCATCACCGACAGTTTTGATGTGTTTGATGCTAATTCCACTCAAATTAGCCTATTCAATAGGGATACTGTTACCTTCCTTAATGACCTATCCAACAACATTATGGGTTTTGACAATTCCAATGATGTTATCAATGGTCAGGGGGGTGACGACATCATCGACGGCTTGAGTGGTAATGACACAATCAGAGGTGGTGCGGGAAATGATATTCTCCTTGGCGATGCAGGAAATGATACTCTCATTAACCGTGTAGGCAATGATACTCTTGAGGGTAGTACTGGTGATGATAGCTTGAATGCTAGCGGTTCAACAGGGGATAACCTGCTCTTTGGGGGCGATGGCAATGATTTCCTTGACGTTTCTGGCAGCTACAGCGGCAACAGCTCCTCCTTTGACTCTCGCTCTTTAGGCAATAACACCCTCGACGGAGGTGCAGGTAACGATAGCTTGAGTGCTAGCGGTTCAAAAGGTGATAACTTGCTCTCTGGGGGTGATGGCAATGATTCCCTTAACGTTTCTGGCGGTACCAGATCCGATTTCGGCTTCTTTGACTCTCGCTCTTTAGGCAATAACATCCTAGAAGGAGGTACAGGTAACGATAGCTTGAGTGCTAGCGGTTCAACAGGCGATAACACTCTTAACGGTGGCGTTGGTGACGATTTCTTGAATGTTCTGAATTCAGAAGGCGATAATCTGCTTTCTGGGGGCGATGGCAATGACTCTTTTTCTGTAAGCGCCTTATCTACTGTCCCCTCTTCTTTAGTGACTCAAACAGTAGATGGAGATATTGGTGAGGATGTATTGTCCGTCAATTACATCGATGCTACCGGAGGAATCACTTCAACATTCAATGCTACTAATAACATTGGCTCAATTACCGGGGGCAATAATCGAGTTAGCTATAAGTTTATCGAAGGATTAAATATTACAGGTACAACTTACGATGACAATATTGTGGGGAGCAATGGCAACGATACGATATATGGGGGCAATGGTGGAAATGATACAATTATTGGCGGTGCAGGTAACGATTTCCTGACAAGTGGGTATTTAGGTAATAGTACCCTTGATGGTGGCAATGGCAATGACATCCTCTATGGTGGCGTTGGTAATAACAACCTCTATGGAGGAGCTGGTAGTGATACCTTTACTTTCTATTATTACAATCAAGGTGTTAGTAGTATTTATGACTTCAACGCGAGTAATGAATTGATTGAGGTACAGGCTGCTACCTTTGGTGGCGGGTTAGTAACACCTATAGTTTCAGCTAGTCAGTTTACTCTCGGAACTTCTGCAACCACGATTGCTCAACGATTCATTTATGACAATTCTACAGGTGGATTGTTCTTTGACCTTGATGGTAGTGCATCTAGGTTTACTCAGGTACAATTTGCACAATTAGATGCTGGGGTGGCACTAACCAAAGATAATTTTGTGGTTGTTTAATCGGGGTTAGCGCGGGAGCAAGTCACTAACTGGTACGGTTTGCGAGGTGCTATTTTTAGCATCTCGTAAACGATAGTGCCAATCGAACGGTACTTTCTTTCATAAAGGTAGCTTTCTCTCCAACGCCTCATTCAAGCAGGGTTAGCGCGTCTCAAACCCTATTGACGAATGGCACGCTTGAAAAGTGGAAAGCCTTATCAATTAAGCAGTTTGCAATTGATGACGTAATTCATATCTGGGCTTGGTCAATCTGGGGTAAGCTTTGGGGCGACGTTTCGTGACTTGTGGTTCGCTGCGTCCAGGACGGCCGGGGACAACCTTGTGAACAATAATTTTCAGCAAACTACGATAAAGTCGGATGCGTTTTTGAGAGTGAGCAGTTTCTAATTTAGGAGATATCGATTAAGTTATGCCGCTTTGTGCGATCTATTCGTGGGTCTTCTATTCCCAAAAAATGGTCAGCAATTGTGATTTTTGGCTTCAGCTTCATAGAAAGGAGAATCAGAATGAAATTCTTTTTTGGAGTTCCTGTAAGAATACCATGTTCCTTGACAGGCAGCCGTCCTGGCTTTTCACGCCATCTGTAAAAGTCACTTTGAGCAGTTAGCGATGGTGTAACCTTCCTTTCCTGTGGCGATGGCATAAATCGAGTTTTTCTTTGCGCTGATCTTCTCGTGATTCCTAGTCATTAATCTAAAACTATTGAGAATCAGACTGTGAGAAAACCTACGCTAGAAGAGTGGAGAACTAACCGTGAAAATTCAGGCAGTCGACGGCTGCCTCTAACTCCCCATCACAATGATTATCATTTTCATGCTGAGTGAGATTTAATTTCCTCAAAGCCTTATGTAGTTTGAGTCTTGGAGTATTTTATCCTGATTCAGGCTTGTCAATATTTAGATGCGTTTGCCCTAACTGAATCCCTTATCAGACAACGACACAATCAGCAGATGTTCTTGCGACGAAATACCCAACTGTTGCAGCAGGAGTTGGAGCTTGAAGCCGAACTTTTAGCAGAAAACCCAGAGTTAGCCCAGGTGATTGATTCTCTTAATATGCAAGAAATCCAAAGTAATCAGCAAGGGGTACAGAATGTTTTAGGCTTAGAAGAATTAGCCTCAAAAGAGCAAAGTATTTGGAGTAAGTTTTTTCCGGGATTGGGTGGATGATTTGTTTTGCGTAAGTCCTATTTTCATAGGAGCTGAACAGCTTAATGTTGTAGATGGTGTAGGATTCAAATCACTACACCATCTGTGCGCTAATACACTAAGTATGTTTTGTCAATCTGCTTTCAGCAAACCGTTAAAAAGCCTTTAACAGGTGTGGAATTGTTTGTTTTCTGAAAAAATGCCGTTACCTTAACAGGTTTAAACAACAGCCAGTAGTGCGTAAATTTTGTGACAATTCGCTTTAAAAATCCTTTCCACTCAACGCAGACTCATTGACTGCTGCGTGTGAGCAACAAATTGAGTTGAAATTGTTTAGATAAGTAGAGGCTGTTGCTAACATTACAATTGCTGTTATTTAACATTCTGTTTTATCCAGTCAACAAGGAAATGCAGAATTAGCATACATTTACTAGCTGTATTCATGCTGCTTAATGATAAATATTTTCAATGATTAGGATAGACAATATACTTACAAAGTTTTGGAAATGCCTTCTGTTTCAACTTCTCAGCGTATCACTCGTCTTAACTTCATCCTCAAAACCCGGATCTTAGCTTGGATATTTAAGTCAGAATAGTTATTCTGCATATTAATGATTTCTTTTAATTAATGACAACTGCATTTAGTTGAGCAAAAATAAAACATAACTATATCTATCCAAGTTCTATCTTGAATGGGCATAGCTATCTACTACCATTGTATTTTCTGTAATATTTAACATGAAGAAGTTATTATCTATTCCATTATTTTGAAGAATCAATCTTCAGCATTAAGGGATATTACACAAAATGCTTCTTCCCCTTTTTCTATCTTATTAAAGGTAATTAAGTACAATAATGATAGTTAACGATTTCAACATAAGTCAGCATTTTTTATTTGATGCTATCCAAATAGAGTTAGAATTAAGCCCTGATGAAGCTCGAATTCTAGATGAATATTGTCTTCAATCAGGGTTAAATTATGATGAAGCTATTCAGCAGCTTATACAGCAATATCTTTATTTACAAAAATCTAACTAAGCAGATTTAATATTTTTCCACTGCTGATTTGATTCGTCTGGCTGACTGTTATGCTGATGGAATTCGTTCAATTGCATTTATTTCTAGAGAACGAATCAATTCCCGAATTACATCAGTTGCAGGTCTTCCGGTCATTTGACAATATTTTTCCAGCTTTTTCGCTTCACTATCAGTTAAATTGATAGTGATTCGTTTTACTGCCCATTTTTTGCTCATAGTTTACTAAATTTTCATCTGCTACATATTG
>NZ_JACJSI010000236.1 GCF_014698065.1 Nostoc flagelliforme FACHB-838
TTCTCCTTCTCAATTTTTTCTTTCAAAAGCCTTTCCCGCTCTTGGGTTTCTTCTTCTACCCTCTCCCTCTCAAGTCTGATTAATCGCTGCTCAACTCGTCCACAGTAAAAATCCAAAGCCTTACCCGTCGCCGCTCCGGTAACTGTACCACCCACTAGAAAGATGAGTCCGATTTTCCAACCTTCAATCGGGCCACCGCTCCACTGCAAACTTTTTTGGTTAAACCACACCAGCACAGAGAAGACAAAAATTCCAACTACTGTATTGATGAGCGCAAAAACTCTCGGTGTCATTTCAGTCTGTCGCAGTATTAGCCACTGCCCCAGCCAGAGTATTGCACCAAAAATCACCGCAGCGATCGCGCTCATAACCAAATGATCTGGATATCTGAACGGATCTAGTATCATGTTAATGATCAATGGCACAAATATCAGCAGACAGAGCAAAAAGCCAATTAATAAGCCAACGACGCTTATCAGGCTCCAGTAGCGACCGAGATAACCAAGGCGAAATTCCAATATCCACTCTTGTACGGGAAGCATTGTAATGTAAAACGCGATTCCTGCACTGACTTAAATCTTGCATTGGCAGTTGTTTTACCTTTGTATTTAGCATATTTGGCATAACCGTGCCAAAGCAGACAAGAAAGATACTAACCTAAGACAAATTGAAGCGATTATTACTGAAAGGTTTCTCACTCCATGCGATCGCACTTTGCACTGACCAAGCTAAATGTTCTTGCCTCAACGAATCTCGGATCAGCCAAAAAACTTGATTCTCCCAATTTAGAAATGATTATAGGGTTTGTAAAACCCGTTTCATTGCCCTAAAGTGTACCACTGGCAACAGGTTGAGGGAGGTTGTTTATTCTGGTAAAGGTTGATTATTTTCAGCGATCGCAACGAGAAACCGCAGGCATCGCGCTTTGTGTAACTAGTAGCTCATAGCGATAATCTCTTTTCAATGGAACCTGCAACCCTACCCCCAACAAGATAGCCCAGACGAGCTTTCAGCTTTTCAAGCGTGCCATTCGACCGAGAGCTAATCTGTCTCTCGTCAGTAAAGCTGTCGGCGTGGCTGATGGTGAGCTAATAAAGAACAGATTGGGCGCTGGCAAGTTGCTTTACTTTCAGCGTATTTCTGGAAAATAGATTGTGCCGTGTGTAGTCTAAATTGAATATCAATTTAGCTCCTGTGGTTTTAATGATTACGCCATCTTGAATTTACGAAGTTCGTCCCCGTAGACTAAATATAAATTTTTGTAACTAAAATTATTGATTTGCGTATAAACCACGAGCTACAGCAGATACACCAATAGAACCAGATGATCGCTTCTTTAATCAAAGTATCCAATGCATTTTATTCAGGGCAGGAGATAAATCCAGCTTGCAGTTTGTGCTTAACTACGCAAGAACCAGTATTTAGCCACTTTTTCCAGTTCTTATTCTCTTAAAACTCAAAAGTTGTGCTTAATGCTGAGAATTTTCCATATCTAAAGTTTTATCAGTTTTCAATTATACATTTGATTTTTGTTAAGTGATGAAAAAGCAATTCTTACAACTGGGCACTTTCGCAATCTGTACAACATTAACCGTTATTACCAACACCAACATTGAACAGTTACTACCGAATAACCACAAGAAAGTATGGCACTCTTATACTGCCTTCGCACAAACAAATGAGGAACAAATTTCCCGTCAAGTTTATCAAAAAGCAAGTCCTGCTGTAGTGACGGTTCAAACTGGTACAGGTCACGGAAGTGGTTTTGTTGTCAGTCAAGATGGGTTAATTATCACCAATGCCCATGTAATTAAACCATTACCAAAAAATCAACAAGAATTAATAAATTACAATCTAAATGATTTTCCTCGTGTAGTGACTGTTGTTTTCTCCAATGGGAGAAAAGTCTCGGCTGATGTATTGGGCTTTGGCAAAAGTGGATTAGATTTAGCAGTGCTGAAAATCTACAATCAGAAAAACTTGCGTACACTTGATTTAGCTGTCCCTGGAGATACTTCAGTAGGAGAACGGGTTTTTGCTCTTGGTACTCCTCTGAATGCAGATTTCAAAGACACATTTACCCAAGGTCATATTACCCGTATCGATTCTAAGAGTGGAAAAATTCAACATGATGCGGTAATTCAAGGTGGTAATTCTGGAGGCCCGCTTCTCAATAGCAAAGGTCAAGTCATTGGTGTGAATACAGCAGGGGTTGGAGTTGGAAAATTAAATAGTGGGATGAACTTTGCAATCCCTGTTGCTCAAGTGCAATCTTTTATCGCTGCCACCAGAAAAAAAGATATTTCTTCTTTCTCTACCCTAGTTCAGCCAACAACAAAACCCACTGTTACAACTATCTCACTCAATGGTCAAGTCATTAATGGCAGTTTAGGTAAAGGCGCTCGCAGTTTCGTAAGAGAAAATGGTAGTTTTGTGAATTTGTATCAATTCCAAGGTCGCTCAGGTCAACAGGTAATTATTGAGATGGTTAGTCAGAAAATTAACCCAGTGTTAATTTTGTACCAAATTAAGGCTGATGGCGCACGTAAAGTAGTAGACAAAAACGATGACAGAGGCCCTGGTGATTTTAATGCTCAAATTGTGACTAAGTTGCCAGAAAATGGGGTTTATGAGGTAGGCGCGAGTTCATTAGAAGCAAAAGAAATAGGCAATTACATTTTACGTGCAACTGCTAAACCCTAAATCAATTACCAAGCACCATCCTTGATAACCTACCTGATAATAGATACTGTTTACAGAATAAAAATAACCTCTTCTCAAAAACATTTCTATTTTTTAGAAGAAGGATGAGGTGTTAAGTAAAGGTTCAACAGTATTTATTTCAAAAAAGTACAAACTTGCTCTAATATTCATCATTCAATCTTAGTTCTATTTAAATAGTTAGACTTATGCATAAGCAACCATTTTTCATTGGTTTAGGACTTGCTATTTGCACAGTTTTCACCAATTTGAGCATTATCTTTCCAAGTTTCAGCCAATCGAGTCCCTCTAAATCTCAGCCTGCTCAAACGACCTTTGTTTGTGGCAAAAAAATGGATCAATCTAGTGGTGACACAATTCCAGTTACAGCTGCTTGGATTCCAGAAAAAAGAGGTCATGTGTATTTCATTGGTTGGAAATCTGAATATTTTAATCAAGGTGGTTGGACACCACAAAAACGCTGTGAACAAGTAACTCAAAAATTTCAAGAATTTTATTCCCAGAATCGTTTAAATTACATATCATCCGGCAAGCATAATGGCTATCCTGTTATTTGTGGAGTTACCAATCTTGGAGAGATTTGCAATGGAAGCAATCAATTATTTACAGTTAGATCCGGTAGTAATCCTGATGAATTAATCCGAAGACTCATGGATATTGCAGAAGGTAAAACATCAGAACCATTGCTGCAAAATTCAGGGAAACAGACATATATTCCTGTGCAAGCCTTTTTAGTTCAATCACCTATTATTGATATCCAAGGATCAAGAAACACCCAGAGATAAACTATCCAGCAACCATCGGGTGCGTTGTCCCACAACACAACGCACCCGATATCATCTATTAACATCCAAATTTCTTAATTACAAATTACAAATTAATTAATATCTATGAAAAAAACCATTCTTTTAATTACATCCTTACTACTTTTACCAATTCCCACCACAGCCAAAGAAAAACCCGCTAATACTCTCCCCAAGACTTGCCAAATAGAACCCGCTCAAGGAGAAAGCGGCGAATACTCCCCACAACAACTGCAAATCCTCGCCAGCCAAACCACAATCAGAGTCATAGGTGATAACAACGGCGGTTCGGGAACCCTACTTGCCAAACAAGGTAACACTTACCTAGCGATCACCAACGCCCATGTCATTAGAAACGTAAACAATATTAAACTACAAACCACAGACAACAAAACCTACACACCAAAAATCGTCCCTAACCCCAACTTAGAAAACCTGGATTTAGCCTTACTAGAATTTCAATCAAATCAAAACTATTGCCTTAGAAAAATAGCCGACTTTGTTCCTGACATTCAAACACCAGTAATCGCTGCGGGATATTCTACTGAGAAAAACGAAATAGTCTATCGCCCGGGAAGAGTGCAACAAATACCAGATAGACCACTCAAAGAAGGTTATCAAATTGGTTATACCAGCAACATCGAACAGGGAATGAGTGGCGGTGCAATTATTAATAGTCGTGGAGAACTTATAGGCATCAATGGTAAAAGTGCCTATCCCATACTAAATACAGGCTTTACCTATCCAGATGGTACAAGACCAAAAGAAACACAAATTCAACAAATGCGAACAGTCAGTTGGGGAATACCTATTGCCACCTTTCTAGCGCAAGTCAACCCACAAACATTAACAGCTTACTCTCTACCTTTACCCAATGTTCAAGATAGCATAGCGCAACCGCAACTAACAGGATGGTTAGGAGAATTAGAAAAAACAGCCCAACAAATTACCGTAAAAATTCAAAATAAAAGTGGTGGTAACGGTTCAGGATTTATCATTGCCAGAGAAGGAAACACCCATACAGTCTTAACATCAGCCCACGTTTTTTCTGCACCCAAGGATACCAACAAGACATGTCGTAACTGTGAGTATGAAATAGTAACAGTAGATGGTCAAGCCTACTCAGTAGACAAAAGCACTATTAAAGTAGAAGTAGGTGTAGATTTAGCGGTAGTCAAATTTACTACTGAGCAGAACTATCAAGTTGCTACCCTTGCAAATTATAACCCCAACACTGGTAGCTATATTTTTACGGCTGGGTATCCCAAATTAGGGAATAACTCACCTTGGCGATTGACAATGGGGAGAATTTTTGACAAAGAATTTGGATTATTACAGATCAGCCAATCAGATTTTCAAAGTGACAGTTCTAGTGGATTACAAACCGCAAGTTCCTTAGCTGGAGGTTATGAGTTAGTTTACACCAGCATTACTTACGCAGGGATGAGTGGTGGGCCAGTATTGGATTCACTTGGACGAGTCATTGGGATTCATGGACGGGCTGAAGGAGAGATGGTTGATGACCCAAAAACTGGAGACTGTGGTGGTAATGCGGAATGCCAAGTACAACTAGGCTATAGTTTAGGCATTCCTGTCAGTACATTTTTAGGGTTGGCGACGCGCTTTGGTACTCAAGCGAAAGTAGAAAACGCAAAACCACCCCAACTAAATGCACAACAAGTCAAGTCTATTCAACAAGCAGTATTGTCAACTAATATCTCACAAGGAAATGCCACAGCCAGCCAATGGCTAGAAAGAGGAAATCAACTTTGGCGATTACGTCGTTATCCAGAAGCTATTCAAGCTTTTGATAAAGCAATTGAGCAAAAACCATCATTTGTTTACTTGGCTTATTATGGCAAAGGTTTGGCTCTCGGTTGGAATCGTAAATATCCAGAAGCTATAGCTGCATTAGAGCAAGCAGTGAAATTCAATCCAGAGTTTGTGGCTGCTTGGCAGGCTTTGAGTGCTTCCTATCAAGAATTAAATCAATTAGAGCCAGCATTAATAGCAATAAAAACAGCAATACAACAGAAACCAAGAAATTCTAATTTATACAACGATAAAAGCAGAATCCTACAGGATTTGCAAAGGTATGAAGAAGCAGAAGCAGCAATAAATGAGGCAATTAAATTTAGCCCTCGCGCTGGATTTTACAACAACCGGGGAATTTTCTACAAAGACCAGAAAAAATGGGAATTAGCTCTCACTGACTACAACCAGGCTATTCAATTTAACCCTCAATTTGCTCTTGCTTACAAGAATCGTGGAAATCTTTACCATGAGCAGAAAAAATGGGAATTAGCTCTCGCTGACTACAACCAGGCTATTCAATTTAATCCTCAAGATGCTAATGCTTACAACAATCGTGGTATTCTCTACAAAGAGCAGAAAAAATGGGAATTAGCTCTGGGTGACTATAACCAAGCTATTAGGATAAACCCTCAATTATCTCAAATTTACTACAATCGTGGAAATCTCTACCATGAGCAGAAAAAATGGGAATTAGCTCTGGGTGACTATAACCAAACTATTAAGATAAACTCTGACTTTGTTCTAGCTTACAACAATCGTGGTGTGATCTACTATGAGCAGAAAAAATGGGAATTGGCTCTGGCTGATTTTAACCAAGCTATTAAAATAAACCCTCAAGATGCTCAAGCTTACAATAATCGTGGTCTGATCTACTATGAGCAAAAGAAATGGAAATTAGCTCTGGCTGATTTTAACCAAGCTATTAAGGTAAACCCTCAAGATGCTCAAGCTTACGCAAGTCAAGGTGTTGTTCACGCTAAAATGAACAACAAAAAAAAAGCTATTGAAAATTTCCAACAAGCAGCTCAACTTTTTCAGGCTCAAGGTAATACTCCTGATTATGAACGAGTGATGAATTCACTAAAAGAGTTGCAAAGATAGGGATTAATAATTGGTATTGCTATACCAATTTCGTAATTAGGTTAATTACTTGAATTTCGCTTGATATTATATATTACCGCTTAATTACGAATTTTCTCAAGTTATCGAATAATTATTTGTGCTTTTTGAGATTTCATATATTGGCATTTTCGAACTAACCCCTTGTATTGCTGGAGTGCTGTATCCACATCTCCATTCGCTAAAGCCAGACGCGCTTGCTGTTCTAATTTTTCACAAGAATTTGATGGTGTGGTGGGAATGCAATTAGATGTTCTTCAAGCAACCGCGTAGAAAATTTGAAATTGCAAAATTGATGTCGAAAGTGGAGGAGTGATCGCCCAATGTCTAACACCCAATGTCCAATGCTCAAAAAACAAATTTATCTTTGTAAATCTATTTGTTGCGCTTGAGATTTAGCTAATACTTTATCGATTTGAGTATTAACATCCTCAAAAGTTTGCAATATCTGGGGAGTTAGTTTATTAGTCTGCACCTGACCAGATTGCAAGTTTAAAATTACCTCCCCGTTTTTCTGTGAAATAGTTAAATCCCTCTGCTGGGTATTGAAAGCCAAGTCATAAATCTTTCCTTGGACTTGAGTACCATTTTCATCAGACTTACCCCAGACCATGCCAATCCTTTGAGCAATTTGAGTCAGCCGACTGATGGCTTCAAGTTCAAATGTATCCTGATTCATTACTGTCAACGCTGACTCTGATAATTGCTCACCAGCTTTAAACCCATTTGCCACTTCTACAATGCGTTTTTTGTAATTTTCCGACTTCCCTAACTTATCTGCGGCATTATACCAATTTCTCAAATCATCAATAGTAACTGTCGGGGACTTCTTTACACCTAGAAGTTCGGTTTTTGTACTATTAGTAATATCTGGTGTAGAAGGAGTAGTGGAGAGTGATGGAGTTATAGATTGGTTAGGTGGGGATTGTGCTGTTTGTTCTGGTGGTTTCAAAAACTGCGGTCGTGTAGCGAGGGAATTAACTCTTTGTTGATAGTCACTATCCGTTTCAATAATTCCCCCGAATTTCTTGGTCATGCTCGACAAAGTTTTGGCAGGGATGGAGCTATCAACCAAGTTAAATACCGCTAGACCTTTCTTAGTTTCCCTAATGACATCTTCGGGTGGGACTTGGGAATATACAACATTTTGCTTCTTTAGCCATAAGGTTACAGATTCAACTTTGTGATTGTCAACAGCCAAGCCCGTGACTCCCAGCTTTTTGTTTGATTCTGTAGAAAATAAGAAAGTAGAACGCTCTTTAATATGATGTAGAATTGGCTCACTACTATCAATCATCTGCTGTTGTTGAGGGTTAACTGATTGAGTCCCAAAAGCCTGAAATTCCTTCGTCCATTTCTGGGGATATTCAACGGTCTTAGGGTCAATTTGAGCGCAAATAACAGAAAAGTTACTTTCAATAATAGTGGGTGCGTGTGTAAGTTGTCCGGTTTTGAGTAGTCCAAGCTGTCTGAGCGCGTCTTTGTCTTTTTTAAAGTGCAACACTCCCAAGGGTTCACCATTCAAAAATACAGCATCTCTAGTTTTAGAAGCTGAGGTTTCGATAGTCAGTTTTCGGTAATCTTGATCATTAAATGTCTGACCAGAAAAATCATAAAAGTTAATTTTATTGATTTTGAGAAGGTTCCCATTGGGAGATTCACCCAGGACAAAAGCTTGATCTCCAGTTTCGGAGATTGACGTGAGCTTTAATTTTAGAGGATTACCATTTTTCAGATAATCAATTTGTTTCAACTGCTGGACAGAATCGCTGTCTAACTCCCCTAATGTTTTACCATCTAACTTAATTTTTACTGTTTTATCAGGAATCGGCACAGTGCCAAATTCTAAGTTGACCGATTCGGCGTTAAAAACAAGTCCTGCATAAGAGAAGTTCTTGAGTTCACGGATAGTAATTTCAACCGGCTCGTTTCCTGGTAGTCCAATAGTTGCTTTGGCAGTGGCAGGTTCTATCCCAACCATACTTGCTTGCGCTTTCGTACCAATGGGAAGCTGTGCGGTTCTGGTTTCGAGCATGGCGAATTCCTTATATTCGCCATCAGCATCCTGTACAAATATTAGCCTGGAAACATGGCGCTCATGTCCGACTGGGTGGTGACTAGCTCTAATTTCTATCGGGTGCAAATCATCCTTGTTCCAGTCTCGACCCAAAAATTGATTCGCTTCATTATTTAATGTGACTAACTTTGGCTCAGTAAATTGCAATTTATCTAAGCGAGAGATAATCTCATTGGGGAAAGCAGCGAAGGCAAAATTGGAGACTTTTTTAGCGATCGCCTGGGGGTTTGCGTTTTCTTTTCTTGCAATTTCAAGTTCATCTTGGCGGGATGCACAGATATTCCAAGCGGCGGCGGATAGAGCAAGTTTTTCTGACTCTGGGATCTTCGCATAAAATGCGAGAGCCGCCTCTTGTGCCTTATCGAAAAGTAATTTAGTTTGGCTTCTAGTAAGTTCTGGTTTTAGTTCTAGGAGTTTAGCTCCCTGCATGGTCATCCCCGATTTGAGGTTGTGGTCAGTCACAGATTGTTGGCTAACTGTCCCCAGGTTGCGGTAGGCGGGTTTTCCATCTGACCCAACCTCGCCATCTATCTGTGCAACTGCTAATAATTTATG
>NZ_JACJSI010000237.1 GCF_014698065.1 Nostoc flagelliforme FACHB-838
AACCCAACGTACTAAGCATCCTGTTATCAAGAAGTTGTCAAAATCAACACCTAGTAAACAAAAAGCTGCGTAAATTTCCTTAGGTTTTAGGCGTTTAACTTCAGTTGGACTCAGTTTGAAAAATAACTGATGTAATTTATGGCGCGTAGTTTTTATTTCGCGATCTACACTCGCGAACTTCTTCTTTTTGTCCAAAGTCCAAAAATTAGAAATTGCGCTTAAAGAAGAAAGAGAGACTGAATATTGGTTAGAAATATTAATCGAGGCAGAATTGGTTGATAAAAACAAGTTTGAATCCTTACTTCAAGAAACTAGAGAAATTGGAAAAATCTTAGTTGCATCTACTCGAAAAGTTAAAGAGAAAATCAAGCAATGAAATTAATTGCGAATTGCGAATTGCGAATTGGTTTGACCCCCTGGGCAGACCAAATTAGAAATCAGATTACGCAAGTACGGCTCTCTCATGAAGACCGAAGCTATCAACCCGGTATTCGTGAGGTGGCTTCTGGGGTTCCCATTGGAGTAGCCAAGGCAATCAAGGGCAATTATGATGCTCGTCGTGCTTATGGTTTGAGTTGTTCTCCACGGCAAGCTGCGATTGCTTGGAAACGAATTGATTACTTGTGTGGTCTAAAGTCCAGTCAGGAGGCATAACCATGATTAACCAAGTTCCGAATCTAGAAACTTGTTGGTATCTTTCACCACCTTGGGGTAAAGAGATTCCCCCCTTAGAAGTTTCCCTGTTGGAGAAAGTCTACGTCACTACCACCAAATCCTTCGGTTACTGTTGCGGTGTAGAGTGGACAGCTAAAGGTTGGAATTATCAGATTGTCTCCGGCAAGGATAATCTAACTGTTTTAGGACGTGAAATCATTGGTACAGGCAACTTACAATTAGTTATCAAAGAAAAGCCTGTATTTTGCCTGGGTGAGTTGGTCGAGTTTCGGTTTCATGGCGATGGGCCACCGATCCGCATAGTCCAAGGTATTCAACTGATTTGCGATTCCTGGTTCTACACAATTGAATGGATGTCCCCAGGAATATCTGAAAACGGTGACGGGGTTTTTACTTTCAGAGATGCGATCGCCCTTGGCGGGACTTCGCCCATCGCACGAGTGACCGACTATGACTTGGAGAGGGTGCGATTATGACGGTGTACACCTCATATTTTGGGTGTTCTGTCTCTTTTACAACAGGAATTCTATCGCGGACGGTTGGTAGCGGCGGCGGGGTCAGACTGACGGTGGAATGTCTTGTGGGGGCGAGGGGTGGGCGGTTGGGTTTAATGATTAAATAATCTCTTAAAAAACTACTAATTAAGGTAATTTATCAGCTTGCTTAGAGCAACAAACAGATACTTAAATATAATTTTAGCTAAATATTCACTTCGTGTTTTGTAGTCTATCTATTGGAGCGGTGATGAATCCATTTGTCTCAAAGAGCATTTTCATGCTGGGGATAGTTTTCTGGCTGCTGATTAGAATTCCTTACCAACAAATACAAAAACAGAACATAATTGTTGATCAACGAAAAACCCTCCAGGAAAAGATAGTCCGCCTTCTCCTATTGGTTGGGATACTGCTTCTTCCTTTGATTCATGTTTTATTTCCTTGGTTGAATTTTGCTAACTACCATCTACCAATTTGGGCAAATGGATTAGGCACTGCTATTCTTGCGCTTTCCCTTTGGTTGTTTTGGCGCAGTCATCACGACTTGGGTCAAAATTGGTCATCAACACTGGAAATCCGGGCTGGACACACTCTCTCCACCAGTGGTGTATATCGAAACATTCGTCATCCTATGTACACCTCTGTTCTGCTACTGTGCATTGCACAACCACTCTTGCTCTCCAACTTGATTGCAGGTCTATCGGGATTCATTGGCTTTAGTATTGCGTATGCAACACGAATTGGACAAGAGGAACAGATGTTACTTGATACCTTTGGAGATGAGTATGAAGTTTACAAGCAATGCACAAAACGATTAATTCCTTACCTGTTCTAATTTGTTCAGTTGATATATATAGGACAAATGAACTTTGGCCTTAACTGAGAAGTATTGATATGAGAGTCGGTTTCTGCTGATTCTTCACCTCCTGGCAGCAGCTGATTGACCTTTGGGTAAAAAAGCAACAAAGGAGCGCAGATATTACATTACTGCGTTCCCTTGAAGAGCGGGGATTTCTGTCTAATGGCATATCGCCCTTGCGGGGGTAGTGCAGCGCAGCGCCATACCTTCTCTTTGGGAGACGCACCGCGAACGCTTCCTTTGATGTGGGGCGGAAAAGTTGGGTTAGTGACTGCTCAAATGTCCACAAATTGTAGACAAAATAATGCTTTTTAATGTGCCGTTTGGATCTGCTTAACTAGGCGGTGTGTTTTGTGGCTCGGCATTAGCGAACATAGCAATAAGTTCTTGAGACGGCGCTTGATTGCCACGCGCCATTAGCTCTTTACCTTGGAGCGCAACAGCCACACGCGCAACATTGGCTCCGTGATGATAAGCGCAGTGGAGCATCTCGACCGTAACGCCCTGTGGCTCCATGTTTGGCCCGCCACTTCTGCCATGCGCTCCCCAATGGCTTCCGGCAACTCCAGCTCCGGGCGTGGTTTTAGGCAGCGACACTAAAATCATCCCCGCGCCCGCCATTGCTGCCAGCAGACCAAGTTGGGCGATTTCGACACCCGCACCTGCATCACCGTAACCGCCGCCCACACTAAAAACGCCGCCTACCTTGCCAACCAGTTCATCTCTGAGCCATAACACTTCGATAGTGTCTTCAATGAACTTTTTAACCCGCGCATCCGCCGAACGATGGCGCATTGGCGTACCCAAAAGTAACCCGTCACACTCGCGTACTTCCCCCTGAGTCGCTTCAGTCGCTTCACGTAAAACGACCTCTACGCCTTCCACCGAGCGCGAACCATCAGCGACCGCTTCGGCCATCTTGCGTGTGTTCCCCATTGTCGAGGTGTAGACCACCAAAATATTCGTCATTTCACGTCTTCTCCAGATTGAACACAAGCCGTTCTTTGCACTCAAGTTACCTGCGGTAATACTCTACTCTTCCACTAAGCCGAGAATTTCCTGATACATGATCGTTTGAATCTTTTGCCCAAAATCGCGCGACCACCCGCCGTAGGCAGAGGAACTTCAATACAAGTCTACACATCTCCCGTCAGAGGCGATGTAGGGTGTTAACTTTGTACCATTTTAGGTGTTCAAAATTCATGCAGAATATATACCAGTAGTTCTAATCAGGGGGACTACGCACAGCCTTACCGCCCCGATTCAGAACATGGGTGTAAATCATTGCCGTTTTTACATCCTTGTGTCCCAGTAATTCCTGCACTGTGCGGATGTCGTAGCCGTTTTGTAATATAGCGGTTCCTGATTGAGCACAATACACTATGGAATAATGAAGTATATTAACGTCTAAGTAAATGTAGAATGAAATCTTACTCCAATGTGGGTGCGGTCCTCGAATACACTGGGCATACCCTCATCCTGTTCGACGACCACTCGTTCCGCTGGTTTAGCGTCAAGCGGTTCGCGTGGGACGGGGCAGGCGATGAGGTCGCAGTACTAGAGGCCCTGATCGGCCACTGGCGGTATCGGGATCACTACGCCGGACAGGACTCACACGAGGAGGATGCCGGCAACATCCACGGTCCGTACTGGGTCGCGGCCATCACCCCGGTCGAGTTCACGCCAATCGGCTCGGAGGGGGCTATTGGCGTGGTCGAGGAGTTCTGCGGGCTGTTCGACTGCCCGCCCCGTCCCGAAGTCCGGGCACAGGTAGAGGCCGTCGTGCTGTCTTGGCTAGGTCGGTCGTCATGGTATCGGCTCCGCGATCTGCCGGATGCTATTCACGAGTGGGGTTCCGTACTCTGGGAATTCAGGGAGTTGGTCGCCATCTCCCACAAGTCACGCGAGGTGATCTCAGTAGTCATGGCCATCGACTGAGCAAGGCACGCCGAACTAAGCGCTGCACCTGACCGACGGGGTTGGTGACAACCTCGTTGAGTTTACTTACAACTGGGAAGAACAAGTTGATGGAGTATGGAAAGGACGAAGTATTGGCTCAATTCTTTGCAGTGCAGTGACGATGATTCGGACACTGCAACAACTCTTGGCAACCAGGAAAGATATTACCGCCTTTATCAAAAAAGCGAAATCCAAAAAGCCATCACCAAAATTAGATGTCTGCAAAAATTTTGATAACACAAAATTAAAACCAGTTCTTCCAGATAATGCACCGATCGCCATAGTACTTTTCGCCGGTGGCGGCGGGATTGAAGCGGGGATGGTTGAAGCCGGGATTCGTCCAGTTATTGCAGTGGAGTTTGACCCAAGCAAACCAGAACTGAGCAGGGCGATCGCCAAAACCCATCACCACAACTTTAGCGAGTATGGCTGTAAAGTCTTCCAACTAACAGTGCAAGAAGTAGCACAGTCAGGATTTCTCGGTTTTCCCCGCCGCCCCGATTACCTCCACGCCTCCCCAGTGTGCGCCAACTTCAGCCGAGCCCACACAGCCAAAGCAGGCAAGGGCATTGAAACGGCTGATGATCTGAGTGCAGCAATCGCTGTAGCAGAAGCTATCCGACAGTTGCAGCCACGGGTGTTCACGCTAGAGAATGTGCCGCGTTATCAGAACAGTCAGAGTTTCAGTATCATTCTGGATGCTTTGGAACTTGAGGGGTACTCGGTCGATTACAGCGTGGTCAGCATGGATAAATTCGGATTACCCCAGGCGCGTCGGCGGTTAGTTCTGGTTGCAAGTAGGGGGTTTCGGGTTGCCCTACCTACGGGAGCTAAATCTTGTGGTTGGTACGAGGCGATCGCTCATCTCATCCCTACGATGTCTGATTCACAACTACTCCCCAAACAACGGCAAGCGGTAGAACAATTTCTAGCAACTAATGAACCAACGCCACTGCTAATACAGAGAGTTGGGGGACGTACAGAGTCCAAGTATAAACCTGCACACTTGCCCTGTAACACCATTCTGCGATCGCATTTCACCGACCACAAAGATTGCAACCGAAGTAAGTTCGCTGATATCTGGTTACCGGATGGTACGGTCAAGTCTTTGTCTATTGAAGGGGCTGCAATCTTGCAAGGGTTTCCCGGTTGGTACGAGTTTCCCAACGAGACTGCTACGGCGGGGTCAATTATCGGCTATTCTGTCCCTCCCAGTTTCGCAACACGACTATTTATATCTGCACAGAGTAAATTATTAGGAGTGAGTGTATGACTAATCTTGTCCAAAACTTAGAACAGTGCTGGTACATTTCACCGCCGTGGGGTCAACGAATCCCGCCTTTACTGGTCAGTTTGTTAGAGCGAGTCTATGTTAAATCTGCCAAAGCTTTCGGTTATTGCACTGGAGTTGAATGGTCACAACACGGTTGGAAATACGAAATCTTCGCTTGTAATACCAATATTACTGTTTTAGAAAGTGAACTTATTGGCACAGGTAACTTACAAACGAACACCAAAGAAAAACCCGTTTTTCGCCTGGGTGAGTTGGTCGAGTTTAGGTTTCATGGTGATGGGCCACCGATTCGTATTGTTCAGGGCATTCAACTGATTAACGATGCGTGGTTTTACAGTGTGGAATGGATGTCTCCCAGCATTTCTGAAAAAGGTGACGAGGTTTTCACCTCCAGAGATTCCATCGCGCGGGTAACTGATTACGATTTGGAGCGGGTGCGATTATGACAGTATACACCTCATTCTACCGTGGCGAAATCCGAGGCGAGGCTGTTTCAATCTCCTTGTACCCTCCCAAAAACTGGAAAGGCAAACACCTGCCTCTATTCGCGCCAACTCCAGAATTGCTGAAGTGGTGGAAGGCATCAGCCCAAGATGCTGAAGCTGAATTTGAGTACGAGCGTCGATTCCAAGGAATTCTTCAGGAGCGGCAGCAGCTGATTGAGCTTTGGGTGCAGAGACAGCTGGCAGGTGCAGATATTACCTTGTTGTGTTCCCTTGAAAATCGGGGATTTCTGCCACAGGCATATCGTTGGGCGGGAGGTGATCGGGCGATCGCCGCCGGAATTGTGGGGCGGTGAAGTGGCAGCAGCTAATCAAATGTCCACAAATTGTGGACAAAATAAGGGTAACGGGTTAACCGATACTCAGACTCCTCACAAAACACCAAGTAAACAATATTACAACTTTATTGCCAAGTCAAACACATCGCAATCAAACAGTGACAATGGTATAGCAGCCCAAACTATCATTCTTTCAACGGAACAACCTACAAATGGAACCTTGGGTACTCACAATGAGAGTACCCTTGCCCCAGTCAAATCTACTACCGAACACTTGACCATTCCTGAACTGCTTGGTAGGGTCAAGAGTTACGATAATCTTCCTCCTGGCTGGAAGAATGTGGAGGCGATCGCAGATGTCGCGATCGGAACACAGGTGCAAGTCTACAACCTCGTCTCCCGACAATGGCAACCTGGAGTGGTGAAGGACTATTGGGAACCAGGGGGGTTTTTGGAGGTGCGCTGTGGAAGGCGGGTGCAGAAGGTCTTCAGTGGAGAGTGTGTGGCGGTGGAGAGTGGGGAGAAGTGAAACGTATTTAAAAAAAGCTTTTGAAGTATAATCTGTAACTATGGATTTTTCTTCTGTTCTACCAAAGCTTCAGGTACATTTACTGCTCTCTCCAATCCTCGCACATCTTTCCACTGTGTATCCTCATTCCAAATAATTTTAGTGAGGTCAGTGCCAGAGAGGTTAGCGCCATAGAGGTTAGCACCTTCGAGGTTAGCGCCTCTGAGGTTAGCGCCTCTGAGGTCAGCGCCTCTGAGGTCAGCGCCATAGAGGTTAGCACCTTCGAGGTTAGCGCCTCTGAGGTCAGCGCCTCTGAGGTCAGCGCCAGGGAGGTTAGCGCGATAGAGGTAAGCGCCTTCGAGGTCAGCGCCTCTGAGGTCAGCGCCTTTGAGGTCAGCGCCTTCGAGGTAAGCGCCATAGAGGTCAGCGCCAGAGAGGAAATAACCAACAGTGTTTGAAAAAGTATATAAAGCAATACTGTTACTGTATCCAATAATCCGAAGTAATCGCCCTCTATCCAAACTATCACTGTCGTTTTTAGCGCAAGGATGAAAGACAATATTATCCTTTAGTTCATCTTGAGTCTGAGCATAACGGTGTAACTCTAGGAGAAGAATCATTACATTTAGCCCAGTAAATATATCAACTTCTCTTAAATCGAGGAATATTTTTTCTGTATGGAATTTTTGCATTTGATTGAGAGGAAGATTTTTAGGAACTCCACTAATAAATTTTCCTTTACACCAATCAAGATAAAAATCTGACAAACGCTCGAACAGTTTTAAGTATTGAAATTTCTCTTCAGAATCAAGCAGAGCCATTAAATACTCTACAATTTCTGTTGTCAATCCACCGTAGCCAAATAAATCATAGATTTCTTCTGCTAGCTTGTCATCATCAATAACATATCTCTCACGTCTACTTTCAGAATCTATTTTTGTCCACTGTTTCAAGCTTTCTTTTATTTTCTGAGCGCAGAGAAATTCCCCAAAACTCTTATGAATAAACTCGACAGCACCCTCTGTTGAGGAGGATGCTTTTGCTGAACGTAAATAAAATGCTGCTAACGCATTTCTTAAAGGATTTTCACCACCAAGCTTCTTCTGTGCTTTTTCCAGTAACTCTCTGGCTGTTTTATCATTTTTGAGCCGTGATTCAATTGCTTTGATTGAAGTCCATTGTCTTCCAGATTGAGTAACACATAACCCCGCTTCAATTAAAATCAGACGCAAGTCTTCTGTATCAAATTCTGTAAGTTCTAGATTAAGCTTTTCAGGACGTTGTTTCGTTAAAACCCAATCTAGTGTTTTTTGATAAATTATTATTTTAGTTTGAGCATCATTAGCACCTTCAAACATTTTGATATTTAACTCATCATCTCGATGCATAGCCCCCACAAGATACAGTAACAGTGGTTCTCGCACTAATTCTTTAACACGCTCAGGGCAATTATCTGCTTTGAGAAATTTTTGAAATTCTGATGCTTTATCTTGTCCAACTAGTGTTCCCCAATTTAATAACCACTGCTTTTGCAGCTCGTCGTCCATTAATGCAATTTCTAACCTAACTAAGTTAGCTGGTAGCCGATTTTCAATTCCATGCAACGCTGATTCTCTTCCAGTTACTATGAATTGATGTCTACATACTCTTTGGGCTTGATAGTTTCCTACTTGTCCAAGAAAATCTTCAATTCCTTTCGCGGTTCTTCCTTCAAAACGTAGTTCATCAAAACCATCTAGTATAAATAAATATCGGGTATTGCGATCGCTCAACCAATCATCTCGGTTAGCAAAGTTTTCTCTAACAGCCGCCCGAAGAGTATTTTCGATATTTGGCTCAAAAGTATCTATGTCTCTTAGCCTAATTAGTATTGGTGTCCAAATTGGGTGAAGTTCTTTTCTTACCCGCTCTGCAACCATTTTACAAGATACGCTTTTGCCTCGCCCTGGGCCTGCTTGAATAAACATCACTTGGGGATTTGTTTCAGATTTATTCAGTTGCTCTGTTACCCAATTCTCTAAATCAACAACTGACTTTTCTTCAGGTTTGCCATTGCTATCTAACAACTGAGCTTTCAGTGGCACATAGATTTCCGGTATTTTAAATTCTTCACCTATTACCTTCCATCTCTCCATTAGTAACGGGTCGCTGGGTGAGGGTGATATCTGCTCTTTCAGGTATAACTCTATGCTAGAGTATTTCTCATTTGCTCTTACTTCTTGTGCTGCTATCATTATCAAACTTAAGGTTTGGCGCACATCTTCTGATTCATAAGAGAAAAGCTGCTTGATATAATTATATGTATCCCAGGCTACCCATCCTGTGACTAGAGATGCAATCTCTGGTCTAATCCCTTTTGTTTCTAAGTAAGTAGATAACTCTTGATTTAAAGCTTGTCCTAATATTGAATTTGGAAACTGCTTTAGTGCTTCTTCGGCTTTACTATTGTCTAATTCTAACTGTCCCAGTTGGTGAAACTGAAGCTTAACTTCCTGCTCTTTTAACTCTGCATTCAGT
>NZ_JACJSI010000238.1 GCF_014698065.1 Nostoc flagelliforme FACHB-838
TTCTTGTAGTTCTGCGATCGCCGCTTGTAAATGCTGGTTTATCATTGTTCGCTGTTAGACAGATATACACCTCCGTATTATCTCATAGCCTTTTTCAGAAATCAAATATGATTCCTATAGAATAGTAATACTGAGAAATAAGGGAGTTTTAACTAGCTCTAGTAAGTCTAAGTTACTACTGATGATTGACCATAGTTCTCTATATTTAATCCGGCTGAGATAATCATAAATCTGATTACTAGTTAAAGGCTGTAAGTAAATAGCACCATGAAGCTGCAATTAACTAGAGAAACCCTCATCTTCTTCACTCCGACTACAAATAACTAGAAAAAGCGGTCTATTTTTCCCTACTAAAAATTGATTAATTCTCTGAACATAAAGTTCTTGACGTTGTGGCTCAAGTTCATCTAAACCATCAAGTAATAGTAATAATTGGTGATTACCTACCCACTTTTTACCAAGTTCAGTTCAGTTGAGACACCATATTTAGATTTAAGTTCTGCCAATAACCAATTAGTTATAGATTGCCGATCATCTTTCCAAGAGGACAAGTTAAATAAAACGGGAACGGGATAATCAGGCTGTTCTTCGGCTCGTTGGATTAATTCTTGAGCCAGTTCTACTTGTGCTGTGGTCTTCCCCGACCCTGGCGCACCTAAAATTAACAGTTTACCTGCAACTTCTTGGGAATCAAAAACGGATAAAATAGTTGTACTCTCTGGGAGAGCTTCAACAGGTTTTAAGCCAATTTTTCTTTCTGCATTCCAAGGTCTTTTTACCTGCTGGAATTGTGACTCTTTATCTAAATTAATCAGCACAGCATTGTGTAGAGATTGCCTCAATCGGGAAGTAATTTCTGACTTAACTGAGGCTAATAATATCCGTTCACTCTTTGGCCGCTCCGTATTGCCTAATGGTGCTAGGGGCATAACGATTGCTGCTAAATATAGGGCTTTCTGCTTGCTACAATTGAGATTAACGCCTTTACGGACTGTGACGCAATATTCCGGTTATGGTGGGTAAACAACACACTGTACGAGAATTTCAATTGCTGCCAACGGGTGCTTGACTCAAATAAGGGCACCTCTATAAGAAAAGCTGCCCTGGGCAAGGAGTTCAGGGCAGCGTTTGAAAAGGGAAATAAAATAGGGGACTTTTAAAGCGTTGTCCCTTGGTTTATACATAATTCGTTTAGTATGTAATATTCTTCAGCTAGAGATTTGTGTTTTATGCAAAAGTAAGCAAAAATCTTGAAACTGCTGTCATCAAGAGTTAAGTGCCAGCATCAACACCATCCCTTCGGTAAGTAAGTCAGATGTCAAATGTCAAATGCATATTTCGTTACATACATTAATTACATAACGTAAGAAACGCACTGCTTCAACAGCGCGGCTCACTTTGCTGCGATAAGAGGAACCATGCCGAATTTCACGGAGGTTAATTGCCTCTTGAATAAGTTGATGCCACTTTGGTGGAAGATGCACCAATGCATATCGAGCAGCTTCCGTTTTCGAGAGGATTTCATCCTCTCTCAACACGTGAAACAGACGTAGAACGCCAAGCACAGCCCACTCAATACCACTATCTGTTAATAAATATGCTACTTTACTTGGCGCTCTTGTCCAACTCACCCAATAGCTGTTCAGATTTTCCTTCATCTCTCTTTGCAGCAGATTCCAATCAACTGTAAATGCAAGGTTTTCTGGTGGAAGTCCAATCATACAAATGCCTCGATGTTTCAACACCCACCAAGTGGCTTCGTTTATGTCATGATATCCAGCAGAGTGCAGAGCTTTGTCATGATAGTAGGGATAAGGAGCAATTTCTTGTTGCTCACGCCCGACATCTTCAACAAGCAAATAACTTCCTTCTAGTTTCCACTGTGGATAGCTCAGTTTTAGTTTTTTATGAACTGCTTTTAGTTTTTTAACCTCGGATGTTGTAGCCCGTCGTATGAGAATAGTAATAAAATCAATGTCACTCAAGTATGGATTAAAAGCATTAAGTGCAATAGAACCATGAATATAAAAGCCTTCTATCAGACCCGGAAGTTCGATTTGTAATGACAACAAATAATCATTTAATACTGGACGAATACATTCTGGGATACGAGTATCCATATTTTATAAATTGCATTACCGTTATTTTTAATCTTGCGCTCCCATTTAATAATAAGACCTTCATTGGCGGGTTATTCGGCATCACGCTTTGCTCCCGTGCCCAAAAAACAATCCACACCCATAAAACTTTCTGGCAAAATGTCTCTGATTCGCTAATAACTTCCTGTATTCTAGGATATCCGTTCTTTGTGGAGAGCCAAATGATTCCTATAGATTTGAAACAACTCATCAAAAAAACCTCTACCCCAGTTTGCAAGAAAACAGAAGTAACCCCACCACCCACTGAACCCATTGAGATGCCTGAAAGCCAAAATATTCCTGAAACAGTGATTGAACCAAATCCACCTGTGTACATTGAAGACTACGTTTCCGAATCAGAATACATTTCAGAACACTATCGCCCCCTACGCTCTGTTGGCAACTCTGGGTGGCAACCATCTGATGTGTGGCGCGAGTTGAGGGTTGATGATTTCTGTGGGTAAATTAAGCTCTGGCTGAATAAAAATTAATATATCATGCTAAATTACCTTCAAAAAAGCATAAAAGCCTTATTAGGCAAGAAAAATAAACGTTAACTAGTTATTTTTTATAGGTTTAGCACTGATTCGGGCTTTTGAGCTTTATTGTCGAGCCTAGTTTTGATAGCTAACTAATAATTTGGCATAGCAGCTACTGAAGAATCAAAATTATTAAACCTTAAGCAAGCTAGAAAATTTTCTAGCTTGCTTAAGGTTTCGTTAAGTTATAGAGTTAAATATAGTGCTTGAATGAAAGTCTACATCCAGAGTAGTTAGTCAATTTCACCTTTGGGTAAAGAGCAAATAAATATTAGATGCAATTGTATGAAGATAAGGTTTACTAAATTCAATTGGCAATACTTGCTGATTATACGCCTCTTGCAAGGCTCACTCCAATTGCGCTTTGCTTAACAATATTTACAAAAAATACAAGCTCGTTTTAAATGTTTTAAATTTCACATAGATAATTTATCAGTGAAGTTTTAGATTATAAGTAAATACCCTGGGGAAGATGTGCTAAAAATAGTTTTACGGCAAGTATGCTGTGGTTAACATCTATATATTTGTTAAGTATTGCACAAGGCATTTCAAGTCTAGATAATTCATTAAATTTAATTATTAGGGCAAGTCATGAACAAAAAATGGGCTATCAAACGAATCACACATCAGTTGAAAGCGAAAAACTTGAACGATATTGTGCAATGACTGGTAGACCTGCAACTGATGTGATTCGGGAGTTGATTCGCTCTCTCTCTATAACCGAGTTGTCAACGTCTGAACAGACTATACCATGTAACTCTAACCCCGTTGTACATAACCATTCTTTACCTACTCATTGTTAACTAAAATACCCAAGATTTAACTAGCACGATATACACAACGCCTATATGCTAGGTCTTGGTTATGTTGTCAATAATGCAAAATACCCGAAAGCAATGCATATATCCATCACGTTATTGTATTGCTCTCCATCTTTGTTGTTGAGTTCCCAACCAAAATTAGCAGTATTCTATTTCCGGCTTGCACTCAATTATATATTTCTCTTCAATGGCTCAAGGCTTACTTTTTATTCATTGCATTTGTAATACTATAGGAATCCTATTTGATTTTTGAAAAAGATTACGAGAGAATACGGTTGGGTATAAAAGTGTAAGAGCATACAAATGATAAAGCAGCATCTACAAACTGCAATACTCCCCCCGGCACCGGAAGTAACAGCGACGGTACTCCCATCTGAAGACGCACATAGTAATGCGATCGCAGAACTACAGGAATTTATAGCTCTTCGTCCAAATGCGCGTGAGGTAAGGAAAGCGCTGGCAGTAAAATTGGTTTATCAAGGTTATTTGTATGAAGAAATTCAAAAAATTTTAGATGTGTCACTGGGTTCGATAACAGGCTGGAAGCAAGCCTATGAAGAGTACGGAATAGATGGACTGCGCTTAAATCACAAAGGTAAAAAAAGTTACTTAAGTAGCGAAGAAAGAGAACAGGTATTGAGTTGGTTACAAACCAAGGATATTTGGGAACTGGGGGAACTAGAATATAAACTAGCCTTTGAGTATGATGTGATTTATGAGTCAAAACAAAGTTACTATGACTTGTTCAACGCAGCGGGAATTAGTTGGAAGAAAACCACTAAATTGAACCCTAAAGGAAATCCAGATGCTGTTGAAGAAAAAAAAAAGAGATTGAAACACTGCTGGCAGATAGCCGAGAGGAAATCGAATCTGGAAAGTTGAGAGTGCTGCTAATAGATGAGTGTCATTTAATGTGGGGAGATTTAAGTGGTTATGTATGGGGGAGAAGTGACCAAGAAATAGCAGTTCCAGTAGTCAACGAGCGAGAAAAGCAGACATATTATGGTGCTGTTGACTACCTGGAAGGAAAGTTAATTCTCAAAGCTTATGAAGCAGGAAACTCAAAAAATACCATCGACTACCTACGACATTTACTAGCTGAATCGAAGGAACAAAGATTGCTAATTTTTTGGGATGGTGCGAGCTACCATCGTTCCAAAGAAATTAGAGATTTTTTATCCGAGGTAAATCTTGATTTACCAGCCGAGCAACGGAAAATACATTGTGTTCGTTTTGCTCCCAATTGCCCTACGCAAAATCCGATTGAAGATATTTGGTTGCAAGCAAAAACATGGGTTCGACGCTTTTGTGCATTAATTCCCACATTCCCGCATCTAAAGTGGATGTTTGAGTGGTTCATTCAACACAGTACATTTGATTTCGCCAGCCTTCAGATGTACGGAGTTTTTTCAAAAATCAATTAGGATTTCTATATAAGTAATAACAATGATTCCAGTTGCGTTAATTTTTGATGATTCTGTTTTAAATATTAGACCTGATTTCAATCGTGAATCTGTGACAGTTGTTCCAATGAGCAGAGTACCCAATATTGGAGAATTTGTAGAGATTTATCTAAATCAAAACATCTATTCTCAAGCAGAAAACTTCACAGTAACTAAAGTTGTTCACTGGGTTCTTTTGGAAGGAAATTTTAGGGACTCGGAGCCAAAAGCTGAAATTACTCTTGCTTTACAAAGCTAATTTGGACAAAATACACATCTTGCAAAAGTAACTTTTGCAAGATACCGGGTCAAGGGTAGGCTGTTGACTCTTGACACCTGCATATTTCATTCTCGACTGGATTATTATCAAAAAACCCCGTGTTTACGGGTATATTCTGATGCTGATATTAGGCTAATTCGTAGATGGTAGATTGAGAACGAAATCAATTTAATATTATGCAAAGTTTAACAGACCTAGAAAACAAATTATTAGAGGTACGCAAGTTACAGTCTCAAGTAGACAAGAAAAAAGCCGAATTGGACAAGCAAATCAGACAGCTACTCCAAAACAAGTCCCAACTTGACAAGCTCATGGAGCAAGCACGTCAAAAAGAGTTCCTTGTGCAATGCCAGATAGTAGAACTCAAAAGCCTAGAGGTACGAACACACCCACCAGAAGTAGAGTATTTTGCTACTGACGCAAGCAAAAGTTTACAGAATGATTTACTAAACTTACTTTCTGGTAACGGTTCTGTTGCTATCAGATTGCTCAAGCACCAACAACAGATCAATCCTGGGAAGTCGGCAAACTGGTATTTGGAGAAAGTAATTTATGACTTGAAACGGGATCGACATTGCTAATTCCTTTGCAATGGTCTAAGCAATCTTTTTCAGCGTATGTAGACACCATTCTGTTAGATACATGACAACCATTGGTTCTCATTTGCCGGACAAGCACTGCACCACTGTAACATCTAGTTTTATTAATTTTGAATTGGTATTACATCCCTACCTAATTGCAGCCGTGCAACCATTTCCGCTCTTGCAGATACATCCAGCTTACGAAAAATACGTTTTAACGTCTGCTTGACCGTATTTTGACTAATCCATAATTGACCTGCAATTTCTGCATTTGTCAGACCTTTGCCTACTAAAGCAGCAATTTGCAATTCTCGTGCTGTTAAACAAATTTCAATTTTGGGCAAAAATAACTCATTTTCGGAGCGCAGAAGTGCTAATTTGGCAGAAATATGGGCGCAGATGGCACTCAATTGTAGCAAATCTTGCGTATTATAAGCTGGAGTGCCACTGGTGCGGGCAAATTGGACTGTACCAATTAGTCTTCCTTCTCCAACAATCGGCCCAGTCATAATATGTTCGTGGTCATATATTTTGCCACAACCAATTTGATATAGTTCACTTTGCTTCCAAGCTACTTCCGTAAAAATAAGTTGTTCGTGGGCAGGTGCATGATGGGAAACGACATACTCCATCACTTTATCTATAGCTGCACCAACTGTAGAGTAGTAATCAATAAAGCTATCTGGCAAGCCTTTCAGGTAAATAGTACCTTGTTGCCCTACCAACCCATGTATATAAATACCCCAATGTTGACTGCCAAACAACTTTCCTGCCGCATCCATATAATGTCCACATAGTTGGTTCACTGATGATGCATTTGTTACTTTTTCAATCAACGCTGCTAAAGTATCAGACATGGGCAAAAATGTACTCAACTGGGTAATTGGCAGCCAACATATTCAATTCTACGATAACTGTAATCATTACAGTGTCTGGAATTTAAGTATGGAAAGCCAGCTTCAATATACAATTGGTTTAGTAATTTACCCTGATATGACCCAACTAGATATTACTGGGCCACATCAAGTCTTTTCGTCCATGCCCAATACTCAAGTTTTGCTATTGTGGAAAACTCTCGAACCAGTTGTTAGTAATGGCGGACTAACAATTTTACCGACTACTATCTTTGATGAATGTCCGCAACTTGATGTACTATGCGTTCCTGGTGGTGTTTTTGGCGCTGTGGAAATGATGCAAGATGCCCAGATGTTAGCATTTTTGCAAAAGCAAGCACAGACAGCTAAATATGTGACTGCTGTGTGTACTGGTTCTTTAATCTTGGCTGCGGCGGGATTACTCAAAGGATATCGTGCAGCTTGTCATTGGGCATTTCGAGAACAACTTATACTAATGAGTGTAGAAGTAAGTAACGACAGAGTAGTAGTAGACCGGAACCGGATCACAGGTGGCGGCGTCACAGCTGGGATTGATTTTGCTCTAACTATTGCTGCTATGTTATCTGGAGAATATACAGCCAAATTTATTGAATTGATGCTGGAGTATAATCCACTCCCTCCCTTTGGCGTTGGTTCCCCAGAAAAAGCTGGTTCTCGTCTGGTACAAGCTGTGTTAAATGTTGCCAAACCTTTGATTGAAGCATCAAATACAGCTAGCCAACAAGCAGCTTCTTCCTTAGATTGCTAAGGTTAAGAACTTACGCATTGAGGTCAAATTAGCGTGGGCGCTCGCTGCTCGTTCTGCTCAGTTCCCCAAGGGAACTTGGCGATTTATTAAGCAAGGGGTAAAGGGCAAGAATGTTTTTAGCCCTTTACTCTAGCACTAGCGCTTTTGGGCTTTCATCAGCTTTTTCATTGAGAAAGTTTTTGTAACAATAAAGTTACACTTGATTGAGTAGCATTTTGTCATCACGTTGCCAACGCACAGTATGAGAGGGAGCAAGAGGATGACCATTGGTATTTGGGTTCTCGGAGATCAACTTTGGGCTGGGCAGTCAGCACTGCAAAGTTGCTTGCAACATAAGCAACAGACTCCCGTAATCTTTATTGAATCTCTAACTCATGCAGGGCAACTTCCTTACCATTTGCAAAAACTGGTACTGCTCTGGTCAGCCATGCGTCACTTTGCTGCCGAATTGCGATCGCTTGGCTTCCCAGTAACATACGCTCAAAGCCAAGACTTCAATACACCTTTACTCCAATGGATTGAGCAATACCAAATTACTGAACTGGGGGTGATGACTCCAACAGATCGCCCTTTTGCTACATTAATTCAAAAGCTAAACTTGACAATTCAAGTCACTTTTACATCAAATAACCGTTTTATTTGGAGTGATCAAGAGTTCATTGACTGGGCAGGTGGACGCAAACGCCTAATCATGGAAGACTTTTATCGTCAGGGACGGCAGCACTTCAACATTCTCATGTCCGGCAACCAACCTGTGGGTGGTCGATGGAACTTTGACAAGCAAAATCGCAAACCACCAAAGGGCAAACTGACCTTGCCCGAAGCTTTATGGTTTGAACCAGACTCAATTACACAAGATGTTATTAACTTCATTAGGCAATCTGAGGCTTTCCAGGACAATCAAAGTTACTGGCTTCTTGAACCATTTCGCTGGGGTGTAACCCGACAGCAAGCACTACAAGTAATGAAGTTTTTTATCGAAACACGTTTGTCTTCATTCGGGCCATATCAGGATGCAATGGTGACAGGCGAACAGACAATGTGGCACGCGATGCTTTCGCCTTATCTCAACATTGGATTGTTGCATCCTTTAGAAGTTGTGATTGCAGCGCAACAAGCTTATTACAACAGCAGCGACTGGGAGTTGAGCAGCGTTGAAGGCTTTATCCGTCAGGTACTTGGTTGGCAAGAGTATATGCATGGTGTCTATGTTTACTTACAACAGGATTACCGAGAAAGTAACTGGTTTAACCATACTCATCCTCTGCCTGCTTTTTATTGGACTGGCGATACACAGATGAAATGTCTGCACCAGATTCTAACTCAGGTCAAACAAATCGGTTATGCCCACCATATTCAACGCTTAATGGTACTGAACAACTTTGCTTTGATTGCCGGAATTTCACCCCAACAACTTGAGAATTGGTTTCATGCCGCCTTTATTGATGGCTACGATTGGGTAATGCAAACCAATGTCATTGGCATGGGGCAGTTTGCTGATGGTGGAATGATTGCATCTAAACCTTATGGGGAGCAACGCGATTTGGTGAGGTTGAGCAAAAAAGGTGCGATCGCTAAAAACCTATTTACCTGTACTTAGGATATTTGCCACCTTGAGTTAAGCATCAATACTGGTTAAAC
>NZ_JACJSI010000239.1 GCF_014698065.1 Nostoc flagelliforme FACHB-838
TTTTGTAAATTCTCTTTCTGTAATTTACTTAAGTATCCTTTGGCTGGCATAGCAGTAAGTCCACGAGTTTATTTAATTTACATTTTATGCAAATTAGATGTGGAACAGCTTATCCAAGCGTTACGTTTTACGAGATGCTAAAAATAGCATCTCGTAAACGATAGTGCCAATCGAATGGCACTTTCTTTGATAAAGGTAGTTTTCTGTCCAACGCTTCATTCAAGGTGTAGACATCTCCAATTTTGATTCTGTGCCGAATAAATCAAGCCATCCATTCAGTCCACTGCGGGGCATCTGTCACCAATTGAGTAAACTTGTCAGGGCTTGCATCCTCAAATTCCAGCATCACACCGCAACGTTCACCACTCTTAGCGTACTGAGTAATCTTTGATCCGCATCAACCCCATCCTCTACCCGATCAACCGCCAGCCGAGCATAATATTTAACCCGCTCCCACCAAGAATCACTGAGTTCTGGATCTGTGTCTAGACCTCCCCAATTATTACTTCTATCTTCATTGATGGGGGTATGGCGATGAAGAAGGCATGGGGGCATGGGGGCAGGGGAGATACTTGTACTAATTTTCCCCTCTGCTCCTTTGCTCCTCTGCTCCTCTGCTCAACACCATACTGAGATTGCATTCTAGCCTGATGTGTGCATTCTCAGTTAAGGATACTACTTATCATCATCTTTCTCGACAAGCCCAGGGGTCACGCCCAATACGGTTCGGATAAGCAGGGGAAGCAGGGGAGGCAGGGGAGGCAGGGGAGGCAAGAGGGTATATGTTCAGCCATTCTTTTCTCCCCCTGCTCCCTCTGCCTGCCTCAACCAAGAAATTCCTTAACCGAACGGTATTGGGGTCACGCCAACTTCGTAGCGACGGAATAATTAGGCTTTACACTGCTGGTGTCGTTCGGCTGGTGTTTTTGAACGTTTGTCAAAGAGCTTCTTCATTTCAGTTTCAGAGATGGTTAGAGACTAATTATTTTAATGCCGCTTAGAACTTAACGAATCGTATTGAGCTATCTTCCTTTTCTAGGGTGTTAAAAAATCTAAGTGTTCTCCAGAGGTAACTTGCATTTCCTCTAAAACGCCTTGCATTTTCAACTGCCCTTTATTTAATAGGACAATAAAATCTGCACGTCGGATAACTCGAGGACGGTGGCTAATTATAATTGTGGTTTTGCCTTGCCGAGAATGTAAAATTTTATCTAATACCTGAGCTTCTAATATAGGGTCTAATGCACTAGTAGATTCGTCTAAAATTAGTATTGGAGGGTCAGTAACTATTGCTCTAGCTAAGGCTAATCTCTGCTTTTGTCCACCGGAAATATTTACACCAAATTCGCCTAACACAGTTTGATAGTTATCCGGTAATTCACAGATAAATTCGTCAGCAGATGCAATTTGGCAAGCTTGAACAATTTGTTCAAATGTAGTATGAGGGTAGCTAAGGCGAAAGTTATCTAAAATTGAGCGACTCCAGAAGTGGGGTTCTTGTGGGACTAATACTACCTGTTGCCGTCTACATTCCAAGGATAAATCTTTCTGATTATAAATGCCAAAACGAATATTACCTGATTGCAAGGGATATAACCCAGCTATCAATTTAGCTAAAGTGCTTTTTCCACAGCCAGATTTACCAATTAAGGCTGTGACTTTACCTCCTGGAATAGTTAGAGAAAAATCTTGTAATAAGTCTGCCCTACCTGTATGGTGAAAGTTGACATTAGTACAAATAATATCAGCGTTACAAGAGATTACTGCCCAAGGCTTCTTCTGTTCATTTTGGTCTTCTGGAGTACTTTCAATGACTTCGGTAATCCGTTGTGTTGCAGTTTGAATTCTAGTAAATTCATCGATAAAACTAATGATTGTAGTAATCAATATATGAAAATTAGCATTCATCGCATTAAATGCTAACAGTTGACCAATGCTTAATTCATGACTAATAACTAGACTACTGCCAAACCAGAGTATAGCAAGATTACCAAAACCAGCAACTAATCCAGAGAATACATTATTAATAATGCCAATTTGAACAGTGTTAAAAGTAAGATTAGCAAGATTCCCAAAACGACTTTGAATTTCCTCCCAAACTTGGGGAGCCGCATTAGCAGTTTTTACGGTAAGTATGCCTTTAAATATCTCGACCAGTATTGCTTGATTTTCAGCTTTTATCACAATGAGACTACGAATTTTTTGGCTTAAAGTAGGGAGAAAAATAATTGTCGATAGAGACATTATTAGAGCGACTACCACTGACAAGCCTAATAATTTAGGACTATAAAATCCCATAAAAAATAGTGATATTGCCGCAACGAAAAGTTGACTCGGAATAGCAATAACAATTTGAGAAACCATCTGATTAATTTCTTGAATATCTCGGAGACGGCTAACAATTTCACCACTACGACGAGCCTCATAATAAGTAAGAGGAAGGCGCAAAATTTGTCTGCCAAATTCCAAAGTAAGTCCTAATTCTAGGCGTTGAGCAAAGTGAGCAATCAAGTTAGACTGTACCAGTGTTAGGGTGCTACTAAAGGTATTTATTGCCAGCACACCAATAGCAACCGTGGTTAAAAGTTGTGTATCTCCCCTTACTAGTACGTCGTCAGTGAGAATTTGGATTAAAAAAGGGGTTGCAAGGGAAAATATTCCCATTGCCAAGTTAATCAAAATTGCTTCGATTAAAATATGACGATAGGGTAAAACTCGTGCTAAAAAACGACCAAAACCGCTAATTTTATCTGATTGTTGCTGATAAAAGCGTATTTCGTCTGGTAATAACAGTAACATGACATAATTTGCCCAACCTGTAGTTAATTCTTCACGACTGAGATAGCGGATGCCACTACTAGGATCAGCAATTACATATTTTTTCCCTTTTTTTCCATATAAAACTACCCAATGGTATCCTTTCCAGTGGATGATGGCGGGGAGAGGTGCTTCATGAAGTTTCTCAATTAGTTGCGGCGTAGCTCTAACTTGACGGGCGTTAAATCCAAGGCTTTGGGCACCACGTTTCAAACCGACAAGGGTTGTACCTTGCGCTCCTGTACCAACAACTTCTCGAACACGAGCGATCGCAAAACGATGTCCATAATGTTTGGCAATAGTCGCAATACACGCTGCTCCACAGTCTTCTTCACTATGTTGCAGAACGATTTGATATTTCATTCTTTCTAGATGACAAAATTAGCAGATGACAGTACATTCATTCGATTTTTGCCTCTTAGGCACTTGCCAAGAATAAATCAGCCCAGCCGTATCAATAATATTTTTGGCAAAACCGAGATATCTAGGCGATGAAAGCCCTCAAGGCGAAAGCGACGGCTGGGCTGATTTATTTATTGGATCTTCCTTAGTGTGCTGTTTGATAGTTTACAATCGTTAGGAAAATAAAATTAAAGCAATACTCCATCGGCGTAGATGAGAGTTTGTCTAGTAGTGAATTATATATTTGCCCAATACTTTTAAAATATCTTCTTGATGAAAGTGTTACTTGATTTTTAAGAGATTTTTACTTAAATATTAAATTTTATTTAAGGCTAAATTAATAGTTGAAATATTATACCCTATGTAATACCATGCAGAAGTTGTAGATTTATCTTCACTTTACCGGAAGAAAAAATTATGTCTGAAAAAAAACCAGAAGAACTAAATTCACAAGCAGTACCGTTTTTTGCCCGATTTTTAGAAGGGCAAAGCTTTGAAGACTTATCCGATCAAGAATCGGAAGCGATTCGCGGTGGAACTTGTGGTGTAACCAAAAAGAAGGATGATGAACTTGTCCAAACTCTGAAGTTCCCATCTGATCAAGAAGATAGCCCAGCCCCGATAGAAACGAGAAAGTACCCATCTGATAATGATGAGCTAGCTTAGTACGGTAACTGCATACTTTTGAGTATATCAAAAATGCGGTTTTGAAAAATTATGACAACAAAAATATTATTAGCTTTGCCAACTCCATTTAGGAGTTGGCTTCCCATTAAAACTAAGTTTACTTTTTTAAAACCTTGCTTCCTCAATAGTTGACAATAGGGAAAATTCAAAAACCGAATGAAGATAGTTTATGCACCTTGAGCCTGATGTGGTTTTATTAATTACCCATAGTGGTGATTTCTTTACAATAGATAGAGTTGCAGAAGCTGTATTAAAACGAGGCGTACAGCCATTCCGCCTTGATACTGATAAGTTTCCAATGACACTCCAACTCCAAGCTAATTTAAGTAATTATGGTAGCAATCATAGGCTGAAGTATGGGGATTTATCCTTTAACACCGAGCAAGTGCAAGCAGTATGGATGCGACGTATTTGGCAACCCGATTTAGGAAAAGAATTGGCTCCACAATTTCAAGCAGCCTGCTCTACTGAATCACTGGCAGTTTTAGATGGCTTTTGGGATAGCCTCAGAGGAGCTAGGTGGGTGGATGATTTACAGAGGATTAGTGCAGCTGAAAACAAGTTGCGCCAACTGCGGATTGCATCGGAAGTAGGCCTTGTCATCCCTCGGACTCTTGTCACCAACAACCCTCAAGAAGCACGAGAGTTTTTCCACCAAGTTAAGGGAAAAATGGTTGCCAAGCTGCTGAGACCTCTTTCTTATGGTATGCAAGCCTCCTCATTTTTCATGTATACCAGCGCCGTTAAAGAAGAAGATTTACTTGATGCTGAAACACTGCGCTATTGTCCAGCTGTGTTTCAAGAACAAATCCCTAAACAGTTAGAATTACGAGCAGTGTATGTGAATGGCAATCTCTTTGTCGGGGCGCTAGATGCGTCTGGGTATGCAGCATCAACGCAAGATTGGCGACATGGGACAAAAGAGGTTGTTACATGGCAACCATATCAATTACCCGAGAAACTAATCCGTTGTCTGGATGCTTTTATGGCAAGGTTTGGACTGTTTTTTGGAGCCTTTGACTTTATTAAAACGCCATCAGGCGAATACGTTTTTTTAGAAATTAATCCTACAGGAGAGTGGGGGATGCTAGAGAGAGATTTGGACTATCCCATAGCAGATGCAATCGCAGATACACTACTTTTAACAAATCCTAAATCTAATACCCTTACTTAAAAATTCAAAACCAACTGACAGGCTTTATAAATTTAGGAACTTGTTAATTTTGAGTTTAGAATTCGGAGGGAAGCAACGTGACTGTTTTAATAATTACTCACAGTCAAGACAACGAAAGTATTCCTCTAGTGGTTCAGGCAATTGAAGCCCAAGGAGGGAAAGCATTTCGTTTTGATACAGATCGATTTCCCACAGAAATCCAGTTAGATGTTTACTATGGTGAAACTGAGCGAGTTACTCTAAATGTTGATGACCAAACATTAGATTTAAATAAAGTCTCAGCAGTTTGGTATCGGCGCATTGCAATTGGTTCAAAAATTCCCGACTCGATGGATAAGCAACTTAGACAAGCTTCATTGAAAGAATCTCGCGTAACCATTGAGGGAATGATTGCCAGTATTAAGGGATTTCATCTCGACCCTCTGCCAAATATTCGCCGAGCCGAAAATAAGCAACTGCAATTACAAATAGCGCGGAAGGTAGGTCTAGATACACCACGCACCCTAACTACAAATAATCCACTGGCAGTCAAGCAATTTGCCCAAGAGTGCCAGCAGGGAATAATTACAAAAATGCTCTCTTCCTTCGCTATTTACGATGAACAAGGACGAGAAAAAGTTGTGTTTACAAATCCAATCTCATCTGAGGATCTGGATAACCTTGATGGCTTACGTTTCTGCCCAATGACATTTCAGGAGAAAATTTCTAAGGCATTGGAATTGCGGACAATTATTGTAGGTAAACGAGTTTTGACGGCTGCGGTTGATTCTCAAGCTTTGGATAAGGCGCGTTACGATTGGCGCAAACAGGGAATTGCTTTACTTAACGCTTGGGAGTCATATACTCTGCCTCAAGATGTGGAAGAGAAATTGCTCAAACTCATGGCAGAATTCCGTATGAATTACGGAGCTATTGATATTATTTTGACTCCTGATGGTCGATATGTATTCCTTGAAGTTAACCCAGTTGGCGAGTTCTTCTGGCTGGAACGCTGTCCTGGCTTACCGATTTCACACGCGATCGCTGAAGTTCTACAGAATTCAGTTAAACAAGTATAAATTAAGTAAATTCCCACTTTTATTGTCTAAAATTAAACTAAAAAATATTGAATTCAAAAATGGCTGATGCAAACTTACCTTCATCTGCGATTTCTTACACCAATGCAGAAAAGATAACTAATCCCGACTTTCTGCGCCCAGTTACTCCTAATGAATTCTTGCCCCCCATTAGTAATTGGACAACTATCGGCGGTATAGTTCTCCTTACTATCTTTGCTGCTAGTCTTATTTTGGCAAGCGTTCTTAAATATAAAATTACAGTCAAAGTCCCGGCGACTATTCGTCCTGCTGGAGAACTGCGCCTGGTGCAAGCAGCAACAGAGGGAACGATCAAAAGTATTGCTGTGCAGGTAAATCAACCAGTGAAAAAGGGAGATGCGATTGCGCTGATAGAGGATAATCGTCTTCAGACTCAAAAAAGCCAATTAGAAACGAATATTCGGCAAGCTAAACTGCAACTATCTCAACTTGATGCCCAAATTTTGGCTTTAGATAGGCAAATAGCAGCAGAAAGCGATCGCACCAGCCGAGTTATCGCCTCAGCTAAAGCTGAACTTAATCGCAGTCAACGCGAGGTGCAAGACAGGCGAATCACCTCAACTGCTGAAGTTAGGGAAGCTAAAGCAAATTTAAGGCAAGCTCAAAAGGAATTACAAAAAACTCAAACACAGTTAAAATGAGCAATAGCGAATTTAAAGTCTAGCGATGCTTCATTAAGGGCAGCAAAAGCAAAGCGAGACAGATATCAACCCTTACTCCAAACTGGATCGATTTCTCAGGATCAATTTCAAGAAGTGCAACTATCTGTTGAACAACAAGAACAACTCCTAGAATCTCAAAAAGCTAGCGTAGAAGAACAACAACAAGCAATCCAGCAACAGCAACAAGCAGTAGAAGCAGCCACAGCTAGATTACAAAGCACATTTGTTAATCTCAATCCTAGTGATGCTAATGTAGCAATTTCTCAAGAGAAAATTGCTGCTGAAAGTGCTACAGGTAAAGTCAGCCTGGGAAAATTAAATCAAGAACGCGAGCAATTATTACAACAAAAAGTAGAAATTCAAAAACAATCTAACCGCGATCAACAAGAACTTCAACAAATTCTTCGAGAGATTGTAAATACAGCAATTCGTGCCTCAGCATCTGGCGTTATCCAAGAATTAAATTTGCGTAATCCTTCCCAAGTGTTGCGTTCTGGTGAGATTGTTGCTCAAATTTCTCCTAATGATTCACCCTTAATAATTAAGGCATTAGTGGGATCTCAAGATATCCGCAAAGTAGAAAAAGGTCAAGAAGTACAAATGCGCGTTTCTGGTTGTTCGTATACTGAATATGGAACTCTAAAAGGTAAAGTCAGTGCCATTTCTCCAGATGCGATACCTGCGGTGAGCTACGCCAACGTGTCTGAAAATAAAGATAAAAATGCTGCTAATTATGATATAACTATCCAACCAGAAAAGCTAGTATTAAGTGTTGGCGATCGCCAGTGTACAATTCAATCTGGCATGGAAGGGAGAGCAGACATCATTTCTTCTCAAGAAACAGTACTACAGTTTTTCCTTAGAAAAGCAAGACTTTTAACAGATTTCTGATCAGAGCTAGCAGTTTACTAACTCAATATTCTGTGCAATACATAAATGTATTACCTAATTCCCTGTATTATGCGCTGAGATTTTTCCGTTGTGGCGGATTTAGAAGCTTGGTTGAACCAGCAAGCTGGATAAATTACATTATTAGCTATTGTCTTGCACTCTCTGTATTGGGTGTGCCATTAATTATGGAGTCCCATTGCTATCTTAGCGGTAAAAGTTATTTTGCTGTCAAGTCAATGTCTGCAATTAACAGGTGTAACTTTTGTGACAATATGAGCTACACCCCCACCAATCAATCGCACACCACAAACTTGCACCCGTTCGCTAAGTTAACCCAAAGGAGCCACTGCTCCAGGTATACATTCCAGTAAGACTCACCATCAGCAAACCAATAAAAAAGGCAATTGTTTTGAGATTGATTGGATTAAATAGGCTAAAAGCCAGATTAAGAAAGGCTTTGACAAAGGTATAATTTTCTGTGGCAAAAGTAATAGGGCAGTATAAAAAGTAATGGTAAATAAGAAATGGGCAGTCAAACGATTGACAGTAAATCTTACGTCAATAGAAAGACAGAAATTGTCACAATACTGTGCAAAAACAGGAAGACCCATGAACGATGTAATTCGGGAATTACTGCGTTCTTTAAAGGTTGATAGTGACGAAGTATCGGAAATTTCGCCAGACTCTGAAGTTTCAGAATTAGCTCGGCTTCAAAAATAAGCCAATTAATGAAGAACAGGATATTACAGGACTGTTTACAAGACTCAAATGATGCTTGAGGGATTAACTTCAACTGGTCTATTCGAATAGCAAATCACCCCATCCATTCAGTCCAGTGCAGGGCATCTGTCACCAGTTGAGCAAATTTGTCAGGGTCAAGATCCTCAAACTCCAGCATCACACCGCGACGCTCATCAATTGTTAGCGTACTAAGTAATTCTTTCACAGCATCAACCCCGTATTCAACCCGTTTTACTACTAACTGAGCGCAATGCCGATAATACCGAACCCGCGGGAGCTGTGTCTAAGCTACTTTGGTTGCCAGTAATCGCTGGTTTCTGGATTGCGATCGTAATGTTCCATCGCCGTTTTTACATCTGTAATGTGTCGATATGCCCACTCACCCAGTATTGCCAATGGCTCCATTAGAGAAGCCCCCAGTGGAGTGAGTGAATATTCGACTCTTGGGGGGACGGATAGATAGACCTCTCTCTCAACTAACCCATAGCGCTCCAAATTTCGCAGGTTCTGAATCAGCATTTTCGGTGAGACACCAACAATCTCTTGTTTGAGTTGGACATATCGCTTTTTGCCTTGAGTCAGCGCATAAACGATCAAAACTG
>NZ_JACJSI010000024.1 GCF_014698065.1 Nostoc flagelliforme FACHB-838
ACTAGGGCTAAGTTTCCGTCCAAGAAGCCAGTACATAAGGGGGCAGGAGTTAAATTGGAAACACTTACTTTTTCTGTAATCAATACTGCTTAGAGCTTAACCGAACCGTATTGGGGCATCTCTTGCCAAATGTTTCAGGATTTGTAATTCTACATCCATTGCCATACCTACCTGAAGAGAGTTTTTTCTTCTAATCCTTTTATTTAGAATACCCGGAAAGTGACAGAAGAGGGATAATTGAGTTGCACTAAGATTGTACTGAGCCAGCGCGGTTAAAGCGAGGCTGTTCCAATTAATTTTGCTCTTCATCAATTTCTGAACCAGATACTTATTTCAAAGAAAATAAATTTACATCATCCGATTAGCTTGGATCAGTGGAATTGCACATATATCTTCAGGAAGATATTAAGGAAATATAGCTGATAAATAGCTAAAAAAAAGCAGACATTATTTAAAAACGCAGGCTGGCTTTAATTTAAGCGTTGTAACTCCTGTTTTTTGGCGATAACATGAGAATAAGGTTATTTCAAGCTTCTCAAACCGCGTTTAGCGTCAGTTTTTTTTATGGACATTCAGTTAATCAACATCGGCTTTGGTAACATCGTGTCTGCCAACCGAGTAGTTGCCATTGTCAGTCCAGAGTCTGCCCCGATTAAGCGGATTATTACCGATGCACGGGATAGAGGTCAGCTGATTGATGCAACTTACGGTCGTCGGACTAGAGCTGTAATTATCACCGATTCCAGCCACGTAATTCTGTCAGCGATTCAGCCGGAAACGGTAGCAAATCGCTTTGTTATTTCTCGCGATCATCAAACTGTAGATAATTGATTAGTACTCGACCAACCCAAAATTGCTAGGTGAAGTGAGGAGTAATTAGTGGAAAATTGGAAGTGGGGAGTAGAAAAAAGTTTTTTCGTTTTGTCAAATTTTTGGATGCCTAGCAAAGTTGCTTTGGTGGACTACTAGCCATAGGTTAACAATCCCACTTCTATTTGCACCGTATCGGCAGTACGATGTGAATTAGACAGGTTTTCTGTCGCCCTTGTTACAAAATCTTTAGTCACTAGTGGACTAGACCAAGAACACAAGACTAATGAATAATATCTATTCATTGATTCACAGGTTGAAGGGATGATGCCAGTTTTACCCATCCAGAGTAGTGCTACTACCGAAGAATGCTTACATTTAGGCAAGTTAGTTGTTTTAACTGGCCCCAGTGGGGTCGGTAAAGGCACTTTAATGCGATCGCTCCTAGAGCGTCATCCAGAACTTTATTATTCCGTATCCGTGACGACTCGTTCTCCCCGTCCAGGCGAGATTGATGGTAAAAGTTACTATTTTATTAGCGGCAGCAAGTTTGAACAATTAGTTGCTGAAGATGAGTTTTTAGAATGGGCAGAATTTGCTGGTAACTATTACGGCACACCTCGTGAAACTGTGCTTAACCAAATTAATTCTGGTAAGTTGGTAGTGCTGGAAATTGAATTAGAAGGGGCGAGACAAATTCGTGCTTCCTTCCCCAGCGCCCTCAGCGTTTTTATTTTACCGCCTTCTTTTGATGAATTGGAGAAACGAATACGCTCTCGTGCCCAAGACTCGGAAGAAGCGATCGCTCGCCGTCTAATCCGCGCCCACGAAGAAATTCAAGCCGCAGATGAGTTTGATATTCAAATCGTTAATGACGATTTTGAAACTGCTTTAAATGAGATTGAAGCGGTTTTGTTTAAATAAGTTAGGAGTTAAGAGGTAGAAGTTATAAATTTAAACTTTTAACTCCTAACTCCTAACTCCTAACTCCTAGTAATTAACCAAATAAGCCTTGAATTACTCCCAAATTACTAGTCAAAAAGTAAGCAACTACTGCACCACCAATACCACCAATTAAGAAAGAACTGGCAAAGTTGTTCCAGCTTTCATTGGAGTTAAAAGCATCTATTGGAGGGTTGGGTACAGTAACACTGGCAAGCGCTTTCGGAGGATTGCTATTCGCATAGAGGGATAATCCTGCCGTAAGAATAACAATCAAGCCAATGGCTGCCAATAACCCAGCTAAGTTTGCATTATCTGTATCCCTCAGTGGGCCCAATTTGGCAAAGGGGCCAAATATCCAGTAACCATGAGCCATACCAACTTCTAAAGCACGTCTGGCAGGAGTTATACCAGGACGATAAGCTGGCAAGTTATTAATGAACCACTTGCTCAAAGGAGAAGCATTAATTGGGGTTTCTAGATTACCCAGCTGTGGATCGCGAAATGCGGGAAAAACAACTTCACGATTTCTGGGATCGCTGGGGAGGTTTTTTGATGCATCTACTGATTGTGCCATATTTTATGTTTGCCTCTAAATTTAGAATGGTGGCATTTTTATATTAATAATAATTGTCGCTAAAGATGTTTTTTAGTTAGGAAGTTTAGAAAAATTAATTTAGCTTATTTTAAAGGTGTGAAACTCGCGATCTGTAAACAGTATCACGAGTTTCAAAAAACTATTTTTGCTACTTATTTTGGTGATAATTCTGCCTAAATAAGCTGAATACATCAACTACACAATATTAAGCAAAAACAAGACATTCAACTGTGCTAAATCCAATTTTCCACTTATGGCAGTGGGTGGAAAAGTAGGTCGGGGAAAAAGCGGTTGAATTCAATCAAGATACCGGCTGTGACGAACAGCCATAAAGTGGCTGCCACTGGCGCTGTAGTAATAAACTTAACCAAATAGGATGATTGGTTGTTATTGTCTGCCATGAATTTACTCTCCAAAACAAATGAATTCGTTAAGCTGATTTAGCGTGGGGAAACAGGAATTTCTGTATCCTTGGCTGTTAATTTTCCAGAGAGAAACTCTTGGATAGCCGCTACTGGCCAAGTAAAGCCTGACGCTATTATGGGTAGTGCCAAACCAAGATCGATTTGGATTTCTTTTTGTTCAGTGTTCGGCTCTTTTTTGACCGCTTGCAGGTAGGCACGACCTACCCAGCCAATCCAACCAGCAATATATAGAAACAGAATGCTAGGGATCAAAAAGTCACCAGCATAATCTAGACGACCATCAACAATCAAGTGGGGATAACCTTCAGGGCCGCACAGTTCTTGAGAATAACGCTCAAACCGCTTTCTCCCAGATTCGGGATCAGCAGTGGTATTACGGGCATTAGCTGCTAGCTGTTGAAAAGCGGGATTGTCTCTACACGGTGTCAAATTAGCCCCTAAAGCTTGTGCTGGGGGGGCAAAATTGAACCAAAGACAGATCGCTAACATCAAAGCAAACAATCGTGGCATAGAGTTGTTTCCTTTTATTACAAAACAAAAAGTTCTTTGTACAAAACGAAGCGGCTTGTACAGTTTGTTTATTTGCATAACTAGGAAGTCATCATACTCTTGGGTGGGAACCGAGTAAAGTTTAAGTAAATAAAAGTTAAAGCTTCTCAACCAAAATAGAGTGTTGAATGCCCAAAAAGAAGTGGAAAGTATAAGAATTGTTGTTGTAGGGTAGTAAAGAAGCAAAATTTTCTCTTTATTTCTCAGGACTTTAGACTCAGCACCCAGCAATTATTACTCTTAATGGCAACCGTTTTAGCAATAGAAACCAGCTGTGATGAAACTGCCGTCGCAATTGTTAAGAATCGTAAAGTTTGCAGCAGTATTGTAGCGTCGCAAATTCTAGTCCATCAGCAATATGGTGGGGTAGTGCCAGAAGTAGCGTCTCGCCAGCACTTAGAAATAATCAATGAAGCGATCGCACAGGCCTTAGAGCAAGCCGAACTAGACTGGGGAAAAATTGACGCAATTGCCGCCACTTGTGCCCCTGGACTTGTAGGAGCGCTTTTGGTAGGTTTAACTGCTGCCAAAACCTTGGCAATGGTACACAACAAGCCATTTTTGGGAGTTCATCACCTCGAAGGTCACATTTACGCAACTTACTTGAGCGAATCAACTTTAAATCCCCCTTTCCTTAGCTTACTGGTTTCAGGCGGACATACAAGCTTGATTTATGTCAAAGATTGTGGTAATTACGAAACCTTGGGACAAACTCGTGATGATGCTGCAGGTGAAGCTTTTGATAAAGTGGCGCGATTGTTAAAGCTCGGTTATCCCGGTGGTCCAGTGATTGACAAATTGGCACAAGAAGGGAATCCTCAAGCCTTTGCTTTACCAGAAGGAAGAGTTTCTTTACCCGGCGGGGGGTTTCATCGTTATGATGCAAGTTTTAGTGGGTTAAAAACGGCTGTATTGCGTTTAGTGCAGCAGTTAGAGAAAGATAATGGACAATTGCCAGTGGCAGATATCGCAGCGAGTTTTCAAGATACTGTAGCGCGATCGCTGACCAAAAGAGCGATCGCCTGTGCCCTTGACTATGGTCTAGACACAATTGCCATTGGTGGCGGCGTAGCAGCTAATAGCGGGTTGAGAAAAAACCTCCAAGCCGCCGCCGCTAAACATAACCTACGCGTTCTATTCCCACCCTTAAAATTCTGTACCGATAACGCCGCCATGATTGGCTGCGCCGCCGCTGACCATCTATCCCGTGGTCATACATCCCCCCTCACGCTAGGCGTTGAGTCTAGGTTAGGGCTTACCCAGGTGATGAAGTTGTATCAACCTGTTGAGTAGTCATTTGTCATTTGTCATTTGTAACTACCAATTCCCAATTTCGAATAACTATTGACTTTTGACTATCGCCCTGATGTGATCGGCGACTGCATCCGGCTGTTCCAACATAGCCAGGTGTCCGCAATTGGGAATTTCTAGAACATTGTCACCACAATATTGGAACAGTCTGTGAAAGCTGGCTAAATGGCGTACATATTTGGGTTCCATAACCTTGTCTTGGGCACCAGCCAAAAAATAAACTGGCTGCTTTAGTTGGGATACTAGCTCAGGTAAACGATTGATTTCTTCTTCCGTTGTGGAGTCTAACAGAGTTCCTAGAGCCGCTTCTGGGTCAGCCACAACGAAATCTATTACCCGTTGACGTGCCCAATAGCGATCTAAAGGACGAGCCACACTAGCTCTGGTAAACAGCAAATCAATCAAAGGCACTTGGGACAGCCAACGGGGACGGACTTGCAAAAATTTTTGACCCGCCGAGCGAAACTGCTCAAAGGATTCTTTTAGATAAATACCACCACCAGCGTTGATACAGATCACTCCTCTAACACATTCAGGTATTTGATCTGCTCCCCAAAGAGCGATCGTTCCACCCAAGGAGTGACCAATTAGCCAAGCACTGGTAATGTTGAGCTGTTTGAGAAGAGCTGCTAAATCCTGAGCATAAGCAGCAGGAGTATATAGAGACTCGAAAGGTGAGCCAACCACACTACTGGAGATGGGTGTTAAGCTCAAAGACGTTTGTGCCCGGCTAAAATCGGTTTTTGCCTGGGACTGGGATTCACCAAAACCCCGCAAATCATAGGAAAGGCACTGCAAATCATCTGATAGGCGGGAAATCACAGGTTGCCAATATCCACGGCTATTGAGCCAACCGTGGATAAATACTAAAGCATAGGGGCAGGAAGTGGGAGCCGTTAGCTCGTATGCGTGTGGAACGCCCAAGATTTCGATAGTTGCCATACTTATATCGTACCCTTAACGGCGGGTGCGACTAAATACAAAGTGGGAAGAGTTAGAAATTAGAAGTGAGCAGTTATTAATTTTTAATTACGAATTATTTAACTCATAACTCCTCACTTTTTTCACTTACCCAGCAACCTCTGTCGCACTCCTTCAGCAATTTTGTGACCCAGATATTTAGGAATGAGGCTTTCATTCGGCCCCAACAAGTAGAGGATTAGCCGTGTACGTCCGCGCCAAACCAGTAAATTGGCATTGACTACCAGCAGGTCTTCCTGCCAGATGGCGTACATCACTTTGTAAAATAATCCTGGTTGATTATCGGCTTCAATCACTAAGGCAGGAAGATGAAACACTGGATCGACATAGAACTCAGTTTGTACCTGCTCTAAGCCAGTGTCAAGATTGAACTCTACTGCTAACATCTCTTCTACCTCAAACCGACCTCCTAAAGCCTCGCGGATGGCACGACAGACATTTTCTGCGGTTTTATCGGTCAAGGCTTTACTACCACGAGACACCAACAGTTTGATAAAAACTAACATTGGTGGACGGATCTGACCGTATAGACTTAAACCGTGGATAGTCAACCCATAAGCTGCTAATACACCAAAAATATCGCTGAGGAGAAAAGACTGGTTGCGGTAAGCAAAATGCAGGGCACTTTTGCTACCTTCCGGTTTCAGCTCAATAACAGCGCGTCTAGTTTTATAGAGACGGTAGGCTAGCCGCAAATTTTGCAGTTGAATTTCACTACTGACAAATTGCTCATAAAACTGGGGAAACGCTCGGTTAAAGCGCTTTAGGAGTTCCAGTGTCGAAGATTTTAAACCAGAAGCCATTGTTAAGGGTAAGACTCGCTTGCTTTCGTCACCTGGGGGCTGGGTGTTGGAGGTTAGGGGGCTAAGGACTGGGGGAGAAGGAGGGGAGCAGGGAGCAAGGGAGAAGAGTTTTTCCCTCTACCCCCTTTACTCCGTCCCTCTGCCTCTTTTCAATGCCCAATCTTTTATATACAATTCCCTCCTAAGTTAACGTGCATTTAAGCTCTATACGAGCAATTGCTAAGATTAGGTTTTTCCATTTTGAATTTTGAATTTTGAATTACTTATATTCTCCCTTTTGGTGAATTTCTCCTAGCCTCTACAACAAAATGCTAAAGTTGAAAGTGATTGGTGTGAAACACGCTCTAACTGGCTGTTACCGTTTAAATCCCAAAAACAACCGAAAAACTTTGAGTGTAAGGGGTAGTAAACGGAGGTAGCTATGTTAGAAGTGAATCAACACTCCTAAGAGTGGAAACCAATTCAGTTATACTACCCGAACCACGTTGGCATGGGTTTTTGGAAAACTTGGTTTAGTACTCCTGAATCTATAGCGACAACTAGGACAAACCCTTTTGAGGAGCATACAGCCGCAACTGCGGGCAACTCCAGCCCCGGTAGCTTTAGCGAAGCTTCTTCAAAGGATGCTCGAATCGTCTTCAGTACGGAACGAGACATTGACCTATATGAGCTAGAAGAACTTTGTGATGCAGTTGGTTGGTCGCGTCGTCCTCTAAGAAAAGTCAAAAAAGCTATTGAGCATAGTTTTCTCGTTGCCTCAATGTGGCAGGTGAGAGGAAACCAAAAGCGGCTCATTGGTTTTGCCCGTGCTACCTCAGATCACGCGTTTAATGCCACTATTTGGGATGTGGTAGTTCACCCAGACTTTCAAAGTCAAGGACTGGGCAAGGCGCTGATGAAATACGTTCTCAAAAAACTTAGGAGTGAAGAAATTAGTAATGTCACTCTCTTCGCCGATCCCCATGTTGTCGATTTCTACCGAACTATGGGGTTTATGGCTGATCCAGAAGGCATCAAAGGCATGTTCTGGTATCCTCACTAGCTCTCAATTCAAATAAAACCCGATTCGCACAATAAAATTAGGTATAGTAGTACAAATCTATTATTCTGATTTGGTTTGACAAGGTTCAGCCGACGAACAAGCAAGTACATCTCTTGTAAAACTAAGTCGGCAGAAAAACCTTGGTTCAGTGTAAGGATGTAATCTAGCTCGTCTTTACAGAATATCTAAAGATATTAGGCATCAGCAGTGTTATGTGATATAGTTAATTTAACGCTTTTGTAGAAGCGCGATTGCTTTGATGGCAAGTTAAAAAACAAACCAAAAAAGCAGATATATGTAACCGGGATGTAGCGCAGCTTGGTAGCGCGCCTGCTTTGGGAGCAGGATGCCGCAGGTTCAAATCCTGTCATCCCGATTTAATTAATAAAAGTTAAAAGTTAAGGCAAATTAGCTAAAGCTTTTTGCTAAGATGTGCAACTAAATTGCACATTTTTACGGACAATACTAATTAGTTAGGCTATTCTAATGTTGGATTGGCTTTTAAAGCCTAGTATGCAAATTTCCTCCTTAAGTAGTCAGATAATTGTGACACTTAGCTTTGCATAAATTTGCGAAAATATTAAACTAATTGCAGATGGAACGATTAATTAAGTAATCGTGTCACTCAATATTAGAAAAAGCCGATAAAATGGCATCTATAACATCTCCAAAATTCCAGAAAAGGACAAAGTTTTCACTGCTTGAGAAGACATATAATAGGCATCTACGACATTTGGCGGTGAATAACGAAACGAAACTGAGCAAAACACAACTTTAGTACAGTCAATTTCTAAAACCGATACCATAGCAACTCTAAATAACTGGGGAATATTGGATTTTGACCGTTGACGCTTAACACTCAACCTCAACGCGCATAATGAATTTTTCGCAACTGAAATAGATTGCTATATAACTAAAGCTAGTTGGTGCTGTGCAAATCCAACCACTTGTTTGATTTAATTGGACTATTGATGCGAGGAGCAGTCATGAAATCATTTATTCGCTTGGGCGCAACATTGGGTATAGCTGGCAGTGTATTTTTCACGGGGCTTTCAGGAATAGGCAATCTACCAGGAATAGGTAATCTAGAGGCGATCGCTTTGCCACAAGATCAGGTAGTGAAAAAGCTCCAAGAAGTACCTGTATTCACGCTCACCAATCCTAAAGGCGAATTCGTAGTTCTTTCGAGGAACAACGCATCGAAGACGATCTCGCAAGTTGGATTTTTTATTAGCAAGCAAGATGCTCAAAAATTCCTTGACAATCGGCTCAAGAAAGAAAATCCCCAGTTGGCAGGCACCCTACAGGTTAGACCTTTGTCCCTGGCAGACTACTATAAAATAGTACAAGAAAGCAAAAAGAAACCAGATTCTGTGATTTATACTTTAGTACCGACGCAGCAACAGGTAGCATCGGCAACTAGTATGATGAATCAGAATGGTAAAAAAGGGGAGCAATTTAATGGTATTCCCTTATTTGTACCCAAATTTAAGAAAGATAATAGCTATTTGACGATTCCTGTCCCCAACGGCAAAGAACGGTATATCCCTTTCTTTTTTGAGAAAGAGCAAGCAACGGCTCTGTTAGAGGAATTCAAAAAAGCCGTGCCAAAGGAAGCAGCCAACACTGAAATTCAGGTGGTGGATTTGTACGGTGTTATGGAGGCTCTCAATAGCAGTACCGACCCTAGTATAAATAAAATTGTTCTCTACCCGTCGCGGGAGTCAATCAATTTTATTCGTTCGCTTGCACCGAATCAATCACCAGCTGCCAAGCCTGCTGCTGCACCCGCTCCGAAAAAATAACGGTTATGCACTCCAAGGTTGAGGCATGGGGGAGAAACATCTGATATCTGGTTTACAACTTTGGCAATGGCGAAATGCAGCTATCCAAGCAGCGATCGCCACTGATGTCCCCCCAATGGAAGTAGATTGGCTGCTGCTCGAAATTGCTGGGTTAGACAGGTTGGCACTGCGTTTGCAGTCTTTTAAAAACTGGCCGCAAATTCAGCTGCAATTGCCTCTAGAAGAGTTAGAGCATCTGTGGCAGAGGCGATTAAATGATCGTTTACCAGTGCAGTATATTGCCGGAGTTACACCTTGGCATAACTTTCAAATTGCAGTGTCAAATGCGGTTTTGATTCCCAGACCAGAGACAGAATGCTTAATTGATTTAGCTTTAGCATCTACTAGTAATGCTTCAGGACACTGGGCAGATTTAGGCACTGGTAGTGGGGCGATCGCATTGGGATTAGCAGATGTCTTGCCAAAAGCAACAATTCATGCTGTTGATTACAGTTTAGAAGCTCTAGCGATCGCCCAAGCCAACGCCGATAATTTGGGTTTTGCTGACCGGATTAAATTTTATCAAGGTTCCTGGTGGGAGCCACTAACATTTCTCAAAGGTCAATTCAGTGGTATGGTGTCGAATCCCCCTTACATACCCACCAGTACCTTACCTACCCTGCAACCAGAAGTAGTTAACCATGAACCACATTTAGCTTTGGATGGTGGCGCTGATGGCTTAGATTGCATTCGCCATTTGATAGAAATTTCCCCTAGTTATTTGCAACCGGATGGCGTGTGGCTGATTGAGATGATGGCAGGGCAGGCGGATGCAGTACGAGAACTTTTGCAAAATCAAGGTAGCTATTGTAAGATTCAAATTCACGCTGATTTAGCTGGAATTGAACGTTTTGCCCTTGCCTACAAAAGTTAGAAAATAGGGCATGGGGCATAGAAAAAGGAAATATGCCCCATACCCAAACCTATAAAAATGACACAAGTTTCTCTAACAAATCTAATTGGTGGCGCACGCGCTGGTCTTTTGGTAAGCTTTCCCACTGATACTGTTCCGGCACTTGCAGCGATACCAGAAAAAGCAGGATTAATTTTTGAGGCGAAACAACGCAGTCAAGACAAACCCTTGATTTTGATGGCAGCTAGTGCTGAAGATTTGTGGCCCTATGTCAAAGGTAGTGAGAATGAGTATAAAGTTTGGCAAGAACTAGCAGATAGATATTGGCCAGGAGGGTTGACATTAGTTTTGCCAGCAAGCGATCGCTTACCAAAAGTTATGAATCCCATTGATCCAACAACAGTTGGTATCCGAGTCCCAAACAGTGCGATCGCTCAAACTATTTTGGCGCAAACAGGCCCGCTTGCTACTACTAGCGCCAATTTTTCTGGCCAGCCGCCTTTGCAAACAATGGCAGAAATTGAGACTCAGTTTCCCAAAGTTCTGATAGCAACAACGGAATACCAGGATCAAACGCCAGCGATGGGTATACCTTCTACCGTTGCTAAATGGACAGGAATAAATTGGCAAATTTTGCGGCAAGGTGCGATCGAGTTAGAGATTTCTTGTTAGAAAAAACATCCCATGCTCCGCGTTCGCGTCAGCGTTCCAGAGGGTACGTCGGGGCGCAAGGGCTTGCGCCCCGACAAATCTACAAATAATTTTGGATAATTTATTTGTTGTCAGTACCTTAGAGATTTAGACTGATTACCATATACAGGTAGCTATAATGTTGTTTTCCGTGATTTGAACAACAGACAAATCTGGAAGTGTAGTTTGCGCTGTTGTGGTCAATTAACAAGTTAATATTGCCAGATTATGAATTGGAGCAACTGGATGTATCTAGGAGCAGGAATAGCACTAGGTATGGTTTTCCGTCAGTTATTTGGGCGATGGCTACAGCCGCCGCAGGCATCGCCAAATGTTTCATCTAGCTCATCCCCAGTAGCACCATTAGCTCCACAGGATATGCCACCAATATCGCAACAGCTCCAGCAAACGCAGCTAGCATACCTTATGGCAAGGGAAATGAGCTTGTTTAAAGCTGGTTTTTTGGCGCGGACTACTCATGAATTGCGATCGCCTTTTAATGGTTTGATCGGCTTACATCAGTTAATTTTGTCAGATTTGTGTGAAAGTCCAGCTGAAGAGCGAGAATTTATTGCCCAAGCTCACGAGCGAACGCTGAAGTTGCTGAAGCTAATGGATGAAATTCTCAACGTTGCTAGAGCTGAACATGGCACCAATAAATTAGATATTCAACCCAGACCCTTAGCCCAAATTTTTCAGGAGGTTCATGACTTAACTTATATGCTGGCGGCAAATCGTAATTTTCCCTTACAATTGTTACCCGTCGACCCAGAAATTTATGTTTTGGCAGATTATCTCTGGCTCCGCCAAGTATTGATAAGTTTAATAGACACTGCCATTACTCAGATGGAGGAAGGCAGTATCTATCTTTCCACTAGCAGCCTACCTACAAATAATTTTGTAAACATTTGGCTGGATTTACCAACCCATGCCATACCGCAAAGCGAGCCGATTGATTTGCTCAAATCTGAAGATCATCAGACCGAGATTGGCCAAAAGGATGCTGCTCTTTCCCCAGGAATGAGGCTATTGATGAATCAGACGTTGGTGGAAGTTATGGGAGGAAAGTTAGAAATTCTACCCACGACGCTTGAGAAGGAATCATCTCAGCAGTTTACCAGGGTACAAATTTCTATCCCCCTAGTGATTCCTGAAACTGGACTTCTGTAGCAGAAACGAAAGCACGGTTAGCTAAGTTGTGTAGCACCATCGTAGTGGTGGTGTTAGTTTGAAAACCAATCTTTTCGTAGAAACCCTGCTGGTGAGTAGTCATCAGGTAAACGCGCTCAACCCACTTCATGCGGGGATGTCTTAAAAGGGTTTCTACTAAATTGCTTCCCAACCCACTATGTTGATACTCTGGATGAATTACAACATCCCAAATTGTGGCGCGATATATGCCATCAGATGTTGCTCTAGCAAAGCCAATGAGTCGATCGCAATCGCAGACGGAAATCACTGGCTCACTGTTGGCAATGGCTATACCTAAATCCTCAATACTGCGTCCCTTTGCCCAGAAAGCTGAAAGGTTTAACAATTCTTGGAGTTGGTAAAGGTCAATTTCAGACTTGCGATCGCTAAATTGAATTTGAGACTCGTTCATGTATGGCATCCACTTTTGGCAGTATCTTTAGTAGACATCTTCAGAAATTACAGCATAAATCATGTATTTGAATTACATCCGCCGTCAGGGCGCAAGACCTTGCGCCCTACCGCGTGGTCTATTTACCTGGAAATTGCTGTAAATATGCGTTATCCAGAACTTTTTTAGAGAAGTAGCACTGCTACGTCAAAACAATTCTTTTTCACCAGATATCTAGTATAGTTAAGTTCTATTTTGCTAGAAATTGCTGTACGTGTATATGTATATGCAACGAGAAAGGAAAATTATTGACAAACCCACTTCCATAGAGGATGAGTTGGCCCTTGTTGACGTATCCGATAAACTTGTTTTTCTAAACGTTGTTTTTCCTGCGGTGGTAGTCCGAATAGAATATTCCGACTTTGCCAAATTAAAACAGAAGCCGTCATCCCCAGACAAAAGGCTAGACCAAAGGTAGACAGTGGATGGTAGAAAAGTCCAAATCTCACTGCCACCCAGGTAAAATATTGTTGCCACAGAGCAATTTCTGTACGTAGACCCCACAAAGAAACAGGCGCAATGGTCAGCCATAAAAAGCCCACAAACAGCCACCTACCATATACTGTTAGCTGATGTAGCCTTTGTACTTGTTGAGCAAACGAAGGGTCAGTTATTGACAATTGTTCGGATTGATCCATAGGCTGTGGGAAGGTGGGGGATGAGGAAGATGAGGGAGCAGGGGAAGAATAACTATTGGTTATTAACCAATGCCCAATGCCTAATGCCCAATGATTAGTTACCAGCAGATGTATCGATCGACTCACCACTGACTACCATAGTTGCTTGACCATTGCGCTCTCGCCACAAAGTTAGAAGAGTACTGGCGATGAAAATACTTGAATAAGCCCCTGCTGTAAAGCCAATAATTAAAGCTAAAGCAAAGTTTTTCAGAGTTTCGCCACCAAACAGAAAGATAGCAAACAATGACAGCATTGTGGTAAAGGTTGTGTTGATTGACCGTCCTAAAGTTTGGTTAACTGCATCATCCACAATGTCAGCGATCGGTCGGTTGGGATTCGTCTTGAGGGTTTCCCGAATGCGATCGTAAATTACTACTGTATCGTTGACTGAGAAACCTGTAATTGTCAGTAGAGCAACGATGAACAAGCTATCTACTTCAGTACCCAATACTAAACCAAAAATCGAAAAAATCCCTGCCGTGATGAAGACATCATGTAATAGTGCAACGATCGCAAACACCGCATAATCCAACTGAAACCGGAAGGTTAAGTAGATTATGATGCCTGCGAACGAAACTATTAGAGCTATTACCCCAGACCTAAATAGCTCTGCCCCCAGAGTTGGGCCAACTGTGTCAAATTGATTTTTTTGCTGGTCAAAAGCACCGACTTTTTCACTTAAGGCATTTTGCAAATTGCTACGCTGTTCGCCATCTAAGTTTTTTGTGCGGATTAGTATACCATTTTCCGCACCAGTACCTTTGTCAGCAACAATCTGGATACTGCTATCACCCAACCCCTGTGCTTTAGCTACTTCCCGAACAATATTGATATCAATTGCCTGGTCGCAGTTACCGGGTTTGGTACAATCTCGTTCAAACTGCAATCGTGTACCACCGACAAAATCCAAACTGGGACGTAAGGGTGCTTTGATGTTCGGGTTTTGCCAAGAAATCACCATTGAGATGATACCAGCCAGAATAATGGCACTAGAAATAGTCCACCAAAGCGATCGCGATTTGTTAATACTTAGTTTCATTGAGCCACCTCTGCCTTATTTGATGTTGGCAGGTTTGGAGAGAAAAGTTCTGGTTTCTTGAGTGCGGGAATTGTAATTGCTAAAAACATTAAGGTGCGACTACAGGTAATTGCTGTAAACATACTCACTGCTACGCCCAAAGCCAGAGTTAGAGCGAAGCCTTTCACCAAACCAGCCCCCAGCCAGAATAATGCAGCACAAGCAATGACTGTAGTTACGTTGCCATCTAAAATACTGGAAAAGGCACGGTAAAAACCAGATTCTACAGAACGATACAGGGATTTGCCTGCTTGCAATTCTTCCCGCGTCCGCTCAAAAATTAGTACATTTGCATCCACTGCCATCCCAATACTGAGGATAAAACCGGCAATTCCTGGCAGAGTAAGGGTGACACCCAACAAAGCAAAGGTAGCCCAGGTTAGCAGGGCGTAGATCAATAGTGCTACATTGGCAATCAGCCCTGGTAGTCTATAGTACACTACCATAAATACTAATACTAAAGTCAGACCACCGATACCAGCATAGATACTGCTAGTGATACTGTCTTTACCCAAGGTTGCCCCAACAGTGCGAATTTCTGCAATTTCTACCGGTACGGGTAATGCCCCACCGCGTAACTGCACACCTAAGTCATTGGCTTCTTGGGGGGTAAACCGTCCTGTAATCACAGCAGAACCACCAGTAATGCCAGTAGCGGCAAATTCTATACCCACGGTAGGAGCGCTGATCAGTTCATTGTCCAGAAAAACACCAATACTACGCCCAGTACCAGCAAGATTTTTTGTCAAATTGGCAAACAGTTCACCACCCTTTTGGTCGAAGCGAATGGCAACATTCCAGTTGTTACCTTGAGTGGGTTCACCATAGGCATCCTTGAGGTATTTACCAATTAGGGGTGGATTGGTGCTTTCAAACAATTCTGTGATCGCCTGATTATTTTTTTGTAAATTTTCTTGATTCTTGACAATTGCCGCATTGTCTGAATTCTTTTTCAATTCTTCTTGCTTGGTTTTCAATTCGACTCTAGATGCTTGATAAGCAAGTAGTTGAGTTTCTGTATTCGGTTTTTGGGTACGAAATTCTAACTGCGCCGTACCCCCTAGCACCCGTTCAGCTTGCTCTGGATCATTTACTCCTGGTAGTTGCACCAATATTTTATCTGTACCGACTGTTTGGATTACTGGCTCAGAAACACCCAGACCATTAATCCGACCTTCAACAACTTTCTTTACACCTTCCAATTCTCGTTCGGTGATTTGGGGAATTTCCGCTGATGGTTTCACCTGAATTGTAAGCTGTGAACCTCCGCGCAAGTCCAGCCCAAGAGGTATCGGAATTGTGGCAATCACCGTAATAGCGGCGATTATCAGGACTAAAATCAAAATTAATAGCGATCGCTGTCTTTGCATACCATAACTCGCAACTGACAAAGGCTATAATAGCGTTCTTTTGTAGAGTTAGGGCATTGAGCATTGGGCATTGGGGATCGGGAATTGGGGATTGGGCATTGGAAAACTCTTCCTCAGTCCCCAGTCCCCATTCCCTAGTCCTTAGACTCGTAACGCTACCATTTTTTCCACAGCTTCCACTATTTGCTCTGGTTGGATGATTGTTAGTCGTTCCAGATTGCCGTTGTAAGGTGTGGGGATGTCTTGGGAAGAAAGTCGTAGTACTGGCGCATCCAATTCATCGAATAAGCGATCGTTGATTGAAGCGATGACTTCTGCTCCAATACCCGCAGTTCGCATGGATTCTTCCACAACAATGACTTTATGGGTTTTTCTTACTGATGCACCAATGGTATCAAAATCTAATGGTTTGAGGGATATTAAATCGATAACTTCTGGATCATATCCTTGTTTTTCAAGAGTTTTTACTGCTTGCAGCACATGATGCCGCATCCGTGAGTAAGTAATAATGGTTACATCTTTACCCTCACGCACAATTTCTGCTTTATCTAGGGGTAGTAAATATTCTTCTTCTGGTAAATCTTCTTTCAAGTTGTAAAGCAGAACGTGTTCAAAGAACAACACGGGGTTATCATCGCGGATAGCGGATTTCAGCAGTCCTTTAGCGTTTCTTGGTGTGGAGCAGGCAACAATCTTCAACCCTGGCACAGCTTGGAAGTAGGTTTCTAGTCGTTGGGAATGTTCTGCACCTAGTTGTCTACCGACACCGCCAGGGCCGCGAATTACCATCGGAATTTTAAAATTACCGCCGGAAGTATAGCGCAGCATCCCAGCGTTGTTGGATATTTGGTTGAAGGCGAGCAGTAAAAAGCCCATATTCATGCCTTCAATGATGGGACGCAACCCTGTCATCGCGGCTCCCACTGCCATGCCAGTAAAGCTATTTTCAGCAATGGGGGTGTCTAGAATGCGGAGTTCGCCATATTTTTGGTACAGGTCTTTGGTAACTTTATAGGAACCGCCGTAGTGTCCGACATCTTCACCGAGAACGAATACGCTGGAATCACGCGCCATTTCTTCATCAATGGCTTCCCGTAAGGCGTTGAAGAATAGTGTTTCTGCCATTTAGACCTTTTTGTACGATTATGGTTATAGAATTTTATCGTGCTGCTGTCGCAAATACGGTGAGCGATCGCACTAGTTAGAGATTGGGTTTTTTAAACGAACCGCCCCAAGTATAGAGCGAATAATTGCCATAACTATATCAAAGCTATTTAATTTAGATTTTATCGGTTTTACGAGCGATCGCCTCGTACAGTGAGTAAGTCCTAGTGAAATTTCTGGGCAATAATTCCTCTTTTCTCTGTGTTCTCTGCGCCTCTATGGTTAGATAAATTACTTTTAAACCGCAGATGACAGAGAGAAGAAAAGAGATTTTATGAAACAAAGCTTTAAAATAAATACTATTGAAAAAACTGATATTGCAGGCATCGCAGCAATATATAAGCGCGTTCAGCTTTTTTTTGAATTTTGCACCAGCCAAACTAAAAATACAAAAATCTCACACCCAAACACCAAAACACAACTCTACGTCTGGATGTTTCTGCGTGAGATTTTCCACTAAATTACTATTCAATCGTTTATCCTACTTTAACCATCGCGCCGCATCTTTGGCATGGTAGGTCAAAATTAAGTCTGCACCAGCCCGTTTAAACCCAGTTAAAGTTTCCATAACCACGCGTTCTTCATCAATCCAACCGTTGAGAGCCGCAGCTTTCACCATCGCATACTCACCAGAAACATTGTAAGCCGCAACAGGTAAGTTACTCGCTTCCTTCACCCGGCAGATAATATCCATGTATGCCAAGGCTGGCTTAACCATGAGCATATCAGCACCTTCAGCAATATCCAATTCAATCTCTTTAATCGCTTCGCGGGCATTACCTGGATCCATTTGGTAAGTTCTTCTGTCCCCAAATTGCGGTGTCGAGTCTGCTGCATCCCGAAATGGGCCATAGTAACCCGAAGCATACTTAGCAGCGTAAGACAAAATCGGTGTATCTTGAAATCCGGCTTCATCCAAACCCTGACGAATTGCCTGGACAAAACCATCCATCATCCCAGAAGGCGCAATGATATCGGCACCGGCTTTCGCTTGAGAAACCGCCGTTTTTTTCAACAATTCCAAAGTTGGATCATTTAAAACTCGTCCTGTTAAATCACCAGTTTGTAAATAACCACAATGACCGTGACTGGTGTACTCACATAAACAAGTATCAGCAATTACAATCAAATCTGGCACAGCTGCTTTTACCGCAGTCGCAGCTTTTTGGACGATACCGCAATCATGCCAAGCGCCAGTGGCATCCACATCTTTATCAGCCGGAATCCCAAATAAAATAATCGAAGGAATTCCTAAGTCGTAAACTTCTTTTGCCTCTTCGACAATTTTATCTACCGAAAGTTGGTAGACTCCGGGCATAGATTTTACTTCATTAGCGATTGCCTCACCTGGTACAGCAAATAGTGGATAGATTAAATCGCTTGTTGTTAAAACAGTTTCACGAACCATCCGGCGCAGTTGGGGATGAGTACGCAGACGACGGGGGCGGTGTGTAGGAAACATAAAATTTTATGAAGAAAAACAACGCAAATGGACACAAAATAAAGCGTCACAAAAGCAGGCTAAAATTTTCCTGCCGTCAGACAGACTACAAACAGTGCTTAACTGTCCTTTGCCCTACTCTTAATCAAGTTGTAGGGCAATTTTGTATTCTACAGCTTGCTTGCATCTATCCGACGGGCTGGAAAAAAAACAACATAGTAAGCAATTAAAAATTCAAAATGATAAGACTCTCTGTTGGCAAAATCGTGGGGAATTGAGGGTTGAAATTTAAACGCAGAGGGGCGCAGAGGTAAACGCAGAGGCACGCAGAGAATTCGCTACTAATTCATGAAATATTGTACTTAGTAGCAAATAACTGACAATTAACAATGCCCAATGCCCAACAATAATCTGTATTAAAAAACTCGGAAAATATAGGGATAACGGAAGGGTATATCAGGATTGCTGAAAACTTTTATGAGCGCCCAAATTGTTAATCCCCAGTGCAATATATATCCCAGACCGGCTAATGGCCCCAGTAATAATAGAGGTAACACTAACCAACCGAATAGAAAAAACAGCGCTCCCAGAATTCCTCCATAAAGCCAGACATTAAAGTGGAAATTAATGGATTCTTTGGCGTTTTCTTTAACAACAGGATCGTCAGATACGAACAGTATGGCGATAGGTATACCTACAGATACCAATGTCGTGCTGAGAAAAATGGCTCCATGAGACAAGGCGGATAAAAGCTTTCGCTTATCTGTGTCGTACATTGCTTTCTCCTATTTGGTCAGATTGTTGGTTATATTACGACCCTATCACGAGCATCGTTGTCTTAAGATTAAAAGACTTAGCCAGAGTCAAAAAAAATTAAGTTAGCTAACAAACAAATACATCTATGTCTACTGAACTTCAGTCTGAACTTATTCAAGCAGTTGAACTTCGCCGCAACTTTGCGATTATTTCTCACCCTGATGCGGGTAAAACTACACTAACAGAAAAGCTGCTGTTATACGGAGGTGCAATTCACGAAGCTGGGGCGGTTAAGGCGCGACGAGCACAGCGTAAGGCGACCTCTGACTGGATGGCGATGGAGCAACAACGGGGTATTTCTATTACTTCCACAGTCTTGCAATTTGAATACCAGAATTGTCAAATAAATTTATTAGACACTCCTGGACACCAAGATTTCAGTGAAGATACTTATCGCACCCTCGCCGCCGCCGATAATGCAGTAATGCTGATTGATGCAGCAAAAGGTTTGGAACCCCAAACCCGCAAATTGTTTGAAGTGTGTAAGTTGCGCGGTATCCCAATTTTTACATTTATCAACAAGCTCGATCGCCCAGGAAGGGAACCTCTGGAATTGTTAGATGAAATTGAGCAAGAATTGGGATTGCAAACCTATGCGGTAAATTGGCCGATTGGTATGGGCGATCGCTTTAAAGGTGTTTTTGATCGACACAAGCAACAAATTCACTTGTTTGAACGCAGCGCCCACGGCAGCCGAGAAGCCCGTGATACGATAGTCGAGTTAGGCGATCCGAGAATAGAAGAACAGCTAGAACAAAGCCTGTACCACCAACTGAAAAATGATCTGGAACTGTTAGATGGAGTTGGGCCAGAGCTAGATTTACAGTTGATACACGAAGGCAAAATGACGCCTGTGTTCTTTGGTAGCGCCATGACCAATTTTGGGGTAGAGTTATTCCTCAAATATTTCCTCGACTATGCCCTCAAACCTGGTTCTCATTACAGCAGTGTTGGCGAAGTTGCCCCTACATACCCAGAATTTTCGGGGTTTGTCTTCAAACTGCAAGCGAACATGGATCCGAAACACCGTGATCGCGTCGCATTTATCCGGGTTTGCACTGGTAAGTTTGAAAAAGATATGATGGTGAATCACGCCCGCATTGGTAAACTCATCCGTCTGTCTCGCCCGCAAAAACTTTTTGCCCAAGAGCGAGAATCGATTGATGTGGCTTATCCTGGCGATGTGATCGGTTTGAACAATCCCGGTGTTTTTGCGATCGGAGATACAATTTACACGGGACAAAAGCTCGAATATGAGGGGATTCCGTATTTCTCGCCGGAACTGTTCGCATCTCTGAGGAATCCCAACCCCTCGAAGTCTAAACAGTTCCAAAAAGGCGTTGCGGAATTGCGCGAAGAAGGTGCTGTGCAAATTATGTATTCAACTGATGAAGCCAAGCGCGATCCAATTTTGGCGGCGGTGGGTCAGTTGCAATTCGAGGTGGTGCAGTTTCGCTTACAAAATGAGTATGGTGTAGAAACCATATTAGATTTATTACCATACAGTGTCGCCCGTTGGGTTGAGGGTGGTTGGGAAGCATTAGAAAAAGTGGGACGAATATTCAATACCACTACAGTTAAAGACAGTATGGGACGCCCAGTATTGCTATTCCGCAATGAATGGAATTGTCAACAATTACTGGGCGACCATCCAGAGTTAAAATTAAGCGCGATCGCTCCAGTATTTTCTAGTCAACAACCAGTGGAGGAATGAAGAAGAATACAGAATACAGAATCCAGAATTCAGAATTAGTTCTACAAAAGAGCTAACTGAATTCTGACTCCTGACTCCTGGATTCAATCTTTATCATTCACTTGACAAACAAAACTTGAGCGCGGTTGAGTTCCACGGCATCCGAGGTTCGCGCTTTTGCACAAACGTGGATCACCTAGAAGAGATTGGAGTGCCAGAATTTGTATGCCTTCACATGCCAAACCGTTTTTGGAGGCTGGTTTAGTTGCCCTCAAGCAAGGAAATTACCAAACAGCGATCGCTCAACTAAAACCTATTGCTAACAGCCAAAGCAATGGTACTGCTAGCTTACAAGCCAAGGTTGGTTTAGTGATGGCTTATGCTCGCACTGGCGAAGTTGCCAATGCGATCGCTATTTCCCAGAATCTGATTGAGAGTAACAATCCCCAAGTCCAAGAGTGGGCAACACGCGCTCTCGAACACCTGACAAAACGTAAAAAACCCGATCAAGAACCAAAAAAAGTTGAAACTGGATTTGTTGCCTTTGAGAATTCAACCCCAGATTCTCCTCCAGTTACTCCCCCGGAAACTCCTACATTAGAGGAAAAATCGAATGATCAAGTAATAGAAGCCAAAAGCGACGACGTCCCGCAGATGGTGCCACTACCTAGACTCAAGGCTACATTAGCAACACCACCGCCACCACCACCTGCTGCGCCCCTAAATGGCTTCATGGGTTCTGTTACCCGCACCCAAGCCAAATTGTTCGGTGTTATTTATTGGCGGCAAGCACAACGCGCTAGAGCATGGCAACCATTACGTAAACCAAAATTAATTCCCTTGCGGCTACTGTCAGCAGGAACATTCATCGCTTTCTTTTGGGTGATGCGAGAAATCCTCAAGTTAGCAATGGGATTCATCAACCATACTTTAGTTAAACTACCTTATTTTGAGCCGTTACAGTTTTTATACGGCGACCCGACTAAATTGTTACTAATAGTATTGGTGATTTTAATCGGAGCATCACCTTGGTTGCTGGATATACTACTGGCAAACTTCTATGGTCAGCGAGAATTTCCTAAAGATGTATTGAATACCCACAGCCGAGAAGCTGTCCGAGTGCTACAACGTTGTTGCCAACAACGGCACCGGCCATTACCTAAACTGCGGATTTTACCGATGGCTGCACCAATTATCCTGACTTATGGTAGCTTACCACGTAATGCCAGGATTGTTGTCAGTCAAGGGCTATTAGAACAGCTGGCGGATGATGAAATCGCCATTATCTACGCCACGCAGCTAGGGCATATTGCTCACTGGGATTTTGCTGTGATGTCTTTGTTGCTGCTGGTGACATTACCAACTCATAAGCTATATCAGCAAGTGTCGCAGTTGGGAGACAAAATATCAGCGAAAATTTGGCGATCGCCGGTGACAATTCTGGCTAGTCTAATTTATGGAGTTTGGTGTTTGCTGACTGGGACTGCATTGTGGTTGTCGCGGTTGCGACTTTATTATAGCGATCGCGTCGCAGCTGAAATTACTGGTAATCCCAATGCCCTGATTCGCGCTTTACTCAAAATCGCCATTGGCATTGCCGCTGATATCCAAAAAGAGGAAGAGACAAGTTGGCAACTAGAAAGCTTAAATCTCTTGACACCAGTCAGCTCCCAACAGAGCCTTGCTTTGGGCACTATTGCCAGTAATTTATCTTTTGAATCATTTTTGAAGTGGGATACTGCCAACCCCTATCGTCGATGGTTTACGATTAATAATAGCCATCCGTTAATGGGCGATCGCATCGAACGTCTTTGCCAAATAGCCCGTCACTGGCATCTAGACACCGAACTACATTTTGCTAGTGAACCATCAAAGGTTAAACGTCAGTCTTTCTTATTACAAATCGCTCCCTGGTTGGGAATTCCTCTAGGGGTTCTGTTTGCAGCTTTAGTCTGGCTAACCTGGCAACTAGCATTCGCACTCAAGTTTTTAAATCTAAAGTGGATATATGAAGATTGGTCTTTCATTACAGGCTGCCTTCTGATTGGCTTTAGTATCGGTACACTGATGCGGATTAATTCTTTCTTTCCCGATATTAAACCGACCACAGTGCAAACTGATGACAGCTTACCCAACCTGTTATCTAACCCTTCTGCCTTACCCATCGACAGCATCAGCGTGCGTCTAGTGGGCAAACTGTTAGGTCGTCAAGGCACTAGCAACTCCCTAGCGCAAGATTTAATCTTCCAATCCAGCGCGGGTTTGCTGAAATTACACCACATTTCTTGGCTAGGACAGTCAGTCAATCACCAGCATCTAATCGGTCGGCAAATTATCGTCACTGGTTGGTTCCGGCGAGGAGCAACACCTTGGATCGATATCCAAACCCTGGAAACTCAAAGTGGTAAAACCATTAACAGCCCTCATCCCATTTGGTCTACTTTTTTGGCAGTTGCAGCACAGGCTTTGGGCGCATACGTTTTTCTCACTGGTTAGTCATTAGCAAAGGACAAAGGACAAAAGACAAATCAGAATGTAAACAAAAGTTGCAGGTTTTCTTAACAAGTGTTACATTTATTTACACAAACAATAGCACGCCACATAACTCAGCACCACAGCTTGGTTGTGAATTTGGATGCTTTTCCCCTGCTACATACCTTTTTTCCTCCCAACACAGCAGCAAATTAACCAGCCAGTGGCTGGTTTTTGTTTCAAAATATTCTCACTTACAGAGAAAAATGTGTTTTATGTTACGATATAGTAAAACTAAAGTCGGAAATGTATGCGCTAAACTAGCTACGTAGAAAATACCGTGGTAATGTAAGGAATGGTATTAGATTCTGCGAAAAAGGGCATGAAAAAAAGCGTGTACTTTAGCAGGCAATAGGCTATTAAATTTACAATTCTTAGAATTAAGGTGTTATTAGCTCACCATAGTGTGAGCCTTTGGATTAAACAAGCTTGATCCCGACGAAAAACTGTATTGTTATATAGGTTGACAGTTTCGAGCAAAAAAATTGGTTGATGGCAGTCTTGGTCAATAGCATCTATTTAAAAGCCAAAGCTAAGTGATTGTTTTCTTGCCTTGCCATGTTTATTCAACTCTGGAGGTATAGTTCATGTCCATTCGCCTATATATAGGTAATTTGCCTAAAGATGAAATAGATCGTCAAGATCTCCAAGCAGTTTTTGCAGCCGAAGGTGATGCTGTAACTACTAAATTAATTAAAGACCGCAAAACCGGCAAATGTCGTGGTTTCGGTTTTCTTACAGTCAACAATGACGAACAAGCTGACGAAATTATTGAAAAGTATAATGGTCAGATGTTCAAAGACACTCCTATTAAGCTAGAGAAGGCATTACCTCGGACAAAGGGTGAAGAGGGTGACGAGCAAGCTCCTAAACCAGTTACTCTTGCTAGTAATAGTAGTAGTAGTAGTACCCCCACACCTAGCCCCAACAGAGAAGGTAGCCGTCGTGAGAAAAGCTCTAAGAAGCCTCGTCGTGGCGGCGGTAGCAGTGGCGGCGGCGGTTCTCGTGAAAACAGCACCACAACCACCGATTCAGACGCTATTCGTCCAGATCCTCGTTGGGCTTCGGAATTAGAAAAGCTGAAGCAGATGTTAGCTGCACAAACTACGAATTAATCGCTAAGGGAGAGAAGTTAAAAATTAAAAATCAGAATTTTTTTTGATTTTTAATTTTTAATTATCGATTATTACTTAGTGCAGGTTGGCAAAAATAAACCTAGCATTCAAAACATTGAGGAAGCCCAAGATTAAAGCATGAGTGAGTTTTGACTTCCGCGTTGCGGTACTAGCTGCTTAGTTAAAATCTAGTCGCAGCTAATTTTGTAAGTGCATAGGCGCAGGCTAACGTAGGCATTGCATGGTCATTTGTCACTACTGAGGTGTAGTTTAAAGTTGCCAGTTAAGAAACACGCCAACCTCCAGAAAATCTGGATTTAAGTTAAATTAAACGACACATAAATTTTCAACATACACCATACACACTTACGTAATAGTAAAAAGTAAATACTATTACAGGAATAACTTGTATAGAGTTGCTGTTAAAGCTTGCTTATAAAAAAATTAAGTTTTTGTAATTACACACATCAAAAACCTGACCGATGTGAATGCGATGCCTACGGCGGGCTGCGCCTACGCAATAAATGTCTAGATTTGACATATCATAGCTAGCTGATATGCCAAGGTTAACCGGAGGCGCGATCGCTCTAAAGATAATCTACACTCAAAGTGATACCGATCATTTGCAGCTTCTGTTATGTCCTCAACTCTAGATTCTTTGCCACCTGCGCTCGCTAAAATTGTCCAGCGCTTTCAACGCGCTTCCGAACCGAAGCGACGCTACGAACAGCTAATCTGGTATGCTCAGAAGCTCAATGAGTTCCCAGAAGCTGATAAATTACCCGAAAATAAAGTTCCTGGTTGTGTGTCTCAAGTTTATATCACCGCAGCCTTGGATGATGGTAAGGTTGTGTTTCAGGGCGATTCCGATTCTCAGTTAACTAAAGGATTAGTCGGTCTTCTGGTTGAAGGATTGCATGGACTAACGCCAAGTGAGATTGTCCAACTTACTCCAGATTTTATTCAAGAAACAGGCTTAAATGTTAGCCTGACACCTTCCCGTGCTAATGGGTTTTACAATATTTTTAAAACCATGCAAAAAAAAGCATTGGAATGTAAGTTAGATTTGCCTAGCTAAACTTGGTTATTAGTCATTAGTCATTTGTCATTGGTCATTAGCAAAAGACAACTGACAAAAAACAGTTGATAAATAAGGTACAACTACCAAAATTTAGTCTAATGTCAACAAATTTATTATCTACCTCTGCTGCTACTGGTTTTGGTGGAGTGGTTCAAGAATATCTCTGGAATTGGGAAAATCAGCAATTGCGCGTTGTTTATGAAACCCTTGGTAAAGGATCACCGCTATTGCTATTACCATCTTTCAGCAGTGTTTCAACGCGTTTGGAAGTAGGCGAACTTGCCAAGTTATTAGCTCCCAATTTTCAAGTTGTGGCCATTGATTGGCCTGGATTTGGAGAATCTTCTCGCCCTAGTTTGAATTATCGACCGGAAATATATCAGCACTTTCTAGAAGATTTTGTCAAAGCTATTTTTAATACTCCCATTACTGTGGTAGCGGCTGGCCATGCTTCTAGTTACGTTTTACAATTAGCTGTGAAGCAGGCTGTTTTCTCAAAGATTGTATTGTTAGCTCCTACTTGGCGTGGGCCTTTGCCGACAATGGGGGCAAGTCAGCAAATAGCTGGCATGGTGAGAGAATTGGTGCGATCGCCTATACTTGGTCAAGCTCTCTACAAACTCAACACTACCCCATCCTTCTTAAGTTTGATGTATCGCCGTCATGTATTTACTGACGCAGGTAAAATTACACCCAGTTTCATCGAGAAGAAATGGCAAACAACTCAACAACCAGGAGCGCGATTTGCATCTGCTGCCTTTGTAACTGGTAATCTCGATGCTGTACACGAACAATCTGATTTTCTGGAACTTGTGCAGTCTTTAACCGTACCGCTTATGGTAGTAGTTGGGGAATCTAGCCCCCCCAAATCACGAGAAGAAATGAACGCTTTGGTAGCCTTACCAGGAGTGAGAAGCGTTGTTATCCCTGGTTCTCTGGGACTACATGAAGAATACCCAGGGGTTGTTTTAGAAGCAGTTCAAGATTTTTTGTTCTCCTCAGAAAATTAAATTTTTGCACCAAGAGGAAAAGAATAATTTTGCACCTTGGTGCGAGATTAGATTAGTTCAAGCTACTGCGAGTCAGTTTTTGCAAGCGAGAAAGAGAAAGCGCTAGTAAACCGACTATACCAAGACCAAGAACAGTTGATGACTCAGGGACTGCCTTGACTTCAAAATCAAAATTGAAAGTGCCAGACTCTTTAAAGGGAATACGGTGATTATCAGTGCCTAAATCCACTAATTTGAATGATGCAGAATAAGTTCCCAGTGGTGCAGCAGCATCAGTCCAAAAAGTAGGGGTGAACGAAAAATTATCACCACTGCCGATTGTGTAGATATCGCCTACTGACTTGACAATATCAACGCCTGCTGAATCACCAATATTCAATCCACTGCTAATTGAGGCTAATTGTAAACCAATATTTGCACCCTCAAGAGACGACTGCCAACGACCATTAGAGCTATTGAACAAATACTGGTTGTCTAATTCTTTTGAAGTTTTTAGAGACGCTATAGGTTCTATTGTCAGATTGCTATATTCCTTATCTGTTGGAGTACTAATCAAGCGACCACTATAAAACCCTGTACCAGGTAATAATGTTAGCGGCGGTTGTTCTGAGTAAGACTCAGGAATTCGGTTATTTGTGTTGGTTGGGTTAATGGTTGGGTTATTTAATGACCCTGAGTAGCTATAAGTACCAATGCCGTGGAAATGGCTAGATTCAGGTGTGTCTTCATCCCTATGTGCAAACAGAAGGGTCAAACGATTGTAATTGGGGTTCTCCAAACCTGCGTATGTCCCTGTAGAGAGAGCCTCCAAACCATCTAATCCGATATAAAAGCCCGTTTCATCCGAATGATTATGAGTATCATCTGCTTGTGCGGATGCTAAAGCGGTAGATAAAACCAACGGCGCAACGACCAAAAAGCTGACTGCAATAGACGCAGATGCTTGTCCTGCTTGAGTTAATTGCTTTCTCAAACCGATAGTGTTTTTTGAAACCACTACGCTACTCCATCAAAGTATAATTTTTTTGCTTGGATAATGATTATCATTTTAATAGCAAGATTGCCAAGGTACTAACCTGCAACTTACCGCAGGGTGTTGGCTTGTATGCAATATTGCCAGCCAAGGTTTGAATATCTATTACTTATTACAGATGTATAAAAATAAAATGTTTGGTCATTAAATTATGTGATTATTTTCCTGAAACCCAAAATAATAGTAAGTTCGCACAAAAATATAAAAAGATTTATGATATGTGATAATGATTATCCATAAGGTGAGACAAGAGGAATTTAGAGTATGGTGGCTGACGTAATCAACAATTCAGTTCCCGTTACTGTTCTTACAGGGTATTTGGGAGCAGGTAAAACGACTCTACTCAATCACATCCTCACCTACGAACACGGCAAAAAAGTTGCTGTGATTGTCAATGAATTTGGGGAAGTGGGTATTGATAATCAATTGATTATCGATGCAGATGAAGAAATTTTTGAAATGAATAATGGCTGTATCTGTTGTACAGTACGCGGCGATTTAATTCGCATCATTGGCAACTTGATGAAGCGGCGCGATAAATTTGACCATTTAGTAATTGAAACAACTGGATTAGCCGATCCTGCACCAGTGATTCAGACATTTTTTGTGGATGAAGATTTGCAAAGTCAACTGTCTTTAGATGCAGTGGTGACAGTTGTAGATGCCAAGCACATCTCGCAGCACTGGGATGCAGACGAAGCACAAGAACAGATTGCTTTTGCCGATGTAATTTTACTTAATAAAACAGATTTGGTAGCGCCAGAAGAGTTGAATGAATTGGAGAAACGGATTCGGGCGATGAATGCGATCGCAAAAATCTACCGTACCCAAAATTCTGAACTAGGAATGGATGCTTTATTAGGTGTAAAAGCCTTTGATTTAGATCGTGCATTAGAAATTGATCCAGATTTCTTAGGCGAAGATGCCCACGTACACGATGAAAGCGTCTTTTCTGTAGCTTTAGTAGAAGCAGGTGCAGTGGATGGAGAAAAATTAAACACTTGGCTTTCCGAGTTACTACGTACCCAAGGGACAGATATCTTTCGGATGAAAGGCATTTTAAATATTGCTGGAGAAGATAATCGATTTGTATTCCAAGGAGTACACATGATATTTGATGGCAAACCCGATCGCCCCTGGAAACCAAACGAAACCCCCAAAAACGAACTAGTCTTCATCGGGCGCAACCTTGATGCAGCAAAACTTAAGCAAGATTTTCTCGCTTGTCTAGCATAAATAGGAGATTGGGGATTGGGAAAATTGACTCCCTAGTCCCTAGTCCCCAGTAACCAGTACCCAATAACTATGAACACCACAACCAGCAAATCTAAGGAATTTGAACAACACTATTCGGGAACACTTTCAGATTATGTAACTGCGATCGCTTGGTCGCCACAAGGTAAAACTTTAGCAGCAACTTCCGCCGCTGGTGAAGTAGTTCTGTGGAATAATGGCGAACTCACAAGTTTACAAACTGGTAACGGTAAATCAGTAGACTGTCTCGCCTTTTCACCAGATGGAAAATTTTTAGCTGTTGGTGGACAAGATGGACAGGTGAAAATTTGGCGCGATACTGAATTAATCGCCACCTTGGAAAATGCCCCCGCATGGGTTGACAAGCTAGCTTGGAATTACACCAGTAACCAACTGGCTTTTAGTTTGGGGCGTTATGTCCAAGTTTGGGATGCAGATACTCGCAAGGTTGTTGTAACGCTGAATTTTGAAAACTCGTCAGTTTTGGCGATTGATTGGCGCATTGATGGGCAATACTTAGCCATTAGCGGTTATCAGGGTATCAAGATTTGGCATAGTCAAAGCTGGGATGAAGAACCATACATCTTGGATATGCCTAGTGTGAGTGTAGCGATGGCTTGGTCGCCTGATGGTAAATTCCTGGCTTCTGGCAATATGGATCGTAGTGTCACCGTTTTGGAATGGAACAATCCCGACCCTTGGGTGATGCGTGGCTTCCCTGGTAAAATTCGCCAATTGGCATGGTCAGAAGCTACCACTAAAGTCGGTGCGCCAATATTAGCATCTTCTAGCGTTGAAGGTATTGTGGTGTGGGAAAAGCTCGAAGATGATTCGTTAGGCTGGGAAGCACGAGTATTAACTAATCATGTGGGTGTGATTAATGCGATCGCCTTTGCACCTAAAAGCTTCCTTCTCGCTTCTGCTGCTGCTGACGGTTGGTTGTGTTTATGGAACAAAGCCAAAGAAGTATCCCAAATTATCACAGGTGTCTCAGGAGGATTTTCCACTCTAGCTTGGCATCCCCAAGGCAAGTTACTGGCCGCAGGGGGTGAACAGGGCGAATTACTTGTATGGTCAAAGGTTTTGCGGGGTCAAGGATTTGGGCGCAGTTAAAATAATTCGTAATTCGTAATTCGTAATTCGTAATTAAAGACTGTAGGACTCATATTTGATTTTTGAACAAAACTCAGTACACCTTTATTCCTTCTTCCCAGTCCCCAGTCCCCAATAAAGAGTCCCTTACCTCTTCGAGTAATTCAGAAATCAAATCGGATTCCGATATTACATCAAAGTATTTATACGCAGACCGAAAAAAAGCGCCACTTATAGACGGTGGCGTTGGCCTCTCCCTTTGGGAGAAGGGTAATTAAACCCAACAATTACGAACTACGAATTACGAATTACGAATTATTAAAGTTGAAGGTGGGCAATTTATTAGCTATGCTGTATCAGCAAAGCTATCTTTGTGTGAATTATGAACATAGTCAAACTGATTTTACTTGCCTGTCCCGCATTTCTAGTATCCATGCTGCTGGTACTCAATCCAGCACACGCATCCAGCCTGAAATCTGAATATGCTACACAAATTATTACGGTAGCATCTACACAACAAATTCCTGAACTGGCAACACCAAAGTTGAATCAAACATCGAATCCGATTATTGATCAACTTGGTTGCAATTGTGCTAACTGTGTTCAGTCTAAATTTCAGTCACTACAAGGCAAGCTGCCATCAGTAGGTTTTTAATAAACTTAGGAATTATGAATATTGTAGGGGCACAGCATTGCTGTGCCCTTATTAATTAGTTTATGAGCTTTTTGTCCGTAGCGATCGCCTACGGCACGCACTTGTTGCCGCATAATTATTTATCATATTTGCTATCACGCGTGAAAAACGAGGTAGGAAAGCTGTTAGGTAAATTCCTAGATACTGAGAAAGCTGCGAGTAAGCCAATCAAGTTGGTGCGATTGCCATCTGCACCCAAGCTGTTAAGCTCTTGTTAAAAGAGCTAGTCTGGGAATTAGAAAACTTGCTAGAGTGAACAGAGTTAGCCTTAATGTCTAATCCCCAAAACCTATACATCTCATGGATTTTGCTAATATTGCATCCCAGCTAAACGCTGGAACGATTTTACCAGAGGGGATTGTTATTCTCACCCTCTTGGGGGTTTTGATTGTTGATTTGATTTTGGGGCGTACATCCGCACGCTGGATTGGATATCTAGCGATCGCAGGTTTATTTACTTCGATTGTCGCCCTATATTTTCAATGGGACGCTCCTAATCCCATCGGTTTTACCGGTAGCTTTAATAGTGATGACCTGAGTATTGTCTTTCGCGGTATTATTGCCTTGTCTGCGATCGCGACTATACTGATGTCAATTCGCTACGTTGAGCAGAGCGGCACTCCTTTAGCCGAATTCATCGCTATTTTGCTGAGTGCTACTTTGGGAGGGATGTTTTTATCCGGGGCTAGTGAGTTGGTGATGATTTTCATCTCCCTAGAAACCCTGAGTATCTCCTCTTACTTGTTAACAGGTTATACCAAGCGTGACCCCCGTTCCAATGAAGCGGCGCTGAAATACTTGTTAATTGGAGCTTCCAGTACAGCAATCTTTTTGTACGGTGTATCACTGCTGTATGGGCTATCTGGAGGACAAACTGAACTAGGTGCGATCGCTAATGGCATTGCCACAGCGAAAGGTGGTCAATCTTTAGGTTTAGTCATTGCCCTGGTTTTTGCGATCGCAGGTATTGGCTTCAAAATCTCCGCTGCACCCTTCCACCAGTGGACACCAGACGTTTATGAAGGCGCTCCCACCCCAGTCATCGCCTTTTTATCGGTCGGTTCCAAAGCAGCTGGGTTTGCCCTAGCCATCCGCTTGCTAACAACAGCCTTCCCCCTTGTTGCTGACGAGTGGAGGTTTGTCTTCACTGCTCTGGCTGTTCTCAGCATGATCTTGGGTAACGTAGTCGCCCTAGCCCAAACTACCATGAAACGGATGCTCGCTTATTCATCCATTGCCCAAGCTGGGTTTGTGATGATTGGCTTGATTGCTGGTACACAGGCGGGCTATGCCAGTATGATATTCTACTTACTGGTTTACCTGTTCATGAACCTGTGCGGCTTTACCTGCATTATCCTGTTCTCACTACGCACGGGAACCGACCAGATTTCCGAATACTCTGGCTTATATCAAAAAGACCCACTTCTAACACTGGGGTTGAGTATCTCCCTACTTTCCTTGGGTGGTATTCCACCATTAGCTGGGTTTTTCGGTAAGATTTACTTATTCTGGGCTGGTTGGCAAGCAGGTCTTTATTGGTTAGTCCTGCTGGGCTTAGTTACCACCGTTGTCTCCATCTACTACTACATTCGTGTAGTCAAGATGATGGTAGTTAAAGAACCCCATGAAATGTCCGACGCGGTAAAGAATTATCCACAAGTGCGTTGGGATTTACCTGGACTAAGACCTTTGCAAGTTGGGTTGGTAGTAACATTAATTGCTACTTCCATAGCAGGGATTTTGTCAAATCCACTGTTTACATTGGCGAACAATTCCGTCTCCAATACCCCCATGTTGCAAGCAACAATTAACACTAATGTAAAAGCAGAAAATCCACTGCTTTTGCCAGAATTAGATTCAGTTAGTCAGTCTCAACTCTCAGTTGATTCTACTGCTAAGATTTAATAGCCTGAGTCTCAACCAAAGTTTGTACTTAGAGACACGCCTGTTTGCTAATATGCAGACAGGCGTTCGTCATATATTTTAACTTTAAACTAAATTTCTAACTTAATATTGGAGAATTGAAAAAAATAAATTATCCTAAATTATTTCTATATTTTTAGTGGTGCAAGGTCTTGCGCCCCGATGATGGAATAATTAAAACTATAGAATATTAAAGTAAAAATTAAATTTTATCAGACTGAACTAACAGGTATCTTAATTATAAATTCTGCACCTTTCCCTGGAACAGAAAAACAGCTAAGTTCTCCGTTATGTTTTTCAACTATAATCTGATAGCTTATATATAACCCTAGTCCAGTACCTTTACCCACCGCTTTTGTCGTAAAAAACGGATCAAATAGCTTTGAGCAAACTTGTTCATTTATCCCCGAACCATTATCAGCAATACTAACCTTTATCCATTTTTGATCTATTACCTCAGTTTTAATTTCAATTTGAGGATTATTATTTGTTAGTTTTTGATTGTCATTGTTCGCCGATGCCTCCAATGCATCGATTGCATTAGCAAGAATATTCATAAACACTTGATTGAGTTGACTGGGGTAGCAAGTTACATTGGGTAGTTGACTATATTTTTTGATGACTTTGGTTTCTGGGCACTCACGCTTATCTCGCAGGCGATGCTCTAAAATCATTAAACTACTATCAATTCCTTCATGAATATTAACTTGCTTGAATTCTGCTTCATCAAGCCGGGAAAAGCTACGTAATGATTTAACAATTTCCTGAATTCGTAATGTTCCTACTTGCATCGACTGGAAGAGTTTAGTTATATCTTGAATCAAAAAATCTAAATCTATTTCTTCTACTTGCTTTTGAATTTCTGGAGGAGTATGTGGACAAAGTTGTTGATAAGTTTGTACCAATGTTAGTAAATCCTGACTATATTTATGGGCGTGGTGAAGGTTTCCATAAATAAAACTCACGGGATTATTAATTTCATGGGCAATACCAGCGACCATTTGACCTAAACTAGACATTTTCTCAGCTTGGATAAGCTGAGTTTGGGTAAGTTGTAGTTCATTTAGTGTTTCTTGTAAAGCAATTGTGCGTTCCTCAACCCGAACTTCTAGCTCTTGATTTGCTTTCTTGAGCGCTTCTTCAGCTTGTTTTCGTCTTTGAACTTCTTTTCTTTTGCTAACTCATCGATTTTTTCATTCAACAAAACGAAATTACTGCTGGCTAAAGCTCTACTTTCCAAGCGTAAGATAATTAAAGCTGAAGATTCAGGAGACCAAGGTTGAATAACTGCTCCTTGACTACGACATATTAAGGTTTGTCCATCATTCTTCCGTAAAGTCAAAGTGCCAATCACCATTGCCCTGCTACTTGAACAAGATTGCAAGTACTTAACAATATCGTTAGTAGGCTCAGTTACCAGTTCAAAAAGCATTCTTCCCCGCAATTCCTGACGGCGTAACCCCAGCATATCTGCTACTGGTTGATTCGTAGCTAACAGCTGACCCTCTCCACTTACCAGAAGTAAAGGTTCTGGTAAAACTCTGGCAAATTCAAGAAATTGTTCAGGAGTCATGGGGCTTCCACTTTCGGGTTTGACTCTACTTTACATATCTATACTAAGCTTATATCCTGAAATTATTTTGTTTGCTGCTGAAGGATTTACACAGATTCCATTCCCCTAAAGTATTCTCGACCTTCTGCATCTTCTGCCTCTTCTGTAACTTTTAAGTAAATAATAACTTTACATCCAGAAGCACCCTGTGCTATAGTTTCCTGCAATTCTACTTTCGCATATCCTAGATTATTAGCTGCGATCGTCCCAAAGACATTTGAAGTCATCATGCACATGGCAGGGCGATTAAGTACTTTTTCGGCAAATGGGCAGACGCGGTTGCCGAATACAATTTTTTCATCATTCTGCTCAATGACATAAAAATCGCCTTGAATTCGTTTTTTTAAATCAATCAAGACATTAGTTACTTGCTCAGGAGAAAGGTTGGAGACTGCCAGGGCAGATTTATAATCTTGGTTAATCTGCCTCCCCATCCTTTCACCAACTACGCTAATAAATCCAGAAGCTTCTTCTAAACCAACAACATCCTGCAAAGTGCCAGATAATTCTCTGATTAATGTACGTAAAAATATATCGCGTTCTAAAGAAATATTAAGGGGAGTTATTGAATCGTTAAGTGAATTGGTCATAAATTTTGAGTACACAATCTTAGAACTACAGTTATAGAATTCCCCAAAATGTCTCTAAAGTAACTGTTTAATCTTTTTATTCTGAGAATTTGATGTTTGCTTCTGTTTATAATGATGTAGCCTGCGACAAGCTGCTCTGCATCTATGTTATAAAAAATTATTGTCGCAAATCAGATAAAATTGCTATATATTGAGAAATTTTAATTTTTATTTCCATAAAAAATGTGTATATTTTGTATATTTTATAGTTTAATAAAGTGGAATAGTGATTATAAATTCAGAACCTTTTTCTAACACAGAATTTACTTCTAGACTACCTTGATGTTTTTGGGCAATTGCTTGATAAGCAATTGATAATCCTAAACCTGTTCCTTTCCCCATAGGTTTGGTTGTGAATAAATGGTCAAACATTTTTTGCTGAACATCAGCCGATACTCCTACGCCATTATCTTGAATCCAAATCAAGACATGATTGTTATCTTCAGTGAGAGCAGTATGAATTGTAATTTGATTAGGATTTACCTTAATATCATTAAAACTCCATCCATAGTTAGACTCTTCTAAAGCATCAATGGCATTTGCCAATAAATTCATAAATACCTGATTCAATTGTCCTGGAAAGCATTTTACTAGGGGAATTACGATTTGCTATGATTCTTAAATGGGAAGCTTGATGATAAATTCTGAACCTTTTCCTCTTGCTGAATTTACCTCCAGAGTTCCTCCATGCTTTTCGACAACAATTTGACGAGCAATTGATAATCCTAGTCCTGTGCCTTGACCGACAAGCTTGGTGGTGAATAGATAGTCAAAGATTTTTTGCTGGACATCAGCGGACATTCCCACTCCATTATCTTTAATCCGAATCAAAATATAATTTTTATCTTCAGCAAGAGTAGTTTGAATCAAAATTTGATTGGGATTGGTTTCAATTTCAATATAGGTGCGTCCTACATTAGACTCCTCTAAAGCGTCGATAGCGTTAGCTAACAAATTCATAAATACCTGATTTAGTTGTCCGATAAAGCATTCTAATTCTGGCAAATTACCGTAATCTTTAATTACTTGAATATCAGGACGAACCTCGGATGCTTTTAAGCGGTGTTTAAGAATCATGATTGTACTGTCAATGCCATCATGAATATTGCAAGAAATTGTGCGATCGCTATCTGCTCGAGAGAAGGTTCTCAGACTGGTACTAATGTCACGAATGCGCTGAACGCCCTCTTTCATTGAAGAAATTAAGTTAGGTAGATCGGTAAGTATATACTTCAAATCTATCGCTGCAATTTGCTCCTGAATTTCTGAAACTGGATTAGGATAGTGATGCTGATAAAGATCAATGAGGTTGATCATGTCTTGGAAATATACTGAAGCGTGTCCAAGATTGCCATGAATGAAACCAACCGGATTATTAATTTCATGAGCAACTCCTGCTACTAATTGACCAAGGGCAGACATTTTTTCTGTTTGTACAAGCTGAAGTTGAGACTCTTGTAAGTCTTTCAATACCCTAGATAATGCTGCTGTCCTTTCTGCAACCCGTTTTTTTAAAGTTTTGGTGAGATTTCGTAATTGCAGATGGGTTTTAATTCTAGCCAATAATTCTTCTTCATGAAAGGGTTTGGTAATGTAATCAACTGCCCCTATATTTAGACCCTTTACCTTACTCTCAGTATCAGAATTAGCTGTCATAAAAATTACGGGGATATCACAAATATCTGAGTTTTCTTTCAGCCTTTTACAAGTTTCAAATCCATCTATTCCCGGCATCATCACATCTAACAGAATCAAATCAGGTAATTTTTCTTGAGCCTGTTTAATGGCCTTTTTACCATCATTCTCTGTAATAACTTTAAAGCCGACATTAGTTAATATATTAAAGACAATCTCTAAATTGGTAGCAGTATCATCTACCACTAAAATTAAACTGTCTTCTGGTGTATAAAGCATTTTTATATCTAGCTCGTAATTCATGTATTTAAATTAATTTAACTACTTGTTACTTATTCACTATTGCCCTGCGATCACAGCTAAGTTACCTCTATTTTATTTGCAGACCGACTGAAAATTTTTTTCTATGACAATCCTATAGTTCCCAAAAACTTGGATAACAGCAACATTCTCACGCTAAATTGCTCTCTGCGACTACGGGAGCGATCGCTACAGTATGAAAATGAAGCACTAATTTTAATTTTGACTACAGATGGACACCTCTTTCATGAAGACGGCTGGCTTTAAATTAGTCATTATTACTCTTGTCTTTTGAAAAAGATAATGTTAGCCCAGAACAATATTACTACTGAACAATCTTTTTAATAAAAGCAATCGTTATGAAGTTAGTTATTAATACTCTTGTTTTTTTAAACAATTAGTATATTTTTTATAAAAATAATATTACTGCTATTTACCTCTTACTGACTTTGCAAACTTGTTTTCTGTATTTATCCTGAACGCACACTTACGTAAATAATATTTTTTAAAAATCTTATTTTAGTATGATTTCAGATATCTTTTTTAAAAAAATAAATAAAAATAAAGAGTTAATAGTTGGAATATTTATATCTTCTTAAACATCAGGATTTTAGCGTAAAGATGATTTATGCACTGCATGAAAACTGGTATTAAAGGAGTTATTTCCAAAATTTTAACTTGTAAACTTTTAATAACTATATTGGTTATGGAAAAATTAATTTCTGCCGATTTATTCTGTCCTTTCTCACCACAAATCAATAAAAATATTAATGTTCTAGAAGAGTATGCTCTTGAATGGGTACTTGGTTTTAATCTTCTGGCAAATGAATCATCTTATCAGCGTTTCTGCAAGTCCAAATTCTTTTTGATGGCAGCTACTACCTATCCTTATTGCAACTTAACTTTCAAGAACTGAAGATAGCAAATGACTGGTTGAGTTGGCTATTTATTTGGGATGATCAATGCGATTTATCAAACTTGAAAACAAAACCTGAACTTCTAAAAGCTATTCACAAGAGATTTCTAGAAATATTGAAAGGGGCAGAAGTTACGAGCCATGATATACCTCTTAGTCGTGCTTTAAGTAACTTACGAGAGCGGATGCTTGAAAAAGCAAGCCTGAAATGGTTAAATTATTTTATCTGCGGCTTTGAGAAATATTTATACGGTTGTTTTGAAGAAGCAAACAACCGTGTAGATGGAATTGTACCCGATACTGAGACTTATATTGCAATGCGTAGGTTAAGCGCAGGTGCAGATGTTGCCTTGCCATTAATTGAACTTTGTGATCAGTTGATAATTCCTGATTTTTTACGAAAACAGGATATTTTTAAACAACTTAATGAAATTACAAATAACCTTCTTGGCTGGTCTAATGATATCTTTTCATTATCTAGAGAGTTGGCAACTGGTCATGTTCATAATTTAGTATTTGTACTACATTGCCAACACAAAATTTCTTTAGAAGAAGCAATGAAGCTTGCTACTAAAATGCATGATAATGAGATCCAAAAATTGTTAGATTTGGAAGCAAACATTCCATCTTTTGGACAAGAAATAGATGCTGAGTTAGCAAAATATATATTAGGAATTCATGCTTGGATACGTGGTAATCTCGATTGGTATTCCTTCACTGCTCGCTACAAAACTGTAGAGATGCTGGAGCTAGCAAAATATTAATTAAATAGTATAAGCTTACAAATAAAAAAGGAGAGTTAGATTGACTTTATCTCTCCTTTATAAGTTCCAATCAATACAACTATGTTGATGATATTGGTTGGGCTTTTAGTTTTTGAAGGTTAACTATAAAACCTTGATTTTAATGCCATAGCAGAAAGAAGCAAACCGTTATCTTATAATATCTCCTTACCCCTTTCCAAAAAATGCAACTACCTAATCTTCTAAAAATTCCTTCTTTTCTCCAAAAGCTGCAATGGGTAGCTGATCCTGTTCAGTATATGGAAAAAGCTGCTCAACAGTATCCCGACATTTTTACTGGTAAGATAATTGGTTTTGGGGACACTGTAGTATTCGTAAACCATCCCCAAGCAATCCAGGAAATTTTAACCAACGATAGAAAGAAATTTGCTGCTGTTGGCAAGCTTAACAGAATTGTACAACCTTTCATAGGAAACTATTCAGTTCTCACACTAGAAGGCGATCGCCACAAACGTCAACGACAACTGGTCATGCCATCTTTTCATGGAGAGAGGATGCAAGCTTACGGTCAACAAATCTGTGATCTGACTGAACAAATCTTTAATCAGTTACCACTCAATAAGCCCTTTTCGGCTCGAAATTTAACGCAGGAAATATCCCTACAAGTCATATTGCAGAACGTCTTTGGTTTGTCTGAGGGAGAAAGATTTCAACAGCTTAAGCATCTATTACCGTTGTTGCTAGATCTGTTTCGCTCACCTTTGACCTCTAGTTTATTTTTCTTTTCATTCTTGCAACAGGATTTAGGAGCTTGGAGTCCTTGGGGAAAGTTTCTGCGCGATCGGCAGACAATTGATCAATTGCTCTACGCTGAAATCGCTGAACGCCGACAGCAAGCAGATCCAGAACGCATCGATATCCTCTCCTTACTGTTATCAGCCCAGGATGAAGCTGGTCAAATGATGACTGATCAGGAGTTGCGCGATCAATTGATGGTCTTGATACTTGCTGGATATGAAACCACAGCAACGGCGATCGCTTGGGGATTGTATTGGATTCATCAAAAGCCTTTAGTCCGTGAAAAACTACTTCAGGAATTGGATACCCTGGGTGATTCTCCAGATCCCATGAGCATTTACCGACTGCCATATTTAAGTGCTGTTTGCAATGAAACCTTGCGAATTCACCCCGTCGTCATGTTTTCTTTTCCCAGAGTAGTACAAGAACCTGCCAAGCTGTTGGGACATTCTTTAGAGCCTGGGACTGTACTGCTTCCCAACATTTATCTAACTCATCAGCGTGAAGACTTATATCCCCAACCGAAGGAGTTTCAACCAGAGCGCTTTTTAGAACGGCAATTTTCTCCCTATGAATTTCTGCCCTTTGGTGGTGGTGTCCGTCGTTGTATTGGCGAGGCTTTGGCCATATTTCAAATGAGGCTAGTATTAGCAACTATTCTGTCAGGCTATCAGTTAGAGCTAGTTAATCAACGAACAGAACTACCTCAGCGTCGAGGTTTTACCCTTGCGCCAGCCAGTGGAGTCCAAATGGTAATTACAGGGCAACGCGCGCGTCAACAAGAAGCAGTTCTTGCTCCCTTCCCCCCACTCCCTGCCTCTTACTGACTTCTGCCTTGCGGTACTAGTAGTCTGTCAAGCTATTTTTGAAGGTTTGTAGTAAGCACTTCAGTCTTTAGAAAACAAGGACTTAAGTCTTAGATTTTTAAACACTGAAGTGCTTACTTACGAACTCATCAAAATTAATGGGGTAGACCACTAGTGGTCTGTCCCATTAGTTCTGATAGGTGAATCAAATTTCAACTTCTCTTCTTTCCTTCTTATACTTTGCGTCCAACTCTTACGAGACGCTGCGCGAATGCGCCCTTTGCGGTTCGTTCTCTTATCCCTCAAAATTAATGGGACAGACTACTAGTAGGGGCTTCAAAAAATAAATCATCCCAAATTATGTGTATATTTTTAGGGGCATAAGGTGTGGCATCTCTACGATGGAGCCTTTGAGCGACGCAATGGAGGAAATGAGGTTATGGTATCTATTGAAAACAATTAATCACTGCCACTTAGTTTGGCGTTAAATACCTGCTAAGAATTTAGCAGAGTTATTTACAGATAATCTTAATTTGGAAATGTTTTTTCTTTTTGCCTTATGACTTTATTCAACCCATCTCCACTTGGCGGAAAACAAAATACACGTACAGTTGGACGGAGTTTCCAGCCAATATTTTTAATTATATTTACTCTACTGATGATGACTGGTATCAGTGTTCGTTTAGCATATTTGCAAATTACTGAAGGAGCAAATCACCGAAAACGAGCCGAGTCAAATCGAATTCGGATGATCCCTAAACAACCAGAACGAGGTAATATTTTTGACCGCGATGGCAAACTTTTGGCCAGTACTCGCTATCCTCGCTCTGTATATTTGTGGCCGATGGCACATACCAAGCCTGCATGGTCAGTTGTGGGAGCGCGTCTATCTCAAATTCTCGACGTTCCCCAAGAAGAGATTCAAAAGAAATTAGAAGAGGCAGGTGCTAATTCTTCTTCACTCATACGAATTGCTCGTGACTTGAACGAAGCGCAAATTACAGCATTGAAGGAGTATCAAACCGAACTGAAGGACGTAGAAATTCATACAGAAGCCGTTCGTTACTATCCCCACGGCAAGGAACTAGCTCATATATTAGGTTATACGCGAGAACTGACGGCCGATCAGTTAAAAGAAAAAAAGCAGGAAGGCTACAGATTAGGTGATGTGATTGGTCAAATGGGAGCTGAAAAAGCTTATGAGAAAAGTCTGCGGGGCGAATGGGGCGGTCAGCAGGTAGAAGTGGATGGTGCAGGTCGCCCACTCCGGGTTTTAGGTGAGAAACAGGCAAAAGCTGGTAATGATTTGCACTTGACCGTAGACTTAAATATGCAAAAGACAGCAGAAAAAGCTTTAGGCGATCGCGACGGTGCGATCGTGGCACTTGACCCAAAGAACGGTGCTGTTTTAGCAATGGTATCTCACCCCACCTTTGACCCAAATATTTTCTCGAAGCAGAAACTCACCCAAAAAGATTGGGAAACTGTACAAGGAGCCGATCATCCTTTGGTTAATCGCGCCCTCAGTGCTTTTCCACCCGCTAGCACCTTCAAAATTGTCACTACTACAGCCGGGTTAGAATCAGGTAAATTTTCTCCCAGCACAGTCTTGCAAACTTACGGTTCCTTAAACTTTGGCGGCACCCGATTTGGTGAATGGAATCACGCCGGATTTGGGCCATTGGGTTTTGTCGGTGCATTGCAGTGGAGTAGTGATACCTTTTTCTATCAAATTGGTCGCGGAGTCGGCGGCCCAACTTTAATTGAATGGACTCGCAAGTATGGATTTGGTAAAAAAACTGGTTTTGAGTTTGCCAACGAAGAGACAAAAGGTTTAGTGCCAGATGAGGCATGGAAGCAGAAAGCTTGGAAGATACCTTGGACTGTAGGTGATAGCATTAATATGTCAATTGGTCAAGGTGCTTTACAAACTACACCTTTACAAGTCGCTATTATGTTTGCTGTGCCCGCTAATGGTGGCTACCGAGTCCAGCCGCATTTGCTTAAAGACAATGAAGAAGCAAAAAGTTGGCGAGAATCTTTAAATATGAAGCCAACAACCATAAGTGTTCTCCGTCAAGGACTACGGAAAGTAGTAACTGAAGGTACAGGTAAGACTTTGATGCAGCCAACAGTTCCCCCAGTCGCTGGTAAGAGTGGCACTGCTGAAGCGTGGAAGGGGCGTGTTAAGCAAAATCACGCTTGGTTTGGAGCCTATGCACCTGCTGAACAGCCAGAAGTTCTGATTGTGGCATTTGCTGAACATTCCGGCGGTGGTGGTGGTAGCATTGCTGCGCCAATGATCTTACAAATTATGGAAGAATATTTTCAGCGCAAGTATCCAGGTAAGTATCAGAAACCAGTGCCTAAAAGTCCAGAAAACAGCAGACGGAACTAGGTGTGGGGCATTGGGCATTGGACACTTGTACTGAGCGTTGCCGATTATGATTGACGACTATATTCGAGACGCAATGACTCAAAACCAGATTCCTGGGCTTTCTATTGCAGTAGTGCAGGAAGGTGAACCTGTTTTAGTTCAGGGTTATGGACTGGCGAATATTGAACACTCTGTTCTAGCTACTGAACATACAGTTTATGAAATTGCGTCTGTCGGTAAAACTTTCACCGCTACAGCCGTAATGATGCTGGTAGAACAAGGGATAATTTCGCTAGAAGATACGATGCCTGCGGCGGTAAACTACGCAGACTATCTCGATTATCTACCCCTAACCTGGCAAAATGTCACAATCGGGCATATTCTGTCTCATCAGTCTGGAATTCCTAGCTATACCGATGCCCCAAACTACTGGGAAATTACCCATCTTAATTTATCGAAATCTGAAATTTTGGCTCTAGTTACTCATCTACCTCTCAAATTCCAACCGGGTGAGTTTACCGCCTATGACAACACAGGCTACTATCTACTGGGTTTGATCTTAGAAAAGGTAACTGGACAATCTTATGGAGATTTGTTGCGCGATCGCATTTTTGCTCCTTTGGGAATGAATGCAACCGTGATGAATGATCCCAGTGACATAGTGCCACACCGGGCTGCTGGCTATCGGTTGTCAAACAGTAAACTCGTTAACAAACCTTACTACAGTCCTTCTGTTACCTATTCTGCTGGAGGTCAACTTTCTAGTGTAGAAGATATGGTGAAGTGGGAACAGGCGCTTTGTGGTGGAACTCTATTAAAGCAATCAACCCTTAATAAAATGTGGACTCCTCATTTTCCCAATCAAGGGGGTGATTGGGAAAAGTTAAGATATGTTGCAGGTTTAGGTTGGTGGGTATTGAATTATGGCGATCGCCGAGTAGTTGGTCATAATGGTTCGATTTTAGGATTCGCAAGTAACATTACCCGCTTTATTGACGACAAAATTACCGTAATTTTACTTTGCAATCTAGATAAAATTTCCCGACCAGATGCGATCGCTAAAAAAATTGCTGAATACTACTGTCCAAACCTTACAGAAGTAGTGCTTCAGCCTCCATTATAGGAGAGGAGTAGGGAGAGAAAAGGAAAAACCAATTACTCCTGACTCCTGTCTACTGTCTTTTATGGCGATATTTTAGCGGGTCTCAAATTTCTGGCTTTGTAGAACATTTCTAAGCTATTGCGATCGCCTACAAAACGCCAGTGCCACGGCTCATAACTCACACCTTGAACATTATCTTTAGGAAATGACATTTCAAAGCCAAAACGCGCTGCATTAGCTTGCAGCCACCGATAAGCCTTGGTATTGTCAAAGTTAGTTTGAAGATTAGTAGCTGGTACTGATCCGTCTCCAACATCCACAGCATACCCTGTGTGATGTTCGCTATGACCAGGAGGAGCGCTGAGGGCAGCTCGTTGTGCTGGGGTCTGATTTCGCTGGGCACCGACACCAAAAAACAATGGCTCCTGGTCTTTGACTGAGCGAAAGCCAGAAATTGGTACTAAAATTACACCTGCACTCCGCGCTGCTGCTACCATCTCCTCAAACTTTTGGGCAGCAGTTTTTCGCATTCTAATGCCCCTATTTGCGGAGATGGTTACTAATTCTGATTCAGGGGCTTCTGGGTATGCCAGATGCCCTAACAGAGTGTTGACATTACCAGATTCTGTAGTTGGTGTGGGTGTAGAACTAGTGACCAAGGGTTGAGAATCGGCGGTTTTTTTGGGTGCAGTGACGAAAAACAAAAAACCGCTAATTAAACCCAGCAAGACAAATACCGTTGCTCCCCCAATAAGCAGAATTCGGGGTTGCAACCAAATTTTAGGTGTTGCATCAGGGGTAACGCGTACAGCCACTGGAATATCATCACCAAGGTCATTCGATGAGTTTTGCGGTTTTCCAGAAAACCCAGCCTTATTCAAGGGTAAACTCCTGTTTTTGTGGGATAACCATAACAGATTTTGCACTGGACAAAAGTAAACGTAACAGGTAGCATTTTACATCTGTGGTTCTTAGGCGCAATTTTGACAAACCTTTTAGAACTATACGTCAAGCTGGGAGGATTAGTCCTGGTAGGTTTTATTCTGGGACGCAAACTACCTGTGACAGTTCCTACACGTTTGGGACAGTTTCTTTTTTGGGTGGGAGTACCCATAAGCATAGTATCGTTTTTGCGTCAATCTAGCTTGTCGGGGCAAATTTGGATTGCACCTGCGATCGCTTACCTAGCCATTTTACTAGGAGCATTTTTAGCTTGGTTAGCAATTAAAGCACAAGCCTATTTTAGAAATACTGTCCCCCAACCACCAACTCAAGCTAGCTTGATATTAGCAGCAATGTTGGGTAACACAGGTTATCTTGGTTTTCCCATTACCTTAGCAATGGTAGGTAAGGAATATTTTGCTTGGGCGCTATTTTACGATTTGCTAGGTTCATTTCCAGGAACTTACGGCCTGGGTGTATTCCTAGCAGCGCGTTTTGGCGGTGGTGTCCAGAATCATTGGCAGACTGCTAGGGCTATCTTAATTAATCCTGCGCTATGGGGTTTCGGATTTGGCTTGTTGTTTCGGCAGGTGACAATTCCTACAGTTGCGGAATTCTGGTTAGAAAAATTTGCTTGGAGTGGTGTAGCTTTATCCCTGGTGTTAATTGGAATGCGACTGGCGCTGCTCAAATCTTGGCGTAGCCTACCACAAGTAGGGATGAGCTTGGGAATCAAAATGCTGCTAGTTCCCTTGATCTTGGGCATTATTTTACCAGTATTTGGAATAACTGGAGCGATCGCAAAGGTGATTGTCTTACAAATGGCCATGCCTCCAGCTTTTGCTACACTCGTAATTGCTGAGGCATTCAACCTTGATCACGATCTGGCAGTTACTGCCTTAGCTGCTGGGGCTATACTGTTGCTGCTTACTCTCCCAGTTTGGTTGTGGCTATTTTGATTTTTGAATTCTCATTGAGAAGCTGTAATTTTTTCAACGAGTTTCCATAAAATCTCTGTTTTCCTCTCTGTGTTCTCTGTGCCTCTGCGGTTTAAAAGTAATTTATTGAACCACAGAGGCGCAGAGAACACAGAGAAAAGAGAAATTATTGTCCAAAAATTTACCCACCTTGAAAGTGCTAGTCCTATGTTTATAAATAGTTTAGGAGCATTATGCATCCTGTACTGGATGCTGCCCATAATATGGCAAAGCTTCTGACCAATTAGGAAATTTGCCTTCTTGCCAATCGAGATTAGCTAATTCTAAAATACTTGTCACCGTCGTTGCTAACCCAGATTGAGCTTGAATCAACTGATAATTAGTGTTCCAATTCGCTAAAGTTTCCTGCCACGCTTCTGGTGTGAATACTCTATCTGATAAACAAACTTTTAGTTTAGAAGCATCTGACTCAAACTGATAAATAGCAGCAAAATTTTGACCTCGTTGTGCTGGCATTTCCACAGCAATAGTTTTTGGATTTTGACTTTTGCCTGCTTCTGCCCAAGCTACGGCAGCCAAAGTTGAAATCGCAAATACAGGAATATCTAACTGTTGCCCTAAAGTACGAGCAGTGACAACACCAATTCGAGTTCCTGTAAAGCCGCCGGGGCCTTTTGCAACTGCGATAAAGGACAAATCTGCCCAAGTTTGCGGTTTGATAAATTCAATTAAATATTGATGCACTAAGCTAGATAAATCACGCCCCAAATTCCAAACTTGAGAGCGAGTTTCACCTGCAAAATTACTAATTGCCAAACCCAATTCGGGAGTGGTGGTGTGTAGTGCTAAAGCGTATTTATTTATTGCTAGGTCTTTTAGTTCCGTTGTCAAAGTTACTTAAAATATCTATTTTTATAAAGTTAACGTGATTTATTTAAGCATATAACGTAGTGGTTCTTAATTAAATAAACTACGGGCAAAAGTCTCAGGGTAAAGGTTTTGCTGTTTCAACAAAATCAGAAGGCGATGGCGCAAGCGCCCGCCGTAGGCGATCGCAAATGTTCGCCTGCTGTTCACTCTCTAATAGCGATCACTTTCCTGACATCTCCTCCCTATGCCATAAATTGGCGATCGCTGAAGAACAAAATCTCATTACAGAACCACATGTGACGTAAGGGCACAGCAATGCTGTGCCCCTACCGCGTGGTCTATTTACCTGAAAATAGCTGTAAGATACACCAAGCATTTTCTATCAAGTGGGCACTAATTCACCAGGACGCAATTTCGACCACTTACCCGTTTCTCGCTTAAAGCTTAGGCAACCAACAACATCCCATTCCATTTCAATTACATCATCTTTAGTCCGAATGTTGACATTGATAGAAGGTTCATTGGGATCAAAGTTCGGTGTTTCGGTCAAGTGAGGCTGTTGGTGCTGCCCTTCTACAGCATGATAGGTAACACATCGGTCTACATAGTGGCAATTCACGCAAATACACATAATAGAACCAACTCCAGGGGCCTTTATTGTTAATCTAACTTAAGCCCAACTGTTATTCATGAGTTGCTGGGTTGATTTTTATTACAATGCATAAATCAGTTCCTTCTACTCTAGCTCCCGAAAATTGGCCTTTCAGCTTGGAATTCTTGCCACAACCCGCTTACATGGTAGGTGGCGCTGTACGGGATGCGATCCTTGGCAGAACTCGTGAATATCTGGATCTAGATTTTGTTATACCATCCAAAGCGGTAAAGGTAGCGAGAGCGATCGCTCATCATTACAAAGCTGGTTTTGTGTTGCTTGATGCAGAACGACAAATTGCCCGTGTAGTTTTTCCCCACGCCACGGCTGATTTTGCCCAACAGGAAGGAGATAGTTTAGAAGTTGATTTGCACAGGCGGGATTTTACAGTAAATGCGATCGCTTATAATCCCCATACCCAAGAAATCATCGATCCTCTCCAAGGTTATGCAGATTTACAACAGGGCATTTTACGAATGGTATCACCTGCAAACCTAGAAGCTGACCCTTTACGCTTAATGCGAGGTTATCGCCAAGCCGCGCAACTAGGTTTTACTATTGAGCCAACTACCCAAGCCGCTATTTGTTCTTTGGCATCACATATCAGCAAAGTTGCAGCCGAACGAGTTAGGGTAGAAATTGGCTATCTACTCAGCAATTCTCAGGGTACTCCTTGGATCACAAGTGCTTGGGAAGATGGTTTACTTGCCCCTTTCTTCAAAAACGCCACCCGTGAAAACTTGCTCAAACTAGCAGCAGTTGACACAGCAGCTGCGTTACTCACTCAAAATTGGCAACAACTAGGGGCACAACTACAAAAATATGTCCGCGATAGTATCAAAACCACTTGGTTAGGTATTGCCAAACTTGCTTGCCTTGTCAACCCAGATCCAGAGTTAGCAGAAATAGAGCTACAGAAATTAACTTATAGTCGTGCTGAAATCCGGGGTGTAACCACTGCTCTGAAACTATTACCGCAGTTTCAAGTAGTCGATATGTCATTACGAGAACAATATTTTTTGTTCCATGACGCAGATATTGTATTTCCCGCTACAGCAGTGCTAGCTGTAGCACTTAATAATTTGGTAGAGGCGATGTCTGGTGACAAGCCGCTACACTCAGTAGTGGCCATTACAGAGGAAACCAAGGCAATGATCTGCCAAGTCTTGGCACCTTTGATCAACCGCTACCTGAACCCTGATGATCTAGTCGCTCATCCCACTCCATTAGTGAACGGGAAGGAGTTGATTATAGCATTAGATATTCCAGCTTCGCCAATAATTGGCCAACTTTTGAGAGAAGTTGGTGTTGCACAAGCTGAGGGGAAAATCTCAACAGCAACAGAGGCGATCGCTTTTGCACGTCAGTTACTTGATGCTTAAATATACTTAATCAATTTCTAGCGATCAACAGAAGCAATACCTGTGGTTCCTGCTAACCTACGCAATTGTGGCATTGCTGGGTAAGACTGATAAAACAGGAGTCAGAATTCATAATCAATCCACAACTCCAAGTCCCTTAAGTGTCCCCTACTTACTAAAAAATTACGATTTTTTTAGTTAATTGTGGCAACTATATACATCATATATGCTAATATTTGCTTGATATTATGATTAATTTATTATGTTTTTTCCTAAAATTTAGTGCAGATAGACAAACTAATGAATCATACATCAGCTTATTCATTTGATGCCTTAGTTAGTCGCCTGAAAAAAACCTCGTAGATTTACTTAAGCACTTACCAGAAAAAAGACCTCCAGGTTTTCCTGATAGGTTGAGTTTTTACGCCTAGCCTTTCTTGGACAGGATTAACTGCTTATGAATGGACAGCCTTTAATTTTGGTTGTAGAACAGAGTCTACATGATTTAGAGCTTCTTAATTCTCATCTAGAAACATTAAATTTCTCATGCATTTGTACTAAACAAGGGGTGAGGGCTGTGATGTTGGCACAAACTCATCAACCAGATTTAATTCTCCTAGATACGATGCTCTCTAATTCGAGTGCAAATCAAGTTATTGATGACCTCAAACACGACTCAAAAACTGCTAGTATCCCAATCATTGGAGTAACACCTCTAACGATGACACAAGATGATAATTCTCCGAGGCTCACAGGATTTGATGATTGCATTACTAAACCCTATCATTTTAATCAATTAGAAGTGGTAATCAATCGCCACATTATTCAGCTAAGTTATTGACATTTGTTTTGGGGATAGATTCGGGGTTACAAAGCTCAGGTAATGGATTGAGAACTACAATTATCCCAGTACGACCTGTTGCTAAATTCGTTTTTGTCACGAGGTCAAAGACAGGTTTACCAATAATTTCCTCAATCAAACTTTTTAATTCTAGTTTAATTATTTTATCTAAATATAATCGTACTTGTTCAGCTAAATTAGCATAACCTCCCCTCAGTAGAGTTTTTTCAGCTTGAGTAACTGAGTTTTCTAAAGAAATTACAATTTCAGTATCAAAAAAGTGACAAATTATTTTGCTAGGAGATTTGCCTAGCTTATCATTATAGAACTTGATGATTCGCTGTGATATTTCTATTTCTAATTGTTCAATATTAGCTTGTAACATTAGCAGCTATCATGTAATATTATCGTTTGACTTTCTGAACCGAAGTATCAAATATTATAGTAGATGTTCAAGGAATAGTCTGAGAAAATAAATAAATTTTGTATATTAAGTTAGTAGATGAATTTAATATTTGCTATGAATTTATTGGGAAAAATTTCAAAATTTTACTAAGCTAAAATTTGTCAATCAATGATTCATCTAGTATTCGGTTAATGACTGCATTGATCATCATTTGCTCACGGGTAATTAGCTTGTTTTGTGGCAAATAAGCGTAGGCATTGCCTGCATCTTCAACCCACGGTATAAACCAATATACCCCAATAACGCCTGGGTTAAGGAGAATCCTCGGTTGGGTTGAGAAACTAAACCGTTATTATTTATCTTCCCCTGCTTCTCTTCTCCCCCTGCTTGCTTCAACAGATACCTTTGTAAACCGAATCGTATTGTAAACCAACCTACCTATCCAGTTATATGGTTTTTGATGCTAACCCAAGCGTATTGCAATATGCTCCACGCGTGCTGATGGCATTAACTCCAGCATCGATCCGAAATTCCTTGTCCCGCTCGCATTATAGAAACTAGCACCAATTTTTGATCGGGAGCAAGCATTAGTGCATTCATCGGGGCTAGGGCGTATTTTAATCTGTTCTTCAAAGCTAAACACGTCAGAACCTTTGCATTTATCATCTACACGCACAGCTAGCTATAGATTTGTTGGGAGAAGCGATCGCAGCCAAATTACCGCCTAGTTGTATAATCACTGGATGCAGTTCTAGCATATTGATATGAGCTTGAATAATAGCGATCGTTACATAGTGATTATTTTTTGAGATGTTTTTATTAGCTATTACTCACTAGGGATATGTCAACTACCTCTAGCCAGTCTTTATTTTGATAACTTAAATGTCTAGTGTGGTATTAGTCGTATTGCTGAATACAATAAAGAACACAGAAAATTCATAAATAGCAATTAATCACCGCAAATTTAAAGATGACTTTAAAAATGATTTAATAGATATATTTTGTGAGAAAGTTAATACAAAGGTATATTCACTGATCTTAAATTCATGGATTCTTTATCTATCAATTCCTTACTTGAAGAGTTAAAAAACCCCGATGCAACAGTCCGGGACAAAGCAACCAGAAAAATCTGGCGGATCTGGTTTCAGCAAAAGGGAATCTATGGGCTGGAAATAATTGACCGCAGTCAAAAATTGCTAGATGCAGGTGAAATTGCTGAAGCGGAAACAGCGCTGACAGCATTAATTGAAGACCAGCCAGATTTTGCCGAAGCTTGGAATCGCCGAGCTTTCCTTTATTACAGTATTGGTGATTATCAAAAATCTTTGGCAGATTGTCAGATGGTTGTGCAGATAAATCCAATACATTTTGGTGCGCTTCACGGTATGGGCTTGTGTTATGCGGCACTAGGAGAGTATGGTCAAGCTATCCGAGCTTTTCAACGCGCTTTAGAAATTCAGCCCTATTCGCTAGTGAATCAAAAGTTGATTCTAGAATGTACATTTAGATTCAGCTACAACGGCAAATAGGAGAAATCATCATACTGTTTTATGAATCTGTCATTACCCCCATCAACAGCAATTCATCGCTTTAGCCGCCGCAATTTTATTCAATATGGCTCTATCTGGATTGGTAGCAGCGTTATTGCTGCTTGTAGTAACAGCAAGCAACTGTCAACTAGCAATTCTCAGTTGGATAAAGTTACCTTTGGTACAAGCTGGGTAGCACAAGCAGAGCACGGTGGATTTTACCAAGCGATCGCCACTGGTATTTACAAAGACTACGGTTTAGATGTAACTATCAAAATGGGTGGCCCACAGGCTGCCAGTGGTACTCAATTGTTGATGGGGGGTGCGGTAGATTTCTTCATGGGTTATGGCATAGATGCCGTGAACGCCATAGCACAAGGTATTCCTAAAATCACAGTTGCAGCAATTTTCCAGAAAGACCCTTGGTGTCTTATTACACATCCCAACCCAGCAATTAAAACCCTTGCCGATCTTAAAGGCAAACCAATTTATGTCTCTGCTGCTGCTAGCATTACCTATTGGCCTTTACTCGAAGCCAAGTATGGTTTTACCAACGATCAAAAGCGTCCCTACAACTTTAATCCGGCTCCTTTTCTGATTGACAAAAACTCAGCACAACAAGGATATATTACGTCTGAACCCTTTGCTATTGAAAAGCAAGGCGGTTTTCAGCCAGTGGTATTTTTATTAGCAGATTATGGTTATCAACCGTATGCAACCACTATTGAAACAAAGAAAGAACTAGTAGAAAAGAACCCTGAATTAGTGCAGCGATTTGTTGATGCGTCAATTAAAGGTTGGTATAGCTACTTAGAAAATCCTCAACCGGGGAATCAGTTGATTAAAAAAGATAATCCAGAAATGACGGATGAGCAACTTGTCTATAGCATTCAAAAATTAAAAGAATATGAAATTATCCTTTCTGATATAGCAGAAAAACAAGGTATTGGGGCAATGAGTGATGCCAAGTGGACATCACTCTTTGAAAGCATGGTTAATACTAAAATTGCTAAATCTAACGTTAACTACAAGGAAGCATACACCTTGCAATTTGTGAATAAAGGGGTAGGCTATTACAAAAAGTAAGCGCTCGCTTGGGGACTTCCAAAAAATAAATTATCCAATTTACTCAGATAATATTTTTCTTTCTCCCCCTGCCCATACCGCGATAGGATATTTTTTTAGTTGGAAGTCCCTTGCTATTCTCCAGATTTTTAGCTACCTTTCAAAGTGGAGTATCTAATTCAGTCTCAACATCTGAGCTTATTTCCCCTTCAACACTCTCAACAGCTTGGCGCAATGTTAAAAAAGCCTCTTTTAAGGGTTGACAAATTGCACTGTCCGGTTTTGCAAGCACAAGCTTTTGATATTCCTCCACAAATTGCATCTGTAGGAATGAATGAGTAAGCATCCGGTTATCACACTCAATCAGATTAGCAAGGTCTACATCAATGGTACTGTTGCCTTGCAAAACCTTAATTTAGCAATTCCAGAGTCGCAATTTGTTAGTTTAGTTGGCCCCTCCGGGTGCGGTAAAAGTACAGCCCTGCGTCTGATTGCCGGATTGGGGCGCACGAGTTCTGGTAGTATTGATTGGAGTATATCTCAGCAAGCAAAAAAGCTGGCTTTTGTTTTCCAAGATGCCGCACTCATGCCTTGGGCAAACGTTAGGGAGAATGTACGCTTACCGCTAAAGTTGGCGAGAATGTCTAAACAAGATAGCCAAAAATTAGTACAGCAGACATTAAAACTGGTAGGGTTAGAGGGTTTTGAGGAAAACTATCCCCGCCAGTTATCAGGTGGGATGAAGATGCGGGTATCAATTGCTAGGGCATTGGTTACTCAGCCAAATTTCTTGTTAATGGATGAACCCTTTGGGGCATTGGATGAAATTACTCGAAGTAAACTCAATGGTGATTTACTCGATTTATGGCATCAATACCAATGGACAGTGGTTTTTGTAACCCACAATATTTATGAAGCAGTGTACTTATCAAATCGGGTGCTAGTTATGGGGACAAGTCCAGGACGAATTGTAGCAGATGTAGAAATTGATGCTCCTTATCCTCGTAACGATGACTTTCGAACATCATTGCTGTATAACCAATATTGTCGGCAGCTTTCTCAGCATTTAGCGCAAGATATAAGCTTTGCGCCAATTTAAGATTTTGAATTTCTATGCTATTTATCCGTCGTACCCAACCACAAAAAACATTGAGCAAGTTTATTTCTGCTGAAGTTTTGGCACCGATAGTAGTTGGTGTTTTAGCATTATTGCTATGGGATATATTTGTGCGGATAACACATCTACCTCCTTACATTCTTCCTGGCCCTTTATTAGTATTTAAAACTTTAATTGCTGATTGGAACGAGCTTTTTCCATCATTATTAGTTACATTTCAAATCACAGTCTTTGCTTTTATTGCTGCGGCAATTTCTGGTTTACTAATGGCGGTTTTGTTCACCCAAAGTAAATGGATTGAACGCAGTTTATTTCCCTATGCAGTAATTTTACAAACAACTCCCATAGTTGCGATCGCACCCTTAATCATTCTTTGGCTAAGAAACAACACCTTCGCCGCTTTAGTAGTTTGTGCCTGGATTGTCGCCTTTTTCCCTATCGTATCCAACACTACACTAGGACTCAACAGCGTTGACCGGAACTTGCTCAATCTATTTCAACTTTACAAAGCTTCTCGCTGGCAAACACTGCTGTATCTCCGTTTACCCAGCGCCATGCCCTATTTCTTAGGTGGTTTAAAAATTAGCGGTGGTTTAGCGTTAATTGGTGCAGTTGTAGCCGAATTTGTCGCTGGTACTGGTGGAGCAAAATCTGGCATTGCTTACCGGATTTTAATCTCCAGCTACAACTTACAAATTCCTCGGATGTTTGCAGCATTATTTCTCACAACTGGATTGGGTGTATTAATTTTTGTCAGCTTGAGTGCCCTATCTGACTTTATATTAAGTAAGTGGCATGAAAGTGCTGTGAAACATGAGAATTAAGATTTTAGAACGCAGAGGAACGCAAAGGTTTACGCAAAGGTTTGCAGAGTAATTAACTCTCTGCGAACCTATGCGCTTCCCTCAGCGTTAAAAAAAGGATATAAGCTATGACAACATTAGATGCCCTAATTAATTCTCTAGAAGGCATAGAAACCATCACCGACTCCGCCCAAGTCGCAAAATTATCCCAAGATTATCACACCTTTAGCCCGGTACTTGTGCCGAAACTAGAGGGAAAAGTCGGGGATATTGTAGTGCGTCCCGCCAGTGAAGCAGAGGTTTTAAAAGTTGCCGCCGCCTGCGCGAAACACCGTGTACCCCTGACAGTGCGAGGTGCGGGAACTGGGAATTATGGGCAATGCGTACCATTACACGGTGGCGTAATTTTAGATATGACGCCGATGCAAGAGATTCTTTGGGTAAAGCCGGGGGTGGCGCGGGTAGAAGCTGGGGTGAAGTTGGCGGCGGTAGATAAAAAAACACGAGAAATCGGCTGGGAAATCCGCATGGCTCCCTCGACTTATCGCACAGCCACAATTGGCGGATTTATTGCTGGGGGGAGTGGGGGCATTGGCTCCATACAATATGGGTTACTAGGCGATCGCGGTAATATCCTAGCACTGCGAGTGGTAACTGTAGAAGATCAACCCCGTGCGATCGAATTACGCGGCGACGATGTGCAAAAGGTGAATCATGCTTGGGGAATTAACGGCATCATCACTGAAGTAGAAATCCCCTTGGGGCCAGCTTATCCTTGGGCAGAAGTGATTGTCACCTTTGACGACTTTATGACAGCAGCAAAGTTTGGTCAGGCTCTTGGCAATGCTGATGGGATGATTAAGAAGTTAATTTCTGTTTTTGCATCTCCAATTCCTCAATACTTTCATGCCTTACAAGAGTATATTCCTGAAGGGACTCACCCAGTATTTTTGATAATTGCTGAATCGAGTTTGGAATTCTTACCAGGTTTGGTGCAGCAATATGGCGGTAAAATTACCTATGAAAAACCAGCCGAGGAAGCAGCCAAAGGTATACATTTAGGAGAATTTTGCTGGAACCACACTACCTTACACGCCCGGAGTGTAGATACCGATATTACCTATTTACAAAGTATGTTTCCTCGTGACCGCAGTTTGCGACTAGTACAGCAGATGTATCATCACTTCGGCGATGAGGTAATGATGCATTTGGAATTCTTTCGCGTGAACGGTGCGGTAGTTCCTGGTGCTTTGCAACTTGTGCGCTACAGCACAGAAGAACGCCTCAACGAGATTATTCGCTATCACGAAGAACACGGTGTGAGTATTGCCAATCCCCACACGTATATTATTGAAGAGGGCGGCAGAAAAGTTATTGATCCTGAGCAGTTAAAATTTAAGGAAATAGTTGACCCATATCGGTTGATGAATCCCGGTAAAAGCAAGGTTATTCAATTGCAAATTCAAAATTAGCAAACTACAAAAAACGCAAATCAGAACTTTTTCTGTATATTTGTGTAACTTGTCTTTAAAAAACTAGCTGCTAGACGTTTATAATTTGTGGTTTGATTTTAAGAGCCGTGGGGATAACCCAAAATCCACCATTCCAAAATCGCCCATGATTGAAATTGACGGTTCCTACGGAGAGGGAGGCGGACAAGTTCTTCGCACTTCCTTAAGTCTAGCCGCCATCACTGGCGAACCCATACGAATTTCAGGCATTCGCGCTGGACGCAAAAAGCCAGGATTAGCAGCACAACACTTAACCGCAGTTCGGGCTGCGGCGAGGATTTGTAATGCCCAAATGCAAGGTGATGCTTTGGGTTCAATGCTGCTAGAATTCATCCCAGGTAGTGCTGTGCAAGCTGGAACTTATACCTTTGATGTTAGTAAAGCACAAGTTGGTGGTTCTGCCGGTGCGATCGCTCTAGTTTTACAGACAATTCTTTTACCTTTGGCACTAGCATCTGGCAATTCCCAGATAACGCTAAAGGGTGGAACTCATGTGAACTTTAGCCCAACAGTGACGTACATTGAGCAAGTTTATCTACCGATATTACAACGCATGGGTGTAGAGGCACAAGTCAAGTTAGGCGCTTGGGGGTGGTTTCCTCAAGGTGGGGGAGAGGTTGAGTTACAGGTGCATGGCGGTGGTAAACTCAATGGAATCGACTTGTTGGAACGGGGAGATTTACAACAGGTGCGGGGGTTAGCAGTGGTAACGGAACTGCCTTCGCATATTCCCCAACGGATGGCGAATCGGGCGGAAAATTTGTTACGGGAAGCCCATTTGAAAGTTGCTGTACACGCCTTGCGAGAAAGAGGTATAGCACCTGGAGCGGGTATTTTCCTAACTGCTGAGTATGAGAACAGCTTGACTGGTTTTGGTGGATTTGGGCGTTTGCGGTTATCGGCGGAGACAGTTGCAGAAATTGCTTGTCAGCAACTACTTGAGTTTCATCACACCGGTGCAGCAGTGGATGAACATTTAGCAGATCAGTTATTATTGCCAGCTGCTTTAGCGTCGCAAGAAAGTCATTACCGGGTGGCTGAAGTGAGTAGACATTTGACGACGAATGCAGCCGTAATTGAACAGTTTGGGCTGGCACAAATTACGGTACATGAAGCTGAGAAAACAGTGTCAGTAAAGAGTTTAACTATTTGAATTAACTATTGCTACATAGAAAATTGCCTAATTTCTAAGATTTGAAATGAGGCAAAAGAGCTTTATATTAAGCGGAGACAGAAAACTTTTGATACTTTATCTAGAAGGATTTACAATCAGTCCCGTAAAGCCAAATTTGTTGTAAGAATAAGCAACTGACAAATTTACAAGGCGATTGCAAGTGGATTTGAGACTGAGTTCAATCGTTCCTGATACTTACTATTTAATAAAATATCGATTTAAATTTACCTCTGCTAAAGGCATATATTTAGGTTAAATTAGTTTGCGATCGCAAATACAAGAAATTAGGCATTGGGCATTGAGTAGAGAGATGTTTGTCGTTAGCTGTGCCACATTTTGCGTCCTAACCGCCTTAGCGGTTGCCATAACACAAAAATCTGGGATTGCATATTTGGGCGATGACTAGCAACTTCCAAAATTTCCCCCTGCCCCTCTGCCTCCCCACTCCCCACCCCCTCAACTTCCCCTCTTCTCTTGCCGTTCTTTAAGTTTCAGCATGATCTCTGCGTGCATCTCGCGGGTAATTGGGTAAAAATACGTTAAAACTAAGCCACAAAGCAAACAAACTGTAGGTATAGGCCCAACAGCAATGCGAATCGCAAACAGTGCAGATTCAGGTTGGATGGGTAGTGGGCTTCCGGCTACAGATTCTTTGAAACCGGATATTTGCAAAGCATTTCCCACCAAAAACAGCCCGAAAGCTAAACCAAATTTTTGTAGCAAAACCATGAAGCCATAAAAAATGCCTTCTCTGCGTTGTCCAGTTTGCAATTCATCCAATTCAATCACATCTGGCATCATCGACCAGGGAATTAGATAAGCTGTGGAGACACCAATACCAGCCATCACAGCCATCACATACATCAAAACTATTTGACCAGGCTGTAAGAAAAATAGTCCGGCGGCGGCTATTATCCACAAACTCATTCCCAGAAAATAAACAACTTTTTTCCCAACTTTTTTACTCAACTCACCCCAGACAAATAGCATCAGCAGGGCAGTTGCTTGGACTGCAATCAGCACTGTGGGCACATCTGATTCTTTAAGGGCCATACAATTGACTACAAAATAGGGAATAATACTGGCTGTAATCTGCACAGCTAACCAAGAAAAAAGATATATACCAATAACAAATAAAAAAGGTCGGTTGCTGAAGACTATTTTTAGCTGTTCGCCGAAAGGGAGAGATGCAGGTTCCTCGGCTAGGATGCGTTTAGCCTCAAAAGCCAAGATGCGATCGCGGACTCCAAAAACGCACCAATATAATCCTAAAATCGAAATTACAGTACAAACTGCTGCTAAAACTAGATATGCTTGTTGGCGATCGGCAATTTTGATAAAAATAATTAGCGCTAAAATCAATGACAGAATGCTGCCACCAATGGAAAATGTAAAGCGATAGCTGTTAAGGCTGGTGCGTTCGTCGTAATCTTGAGTTAGTTCTGGAGTCATCGCCGTATAAGGCAAATTCACAACCGTGTAAAACGCTTGAGATAGCACCCCAATCGCTACGTAATACCAGAACAGCGGCCAAATATTCTCACTCTGATTTGCACTAAATGGCGGTACAATCCACTGCAAGAAGAATAAAATTCCAAAGGGAATTGCTCCATAAAACATCCAAGGAAGACGACGGCCCCAACGCCGAGATTTCGTTTTATCAGTCAGGAACCCGACAAGCGGATCATTTACCCCATCCCAGACTTTGCCAATCATCAAAATAGTGCCAGCTAAACCCGCAGGGATACCAGCGACATTGGTAAAGAAAATCAGTAGATAAAAGACAGAGATATTTGCGGTAATTGCCGGGCCTAAATCTCCTGCACCGTAAGCCAGCTTTGTTTTTAAGTCGAGTTTTTCAGTAAGAGGATTTCGTTGGCTATCACCATCAGCAGTAGAATCATTCATAAAACTTTGCACTCATACTAAAATAAAAAGTCTGCGATCGCCTTCAATACTAGCTATCTACCACTCCCGTTAGACTTATGCCAGACCTTTATGTTTCTTGGTCAGATTATCACCAAAAAATCGAACAACTGGCTATTCAGATTTATGAATCCGGTTGGGAATTTAACCAGATTATCTGTCTTGCCAGAGGAGGACTAAGAGTTGGAGATATTCTCTCCCGTATATACCAGCAGCCTCTGGCAATTTTAGCAACCTCGTCTTACAGTGGCACTGAAAGAAATAATTTAATTTTCTCCCGCCACCTAACGATGACTGCCGAAAACTTAGGTTCGCGCATTCTCTTAGTAGATGATTTGGTAGACTCTGGCATCACACTCCAGCAGACTATACCTTGGCTTAAGCAAAATACTGATTTCCCCATTGAAGAAATTCGCACCGCCGTTCTTTGGTATAAAGCCTGTTCAGTTATAGCACCCAATTATTATGTTGATTATCTGCCTGACGACCCCTGGATTCATCAACCTTTTGAACATTACGAGCAGATGAACCCCGCAGAACTTGCGGCTAAGGTAAGTCAATTGTGTTGATTAAGTAAGTGAGCGCTAAAAAACACAACTAAATTAAGAAGGGTAAAGGGAAAAGGAAAAAACCTTTACCCTTTAACCTTTTCCCCTTACCCATACAAAATTTTATATAGTTCGATTTAATTGTGCCGACCTACTTAATCTGGTGGATGTAAATTAATTTCAACATTGGCTTTAAAATTAAAAATCCGTGCTGGTATTATCAAGAACTTCCGAAATCTTCCCTCAAGAAGTATCAAGAGTACATCGTTTGTCGTAGTCTTTATTTTGTGTAAATAAAAGAAAGCCAAAAAAGAAACCGGGGGCATCTATGCTAAAAAGAACAATCAATGGGGGATTATAACCACAACTGATAGCGTAAGATTGCGAGTCCGTAAGTGTATTGGAGGCCGCCATACCAGAGGTATGGCGGCCCGTGCCCAATTAGATTTTGGGAAAAGGCTTTCCGAAAAATTTTTCTTTACTCTTGCCTCCTACCTTGCTCAGAGGGCTTGGCCAAAATCCAGGATTGAGAATAAAAGGATTTTATACTACCACCAAATTGTAGACTGTCCTTATTAGGCGAATGTATAAAACCTTTTATTCAGAATTAATTCTGAATTTTGATTTTTTCTTGATAAAAATTCAATAAATGTTACGAAACTTGGGTGAATCTGGACAGGATCTGCTGAGACAATATTTCTTAGAAGCGGAGTAGTGTAATGACCAATGAGGAAGTGGAGCAAATATATTTAGAGGATATTCTCATCACTGAAGAATTGTCTCGTAGAATACCCAGAACCACTGACCTCAAGCAAGAAAACGATGCACTTCATACCCTGATAGGGCAACTAGTTGAGCAGCCTCAAATTTTGCTCCAAAAGCTTGTAAAAATAATTACTCAACTGTGTCGGGCAGAAACAGCGGGTGTCAGCTTACTTGAGGTGACTCCGAACGGGGAAGATATTTGCCGTTGGGTCACACTTGCCGGGATGTTAGAAGCATCTGAACAAACAGCCACCCTTTACAGTTTTAGTTGCTGCGGTATCTGCCTAGAACGTCAAGCCCCTTTGCTGTATTCCTATCCCGAACGGTATTTCACCTTCTTGCAACAGCTTCAGCCAACAATCGTTGAGATACTGGTGGTTCCTTTATTGATTGCCAATCAACCACTTGGCACGATTTGGATTGTATCTCACAATGAGGATCGGCAGTTTGATCGAGAAGACTTGCGACTGATGACCAGTTTCGCAAATTTTACAGCCACCGCTATTTACAGTAGCAACGCCCGTCAAGCAGCCGAAGAATCTGCACGGCGTGAGCAAGCCGCCCGTGTCGTTAGCGAAGCGGCACAAAATGCAGCTGAACAAGCTAATCGTCTCAAAGATGAGTTCCTCGCTGTTCTATCTCACGAACTGCGTTCTCCCCTCAATCCAATTTTGGGCTGGGCTAAACTTCTGCAAACTCGCAAACTTGATGAAGCAAAGACAGCTTATGCCTTAGCAACCATTGAGCGCAATGCCAAGTTGCAGTCTCAGCTAATGGAAGATTTACTGGATGTTTCCCGCATACTTCAAAGAAAACTCAGCCTGAAGATCAGTTCTGTTGACCTGTCCGCCGTTATTGAAGTGGCCCTTGATACCGTGCGTTTAGCGGCTCAAGCTAAGTCAATTCAACTCAAGACAAGATTTGCACCGGATGTAGGGCAAGTTTTGGGCGATCCCAGTCGCTTGCAGCAAGTCGTCTGGAATTTGCTCTCTAACGCCGTTAAGTTTACAGAGGCTGGGGGTGAGGTGGAAATTCGACTTGAGCGCGTGGGTACACAAGCGGAAATTCAAGTGAGTGACACGGGTAAAGGCATCAACCCAGAATTTCTGCCTTACGTATTTGATTACTTCCGTCAAGCTGACAATACCACAACAAGAAGCTTTGGCGGCTTGGGGCTTGGTTTAGCGATCGTCCGTCAAATCGTTGAACTGCACGGTGGAACAGTCCAAGCAGAAAGTGAGGGAGAAAATAAAGGTGCCACCTTTACTGTGTTGTTACCTATCAAGAATGTCGAGCCTCAAACCAGTGAAGACAAGGGTTTGACTGACGGTTCCCCTAATCTCCAGGGGGTAAATGTGCTAGTTGTGGATGATGAAGTTGACACCCGCGACCTAATAGTTTTTACCCTGCAACAGTATGGTGCCTCTGTGCGTGCCTTCGCTTCAGCATCGCTTGCACTAGAAGCTTTTGCACTTGAGAAACCACATATTATTTTAAGTGATATTGGGATGCCAGAAATGGATGGCTATATGCTGATTCGGGAAATTCGTAGACGCGAAGCGGCTTGTCGTCAGACATCGCCACCGCCTGAGCAAGGGGGAGAGATTCGAGCGATCGCACTGACAGCTTATGCTGGAGAGATAAACCAGTCAAAAATTCTCCAAGCAGGATTCCAAGAACATTTGACTAAACCAATAGAACCAGCAAAATTAGCGATGGTAATTGCTAGCCTAGTTAAATAATAAATAATTATTTTAATAAGTTGAGAGTAAGAGTTGGCTACAAATTCCGGTTTTAGAAACCTAAAAGATCAGTTCCTTCCTGAACGCAAAGAAGCTCTGCTGGCTCGCATGGCGAACCGCATCCGGCAATCGCTGAACCTGCAAGAGATTTTGGATGCAACTGTGATCGAGTTGCGAACATTTTTGCAAACCGACCGGACTAAGGTTTACCGCTTCGATCGCGACGGGCATGGACATGTCGTTGCCGAAGCCAGCGCCCCCAACCGCCTACCTTCTTTGCTAGGATTACATTATCCATCTGATGACATTCCGCCCCAAGCGCGGGCTTTGTTTGTCAAGGCACGTACCCGCTCCATTGTCAATGTCAGCGAACAGCGAATTATCCTCAACTCGCTGCCGGCTCCCAAAACAACGGCAACCGGGGACTTGACCGTTGAAGAAGTGCAAGAGCAACCCCTCGAAGATATCTTAAGCCGTCCGGTAGACCCCTGCCATGTAGACTATCTCACCCAGATGGGTGTGGAATCTTCATTCGTGGTACCAATAATTTATCAACAGGAACTCTGGGGGCTGTTGATCTCTCATCATGCCGAACCCAGAGAGATTACATCTGAGGATTTGCTGGTTGTGCAATTGCTGGCTGACCAGGTTTCATTGGCAATTACCCAGGCAAATCTGCTGAGTCAGGTACAGGAGCAACAGCAGAGGGAAGCGATCGTTAATCAGATTGCCACTATGCTGCACGCGCCTCTGACCCCTGAAGAGATTTTGCATAACGTTCTAGAGCAAGCAGTAAAAGCTTCTGGTAGTTCTGGAGGAAGGTTGTACCTCACTTCCCCGGATGAGGCTTTACCAGCCCATCTTTATACTTACGGAAATCAACCGGCTCCATCCGAGTATGAGCAACTAAACTCACTAGAAAATCATCCCCTTTGGCAAGAGGTAGGGGAAACTCCTGCTCCCATCGACACTGCCTTAACTCAAAAAGATAAACCTCCCCTGCGAGTGGTAATTAATCTTCAGCAAGAACCGCGTCTGCACCAACTGATTGAATCCTTCCAGACCACACCGATTCGGGGTTTGATTGTTCAACCTTTGTATTATGGTAAAGAATTCCTGGGGTATCTAACATTCTTTCGTGACCAAATCGGCACAAAAAATCTTTGGCCAGGCTATGAGGAAGCCGATGAGCGCCAACAGCGACCTCGCCAGTCAATGGCGCAATGGCAGGCGCTCAAACAAGATAAAGCTCACGTCTGGAGCATCGAAGAGATGGAACTCATCCAGTCTTTGAACATTCACCTATCGCTGGCTGTGCTGCAAAACCGCCTCTATCACCGGGAACGCCAGCAACGCCTGGTAGTTGAAATGCACAACGAAGCTCTCTCTCATGCCCGAGCTGCCGCCGAAGAGGTGAGTCGCCTCAAGAGCAACTTCTTGGCTTCTACCAGCCACGAATTGCGAACCCCTTTGGCCTCAACCTTAAACTATTTAAAGTTGCTCAAAGAGCGCCTTTATGAAGACGAAGATGAGTTGCGCCAATATATAGATGGCGCTTATCAATCGACGCAAAATCTTGTCACTATAATTAACGATGTGCTTGACATTGCCAAGATTGAAGACGGGCGCATAGCCTTAGATTTGGAGACAGTTTATCTGCAAAAGCTTTTACAAGAGCAATGTTTCCTCTCAGGTGCCGAAAGCCGCTACAAGGCAATTCCTCTGACACTCCATTGTGAAATCGAGACTGTTTTCGCCGACAAGATCAAAGTCCGTCAGGTAATGACAAACCTGCTGGATAACGCCTTCAAATTCACAGATGAGGGTCAAATCGATGTCCGGGCTGTCGTCGATAGTACTGGGACAATGGCGCAAATCTCGGTACACGACACAGGCATCGGTATTGAGATGGAAAGCTCAGAGCAACTGTTTTCCCCATTTGTGCAAGCTGATGGTTCTGCCCAGCGCTCCTATGGGGGCACAGGCTTAGGGCTGACTATCTGCAAGCGATTAGTGGAACTGATGGGTGGTAAGATATGGCTTGAAAGCCCTGGGTTAGGGCAGGGAAACACGGTGAGTTTTACTCTGCCTTTAAACGACGAACCGAGTCAGATCAGAGGTGACAGTATTGAACATCCTGCTGGTTGAAGACAATCAACTCCTAGCAAAGGGAACCGCCAAACTAATCGAACGTTTGGGAGGTCATCAAGTATTTATTACTGTAGAACCAAAAGAGATATTTCATTTATGCGAAGTGGGGGCAGTAGAACTGGTAATTATGGATATCAATTTGCCGGGAGTTAGGTGGGAAGGACAAAAAGTTGATGGCTCCATCCTGTCGCGCCATTTGAAGGCACTGTGTAAACAGATACCAATTATCTTAGTAACGGCTTACACCATGCCCGCCGATCAACATTTCTTGTTATCCCAATCTGGGGCCGACAGTTGCTATACCAAACCCATTACTGACTACGATGCCTTTTTGGATATGATTAGTCTTCTTGGTCAAAAAAGGAATTGAATCTCCATGTACAAGCTAGCGATTTTGGATGATGACGAACACTGGTGCCGCATCGTCCAACGCTTTCTGAAGCAGCAATATGCTATAGCAACCTATAAGTCAGTATCTAGTTTCTTGTGGGAGTTAGATGAACTAAACCAATACGATATATTTCTGGTCGATTTTGTGTTACCTACGGCTCGGTATGAGTTAAATACAGATGGCATGGAAATCGTTACCGCTCTCAAGCGCCGCTTGCCTCGTTCTCCTGTAGTCATCCTCGTCACGGCTTTTATGAGCAAAAATGAGTTAGAGGTGCATGGCAAACAAATGTGTCCAGAAGCAGACGGATTTTTTGCCAAGGATGCTGGACTAGAATTATTGGCTCACCAAATGAAGCGGCTGCTCCCACCAAGTACAACTGAGGACAGTTAAAGGGAAAAGTACTTAGGATTTTCTGACCCCTTGCAGCGTGGGTTCATTTGCGCTGTTCTTTAGGGACTCCAAAAAACAATAAGGATAATTGATAATGATGAGATGCCTTTAGGCAAAACTAGAGATGGTGGCAGAAAAAGTAAACCACGCTCGGATGATTAAAAATAAAATCAGCACACGAACGCGAACAATTAATTAAAGATATCAACGTACTGCTGAACCGTATTGGATTTAAAAGGGGAGCATCCCACTTTTATTGCATGTCATTGCGAGCGAAGCGAACCAATCGCCAAATCCTCCAACTCAGAGCGAGTCCATGCGATTGCTTGTCTTCGACACGCTGCGCGAACGTCGTTCCTCCTCTCTACGAGACGCTACGCGAACGCAATGACAATTATTTTCTCATTAAAAAATAAAAACTGGGATGCACCCTTAAGAACTTGCTGTGTAATACCAATTTGAAAAAAGAATGCGACAGATGGGTAGGGGCACGGCATGCCGTGCCCCTACAGGTGTACTGCTATACAAACCTTAAAAACTAGCTTAGACATTGTGCTAGCTTTACTCAACCACGAGATTTTCAAAGAGTGGCTTCTGGCTAAATACCCAAAGCGGCTCGAGTTTGGGGGCCGACAACACCATCTACAAGTAGACCTTTACTTTGTTGAAAGCTTCGGACTCGGCTAACAGTTTGTTGACCGTAAACTCCATCAACTCTGAGATTACCTAAAGCTGTTTGAACATCTCTAACAAGCTGACCTCTAGAACCAGGAGTAAGAATCACCGAACCACCAACACCACCAGGTCTAGTTACAGGAGCATAGTTAGGTCTATCACCAATCCATCTGGCATAAACGTATCTACCTGTAGAAAGCCTAGCAAAACCATTTTCATACCTTTCAATCGCTGGAAGTGTTGTGCCATTTGATATACAGTCAACATAAGAGTAGTTGATGCTTGGGCCTGTACGGATACGTAGACAACTGCCGTTAGTTCTTACATAAGCAGCTGAACTCATTTGAATTTGGGTGAGAGCAGTAAGTAATACACCAACGCCAGCTAAGGCTAACCAAGCCGAAGATTTAAGCAGCTTTTTCCAATTGAATTGAGGTTTAGGGAGATTATATTTAGTATTTCCAGATGCTTCTTCTTGAGCAATAAACATGTGAGAATAAGCAAGATATTCCATAATGCGCTCCTTAATATATGAAAAAATGAGTAATCACAAAGAATAACCAAGTAATTCTCTGTATTTATTCTTAGTATATTTTATATCACTGTGTTTTCAAAAGGTTTTTATTAGTAGCGAAATTAAAAAAAAATAAAATTAGTCAAAACATTCCCGAAAAAATGGGATGTCTACGACAAACTAGCCCGTCGTAGACATCCCATTTTTAAAATAAATAAAATTTAGCTTATAGCTTTCTTACTTACTGATTTCTCTTTTGTTCCATTCAAATATTTCAAGCGTATTGTTCGAGTTCAGCTAAACTAGCAACCGTAGCAGATAACTCGTCTATGTCTATCGGCTTGCATCGGTATATGTCATAACCTGCTAATAGGGCACTTTTCCGGTGTTCGTCGAAAGTAGATGCTGTCAGAGCAATAGCTGGAATCTTTCTCCCTCGCTTTGCTTCCAGATTTCTGATCTTCAACAGTAGTGAGTAGCCATCTTCATCGGGTAAGCAAATGTCACTAATTAGGATGTCTGGTCTAAAAAATGACATGATTTTAAGAGCTTCGTCTGCTGAACCAGCTGTGATTACCTCTGCTCCATCTAATCCAAACAGGAAAGTAAGCAATGTTCTGGTATCAGCGTCGTCATCAACAACGAGCAATCGTAGACCTTTAAAAGACATCGATTGATTAGACATTATTCTCACTGCTCTGTAACTTAGATACTTGGAGTAGCAATTACATCATCAGGCACTTATTTGTAAATACTATTTGATGCATACATTACAAATATTAAAGCAACTAATTAGCAAGCGTCTGTCCGGTTCCGAACATAAGTATTTGGCTTAAATAATTATTGTAACGATAAGGCAGGGCAGGGAGCAGGGAGCAGAGAGCAGAGGTAAAAAGGGTTTGAGCCTTATTTAATTTTCTTCAGATAGTTTGCTTTAACTATGCCGACTTAGTTAATAAAATAATTCATCGGCGATGTCTACGACGGGCTACGCCTACGCGTCTTGACTGATTCCCTAGTAATCGAGTAAATTCCTTTTGGATGACTTGATAACACTCACAGGAAGTTGCTTCCAAATCTTCTCGGTTCAGAATGCTAATTTGACCACGCTGATAGCGAATCATTCCGGCTCGGCTGAGGGCGCTAGCCGCCACTGTCACACCAGAACGCCGTACACCGAGCATCTGGGCGATAAATTCTTGTGTTAGCGGAAAACTTTCTGATTCCAGACGATCAGAAACTGTGAGGAGCCAACGAGCCAGTCGTTCCTCTAATGTATGAAGACGGTTGCAGGCACATGATTGTGTAAGTTCGGTATATATAGCTCGTACATAGCGCACCAGTAGGTTTTGAATAGCTCCGCCCCGATTGAACTCAGCTCTAAGGACATCTGCATCCATTTGCATTCCCGCACCCGACACTTGAACAAACGCTTTTGTAGTTGTTGTGTTGCCTCCTAATATTATTGGGATACCCACCATGCCTTCATTGCTAACTATTCCCACTTCCACCGTCGAACCATCTTCCATAATAGTGACTAGTGACTATAGAAACTACTGCGTGTTGGGGAAAATAGACGTGTGTGATGGGTTCTCCTGGTTCGTAAATGACTTTCCGAGTGGGAAGCGAAACTAACTTCAGGTGCGGAATAAGACGCTCATAATCACTGGCTGGCAAAGCCGCAAGTAATTTATTTACTTGCGGCTTAAGAGTGTTTTCGCTCACTGAACATCAAAAGAGAAATTTGCTCAATATACTTTAAATCAAGTGACTTTTGCGAGTCTGTTCGGTTTCGTACACATACTCAAAAAATTTTTTTGGCTCGGTTACTGGGCTTTTTGCCCAGTAACCGAGCAAATTCCTTTTGTATAACTTGATAACACTCGCAGGAAGTTGCTTCCAAATCTTCTCGGTTGACGATGCGAATATGACCACGTTGGTAGGTGATCATTCCGGCTCGGCTAAGGGTGCTAGCCGCTACTGTCACACCAGAACGACGTACACCTAGCATCTGTGAGATAAATTCTTGCGTGAGTGGATAATCTTCTGATTCCAAGCGGTCAGAGACTGTCAGTAGCCAGCGAGCCAGCCGTTCCTCTAGTGTATGGAGACGGTTGCAGGCAGCTCCTTGCGCCAACTCAGAGTATACAGCTTGCACGTAGCACAACAGCAGGGTTTGAATAGCTCCACCCCGATTGAACTCGGCTTTGAGTATATCTGCATTCATCTGCATACCAGTGCCCTTAATCTGCACAAATGATGTTGTAGTTGTAGTGTTGTCTCCTAAAATTACCGGGATACCCACCATACCTTCATTGCTTACTATTCCAACTTCAGCCGTTGAGCCATCTTCCATAGTAGTGACTATAGAAACCACTGACTTATCAGGAAAATAGACGTGTGTGATGGGTTCGCCTGCATGGTAAAGGATTTGCTGAACTGGGAGCGAAACTAGCTTTAAATGGGGAACAAGACGTTCGTAATCGCTGGCTGGCAAAGCTGCAAGCAGCTTATTCGGTGGTTGCTGAAAAAGGTTTTTATCTAATGACATTAGAAGTCACTCTCCTAAAAGTAGGTGACTTTAGAAAAGCTAACTCAGGGCATAAGGAAAGGATTTAGCTTTCTGATCCTAATGTCAAAAGGTTTATTCTCTAAAGAAAGATGTGGACAAGCTAAAAAAGTTTAAATCAACAGACTTGTTTGAGTCTGTGCGGTTTCGTACAAAGAAGCTTAAATAAAACTATTTTTGCCGTTTATTAGGCTGATTGCTTAATAAACGAGCAAATTCGTTTTCTATAACCTGATAACATTCGCAAGCAGTGTTTTCTAAAGCCTTCCCATTCAAAATCTTAATCTGGCCACGGTGGTAGGTGATCATTCCGGCTTGGCTCAAGATGTTAGCTGCTTCAGTGACACCAGCACGACGTACACCCAGCATCTGTGAAATAAATTCTTGCGTGAGTGGAAACTCCTCTGATTCCAGACGGTCAGAAACAGTTAGCAACCACCGAGCCAGCCGCCCCTCTAATTTATGAAGCCGATTGCAGGCAGAACCTTGTGCTATTTGAGTGTATACGCCTTGCACATAGCGCAGCAGCAAGCTTTGAAGGGCTGTACCTCGATCAAACTCACTTTTGAGTATATTTGCATCTATCTGCATGGCACTGTCTGCAATCTGCACAAATGCTGTTGTGGTTGTAGTGTTATCTCCTAAAATTACCGGGATACCCACCATGCCTTCATTACTTACTAAACCAGCTTCCACACTTGAGCCATCTTCCATTACGGTGATTATAGAAACCACTGCCTTAATAGGAAAATAGACCTGTGTGATCGGTTCGCCTGCTTCGTAAAGGACTTGCCGAAGGGAAAGCGAAACTAGCTTTAGGTGGGGAACAAGACGCTCATAATCACTGGCTGGAAGAGATGCGAGTAGCTTATTCGCTGGTTGTGCAGGGGTATTTTTGTCTAATTACATTGGGATTCTCTTGAATGTGGGCCTCCTTAGAAAAGGCAACTCGCGGCATAAGGAGAAAAATTAAGAATCTAATCCGAATGTCAAAAAGTGTATTTTCTAAAAAAAGTTGTAATAAATAAAGGGTTGATATTTTTATACTTCTATTTATTAATATAACATAAACTCAATTAGTTATTTATAAAACCAAAAATATGCCGATGTCAATCAAAAAGTTTGGTATAAGTCACTAAAGGGTCTATCTAAAGGCTGAGAGCAAAATAATACAAATTAACATAGAAAGTATTCAGCAAATCGCGCTATCTTAGCATTGTTAAATTTTCATTTTAAGAAAGTTAATAAGAAATAAACAAAACAATTCATATCGAGTCAAAGGTGAGCAATTCCAATTGTTGAGATTGCTTAATTTTAGTTAATTAAACTTGCGATCGCATAATCTAGTTAAATGATGTCTACTTGCTTACTCTTCAGTGCTTTTTGATTTTTAATATTTTAGTTCCAGAAAAATTTATAAACAAAGGCAGGAGGCAAAAGGAAGAAAACTAGGACTTGCGCATTGACAGACATAACCAAATGTGGATTACTTCTCGTTACAAAGTTCTGCCTTGTAATGCTATTGTGGGAGGCTCTGCCTCCCAGTTTGACCTCCAAGTATTACATTCCCAGGCAGCAGCCCAGGAACGAGGTATAAATAGTATTTTAGACCATATATGAAACCGATATATATGTAATTTTCTGCAAAACAGTTCGAAAATTTGCTATATCTGAGTTTTTCACCCCTGATTTAGAGCTATTTTCAGGTAAATAGACCACGCGGTAGGGGCGCAAGGCCTTGTGCCCCTACTGATTTACAACAGAAAATCAAGCCTTTGTAGATCATCTTGGAGGTTTTTGGTTATATCTCAGCCCAATGCCAAGTAAACAATTTGTTACTTATGTCTTTGCTACATTTATTACCTTAGACAGAATACAATAAATAATGTCTATAGCGTTTAAACCTAGAAAGTCTCAACAATACTGATTGAATTGATGAGACTGTTTTATACAGTCATTCACAAGCAAAACTGAATCAAACAAAGGATAAATAAACCGCCTAAGCACTTAGAAACGCTAAGAGACTAACAGATACTTCGAGAACAGGTTAGGGTTTTATTTACCACTTCTACTAGAAATTCCCAGACAAATGTAAAGTCAAGAATTTACCTTTAAATACCGAGGTATTAAATTATGCAAGAAATTGAAAGATTCTTTAGCAACTTCTTCAGTGGCATAATCAACCGCTTTAAGTATTCTGCGATGGATGCTGCTGATCGGAAAATGAGAGAAACTATCGACGATCAGATTGAACAACGGCGACAAAAATCTCAGCCCAAGGATCAAGAAGACCGTCAATAGACTTGAAAACAGCAAGATTTTTATCAGTAACAAGCATAGCGTTGTTCAATTGTTGAGTGGGCAGCGCTATTTTCTTGCCCTCACTCAGTCAAGCAACTACAACTCTTCGGAATATGCTAACCTAGTATGGTTAACTAATCTCGCACATCTAAGAATTCGGGTGTTTCCCAGTTGGGAAATACACTTGGATGGAGGTTTAACCCGAATCGGAGTTGAAAAATATATGCCAGTAGTTTCATTGGCTCAAATGATGGAGTCAGGGGTTCACTTTGGGCATCAGACCCGGCGTTGGAACCCAAAAATGTCTCCTTACATTTATACTTCCCGCAATGGTGTGCATATTATCGACTTGGTGCAAACTGCCCAGTTGATGGATAATGCTTACAACTATATGCGATCGCACGCAGAACAAGGAAAGAAATTTCTTTTCGTCGGCACCAAACGCCAAGCAGCTGGAATTATTGCCCAAGAAGCCAGCCGTTGTGGTTCCCACTACATTAACCAACGCTGGTTGGGTGGAATGTTGACCAACTGGGCAACCATCAAAACACGGGTAGACCGCCTAAAAGATTTAGAACGCCGTGAAGAAACTGGCGCACTAGATTTGTTACCGAAAAAAGAAGCATCAATGCTACGTCGGGAAATGACGAAGCTTCAGAAATACTTAGGCGGCATTAAAACAATGCGGAAAGTGCCCGATATCGTGGTAATTGTAGACCAACGGCGGGAATATAACGCAGTTCAAGAATGCCAAAAGCTGAATATTCCGATTGTGTCTATGCTGGATACAAACTGTGACCCAGATGTAGTAGATATCCCCATCCCAGCCAACGACGATGCTATCAGGTCAATCAAGCTGATAGTCGGAAAATTGGCGGATGCCATTTATGAAGGTCGTCACGGTCAGCTAGATGCTGAAGAAGATTACGAAGATTACGACGGTAGTGAGTATGACGATGACTACGAAGAAACCGAATATACTGATGCCGTAATTCCCGACGAGGAAACAGAGGAATAAGCAAAGCCGGGGTGAAGTAAGTGTGCAGCAGAGGGCGGTTGTTTGCAAAATCGCAATAATCCGCCCTCGCCTGCGGCATAAGGTAGGCAAAGGTAGAGGCGAAAAAAACTCATACCTTATAACTTCATTATTTTTTCTCCCCCAGCCCTGAGTAAGATAGAAATACTCAACACCCGTGAGCGATTACAACTCGAGGTCAAGTTAGGAATTGAGGCAACATGGCGGAAATATCTGCAAAACTCGTCCAAGAGCTACGCCAAAAAACTGGTGCTGGCATGATGGACTGCAAAAAGGCGCTACAAGAGACTGATGGCAACATAGAAGAAGCCGTAGACTGGCTACGGAAGAAGGGCATCGCTTCGGCGGGGAAGAAAAGCGATCGCATTGCGGCAGAAGGTTTAGTGGATACTTACATTCAGCCCGGTGGTCGAGTGGGAGTACTCATAGAAGTCAACTGCCAAACCGACTTTGTTGCTCGTAACGAAGCTTTTAAAGCTCTTGTTAAGAATCTAGCAAAGCAAGCAGCGACTGCTGATAATGTTGAGTCTTTGTTGGCTCAACATTATATTGATAATGAAAGCGTGACTGTAGAAGAATTCATCAAGCAAACCATTGCTACCCTTGGTGAAAATATTCAAGTTCGTCGCTTTGTCAGCTTTCCCATAGCAGAAGGCGAACAAGGTGTAGTAGACAGCTACATTCACACTGGTGGTCGAGTTGGTGTATTGGTAGAACTGGGTTCACCAAGTGAATCAGTGGCTGCTAATCCAGAGTTTCAAACCTTGGCACGTAACACTGCAATGCAAGTTGCGGCTTGCCCAAATGTCGAGTATGTGAGCGTAGATCAAATCCCTAGCGAAATTGCCCAAAAGGAAAAAGACATTGAAATGGGCAAGGACGATTTGGCGAACAAGCCAGATAACATCAAAGAAAAGATTGTTCAGGGACGGATTGAAAAACGCCTGAAAGAATTGGCTTTGCTCGATCAGCCTTACATTCGCGATCAAGGTATTTCCGTGGAAGACCTTTTGAAGCAAGCGAAGGCTCAATTAGGCGGAGACATTCAAGTGACTCGCTTTGTCCGTTATATACTGGGCGAAGGCATTGAAAAGCAAGAAATTAGCTTTGCTGATGAAGTTGCTGCACAAATGGGCAGCAAGTAATACTTAGTCATTAGTCAGTTTAGTCTTTAGTGTTTACCAAGGACAAATGACTAATGACTAATGATTCTTTACCAAACAGGTCAAGCAAATCGCCTGACCTGTATTTTATTTAATAGAGACGCAAGATATTTGCATTTAATTTAAAATCTAAAATCCTCTGTAAAATTATCCTAAAATAAATTCGTACATTTGTACTATGTAATAGTTCACATGGACAAGAACGAAAAGATATGGCAAGAGCAATCGAGCGAATTGAACGTGATATTTTAGCGCTGAAAGAAGCGATACGCGCGATCGCAGTAGAACTAGAAAACGCTTATGCTAGTTATCTAGCCACCTTGGGGCTAGCTGTACGAAAACAGTTGATTCTCGCAAGTTACCACCTCTGTACCCAAGGATATCCCGAAAACTTTCTGCATTTGTCATTGAATCAGCGCCAACAATTGCAACAAGCCATCCGCAAGTTGGGCCAACTGGCAGCGCAAGAGTTGCTCGTTTGCATTGAAAGTGAAGAAGCAGGAGGAGATGAAGAGGATGAGAGAGATGAGGGAGATGAGGGAGATGAGGGAGATGAGGGAGATGAGGGGGATGACGGGGATGAAGGAGATGGGGAAGTAACATCCTCTTCATCTTCGGTATTTCTGGACACCTCTAATTCTCTGCCTCTGACTGCCGACACCTCTAATCCTATAGAGTTGGCAAAATGGCAACAGAACTTAGAAGAGGTCACGCAAGAGATACTGAAAAAACTTTCGCATGATGCTAATGTTCTATTACAAAAAGCTGGGGTATTACCCAAAAAATTACCAGAACCGATTTTAGCAGCCGCGGCTGCGGCATCAGAAGCATCTGCTGAGGTAATGCCAGGGCCACCCAATTTATTAAACTTAGTAATTGAAATTGAAAATGAGCAGCAGTCAGAAGATTCTAGGCTGACACAAATTATGGCTATTAACCTGCGGCTAGGAGAAATTGAATTTGCTGATGTAACTCTCTCGTCTGAGCGTAGGCAAATCCGCAGTACTTTAGTTAAACTAAACAAGCTAGGACGAGAGTATCAAAAGAGACATCAAGAAAAGGCAATTGCTGAAGCTGAAGCTGCATGGCGTGCTAGTTGGTTTGAGGATTAGTCATTTGTCCTACCTGCGGGTTGCCTTTGGCAGCTCTATGTCCTTTGTCCAAAGTCAAATGACCAATGATCAATGACTAATGACTAATGACCAATGATTAATGAAAAACCAGATTGGATACGATTGCACAAAGCCTTGGCAATAGAAGCTGAACGTGGCTTTACAGACTTGATGGGCAGACAATACCGTTTCAGTGAATTTCTAAGCCTCACTTTGGGCAAATTCCCAACAGGCTTACCCCAAACTGAACGCCGCCGTTGGCAAGGATTAGCGGTGCAATTTGCTAGTTATCCACATTTAGCACTGGAAGAAAGACAACATTTAGTAGCAGAGACTCGCAGGTATCTTTCGCAATTACAGCAAGAGGAGCAGCGGAAGGAGGAGCAGGGGGAGCAGGGGAGCAGAGGAGCAGAGGAGCAAGGGAGAACTTATAAATCCAAAACTCAAAATCCAAAATCTCCAATTGTTACTGAGGTGAGTCGGAGACTTGCACCGAAAATTGAGCAAAAGCTCAGTGATTTACCAGAAATAGGTTTTAAAAAAGCTGATAATTTGGCACGGCTTGGTTTACATACCGTCCGTGACTTGCTTTTCTACTATCCTCGTGACCACATTGATTATGCGCGTCAGGTAAATATCCGCGAGTTACAGGCGGGTGAGACTGTGACAATAGTAGCTACAGTGAAGCGTTGCAACTGCTTTACTAGCCCTAAAAATCAGAAATTATCAATTTTAGAACTGGTAGTAAAAGATAATAGTGGTCAAATTAAAATTGGTCGTTTTTACGCAGGTACGCGCTTTAGCAGTCGGGCTTGGCAAGAAAGTTTAAAACGCCGTTATGCAGTAGGTAGCATTTTGGCGGCCTGTGGGTTGGTGAAAGAAAGTAAATACGGCTTGACACTGGATAATCCAGAACTAGAGGTTTTGGCAAATCCAGGAGATTCGATTGAGTCGCTGAATATTGGGCGGGTGGTGCCAATTTATGGACTGACTGAGGGCGTGGTGGCGAACACAGTGCGACAGGCGGTAATTACTGCTTTGCCTGCTGCGGCTAATTTGAAAGACCCTCTGCCAAGTGGTTTACGACAGAAATATGGTTTGATGGAATTGAAAGATGCGATCGCTAATATCCATTTTCCCAGTGATAGCGCCGCCCTACAAGTTGCCCGCCGTCGCCTAGTCTTTGATGAATTTTTCTACCTACAACTTGGTTTACTGCAACGTCAACAGCAAGCAAGAGCGATTCAAACCAGCGCCATCCTTGTCCCACGCGGTCAACTTGTAGAGAAATTCCACGAAATACTACCTTTTCAACTTACTGGCGCACAGCAACGAGTTCTCAACGACATCCTCAACGATTTGCAAAAACCTGTGCCAATGAATCGTTTGGTGCAAGGCGATGTCGGTTCTGGTAAAACGGTTGTCGCCGTGTTAGCTATCCTTGCAGCAATTCAATCTGGCTACCAAGCAGCACTGATGGCTCCCACAGAAGTTTTGGCAGAACAACATTATCGCAAGTTGGTTAGTTGGTTTAACCTTTTGCATTTACCAGTGGAATTACTGACAGGTTCCACTAAAACTGCTAAACGAAGACAAATACATTCTCAGTTAGGAACTGGTGAATTACCCTTGTTAGTGGGAACCCATGCCTTGATTCAAGACCCCGTAAACTTCCATCAGCTGGGATTGGTGGTAATAGATGAACAGCATCGCTTTGGCGTAGAACAACGGGCGCGTTTGCAGCAAAAAGGTGAGCAACCCCATGTGTTAACTATGACAGCTACCCCGATTCCCAGAACCTTAGCACTGACGATACACGGGGATTTGGATGTAAGCCAGATTGATGAGTTACCACCAGGACGGCAAAAGATTCAGACAACAGTATTGTCAGGACAGCAACGCAACCATGCTTACGATCTGATCCGCCGAGAAATTGCCCAAGGTAGACAAGTTTATGTGGTTTTACCCCTGGTAGAAGAATCAGAAAAACTGGATCTGCGATCGGCAACAGAAGAGCATCAAAAGCTACAAGAAAGCGTTTTTCCCGATTTCCAAGTAGGGCTACTACACGGTCGCATGAGTTCAGCCGATAAGGATGAAGCAATTACTAAATTCCGCGATAACCAAACGCAGATTTTGGTTTCTACTACAGTTGTTGAGGTGGGTGTGGACGTACCCAATGCTACAGTGATGCTCATTGAAAATGCAGAGCGGTTTGGCTTATCACAACTGCACCAACTGCGGGGGCGTGTTGGTCGTGGCGCAGCTCAGTCTTACTGTCTGTTGATGAGCAGTTCTAGGAATCCTGATGCTCAACAACGGTTGAAGGTATTGGAACAATCTCAGGATGGTTTTTTCATCTCCGAAATGGATATGCGTTTTCGCGGCCCAGGGCAAGTACTGGGAACCCGCCAATCTGGAGTGCCAGATTTTACCTTAGCGAGTTTGGTCGAAGATGAGGAAGTTTTACTTTTGGCACGACAAGCAGCAGAGAAAATAATAGAGATGGATGCAACTTTAGAGCGTTGGTATTTGATGAAAGAAGAGTTGAAATATCGGTATGAGCGGTTGATGGGTGGGGCGATTTTGACATAATATATCACACGCCGACAAACTCTGTGCTATTCGCCTCTAGCCTATGGCTGATTAATTTTAGATTTTAGGTATTGGGTTATATTGAAAAAATAAAACATCAGGTTCCAGAATATTTGCATACACCCTATAGGAAGATGCCCTATACATATAATAATAGGTAAATTATATGCGGGATGTTGTTATGCACTGGATTTATATAGAGGTTTGGCGGTGAGCCAAACCTTTTTTTACATACAGCAGTTTGCAAGTAATATCAGTTTCGGTTAAACACTTGTAATATTTGTAGGTTGGGTTGAGGAACGAAACCCAACATTAGACCTCTTATAAAAGTGCTTTTTGCAAGAGGGGGAAAAGGGTAAAAGGACAATACAGAACCTTTTCTCCCTTCCTCCTTTCCCTTTTCCGGACTTATGCAAGAAGTCTATTTTCCAGCCTTTGTTGGGTTTCACTCCGTTCAACCCAACCTACAATTATTCTTAACCCAAGCGTATTGGGTATAAGCATCTGTTAATACTTAAGTTACATAATATTTATGTGAAAGTTGAGTTAAAAACTAAAAGTACTTCGCAGAATGCCGACGGTAACTGAGTCACTATCTGGTGTATTACCAGGCTGTAAAATATGAATTAATCCTGGTGTAATGCTGATATTATCTGTTAGTTGAAAACGATAAAATGCCTCAATTTGAGTAGTTGTTCCTGGTTGTCCACCTGCACGTCTTAAACCAGTATTTACAAAATCAGGGACATTATTCCCTATCGGTAAGTCGCTACTGGTGATTTTAGGAGGTTGACCGACATAAATTCCCCCTAAATTTCCTCTAGCAAATAAATCGGGGAAATTCAGAAACACCATATAATTTGTCGTCTCTACATGTCCCGATTGCCCAGGAATATAAGATTTAGTATAACCACCCCATGCACCTGCACTAATGTAGGGAGAAATTTGCCAAGTTACAGTCGCACCTATGGCGTTGGTTTGCAGAGGTGCTGATTTCCCGGTAGTGGTATTAACCGCAGTTAAGCATTCATCACCAACAAAGGTTAGTAAACAACCATCGGTGGAGTAATTGTTAACGTAATACAAACTTAAATCTAGAGTATCAGTTGGTGTCAGCAGCAATTGGACACCTGTAGTAGTGGTTCCATCAAATAAACCGCTATTTTTACCAGGGTTTCCTGGTAGATAACTAGTATAAATTGCCTGCAAACTAGCGCGTTTAGCAAATTGCCAATCAATAGCTATACCGCCGTGACCGTATCCCATATTTAAAATTGGGTTTCTTTGGGCAAAATAAGACAACGGCCCGGTTGCAGCACTTTCTACCCGATTAGGGCCTCGGAAAGCAGCTGGCATACTTACGCCTTCTGTTCCCACCATTACTGCGAAGTTATTTGTCACCAACCAATGAAAATTGAGGTCACTTACAATTAAGCTATCTGTAGGAAATTCGTAGCCAAGTAAAACATCATTTCGGGAAACACTATTGGTAAATCTAGGTGTAGTTTTTCCTTTACCATCTATAAGACCTGTAAACAAGTAACTAGTAGGAGTAATTTGGCTAGTTAAATACAGTTGCGCCAGTGATAGGACATTAGTGTTTGTCCCTGCATCATCTGTATCTTTTTGTCCATCTCTAGGATTAACATCACCACGATTTTTAGTCCGTCCTTGAATGCCAACTATCAGTAGTCCACTGAGTTTGGTTGTGGTTGAGAATTGATTGGCTTCGATTTCGGTAGTTTTGGCTTCTAAATTATCGACACGACCCCGCAAAGTTGCTAATTCTGGGGCAAATTCTGACTGCAATTTTTGTAATATTGCTAAATCTTCGCGGGTGGCTAAATCGCTGGTGGCTGTAGTAATTAATTCGTTGACTCTATCCAAACAAGCATTCACACCCGCAGCAAATTCATACCGAGTTAAGGCGCGATTACCACGATAGCTGCTATCTGGATAGCCAGCTATACAACCATAGCGTTCTACCAAAGACTGCAATGCTTGGAATGCCCAATCGTTGGGTTGTACGTCTTTGAGTTGAGAAACCGATGTAACTTGCGCCATCGGTTCTTCTAGGGAGAGGGATGAGGGAATAATATTATCGCCCTTAACTCCTAACTGCTGAGTAATTTCTGTATTTATGTACTCTTGTGCTAGTGCTTTTTGTGCAACTCCATTTACCCCCGCAATTAGTAACCATGCAAGCATCCAGGTTTGGCGATGACTGCGGCTAATAAGTATACCTTTCAACTTTTTACACTCTGCTCACATACTTAAGCGAAGAGTGTATCCGCGATTATCTAGTATTTACATGGGCACATTTACGGATTTTGTTCCAAATTAGACTCAATCCTTCTGGGCAACTTCTGAAAGGGCGAGTATAACAGGGTATTGGATATTGGGTCTGGGCACTAAGTACTGGGTACTGGGGACTAGAAAAGAGTTTTCTCAATCCCTAATCCCTAATCCCCAATCCCAATCTCTAATTCTCAATCCCTAATTCCTAATCCCCAGTTCCCAATCTATGGCAAATCGCTCACGCAAGCTCACACCAAAAGGCTCGAAACTAAATCAACCTCGTGCTGGTGGCATGAAACGTGTCGCTAAAAAACCCCAGAAAAAGCTAAAACGGGGGAGTTGGTTGTCATCAATGCTAGCGATCGCAATTCTCTTAAGTAGTGCTAGTCTAATTACGGCTTTTGCCTGGATTAGTGTTCTCTTCATCTTCAATCCAGATCAAGTAAGCTGGCTAAATAAAATTTTACCTGCATGGGCACAAATCCCCCTTGGTAATCATGAACGCCCCCAAACTCTCAAACAAATTCAATTAGATTTGAGTCGAAAAAACCAAATATTTGGGGAAACTCTGCCTTTAAATCAAAATGCGAAAAACTCATTTTTATTGCCAGTTTTTCAACAGCGTGCTAATTGTCAATCTGATTGTGAAGAACTTGTGGAACTTAGGGTTTACCAGCTATCAGAGGAGTTAGAGTTTAAATCTCAGTCAGAAAATTATTACTATCTAGCAACTCAATTACCTGTAACTGGACTAGAAGAATCCTTTGTGATTTCTCCCTTGCGTGATGAGACATCAGAACCCGATGTCAGTATTTCCCTACCTTTAACTGAAGTGCAACGCTTTGAAGGTGGCACACCATCTCCGGGGGTTTGGTTTGATTTACGGGGTAAACGCCAACAAGGAACTGGTGCTATCACCTATGGTCAAGTTGTATACTACAATCCAGAACGCACGAATTTACTACAAATGTTGTCTTGGACTAGTCCTAATGGACAATTACCCAAATGGCAGCAGGTAACTGGTGATGGTACAAAAGAGTTAGTTGTTGATCAAAGTATAGGTTTAGAACCGCACTTACAGGTTTACCAAGTTAAGCCTCTGAAGTTATTCCTTAAACCAATTCAATTGGAGGCGATTACCCTTAAATCATCAGCCCTCAAGGATTCTGCATATCAAAACGCCCTATCAATTGCGCGTAGTGGACTGTGGACACCAGCCTTTGAATGGTTAAAGTTCATTAAAAAACAGCGCAAAGGAATTTGGACAGAGGCGGCGCAAGCCCAAATGGATTTGATTCGCTTCCATTCCCAACTTACTAAAACCCAAGCCGAGAAAACTTGGGCAAGTCCTAGTCAAGAAGTCCTGGCAGATTTGATTGATGGTCGTTGGGGAAAAGCATTACAGGTGTTTGAAGCATCGCCACATAATGCCCAAGAAATTGCTACCCTACTCAAAGCTGATGAAAAACGGTTGTGGAATCGCACAGCAGAGGCGTTGCGGGTGAACCCTAATAGACGAGAGGTGCAAGCTTGGTTTGCCTTGATTTCAAAAGTTCAGCAAGGAAAAGAACATACTAATTCCTGGTTAAGGGCGCAACCAAAAATTACAAAAGATAATCTTGCCTATATTCAAGGTCTGTTAGCAAGACTTAATGGTGAAGGTACAAAGTCGCAAATATCCTTTACTCACCCTAGTCAGATTGTTGGTACAGTGCAACCAATCACTCAAGTTACCAATACCGAGTGGCTGCAACCAAATTCTTCAGCAGATTTGCAACTCACAGATAATCAAGTTTAGTATCAGGTGGAGGTGAGTGCATTTCATGATGGGAAACGCTGGCTAAATTCCCCCTTTGAGAATTTCAACTTACCTAAAATTGACACCGCCAAATTTTTATGGAAAACTTTGGGAATCACTTCTGACCCAGAAATCCAGATTGTGGTCTGGTTGCCAAATGGAGAACAACAAATTACTATAGCCGCTATCAAAGCGGTGCAACTACGGGGTAAAGTTTTACGCCTTTTAGCTGCTGGCCCAAAAATTCCAGAGAATCAAAACAATGCTCTTCAACCCAAGCCTTTAACCTTGACAAATGCAGCACTGGAATGGGTGCAACCATCTCCCATTACTCTCCGACAACTGCATCAACAAAATCCCCAAAGAGTAAAGGTAATACTATCGAGTGTGTGGCAATCTTTGCAGAAATCTCGTGAAGTTCAGGGTGGCGCTATTCCTAGCTTTGAGCAGATGCAGGAAAAGTTAGGTGATTGGCCGGTTCAAGTGATTGATTTAACAAATAACGCTCAACCAGAAATAATACTGACTATCTCACCAGCAGCAATAGTATCTTTAAATCAGTCTACCCCGGAAAATTCCGGTGAAAACCCAGAGAAACGCCGTGACCGAACTATAATTTTGTCTGATAGCAATGAAGTAATTTACACTGATTTTACAGGAAATTACTCACAAAGACTATCTGCGATCGCCAAGCTTTCAGATGTGCAATCCTTAGCTTTATTAGTAGAAAACGCTCATAACTACAGCTTGAAGCGCTGGTCAACGAAAAATCAGCGCTTTGAATAGTACGTCCCTGACTCAAATTTAGAATCCAGAGGGCAAAAGCGTAGGCGTAGCCCGTCGTAGATATCGCTATCTATCAAGATTGATTTATTCTTTTTGGTTAGTTTCTGCTATACGTTGGTTCTTCAGGTTTTCCAACTGCTGCAACAAGGAGTCTACCTCTGCTTGTAAATGCATCAATTTAGCTTGTTGATCGTCTTGATAATAAGACTTGGTTAACTTGCTCACCCAGGCGGCCTGGGACTCGCGATCGGAAACACTAGATAAATAAGTAGGCATCGCTAATTAAATCCACAACTTAACTCACACCATTAGAAATATTATAATAATGCTATTTTAAGCTTTATTAAATTATTGTATATTTTCAATCAATTACTCTAATGGATTTTAGTCTCAATCATAAAAGACGATCATCGTAATAGCTGTGTTCCAAAAAATATTCTCCCAAGTCTGTCAAGCTTGCTTCCACTGTACGGTACTTAGGAACAGTTAATTTATAACCTGTCAATTATGGTTGTACAAATTATTATTGCTGTTTTTGGGGAATTTACGTAAGAAATTATATGTAGACTTTATCAAGAATTAGGCTAAATTATGAAAACACGTAGGGCGAAGCACTTGCGATTGCCGTAGTTTCTCGTAGAGAAGGGAAGTGGAGGCCTACCAATTAAAGAGGCAAATATTGCGTGTTTTCCTTTAGTAATGGAAGCGAATAAAGTGGAAAAATACACAAATAGTTCCCGAATTTATCAATAAATACCTAAATTCACAGCCAAATACTTTTCAAGTAACTCTAGGTAATTTGTTAAACCGAAGGTCGCCGTGGCGGTTTATGATAAAGTAACGTTCTAAATAAAAATAGCAAGTGAAACGCCTGCACCACAAAAAATAATATTCTTAATAAGATTCTTTGGGGTTAGGGAACTTTGAACTGGTAACTGGCAACGAAAAATTGACTTTCTTCCTCTTCGCCATTCTGCATGTCCCGATCCCACACTTTCTAAATATCCAATCCTTACATTAAGAAATTTTAAATACTGTGACTTTGAGCCTGTCTGTTGCTAAATCTCATCGCCAACCCTGGCCCGGACTGATAGAAGCCTATCGGGAATACTTGCCTGTCAGCGAAGAAACACCGATTGTCACTCTATTGGAGGGCGACACGCCTCTAATACCAGTGCCAGCGATCGCAGAACGCATTGGCAGACAAGTACGGGTTTTTGTAAAATACGACGGTCTCAATCCCACCGGCAGCTTCAAAGACCGAGGGATGACTATGGCAATTTCCAAGGCGAAGGAAGCAGGGGCTAAAGCAGTAATTTGTGCCAGCACGGGCAATACCTCAGCTGCCGCTGCCGCTTATGCAAGGCGTGGGGGCATGAATGCCTTTGTACTGATTCCCGACGGTTATGTAGCACTGGGCAAATTAGCTCAAGCGTTGCTATATGGGGCAGAAGTATTGGCGATTAAAGGTAATTTTGACCAAGCCCTAGAAATTGTCCGCGAGATGGCCGAAAGCTATCCGATCACTTTGGTGAATTCGGTCAATCCCTACCGCCTAGAAGGGCAGAAAACAGCAGCCTTTGAAATTGTCGATGCGCTGGGTGATGCGCCAGACTGGTTATGTATTCCCGTAGGCAATGCCGGAAATATCACAGCATATTGGATGGGTTTTTGTCAATATCATCAAGCCAGAAAGTGCGATCGCTTACCCCGAATGATGGGATTCCAAGCCGCAGGTGCAGCCCCCTTAGTACATGGTCAGCCAGTGGCGCATCCCGAAACCCTAGCGACAGCAATTCGCATTGGCAACCCTGCTAGTTGGGATTTAGCGATCGCAGCGCAAACCGCCAGTCAGGGAAATTTCCACGCCGTTACCGATGCCGAAATTCTCGACGCTTATCGACTTTTAGCATCATCAGAGGGTATCTTCTGCGAACCTGCTAGCGCCGCTTCTGTAGCTGGGTTGTTACAGGTGAAAGATCAAGTTCCCACAGGGGCAACAGTAGTTTGTGTCCTCACAGGCAATGGTCTGAAAGACCCAGATACAGCAATCAAACACAATTACAGTCAATTTAAACAGGGTATTGCAGCAGAATTGGGCGCAGTAGCCGACGCAATGGGATTTTAGGGCATTGGGCATTGGGCATTGGTTATTATCCTGCCTCCCCTGCCTCCCCTGCCCCCTGCCCCCACTCCCTACTTCCCCTTCTCCCCTGCCCCGGCTCGTTCGCGTGTCAAGCTATCAATAGCATCGCCCAAGGCAGTAGTCAGGCTATTGCGGGTTTGGGCGTGGTTTTCCTGCTCAGTTTTCAAAGCTTGTAAAAGGCGATCGCGTTCTTTAATTACAGCGATAAGTTTAGCTTGCAATTCCTGCACAGATTTTAGTTGTTCTATTTCTTGCTGGATAGCTGTGACTGGTGTAACAGCCAGTGTCTCCATTTCAAAACCTTGGAGTTTATGCAAATCTGCCTTAAGGGATGCGATCGCCTGTTGGGATAATTGGGCATCTGTGCGGCGTTGTTCTGCTTCTGTGTTATAAAGTTGACGCCATTTTTGGGCGCTTTCCCAAGCCGCATCGCGCTCGCTCTGAAGTCCCGCCATCTGCTCTTTGAGTAGCTGGATTTCTGTCAACCACTGTTGTGTTAAATCTTGATTCATAAATTAATAGTCATTAGTCATTAGTCAATGGTCAAGAGTCAACGGTCATTAGTCAAGAGTCATTAGACAGGAACTCACCCCCAGTAGGTACTTTCAATTAAAATAATCAATCGCTGTGTAGGCAGGGGAGCAGGGGGAAAAGAAAAATATCATTTGAATAAATTGGGTAATTTATTCTCTGGAAGTCCTCTATCCCACTCAGTATTTTTGCGGTAAAAAGATAGATGCGCTCGTTACACAAAATTTGGCACAGTAGTTAAGAAACCCAACCAGTTTTTACTCTAAATCATGCCAAAGCCTCGCTTTTTCCGCTTCTTTCGCCACCTCAATTGGCACACGCTCAAAAAAACTTTTGCTAGGACAATGGAAAGGCGACTTTTGGGACTTGCTTCGGAAATCGCCTACAATGCGATACTATCGCTGTTTCCAGCAATTCTTGCTATCCTCACAGCCATTGGCTTATTAGCAGAATCTTTACAAAACACCTTTAATCAACTGGCGGTGCAACTGAGCCAAGTCCTACCTGAAGAAGCCCTGGATCTAATTCGTGATTTTGCCACTACAGAAATTACCAACTCCAAAAACAGTGGTTTGTTTTCTCTAAGCTTTGTATTAGCAATTTGGACTGCTTCTGGGGCGGTGAATACGGCTATGACAGCCCTCGACCAAATCCATCTAATTCCTTCAGAAAATATACGCCCCTTTTGGAAAGCCAAACTCGTCTCTCTAGGATTAACAGTCGGTACTATGTTGCTTTTGATGTTGGCTTCTTTCTTAGTGTTTATTAGTGATTGGCTATTGGCAATGGTAGTGAACCAAAATGGCTCTTTGATCTTCTTGTTGCATCTTTGGCAGTTGTTACGCTGGCCTTTAGCTTTAAGTATTGTTGCTGCCGCCTTTAGCTTTGTCTATCGCTATGGGCCAAGCCAGTGGAACTCAGGCACACCAATGATGCCTGGAGCAATTTTAGCAGCTGTTTTTTGGGCAATATTATCTGGCCTATTTCGGATGTATGTGGCGAATTTTGGCAATTATAATAAAGTATATGGTGCTGTAGGGGCTGTGATAGTTTTAATGCTCTGGCTGTCAATGAGCGCTGCTGTTATGTTAATCGGCGATCAATTGAACGTGACTGTCGGCGAAGATATGCGCTTAAAAGCGCAGTCGACATCTAGAGAAAAATATTAAATAGTAAATCCCTGAGAAATTTATTGCAAAAGCTCAGTTGGGGAGTAGAATATCTAACGATTCAATACAAAGTTAGCGATCGCTTTCATGCCTGATTCTCCTTCTGGATTTTCAATGATTGAACCTGATATTAAAGCACCCACGTTGAAGCGCCTGCGCCAGTTAAGTCGGCTGCTCGATAATGTTATTACCATTCCTGGCACAAAAATTGGTTTTGGTTTAGATCCAATTTTAGGACTCATACCGATTGGTGGTGATTTTTTGGGAATAATGTTTTCTAGCTACATTATCCTAGAAGCTGCACGGCTAGGTGTATCTAGAGCCACTTTGGGTAAAATGGTTTTGAATGTGATTATTGATGGTTTGGTAGGCGCTGTCCCCGTTTTGGGAGACTTTTTTGATTTTGCCTGGAGAGCTAACACTAATAATATCAAACTATTAGAAGAGTACTTAAAGTTTCCCAGTGAGCAAAAGAGTGCAGACAGGTGGTTTATCTTTGCCGTTTTAGTTGGATTGTTGCTAATATCTATTGTTTTAGTAGCATTGCCCGTGATACTAATTAGAATTTTATGGAACGCCTTAACAGGTGGTTAAAATAATTCCTAATTCGTAATTAAGTTTTATAACGGGGATAAAGACAAGAGCTACAAGGCTTGCTGCTTATAAGTTGCTATGCAACTTAAACTCACAAAACTGGTTAAATTGTTTATTGATAAAAGAATGAAAGATTGGTGGCAAGCTACTTTCCCTAAAGGGCGGCAAAGTGTAGTTATTACTGATGTTAAAGGCTATCCTGTACAAATTGCTTATGGTGAAAAAGGTGAAGGTAAGCCGCTAATTTTATTACATGGTATGGGGAGTTGGAGCTACAATTGGCGTCACAGTGTAGAGCCATTATCTAAATATTATCGGGTAATTTGTTTTGATGCCAAAGGTTTTGGTTTTTCCGAAAAACCATTGTCTCGTAGAGAACATAATGGTCATCAAGTGATTGAGTTTAAAAGAATTATTCAGGCATTATGTGATGAACCCGCAGTGATTGTGGCAGAATCTCTGGGGGGATTAGTTGCCCTGGCTCTTGCTCAAGAGAATCCGCAATTAATCGGGCGGCTTGTAGTAGTAAATGTACCTGTTTTTGCCGAACAACTACCTCATTGGTCTATGTTCTTACTTGCCCAAATGCCACTAGAAATAATGCAAACAATTGACTCTTTACGTCTAACATATCTGTTTGCACCTTTATTTAGAGAAGTTATGGCAATAGAAAGACGTAGGGTATTATTCGATCCCTCAATCTTGACACAGGAAGATATTTATTGGATAACTTACCCGTTTACTGAATTGCCTGGTACGATCGCAAAAGTTGCCGAAGAATTACAAATCGCCGCGCGAGAAATTGAAAATTGGCAAGCAAATAAGCCAAATATGCTCACTAAGATTCAAAATAAACTGAGTGCAATTAAGTGTCCTACACTAGTTTTGTGGGGTGAGCAAGATAGTTGGTTTCCTACTAGTCATGGTGAAAAATTGCATCAGTGTATCCCTAATTCCAAATTACAGATTTTATCTAACTGTCGTCATGATGCCTCTAGCGGTGCTTCTAAGGTGCTGAATGCAGCGATTATTGAATTTTTACAAGATACTAATTTTTAAAGAATAATTCAGAAGCCAGAATTCTGTTTTGATAAAAAGAGAGTGGGAGGAAGCATATCCGTTAGCTTTCAAACTCCCACTCTGCCATTTGCTGCTGAAGTGAACAGGAATGTATACAGACGTTGCCCGTTATTTGGGGGCTAATGCGTACTTCAACAACAACGCCCATACGCATTTAATATTCCTGTTGCAGCAAATGCCAAACTTAATTATTGCTATTTATTTGCTGGGAAAAATACTCTGCAAATAATTGATATAGATAGTTTTTTGTTTTTGTAAATCACTTGGTAAATAGTGTTTTACAAAAGGAATTTGCATACGTGGTAGCCCCTGACAACAAAACCCTTGAAGTCGTTTATCTTCATATAATTTAACTTGGTTAATAAAAAGCTGGTTGCCATTTTGGCATATTTTAAAATTTTATAATTGCTCAGATCTAACTTTTTAAAAGCAGTTAATCTGCTACATAACACATTCTCTATGAGAGGTTGCGCCAACGGGTTCTCTAAAGGAGTACGCAATGACTCAATACGGTTCAGTTAAGTCTAGAAACTAAAACTGGCGTAGGTTGGGTTGAGGAACGAAACCCAACATTATCAAGGCTTTGTTGGGTTTCGCTGCCGCTCAACCCAACCTACTATTCTTCTTAACTGAACCGTATTGTACAATGACTGTAAATATTTTTGTCCAGCTATAGCAACAGACAAGGCGGTTAGGACGCTAGGCGAAGTACATATTCCATAGCATCCCTGATACAGTCAAATTGAATAAGTTGTTGACGAATTCGACTCTTCAACCATGACCAACATCGCTCAATTTTGTTCA
>NZ_JACJSI010000240.1 GCF_014698065.1 Nostoc flagelliforme FACHB-838
TGTACTTCAGCTTCGCTTTGCCCAAGTGAGGTAGCTAATTCTCTTGTGGTTGCTTCTCGCTTTAGTTGAAGTGCGAGGCTTGAGCGCTGTTCTTCAATCGCCATCATCTGCTGTAACGCCCTAGCGTTTGTAATTTCTTGCTCAGGAGTTAGCAGAGGGTAGCGTCCGATTTCTTTGAGGTAGGAGCGAACTAAGTCGGTGGTTGGGCTGGGCATACTTTCGATTAATTCTGAGGAATACTTTTATTTTTCGTTTAAGTAATGTATACACTCATTTTGTTACTGGTAGCGTCACCAATTACTTGAAAGTGGAACGCACCCAGAAGAACAACATCAGAACGGCTCAAGAAATGGTTGAGTTCGCCACTCAATATCAAGGAAGGCTCATGATCAACTCCAAGTCTGGTCATGCTGCTGTGTCAATTTCAACACATAGTATCTACGACGCTGATGGTGGTGTTGTACCAAGAGTGTTACTCGTTCGTCCCCAAAAAGAAACCCGTATACCAGTCAAGGATTTAGAATCTTCCACTTGGAAAGCGGTTTGTGTCGATGCGTTCGTCGCAGGGTGGTCGAAGGAAGTGGACACACTGCCCAAGTTCACAACCGATTACCTGCATTTGGTAACTGGTATTCTCCTACCCATCTGGAAAATCCTGCCACAGCAAAATAGTCGAGTATTCCGACTACAAACCAGCGATGGACAAAAGATTCTCGGTCGGGTGGTGAATGCTCACGACATTCAAACCGTGCGCGAACAACTTGGACTGAGGAACCAGCTGCTTTCTCCAGAAGAACTTGTGAAGCTGGTACTGAACGAGAGATATACACAGCAGTTGCCGGGTGGTGTAACCTTGCGACGCTCTTTCATTGCTGGTGAACCTCGCATAGAACTGGTTAATGCTATCTCACTGGCAGAGCGACTCTTAGCTGTGGGTTGCTTCACCGAGATTATCAACTGGCAAAAGCGCTTATTCATTCCAGTTTCAGACAAAGCACCAGCTATTCTAGCGGCTTTGATTGAAATTTTGGGATAAGTCAAAAGCTGATGTATCTAATAAATACATCAGCTTATTTTTCGCTCAAACAAGAGTGTGAAGAAAAGGAAAGGGGAAAGAGAACCCCGTACTTACCGTTTCGGCACGGTGAGGGGTCAAGATTTATGCGTTCAGTTCAGAGCAGACTCTTTCATTTGCAGCTTTGGTTCAGCCACTCGGTTTTATAAAGAGGATGGAAGCGGATCTGAAGAATATTTGCAGTGGCTCAGACAGCAAATCACATAAATCCTGAACAGTTGTGTACACGTTTGGAAAGAAGAGCAAATTATTGGGCAAATTGAGATGATGCGTTGTCAACACGATTCAAGCGTTAGCTACGTCAATTTGTTTTACCTGACTGAAAACATTACTGTATAAGGCTTTCAACCAAAACTGACAATTTTCCCGTTTCGGCACGGTGATGCCAAAGGTGTTAAAGCGGTTAATTTATTTGGTGGCAACTGTTGGGAAGTTCAATGGAGCAGTCCATTGGTTGCGGCATTGATCCGTTGCATGGCGGCTCATAGCAGCTTTGCTACTTTCTCCCCTTGAAGGTGTTCCGAATTGATAAATCATTATTAAAAACTTAGTTTCGCCATTTCACTACAATATTCTTGCTTGATCAAGCAAATAGTTGTACTTTACAAGATGTGTGCTGTTCGAGGAATCACCTTGTTTTCAGTGACACAAAATTTTACTTCCACAGCACAAAATTTTATGGCTAACTTCAACGTCACTAACATCAATGATACTGGTGCAGGTTCTCTGCGGGACGCGATTACACAAGCTAATAACACGAATGGCGCAGATACAATTAGTTTTACTGGTACAACATTCGAGGATAGCATTGCTGATACCATTACCCTAACTAGTGGGGAGCTAATAATCACCGATACAATTATCATTAATGGCAAAGAGTCAAGCAATCTTACTATTAGTGGTAACAATGCTAGCCGTGTCTTTAACGTCAATGATCAAGATAGTAATAATCAAATTAGAGTAGAGGTTAGTGGACTGACAATTACTGGTGGAACTAGTGTTGATAACGGTGGTGGCATCCTCAACTTAGAAAACCTGACAATCAACAACAGTATCATTAGTAGCAATTCAGCTTTCTCTGGCGCAGGGATCGCTAATTTTGGGACAGCTAATATTAACAGCAGCACCATTAGCAGCAATTCGACTACTGAAGGAGTCGGCGGCGGGGTCGCTAACGGTGGTATGCTCATAATCGACAACAGCACTATCGCCCAAAATTCATCTTTATTCGGCGGCGGGATTAACAACTTTGGGAGAATCATAATCAGCAACAGCACTCTCTCCAGCAATCAATCTGATAGAGGAGGCGGGATCAGCAATACTGGCAAAGTTACAGTTAGTAACAGCACCATTAGTAAAAATTCAGCAGTTTCTGATAGCGACATCTTTGTCTTTGGCACAGATACAATTACCAGCAGTCTATCTGGAGATACGTTTAGTGGCAATGGTGGCGGCGTCTTTAACTCTATTGAGGGCAAATTCACGCTACTTAACAGTACTGTCTTTGGCAATCAAGCTACTGGCAGTGGTGGCGGCATCTTTAACTCAAGCCAAGTCACCTTAATTAATAGTATCGTTACTAATAACACTGCTGACTCTGACAACAATGGTATTGGCAAAGGTGGAGGAGTTAGCAATGATTCAGGTATCTTTTCTGCTAGCAATACCATCATCGCAGCTAACAAAGTGATTCCCGATAATCTAGAGCTAGGAACTGTCAACCCTAACATTGATGGAAACATTACTGGCGGTACTAATAATTTTATAGGGGCTATTACAAGTGCATCAACTAATAATCTTCTCGTTAGTGGAGTTGACAATGGCATCCTTTCTGGCAGGGAGAATTGTAATCACTTGTTCTCTCAAGTATTTAGTAGCTCATATTGCTTGTACCCAACTTTTTACTTCTAGTTGAATCAGAAAAATTTGGTCAGTTGATTGCATCTGCTCCCGATTGAGTGGAATGGATGGCTTAATTTTTAATAAATGGAATGTAGTATTGGTTTTATCCAAATCGATAACCAAAACCTCTTACAGTCACAATGTATTCAGGACGACTTGGATCTACCTCTAACTTCTCACGCAACCATCGAATGTGAACATCAACTGTTTTAGTATCTCCAAAAAAATCTTCTCCCCAAATTTTGTTTAGTATCTGTTGTCGTGTCCATACCCGCTGTGTATGACTAATAAACAGTTCTAATAGGCAAAACTCTTTCGGAGCTAAATTCACCTCTTGACCCCGAAGCAGAACGCGACACTCTTGCGGTATCAGTGTGATATCTTTGTATACTAATACTTGTATTGGCGGCAATTTCATTAACCATTGCCGACGCAGTAATGCCCGGCAACGTGCCACTAGCTCCCGCATTCCGAACGGTTTTGTTAAGTAATCATCTGCTCCTACTTCTAACCCCAAAACACAATCAGTTTCACTATTTTTAGAACTCAGCATCAAAATCGGTACTAAAATTCCTTGCTCGCGCAGTAAACGGCAAATATTTAATCCATTTATATCAGATAACATTAAGTCAAGAATAACTAAGTCAAACGCAGGTTTTTCTGAGTTAGTTTCAAGTGAAGTCAAACATTCTATTGTCGTTCTCCCACTTGTTACTGTGATTACCTCATAACCTTCTTCCGATAGTGCTACATCTAGCATTTTTCGGCTTAACTCTTCACTTTCTGCTACTAAAACACGATAAGTCTGACCAATTTTTACTTGGGCAAAATAATTGGTTAATTCCTGGGTATACATTGGGAACTAAAAGATTTAGTGTGTGCTTGTATTTAGATGAGTATTGAGAAAACTATCTTCGTAAACAAACAGAAATATTTTTCACAACTATTAGGGGACATCGCCTGCAAACAGGTTTCATCAGCTTATGAAAAAATAAACCCAGGTAGATAAAATGTCTATCTAAAGATAGTTTTGTTGAAAAACTCTTTTAATGTAACTATCTTTAGATACTTGAAAATAACTAAATTATTATCTGTACTTTGACAATTGGTTAATACCTCATCGGTTAGTATTGAGGGCGGTGTTGATGGATTTACTTGCAAGAGTAGAACTTACTGGAGCGCTTACGCAACAAGCAGTATTTTGGTAAGCGCGATTACGCTTACTGAAGAAATTCTGCCCAACTTGAAATTGTTGTGTTTTGAAGCTTGAAGCTATAGAACTCTTAGGTTTTTTCTATACTCCATGATCTCAATTAAGGCTTGAACGATTAGGTCAAATGTACTAATTTAGTCTCAATTCAACTAAAAAGCGGAGATCAATTATGATTGATCACACTGGTATCGTTGTGAGTGATTTTGAGCAAAGTAAGTCCTTTTATGGTGCGGCATTAGAACCAATTGGACTGTTACTCATTGCAGAGTATTTAGCCTCTACCACTGGAAGTACCGATATTGCTGGTTTCGGTCAGCCGCCAGAAGCTGAATTCTGGCTTACTCACGGTAATCCTGGCTCTGTAAGAGTTCATGTAGCGTTCAGAGTTCACAACCATGCTGCTGTTGAGGCATTTTACAACGCAGCTTTAGCTGCTGGTGGACGAGACAACGGTGCGCCTGGTCTGCGTCCTCAGTATCATCCTAACTACTATGCTGCTTTCGTTCTTGATCCAGACGGACATAATATTGAAGCAGTCTGTCATCAGCCTGAATAAGCAGCATTTTCTAAATTAAAGGAAACTTGACAATTGGCAACTTAGTATATAAAAATTGTGTACTGAAGACTTAGTATCAATTTAAACTACTTTATGAACTTTTAGCCGCAGAGGAATCTGATAGCTACACCCTCATTACAAGCCAAACTCCTCGGGAGCCTCTGACGGGGGTTGAAAAATTCTGCTGCCGTGCGTGGAACAGAGTAGATCAAACTTGGGGCGTTACCAAAATGAGGCAAAGCAGCAACAGCAGCAAGATATACTGGAGCAAAAGCAACGGGGACAAGGTTTTAGTCGATAATCTCATATTGACTAGGCAAACTCGTGGCTCAAAAAATTTTATCCCTATTCTTTAAGGAAATATACTTAATAGTTAGTATAGTTAGCAAACAAAATATATTTGGTTGAGATATTGTGATATTTCTTTTTCCTAGCGATTACTTCAATCCTAAAAAAGCGGATGCAGACTACTCCGAGCAAGTTACTTGTATACAAAACGCTGGGTTTGCAACTAGAGTTATTTCTTTAGAGTCGTTAGGAACGGGTTCATCAAAGATTATTCCAGCCCCAACTCCTGGCTCAAAAGTGGTCTACCGGGGTTGGATGCTCTCGCCTAGAGATTATGAGTTATTAGTTAGTGTTGTAGAAAGTACAGGGGCAAGTGTCTTAATTTCTTTGACTGAGTATCTATCTACACATTATCTGAGCAGTTGGTATCCTTTAATTACTGATTTGACTCCAGAGACTAAATTTTATTCCGTCGATGATGATTTAGAGAACCAGTTGAATCAACTCGGCTGGGATGGATTTTTTATCAAAGATTATGTTAAGTCTCTCAAAACCTCAGTTGGTTCCATAATTAATCAACCTTCGCAAATCAAAACAGTAGTTGCCGAGATGCAAAAATTTCGAGGCACGATTGAGGGAGGCATTTGTGTGCGGCGGATTGAAGATTTTATCAAAGAAACTGAGAGGCGTTACTTTGTCCTATTTGGTAAACCTTTTGCTGCTTTAGCAGATGAAGAAATTCCAGAGATTGTCTTTGAGTGTGCCAAGCGGATTGAGAGCCAGTTTTTCTCTGTTGATGTAATAGAGCGTAGAGATGGTACTAAACGAATCGTAGAAATTGGTGATGGGCAGGTATCAGATATTATTGGATGGACATCTGAACGTTTTGCTCAACTGTGGATTGACAACTAACAAGCCGATAAAGTTGATTGCTATACTCCTAGCCCAAAGCCCTATTCTCTCGTGACTCATTATCATTAAAATTAAGTTGTTGAGAATAAAGTCTCTTATGAAATCCTTGCTATTTCGTTGTTTCACGATTTAACGGCAAAAGTCAGATCACAAATGCTCTGGATGCAGTGACTAAAAAAGACATTATTGGATGGTTCACTCACTGTCGTTACTATATTGCCCTCAACTGAGAACCGCTATAATTACCGTTCTTGTTCAGTTGGGCGGATCAAGATTTCGTTGACGTTAACATGTGACGGCTGTGTGACGGCATAAACAATCGCATTGGCAATATCTTCGCTCTCCAGATTTTTAACCGAACCGTAGAAGTTTTTTGCCTGCTCTTTTGCAGAGGAATCCGTAATATGCTGCGGTAATTCTGTTGCCACTAACCCTGGCTCGATAATCGTGACGCGGATGTTATTTTGATAGACCTCTTTACGAAGTACTTCACTAAACGCACCAACCGCCCATTTGCTGGCGTTATAAACACCGCTTCCGGCGTTTGCAACTCTACCTGCAACTGATGAAATGTTTACGATGTGTCCAGCACCTTGTGCCTTCATCAAAGGTAAAACTTTGTGAGTAGCATACATCAATCCCAATACATTGAGATTGATCATGCGTCGCCAGTCTTCCGTATCTGCACCGTCAATCAGACTTAACAGCATCACCCCTGCATTATTAATGAGAATATCAACTCTGCCAAATTTTGCATGAGTTTGGTTCACCAATGCTTCTACCTGCGCCTCATCTGAAACATCAGCAGTAATGGATAAAACTTTCCCACCAGTGCCAGTAATCCGGGCTTTTAGGTCTTGCAAGCGATCGCTTCGACGGGCAGCAATTACTACCGTAGCGCCAACTGATGCCAGTGCTAATGCTGTAGCCTCACCAATACCAGACGATGCCCCTGTTACAATTGCTACTTTGTCAATCAACTTACCAACCATTGTTAGTTTCTCCGTTGTTGTTTTTTCGTTTTTTACGTAGAAGTCAATTGACCTTTGAGAGCTTTACACGTTCATTAGTAGACTAAACAACTGAACCCTTTTATGGATTGAATTGTTTGCTCCTAGCAATTACAGCCCGGAAGAGTCAGGACACTTGCCCCTCCTGCTTCCTTGAATCAAACATCATCACCTAGTCTCAAATGGAGCGATCGCACTCTCCTATTTTGTTTGACCCTAGCATGAGGAAATAGTAGACGATATGAATCAGAAGATGGATTTGCTGTCACTTGTCTTGAATCTCAAACAACTCCTTACCTGATGCAACCCATCTCACCAGTGAGTCAGTAAAACTTCAGCTTGTGGTGATTGTTACAGGTAAACATAATTCTTCGTTTTGGGTAGTTGCTGGATAAAAGTGCTTTGTATTGCGGGTAGTTCCAAACTAATAACACTCCTAACTCTGACAACAATGGTATTGGCAAAGGTGCCGGAGTTAGCAATGATTAAAGTATCTTTAATGCTAGCAATACCATCATCGCAACTAACAAAGTGACTCCAGATAATCTAGGGCTAGGAACTGTCAACCCTAACATTGATGGAAACATTATGGCGGTACTAATAATTTTATAAGAGCTATTACAAGTGCATCAAGTAATGATCTTCTCGTTAGTGGGGTTGACAATAGCATCCTTTCTGGCAGTGAGAACTATGGACAGTTGTTCTCTCAAGCATTTAGTGGCTCATATTGCTTGTACCCAACTTTTTGCTTCTAGTTGAAATATTCTGAGTTCCGTCTTCTCTACATCAATAGAATTTAGGAGCTTGCGCCCTTCATTCTTTGATCAATTTCTTTTAACTTACCTTCTAGAGCCTGACGAATTTCTTTAAGCTGATTATAGGCTAATCCTTCAAGCTCAAGAGCGCCTATAGTTTTAACTGTTTTAATAATCTTACTATTTTGGTTAGTTGGGTTTTCAGAGGATTTGTGCTTTTTTAATATCTCTTTTACTAAAGCTTTTGTTTGGCTTAAAGAAAGTTTCTCTTGAATAACCTTCTCAGTTAGTTGGATTCTTACTTTCCGAGCTTGAGTTTCATTGATTTTTAGTTGAGTAGCAGATAGCTTATTCAATTCTTTAGCTTTGCTGCTCTCTAACCCTTCCTCTCGAATAGCATTTTTTAAATCCTTTGATAATTTGAGTAAAGGGAAAATATTAGTGTCAATAGAGGTAGGGTTAAGCTGTAATGCTAAAATTACATCAAATATTTTTTGCTCTTCAGCACTTTTGAAATCAACAGTTTCTAGCCACTGCCTTTGAGTTTCTGGAGAAGCTAATCGGATATCAGACAGTTCTAAATTTTTACGGTTGCGCTCTAATCGGCTCATTGCGGCGTTAAGTAAACGTGGTATGGAATCTTTCTGTTCTGACAACTCATTGGAACTTCTGAAACTCCTTGTTTGTTAGCTAATTCTGTAACTAGCGATATTACATACTCCCATAAATAAGAGTTTTCTCCCGCTAAACAACGATTGTGAGCGGCTCTAACAACTATACCTGTATTTTTATTTTTACGTTGAAGTGCAAATACTTCTGCAATATCTCCTTCACGGTCAAAAACATGAATCACTCTTGTTAGAAGCAAGGCGTTAAACCCCTGCAAAAATAGTACTAAGATTTAGCTTTTGCGAGTTTAATTAGCATAAAAAGCTACTTGTTTTCAAGAAATGGCAAAGGAGAGTGTTATTAAGCGTATATTGGTTTGTGACGATGTGGCTGATAACTCTTTTCTTCTAAAAACGATTTTACAAGCAGAAGATTGTTTGATTGAAATCGTTGATTCGGGTACAGCAGTGCTAGCTTACCTTGAAACAGCCCCTAAGCCACCTGACTTGCTAATACTAGATGTAGTAATGCCAAAAATGGATGGGTTTGAAGTTGTTCGTCACCTCCCTTGATCGACGAAATTTCAATTTATTCCGATTTTGCTGGTCAGGGTTAGCGCATCTCAAACCCTATTGACAAGGGGATTTGTTTGAATTAGGAACTGTACTGTACGTTGGCTCCTGATTGAACGATGAGAGGAATTAATACCTTACTGTCCAA
>NZ_JACJSI010000241.1 GCF_014698065.1 Nostoc flagelliforme FACHB-838
AACGAAGAAAGTCAATTTTCAACATTCTTGTACAAACCTCAATCACCACTCCTAAAACTTAGGATAGTCCCATGCGTGACAAAACTCCAGCTTTCAAAATGGACGAGGTTTAATATCTAATTATTTCCAAATTTATATACTAACTTTTTATGGCTGTCAAGCACAACTTTACGCGTGAATTACTCAAATAATCTCCAGGTATATGCCCCATCGTTAACGTCTCTGAGAGAACGTGATTGGACAGCTTTGATAGAACTATTTGATCGGGACGACGGTGATGAAATTGAAGCCGACATCGATAGTAGTTTAATTTGGCTGATACCTGAACCTTGTTGGGAAGACGATCCCTTTGATTTCTTACGCGAGTATCTTTGATGCGATCGCGGTAGTTGCCACACCGTCTAATTTAATTCCAGACAGAAAACGTCAGTAGGTCGGCGTAAATAATTATTGTTGGGATAAGGCAGGGAGCAAGGAGCAGCAAGGAGAATAAGCAATGCTCCATGACCCATGCCTAATAACTAATTTCTACCTAACCACTTTTGACCATCTAATCGCTGAACTAAGCCAAATACCAACAAATCGAGGGTAATTTTGCGCTCATCAATTAAGAATGACTCAAGAGTGCTTGGTTTTTTGCCTTCATTGCAGGAAAATCCCTTTTTCCCTTGAATATCTTCTTCGGGAAAATACACATTAAACTGACGCCGACCCTTTTCCGACCAACTACCGACAATTTGCCAGCATTCTTCGGCAGATTCAAAGCCAGTGATTGGAACCTTTTGCTTGGCAAAAGATACCTCTAAATCTTGCACACCTTGTTGAGCGATCGCTTTTTGTAAAGCTGGCAAGTAGTCTTGCTCGATAAACTCTACAAATGGCTTATCTTCAACAGATGGGGCTTTTTCTTTTTTGGCGGCTTTAGCTGCGGCTGCGGGTTTTTCTTCTGTTGCTGCGGCGGCGGGTTTTTCTCGCTTGGGTGATGCAGCAGCTGGTTTAGCAGCATTGGGATTATCTTCGGGGTTTGCGGTTTTAGGGTCTGGCGTGTTAGCAGTAGGAAGGTCTGTGGCTTCTGGTGAATCTGTACTAGGAGCGTGTTCTTCAGCCACACTGGGAGCTTGCTTGTCAACAGTGCTGGGAGCTACTTCTCCCGCTTGATTGTGATTGGTTGGGTCTGCCATTGCTCAGGTCAATCCTTTAATCTAGCTTTTGGAGCGATCGCTCCCCTTGATGTATCGGGTATTTTTATTTTGACATACTAGGGCAGAAGGGTAAAAATAACTGTGCAGTTAGAAATAAAGCCAAGGCTTAGAATATAAGCTTTCTTTCCCTTTGCCTTCTTCAAATTCCCTTAAATCCCATCCCAGTTTCTACCTCTTGCTGCGCTGGAGTATAATTCACCTTGTCAGATGCAACTGTGTTAGAAGTCTTATACCTAGTGCCAACTTGACTCAAGAATATGCCTACTAAAATTAAGCTACCACCAATATATTGAGGTAGGGTAGGAGCTTCACCCAAAATAAAATAGGCTGCTATAATCCCGACAACTGGGCTAAATGAGCTAACTAAGGAAGCCATAGATACAGTAGAAGTTTTCAAGCCTTTAACCCAAAAAGACTGTCCTACCACTACAATCAAACCGCCATAGAGAAACATCCATTGCCACAAGAATGGTGAGAGAACACCAGCGAAATGATCGCTGCCATAAAGAACTAAAGCCAGGAAAAAAAAGATTACGGTTCCTAGTGCAGTCCGAAAGATATTATAGATTCCTAGGGGTATTTGAGAGAGGTGTTTCTTGCCAATAATTGTGGAAGCAGCAGTAGCCACTGATGCTACTACTGCCAAAATCTCTCCTATGCCCAAACCAAAACCTCCCATGTTCATCATGGCTTCTGTTGGAGGCTGAAGGATAATAGTTAGAATAACGCCGATAAATGCTGCGATCGCTCCGATAAATTCCCAAATATTTACCCGTTCTCTTAATAACCAGACTGATAAAGCCAGAGTTAGAGGCGGTTCTAAACGTCCAACCAAGATGATATTGTTCAGTTCTGTGAGTGCCAGTGCCTGGAAAATTAACCCAGGGGCTAACGCTCCTGATAAAATAGCTACTACCGTTAGACTGACCCAATCCTTCCTTGAGAGTTGCTTCACATTAGCTTTGTTCCACTGTCGCCCATAGATTGGGATCAGCAGTATCAAGGCACAAAGGTTTCCCACAAATAAAACATTGCACAAAGAAATCGGATTGCTCAACTTGCGGCCGTAGGCATCGCCTATTAAGTGTTGAGCGCCAATTTCTGTTAACTTCCGGGTAACTGCGCCGGATGCTGCAAAAATTAGCATTGCTAGCCAGAGATATGTTTGTCCCGAAATTCTATGGGTTAGGCGATGTGGTTTTCTGGGTCTAATCACAATTAAGATCACTGCCATGAAAGCATTGCTTATTATATTAAGTTACCCTCATGCAGTTCAAAATGAGTTTTTGTTGAGAAAATACTTAAAATATGCTGTTGCTTAGAGCTACTAACATTCCCTGAGAAAATGCTGAGAACTAACTAAATTTTCTCCAGGGATAAATTCATGAAAATAGTAGCTTAGTTTCAATAAGCTCTAAGTCCCAAGTGAGATGCTTTGGATGTTCGGGATAAAACAAAAAAGAGAAGTAACAAATGAAACTTTCACCCTTACTTACAAGCGTAGCCTTGGTTGGTTTTTTGACAGTTTGGGACGCACCATTAAAGGTGATCAATCCATCATTAGTGCAAGCCTCAGCAGCTGAAGAATTGTCTGTAGCAAAGAAATTAGACCTGCTTACTAAGAATAAGGGTCAGATTGGTAGTGGCGATCAACTGCGTCGTTTCTTTTTTGCTGACTTGGATCCAATCGGTATCCAAGTAGGCGGTGCAGGTCACGTAGTTAACCTTTATAACAAAGCCAATGATGTCACATTCGCTTACTGTTCGCATTACGATGTGATTGTTGCCGTTAAGAAAGGTAAGATAACCAAATTTGAACCCAGTGAAGTGAAGTAACTTATTGAAGCTGCTTCTTAAAGCATTTTCCAAAAAGGCTGATCTTCTTGTGGGAGTGGACTAATAGAATAATCAGTTAGGCAAAGTTAAGGTAATCTACTCAGTGGTGTGGCTAAACCGTCAATACTGACGAGATTTTTCTGCTGTTGATATTCTCGAACTCCCTCTTCGCCTTTTTTACTAGCCCAGTTTACTAGAGTCTGGCGCTGACCTCGATATTCATAAAGTGGTACGCCAAAACCACAGGAAGTCTGGATTTTTTCAATATCAGCGACGATAATTTGACGAGTTCCAGGTATCGGCAAAAATAGAGAGTGAAGAGATTCCCACTCTGGAGAACTTGGTAAAATCGTCCTTCCTTGACCGTAAAGACGCAGGATACACGCGGGTTCTTCAAAGGCACAAAACATGAAGGTTATCCGCCCATTTTCTTGCAAATGGGCTGATGTTTCGTTACCACTACCTGTGAGGTCTACGTAAGCTACGCGGTTGGGAGAGAGGATACGAAAGGAGTCCTGACCTTTAGGAGATAGGTTGACATGACCGCTAGAACTCAAAGGTGCAGAGCCAACAAAAAAAAGGTGTTGGGCAGCAATAAAGTCTTGTAGCTCCTCAGTAATACAGTCAAACAATTTAGACATAGACTGTCTGATTTATATTTATAAATTTACTATGTTCTCAGCCTATGTCTTAGCTAAAAATCTAGCAAGGTATAATTACTAATGTCTGCTTTATCGCAGGGGAGTGGAGAAAACTGTTATTTTCTCATATACCGACTGGCCATTTGGATGGCATCAGCGATATCAACATCACCATCGCCATCAGCATCTAAGAAAGAATTCAGTACAGAATTACCGCCAGCTTGGGGATTTTGAACATTGGCGCCGGATTGTAAGAACTTTAGCACCAAAGGTACTGCTAAAGGCAGCAATTGTTGAACCATACCAGTATCCAACCCAGTGCGTTGGGCAGCAACCTGAGCTACTTGCTGTTGTATCTGAGGAGAAAACAACGAATTGACGGCTTGGGGGTTGGGAGAAGTACCAGCATATTGACTGACTAGATTTTGGGCAGCTTCATTACCATCTGTAGCTTGCTTGTTTTGGAGAGCAGAACGGACTTGACCGCCGACAATTGACAAAACTGATTGGATGGTAGAAGGGTCTGCACCTGTGCTACTGCTCAACTGTTGTACGGTGTTAACAATACTTCCTATTTGACCTAAGCTGCCCTGTTGATTGGGATTAGCGACGGCACCAAGAATTTGATCGAAAAGTCCCATAAGTTTGTTTCTCTTTTTGTTCTCAAAAAGCTTACCAAAACTGGTTTGGAGTTTTTTTATGTATACTGACTTTCGTCAGCCTACTAAAAGATTAAAACATTACAAGCTTCATAATGAACGAATAAAACTTCAAAAGCTACTAACTCAAGGATGAGTTCCCACTCAAATGCGGTACAACATAATATCGCAAGTAGGGGCACGGCATACCGTGCCCCTACGGGTGTACTTCTAGAAATTAAATTATTCTATTTTGCGAGCAAAGACGATCGTTAGATTCTTCCTCCCCTGCTTCCCCTGCTCATCAAAGCGATGGGTATTTTTTTAGTTAGAAGTCCCTAAAGTGATTCCTGCTGTGGGCAGAGCCAACGCAAACTCTGTTCCTTTATTTAACTCAGATTGGCAAGTAATTTTACCTTGATGTTTTTCTACCACGATCTGATATGCGTAGGCGTAGCCCGCCGCAGGCATCGCTAGCCCCAAACCAGTACCAATACCTCGTGGTTTGGTTGTGAAAAATGTTTCAAATCAATAAATATATTAGTAAAAAAATGACCTTCAATCCCTGGATTATCTGTCCACAACCAAATCCTCAAGCTAACTTGCGTTTATTCTGCTTCCCTTACGCTGGTGGTAGCTCGGCAATTTTTCGCACATGGCCGAATAATCTACCTAGTAATGTTGAAATCTGTGCTGTGGAATATCCCGGACGCGGAAAACAGATTAAGTCAGCACCTTTGAAACGGTTAGAACCTTTTGTGGAAGCGATCGCTCCAGTTTTGATACCATACTTAGACAAACCGTTCGCCTTCTTCGGGCACAGTATGGGGGGATTAGTTAGCTTTGAATTAACCCGTCTACTTCGCTCTCAGTATAGTCTTTCTCCCTTCCACCTCTTCATCTCTGCTCGTCGCGCTCCACAAATCCCCATCACCAAACCACCCCTGCACGTCCTATCAGACACTGATTTGCTCAATGAGCTACGCAGTCTTAACGGTACACCCAAAGCAGTATTAGAAAGCCAGGAACTGATGCAGATGTTCCTCCCCATTTTGCGGGCAGATTTTGCCGTTCTGGAAACTTATATTTACACTCAAAAACAGCCACTAGAGTGTCCTATCACTGTTTTTGGTGGTTTGCAAGACCAAGAAGTTAGTCATGAGGCTCTGCAAGCATGGCGAGAGCAGACGATCGCTGCTTTCTCATTACATGAATTTAACAGTGACCACTTTTTTATTCATTCACACCAAGAATCATTATTAAAACTTATATCTCAAGAATTACAGATGTGTAAGCGTAGCCTATGAGAAGTCTTGCAGAAGACAGAATTCAGAATACCCCAGCAGTCAAGCCAGTAGTAAAAGTCACGAAAATCTGGATTCTGGCTCCTGAATTCTGAATTCTGCTTTATTATCTTTGGGTAGCGATCGCTAATTTTGCCCCTTTAACTTGACGTACCCGATCCATTACACTTACTACCCGACCATAATCAACTTTTTCATCAGCATTAATAATTACTAACACTTCTGGGTTAGAACCAACTAAAGTCCGCAGTTTCGCTGTCAAATCATCAATTGCAATTGGTTCACGGTTCATGCTGACTTGTTCTTTTTCATCTACCGTAATGGTAACTTTAGTGGGAACTTGCTGTTGTTTAGCGGTGGTAGCCTTCGGTAAATTTACTGGTAAACCTTCTGATCGCGTTAAAAACAAAGTGGACATGATGAAAAATGTCAAAATTGCAAAAATCACGTCAATCATCGGCACGATGTTTATCTGTAGCGGAAGTTCTGGCTCATCTGGTAGACGCATAAGTTTTTTCTCCTCTTTCATAACGACGGCGGTAGAGTAATTCTAGCTGTCCACCATACTCTTGAATTAGTGCAATTTGCCGTTGGTACAGCCCCCGGAAGGTATTGGCAAACAAGAGTGTAAAGATAGCAACGATCAATCCTGATGCTGTTGATACCAAAGCTTCACTAATCCCCGATGTAACACCAGTTGTTTTAGTGCCTCCCACATCACCAAGATTTAGGGAGGCAAAGGAGGCTATCAATCCTAACACCGTGCCAAGTAGACCCAACAATGGCGCTAGTCCAATAATTGTCTCAAAAATGTTTTGGAAGCGTTTAAGTACAGGTATCTCAGCCTGCGATTCGCTTTCTAATGCCAAACGAAATTCTTCTGGATTTGGCTCTTCCAACTCTAAAGCTGCCAGAAAAATGCGTGCCAATGGTAAATCTGCGTTTTTCTGAAGTTTATCGATTGCACCGACAACATTATCGAGTCGGTAGAGATTCAAAACATCTCGCACCACACGGCTTTGACGCTGATTGATCCTTACCCAAAATCTGATCCGCTCGATGATCAGTGCCCCACCCAATACCGAAAACGCCAGCAGGGGCCACATGACCACACCGCCTGCTGTAAACAAATTTTGAATTCCCATGTAGTGCCTCTATAACTTCATCCACAATACAAAATCAGACTACCAGAATCTAGAGATAAGCTGAAAGTTATTCTCAATAAAATATAAAATATAATGATAATTTTTTCAAATTTAATAGTTATGACTTTTATTTACTTGTTCGTTTGTTTTACATAAATTAATTTAATTTAATTGAAACAAAAATTAATTTTGTCGATAATCCATGATATTAGTGGCTTCAAAAAATATTTTTAGTAGTGCGGTATTCCGTAAGGCTATCCAATTAATTTGGATTGTTTACTTGATATTTGTAACCTTACATTCTAAGATAGCTAAGTTAGTGAGAATAGGTAGCAATAGCTATGAGCTTTTCTGGCATTACTGTCGAGCAACGTTCCAAAGAAGTTGAGGCTCTCAAGTCTTTTCTGACTTACAGTCTGATAGGTTCACTGGCGCTGCATATCGGCGTACTGTCATCAGGCATAAGTAATTATTTGACGAGAGTGCCTAAAGAAGAAGATGAAGCAATAGAGTTTGCGATCGTTGATTCTCCGACTGTGGAACCAGAAAAACCACTTGAAAAAATTCCAGAAGAACCCAAAAAATTACCAAAAGTTGTTCAAAAACAGTCTATAGAAACTCCACCAGTACAAAAAACAGTACAAGAATTTATTGAAAGACCAAAAATTGAGCCAGTTGAACAACCAAAACAAACTACTCAAATTCAACCAGTTCAACAACAACCAAAACAAACTACTCAAAATCTACAGCCAGCAAATACGCAAATTGCTCCCAAACCAGAAGCACCTGTGACAACTATTGCTCCCTCCACAAACCAAGGCAGTCAAAACTTAAGAGGAGTTTTAAGCGAACTAAGAGACTCAAAAGCCAGTCAAAATGCCGGTGGAGGTGGCGGTGCTAGTGGAGTTCTCACAGGCTCCGGCTCCGGTGTTGGTTTGAGTACGGGTTCAGGAATTGGCTCTGGTAGTGGTACGGGTTCAGGAATTGGCTCTGGCTCTGGTAGTGGTACGGGTTCAGGAATTGGCTCTGACTCTGGTAGTGGTGTAGGCAATGAACGAGTAAAGCGTCCACCAATAGCAACAGCGCCAACAGTGCCAACACCTCCAAAAGTTAACAGTTCAGGTAATAGTCGTTCAAGTTGCCTTCGCAATTGCGATTTCAAGTATCCAGCGTCATTACGAGGGCAAAAGCCTGAAGGTAGCCCAAAGTTAAAACTTGAGCTTGATGAACAAGGTAATGTCACTAATGTGCGTCTTACTCGCTCTAGTGGGAACTCCACCTTGGATGAAGCCGCCGTCAGACAAGCGCGTGAAATCAAAGTAAGTGGTGGCAAAAAAGAAGCGACACTTATCCCTAACTTCGTCGTAGAAGGTTCTCGCCGTCAGCAAGAAGTCCGAGAACGTGAAAGAAAAAGACAAGCAGAAGAGAAAACTCGGCAGACAACTACTGCCAACTCCACACAGGAAAATTCAAGACGTAGACGTAGAGAGATGACACCTTCATCTACTGAAGCTACAGTCAGAAAACCAGCAATATCTGGATTTAGTAGACGGTTGGAACCTCAAAGAGGAGAAAGTACTCCTACAAGCCCATCATCTCCAGCTAGTACAACTAGCACTCAAGGAAATTCAAGAGAGTCTTTACGCCGCATCCAACGTGAACGAGCGACTACCGATTCATCACAAAAGCCACAAGCAACGACAAATCGGCGGCGGCGAAGATCTAACACTAATCAGAATAAGCTGCGGGACTCTTTGCGCCGTTTACGCCAACAACCTCAATCGCAACCTGCTGCTCCCACTCCCAGTAAGGAGTAGTCTGTTAAGTTTGCTGAGTTTGTAGTGAGTGCTTTAGCGCTCAAATTAAGGACTAAAGTCCTGACTACAAACTTATGCATTTATCAAAGTTCTTTTGACAAACTACTATCCCTCTTCTGTCACTCTCCGAAAACATTTGCCTTTTCTAAAATCTAGAGCTTTTGTATAGCAAGCGATTGCGCGATTATTTTCTAATAACAAATACAAGACCTATTTTTTTCTAATAGTATAACTTGTATTGATTGCCTCATGAGGCTTCTAGCGATAGCCTTCCCGGAGAGTGACAGAAGAGGGCTATAGCAACAGACAAGGCGATTAGGACGCTAGGCGAAGTACATATTCCATAGCATCCCTGATACAGTCAAATTGAATAAGTTGTTGACGAATTCGACTCTTCAACCATGACCAACATCGCTCAATTTTGTTCA
>NZ_JACJSI010000242.1 GCF_014698065.1 Nostoc flagelliforme FACHB-838
GCAACTGTTTCTATTAGTTGATGTATGCACAGATGTTTTGGGTATTCTGTTTGGGTTTGGTTCCACTCAGTTAGTAGAAGTTGTTTTTGTGATTCTGATATTAATGGTATTTCGCTTAGTTTCTGGGTTGGGTTACTGGTTACTGCTTCTAGGATGGTTTGCAGATTTTCTAGCATCAATGTGATGCTTTCTCCTGTAAAGTGGCGGCAGTTATAGCCTAAATTCAGCGATAACCGTGTTCCCGGAACTGCTGTTAGAGTGAGCCGGTAGTTTGTTTGCTCAACAGCGCTAATATTTCCAATCTTTAACCTACCACCCGGTTCGAGCAAAGACTCATCAAATGGTTGGTTCTCAAACACTACAATGCTTTCAAACAGAGAAGCTCCTCTGGGTAAATCACTCCACCCCTGTACCTGCACTAAGGGACTGTAATCGTACTGGAGCATTTCAGCTTGTTGAATTTGCAACTGTGTCAACCAGTCTAAAAGCAAAGCTTCGGGTAATATCTGAACTCGCAACGGTAAAGTGTTGATAAATAAACCCACCAATGACTCTACCCCCGTTATGGTAGGCGGACGACCAGACACAGTTGCACCAAACACCACATCGAACTGATTGCTGTATCGACTCAAAAGTAAGGCCCAAGCTCCCTGAACGAAAGTGTTTAAAGTTAGCTGATGGTGCCGTGCTAAGGATTGTAGAGCCGAAGTTGCCAAGGCAGATAGCTGAAGTTTTTGCTCATCGTAAAAATCTTCATCAACTAGGCTGGTAGGAGCTTTATTAATGTTTAATGGAGTCGGTTCGCTAAAGCCACTAAGTGTTTGCCGCCAAAATGCCTCTGCTTTGGTCAATTCCTGCTGTTGTAACCAAGAAATGTAGTCTTTATAGGGACGACTACTTTCTAGGTTTAAGTCTTGCCTCTGACAATATGCTTCGTAAAAACCAAATACTTCTTTGAGTACTAACGATGTTGACCATCCATCTAAGAGTAAGTGATGGTTGCTCCACATGAATTGATATGTCTTTTCATCCAGTTGAATTAGAGCTAAACGCATCAATGGTGCAGTAGTCAAGTCAAAGCCTTGGTCACGATCTGCTTGCAAGAATTTTTTAAAATCTGTTTGCTGTTTTGTTAGATCAATTCCTTGCCAATTTTGCTGTTCAAATGGTAGGTGTGCTTCCTTGAATACAACTTGTAGCGGTGTATTTAATACTTGCCAAAAGAAAGCAGTGCGTAAAATTGAGTGCCGCTTAACTACCTGATTCCATGCTTGTTTAAAAGCCGAGATATTCAAATTACCCTGCAAAGTGCAGCTGGTCTGGTTAAAATATACTTCTGATGTTGGAGCATATAAAGTATGGAATAGTATACCCTCCTGTGCTGGTGACAGGGGATAAATATCTTCTATATCCTCAGATCCAAGAAGTAAATTATCAAGTGTTTGTTGATCTATTTTTGCTAGTGGAAAATCAGAAGGTGTAAATCCACCAGCTTCTGGAGACTCACAATGATTGATTAATGCTATTAATGCTTTGACAAATTGAGAAGCTTGCTTCTCAATTGTTGAGCGCTGATGAATAGTCTCACTATATGTCCAATCAATTTTTAATTTTCCTTCAACTACTAAAGCATTAATTTCTAAAACATGACTGCGGCTATTTTGCAAACTTTGTTCCGAACCACTAGATTCTTGTGCCAGTTTAAACATCGAATCGGACAAGAATAACGAATCAAACTGACCAAGGTAGTTGAAAAGTATTTCTGCTTGAGGTAGGTTTTGTAATTGCTCAGTAATAGCTGTATCTTGTTTGAGATATCGCAGCAAACCATAACCAATACCCTGGTTGGGAATCCACCGCAATTGCTCTTTGACTGACTTTAAAACTTCTCCTAGATTGTCTGCTGCTTCTAGCTCCAGTAATACAGGAAAAACTGTAGTAAACCAACCAATAGTACGGGATATATCTATATCTTCAATGAGATTTTCTCGTCCGTGGCCTTCTAAATCAACTAATAAATAATGATCGCCACTCCATGAACTTAAGACTTGTAGTAATGCTGTCAGCAGAACATCGTTAATTTGGGTACGATATGCCTGTGACACGTTTTTCAATAAAGCATTAGTATCTTTGGCATCGAGGGTGACAGAAACAGTGTTGCTGAAGCCACCAGTATTGTCCTTACTCTGCGGATAGTCCCGTGGTATTGGGTGAACACGAAATCGAGGTTCTGCCAGCCAGTAAGACAGTTCTTGTTCTAGTGATTGCGATCGCACATACTCGTTCAAGACTTCTGCCCACTGTTGAAAAGAAGTTGTTTTTGGCGCTAGGGTAATGCTTTGATTCTGCTTGATCTGTTGGTAAACAGTTTGCAAGTCTTCTAGCAAAATCCGCCAAGAGACACCATCAACTACCAAGTGATGAATAACTAACAGTAAACGGCAAGGTTGATGTGAACCCAGGTTAAATAAGGCTACTCTCACAACAGGCCCGTCTGATAAATTCAAACTTGCTTGCACTCGATCTGCTGCCGTTTGCAGAGCAGCAGGTTGTAATGCTTCAGGTAAGGCTGACAAATCCACTTGCAAGCATGGTGATAAAGCATCTTCTGGAGCGTTGACTTGGAGCCAACCAATTGTTGAGCGAGAAAAACGTAAACGCAGGGCATCATGATGTCCAAGTAAATGCTGTACCGCCTGTCCCAACAATCCTATATCTAATGTTTGTCTTACTTGCAATAGAATTGCTTGGTTATAGTGTTGCGGTTGTGGCAATTCCTGCTCAAAAAACCATTGCTGGATAGGTGTCAGTAAGACTTTTCCGGTTACTGGACTTTGGGCGATCGCCATTACTGAGGTAGTATCTGCTACTTTAGCTAACCCAGCAATAGTTTGATATTGAAACATCTGTTTGGCGATGAGCTTAATCCCAGACTGATTAGCTCTGGCGATAATCTGAATGCTGAGGATGGAATCTCCCCCTAATTCAAAGAAGTTATCGTAAATGCCGACTTGCTTCAGCCCCAAAACTTCAGTCCAAATTGCAGTCAATCTTTCCTCAACAGGATTACGGGGAGCTACATAGGCTTCTTCCAATAGAGGTCTAGCTGTGTCAGGGGCTGGTAATGCTCGACGATCAACTTTGCCGTTCGATGTCAGTGGTAGTGCCTTTAAGTATATGAATGTAGCTGGCACCATATATTCGGGCAACTGCGCCTGTAAGAAATTCCTTAACTCTTTAACAGTTAGGGACAATCCAGGTTTTGACACCATGTATGCCACTAAGCGCTGCTGCCCTGGCTCTTGCTCCCAAGGTAAGATAACGGCCTCGCGGACTGCCTCGTGCTGCCTAAGTAGGCTCTCAATTTCGCCTAGTTCGATGCGATACCCCCTGACTTTAACTTGTTCGTCAATGCGCCCTAAGTATTCAATGTTGCCGTCTGGTAAATGGCGTGCTAAGTCACCGCTTCTGTACAACCTCGCACCTGCTTCTAGCGAGAATGGATGGGGCACAAACTTCTCTGCTGTTAAATCGGGGCGCTTGAGATAACCACGAGCTAAAGCAGCACCGCCAATGTAGAGTTCGCCTGGTACACCGACGGGCAATGGTTGCATCTGACAATCTAGGATGTATATCTGCATATTGGCAATAGGACGACCAATAGGCACTGACCCTGACAACTGCTGATCTGGAGGAGCAGTATATATGCAGCATCCTACTACTGTCTCTGTTGGCCCATACTCATTAACTAATGCGGTTTCAGGAGCATAAGTTTGCCACAAGGTCAGGTGTTGACTTAATAAGTTCTCGCCGCCAATGATAAAAGCACGAGTGCGTCCTGCTAGTTCTTCAGGAGCCAACTGCTGATTTAGTAAGGCTAGTTGGGCTGGGGTTAGTTTGATTAAGCTGAAGTTATTACCGTTACGTATTGCCGTACAAAGGTTTTCGATACTACGGTCTTCAGGTAGTATTTCTACTTTACATCCTACAAGTAAAGGTGAGAATAATCCTGTGATAGTCAAGTCAAAGGCTAGGGAAGAATGTACTGGCGCTCCTGTTCCTTGGCTAACTGTGTATGCTTCTGTACACCAATTTAAATAATTTACTAGCCCTTGGTGGACAATCATCGTGCCTTTGGGACGACCAGTTGAACCCGAAGTGTAGATTGTATAAGCCAAATTCTCTGGCGTTATCTTGTTGTTTGGGTTTTGGTCGCTTTGCCCTGCAATAGTTTGCCAATCTGTATCTAAGTAGACTACTGAGGATGTATATTCGGGTAATACCTCAATCAGTCGTTGTTGAGTGAGCAAAACTGGAACTTGACTGTCTGCTAGCATAAACGCCAGCCGTTGCTTGGGATAAGTCGGATCTAGTGGGACATAAGCCCCACCAGCTTTGAGGATACCTAACAGTCCTACTAACATCTCAAGCGATCGCTCAACGCAGATTCCTACCATTACCTCCGGGCCTACACCTAGTTTTTGCAAGTAATGAGCTAGTTGATTGGCACGTTGGTTGAGTTCGGCATAAGTTAGTTGTTGATTCTCAAAAACAACAGCAATCTTGTCAGGTGTATGCTGGGTTTGTTGCTCGAACAACTGGTGTATAAGTTGGTCTTTAGGGTAGTTAACCTGCGTGGAGTTGAATTCAAACAGTAGTTTTTCTCGTTCGCCATCGCTAAGGATATTAATCCGATCCACACTGGTATATGGCACTTCCAGAATGCTGTTCAACAGCACATAGAAATGTTCTCCCAGACGTTGAATATTATTCTCAGTTAACCAATGTTCATCGTAGTAAAAATCTGTAAATAAAACACTATCTTCATGCACACAAGATAGTTTTACCTTATAACGATCAAAGCAAGAATATTGTTTGTAAATAGAGAATGAAATGTTATTAGTAGAATATGTAGGATATTCTTCTTCATAATCAAAGCAAAATGGAAAGAATAATTGCCCTTCATTATTTTTGTTAATAACTTCTATATGTTCCCAAGCAAAATAATCTTGCCATTGATAAACATCTTTAATGGATTCTTTCAACTGATTTAAAATTTCAAAAAATGAAACATTCTCTTTTATTGAGCAGCGAATTGGTAAATATTTTCCAAACAGTCCTAGCGCTTCCTCTAGACCTTCGTAAGTTCGACCATCATAACCCATAGCAATGAGCGCGTCTGATTTTTCAGTCAGCCGCCAGAGAAGGATTTGCCAACAAGCTAGAAAGAAGAAAGAAAATGAAGTATTGTACTGTTGAGCAAATACTGCAATTTTTTCTTTTAGCTCTTGATCAACCCTTAATCTCAAAACTTGAGGTTTAAATTCTCCGTTCTTAATAGGTTGTTTTTCATAAGGAAGCTTTAAATTTAAAATAGTAGATAAATTTTGCTTGCGCCAATACTCTATTCCGGTTTGTGTATCCTCCGATTCAGTTAATTCATTAAAAATTTCAGAAATGTCAGCATATTGTAAAGGCTCATCATCTATTTGGTGATTAATTAATAATTTACTATAAATTTTAATAATTTCATTTACTAAATTTCTTAAACTTGCCGTATCTGCCGAAAGTGCAGACATATTTATAAATAAAACATATTTATCTAGTGCTAGAGTTACTAGCGAAAAATGCAAAAGTGAGTCCTGGCTCAAGTCTAAGTTTTGCTGGTTCAGGTGATTAACAATAGCCTCAAGTTTAGTTTTTTGCTCCTGCTGTCGGACACCACTTAAATCATAAGTTTTCAGTGATATTAAACTACTATCATTAATTACCTGAAATGGGATATCCATTCCAAGCGAACAAGAAAAACCTGTTCTTAAAATCTCATGTTGATTAACTACCTCATTCAAAGCTGCTTGAAAAATTTCTTCATTGAGATTGCCTTCAATCCGAACAGCACATTGAGCATGATATGGCAAACTTTGACCAACTTTATGCAACAACCATAGATGTCTTTGCTGGGGTGATAGTCGGAATGTGCTGCTCACTTTTGTTGTCATTGTTGCATTCTTCTGCATATCTCTACCTCTATGCCTTGGAATTAAATATTTTTGTTGCTTGTAGGTTCACTCATACCTACAACAATCTCTCGCAAACCAACAAATGGAGTCCGTCCATGAGCTACCAACATATTGTCTAACATCAAAATATCTTCTTGTTGCCAAAAAACAGGAATGGTTTCCTGCCTATAAGCCTCACGAAGTTCATCTAAAAACTTAATCTCAATTGGAGAACCATCACCATAGTAAGTGTTATGTGGAAGATTTTCTTCTGTAAATTCTGCTAATAATGCCTCGCGGATTTCTGTTTCTAAGGTTGAAATATTAAAAAAAGCTAGATGATTGAACCATAGCATTTCACCTGTGTGGGGATGCCTAGCTACAGCCTGACGAATAGCTCTAGTTTTGAGACAATCATTATCTTTCCATTCTGTTTCAATTCCATTTCTGCGGCAATATTCTTCTACTACATTTTTGTCTTGAGACTGAAAAACTGTTTGCCAAGGAAGACCAAAGCCATGACCAAAATTCCGAACATACATAACCCCACTTTTGATAAAACGCTCTCGAATATTTGGGTCTATGCGTGCAAAAACCTTCCGAGTATCAGCAATTGTTGTTGCTCCTCCTTGCTGTGCAGGTGTGATGCAGAAAAAGAAAATTTTTAAAGGCCAGGTCTGCTGATAGGAATTTTCATTGTGCAGAAAAATACTTTGGTCTGCACGATAATCTGTGGACGTATAAATATTCCCAGTTACACAACTGCGTGGGGAAGAACGCTCATTATATTCTAGCAAATTTGGAGAAACATTTTTGATAAATTGCTCAAATTCTGATACTCCATTAATATTGAAATTGCGAAAAAGTATTCCTCCATACTTTAACAATTGTGCCTCAAAAAATTCTCGATTATTATTTGCCCAACTGACTAAACTTACTCCTTTTATGGCTGGCTGAATAACCAATGGTAGAGAATTTTCGGGTTGTAGAGACTCTGTTTTTATTAATCCTGTTGGTGATGTATCAACAGTTTTTCGCTTAAGAGAAGGTAATTTTTTGCTCTCTATTTTCAAACCATCAAATTTTGTCATGTTTGCCTCAAGATTTAATTTATTAATTATGTAGATTTACGTTTGATATTCTTAAACTTCTGTAAACGAGCCTCTTTTAGTACTTCTTCTTGTGCCGTTTGGTATTTCTTGTCAGCTTCATCTAATAGATTTTTAAACTTACTCAACTCAGCATCAGGTTCTTTAACCACATTGGTAAGAACTGTCTCGAAATGTTCTAAAATTCGGTTGATTGTGACAGATTCAAATAAATCTTTGTTGTACTCTAAAGTTCCGGTAAGTCTATCATCTATATTTACCATGTTGAGAAGTAGATCAAACTTGGCTGTGCCATTATCTATTTCTTCAAGGCTAATAGTTAAATCGGCAACTTCTAGCGATAATATCGGACTGTTCTCAAGGACAAACTTGACTTGAAACAACGGTTGATAACTTAAATTACGCTCTGGGTTAATTGCCTCTATTAGCTTGTCAAATGGCAAGTCTTGACGATCATAAGCTGCTAGTCCTACTTCCCTAACTCTAAAAAGCAAGGCTCGAAAGCTAGGATTACCAAATAAATCGGTGCGTAATATTAGTTGATTGACAAAAAAACCAATTAAACCTTCTGTTTCGGCACGGTTACGATTAGCAACATCTGTGCCTATTACAATGTCATTTTGACCTGTATACCAGTGTAACAGAGTTTGGAAACTAGCAAGCAAGGTCATGAAAAGAGTAACACCACAATTTTGGCTCAGAAATATAAGTTGTTGAGTTAATGTGGTTGAAAGTGCAAAAGATTGAGTACCTCCTCGATAACTTTGCATAGAAGGTCGTGGTCGGTCTGTGGGTAGTGCCAGTATTGGCGGTGCGCCCTGTAATTGCTGTTGCCAATAGTTGAGTTGAGTGTGTAATACCTCACCTTCTAGCCACTGACGCTGCCAATGGGCAAAATCAGCATATTGGATGGGCAATTCTGGTAATTGTAAATCTTGTCCATTAGCATAAGCGTTGTAAATTAACGCTATTTCCCGCATTAATATTTCAATTGACCAGCCATCCGAAACAATGTGGTGCATGGTCACCAACAGTACATGGTCTAGCGAATTAATTTTGATTAGGTTAACTCGCAGTAATGGGCCAAGTTCCAAGCTGAAAGGCTGCATTGCTTCATGAGTAGCTAATCTAACAATTTCTGTCTCTTGGTAAGCAGTAGATAAATGCTGCAAATCGATTATTGGGAGATTGAGACTAGCATCAGTAGCAATAACTTGTATTGGTTGTCCATCAATAGTGAGAAAAGTTGTGCGTAATATCTCATGGCGACGCACAATTTCATTCAGACTTTGGTGTAAAGCTGTGATATCAAGTTGACCTGTAAAGCGCAGCGCCCCTGGCATATTATATTGTGGACTTTCTGGCTCTAGCTGATGCAAGAACCACAACCTAGCTTGAGCAAAAGACAACTGCAACCGTTGATTTCGGTCAATCGGTAACAAAGGCGGTGCAAGTAAAGCTTGGCTTTGTTGCCGCGTCATCTGAATTTGTTGTGCGAGTCCGCTAATAGTTGGCGCAGCAAACACACTACGTAATGGCAATTCGACATTGAAACTGCTACGTAACCGTGACACCAAACGGGTGGCAAGTAAAGAATGTCCCCCCAACTGAAAAAAGTTGTCATGAATACCGACATTTTTCAGACCCAAGACATCGAGCCAAATTCCCACTAATAATTCTTCAAATGGCGATCGCACTGTGCTAACAATTTCTGCATCCCCCACCAACTCTAAAGCTAACAATGCCTGGCGGTCAACTTTGCCATTATGATTGAGTGGCAAATGGTCTAAAAGGGCGATCGCCTGTGGAATCATATACTCAGGCAATCTCTCACTCAAAAACAGACGCAGTTGTTG
>NZ_JACJSI010000243.1 GCF_014698065.1 Nostoc flagelliforme FACHB-838
CAAGTGTGTAGCTAGACGACGTAAACGTGTAGTCACATCATCTTGCATAAAAATTTGTTGCTTTGGTGTCACTTCGATCATAAATTTCCTAGGAACTCGTTAATCAGTTGAGCAACCCTTTCTCTAATATTAGGGTTTAAAATCTCCATTGATCTATTTTGCCGGGGACGAAGATTAACCATTGATTCAAAAATCATTTTCCCAGTCAAAGGCATAAAACTGGCAGCCCAAATATCTTGTTGTCTACTGCCGTCATCTAGCAATTTTTCTTCACAATCAGCGTGTAGACCACCACCACCGACCAGCACCCGACGCTCGATATCAACTGCGGTTCTGATGTAGAACTTGTGAGAACGCAGCATAAGTTCAAGTTGCTCCGGGGTAGCGCGTTCACGTAACAGCAAAATCATACAGCTGAAAACCTCTGTAATATCATCAAAGCTAACTAGAAGGGCGCTCTGTTTCTTGCAACCAACTTAAAATAGTCAGCGCTAACTCCCAGGATTCGCGCCGCTCCCAATTAGGTAAGTGATTCAGTACTTGTGTAAGGAATATAGCTGGGTTTTCCAATTCTCCGCCACGAGCCGCAACACCATCCCTAACGAGCGCCCCCAAAGTGGCAGCTTGATTCCCTTTATAGTCAGGCTGTCTCTTAATTTCATCAACAATCCAGTCCGGTACTGTGATTGTTTTAAATCCTGATTTCGGCATACATAACAGAGAAATAATATAAAGATAGTACGGCAGTTTGCGTTATGTTTGCAAATATCTGTGCGGTATGGTACGTTAAAAAATGGACTACTCCCACAATAGCTTCACAAATAGTAGGAGCAATCAAGTATGAAAAATATTGGTATTAAGCCAATACATCCTAAAGAATTTAAAAGAGTTCATAATTTTTCGACTTACCAAATGAGCCGTTTGTCAGGTTACTCAGTTGAGGCACTAAAAAACTGGTTAGCTGATGAAAGTAGTTCCAGATTTGTCGAACCAAAGCCGTATGTACTTAACCATTTTGGAGCGATTCATAATTACTTATTAAGAAGTTAGTGTTTCCCAAACACTAAGCCATTAGAAAAACCCTCCCCACCAGTCGGTGGTTTTTTTATTATTAGTATTATCAGTACCGGAATTCAATCGGAACTCAACCGGAATTCAATCGGAACTCAACCGGAATTCAATCGGAACTCAGTCGGAACTCAATCGGAACTCTAGGAGCCGAAACCATTGCTAATTCAGGGAAGCTGTGTAGTTGAACAATTGTTAACACGAGAGGAGGCAGCCAAACAATTGGAGCCATCAGTTGGAATTAGACAGTTCCAAAAGTATTTAGACCTAGCTTCTTTGTACTTGCCAGAATTTGAGGATTTTCGGGACGAAGATAATGGAGGGCTAAACGGACGAGCAAAGTTGACAAACTGGCATTTACCTGTGCTTCAAAGAATTAGAAGTTACGTTTTAGCCAAGGGTTCTTTAAAGAAGGCAGCTATTGAATTAAAAAATCACCCCGAAAAGTTTTTAGGAGCCTAAATCATGATTGTTAAAGAATTTGCACAAGCTCTCAACAAAGTACCTGGAAAAGTAGTTGATGAGCTACGCCGTCAATATCCAGAGCAAAAATGGACGGTCGATTCACAAGTTCCAGACGAGATTTTAGCTAAATTTCGAGACATTACTAATAGTGAGATATTACAGCCTCAACAATCACCTATAGCAGATATACCCGAAGCCACAATCACCAAAGCTGACGAAGCAATTCAACAAGCCTCATACAAGTTGACTGCGGCTGATAAAGAGACTATTTCTGGTGCTATAGCCGTTCAAAATGAGCAATCTAAGATTTTGGGTGCATCGACTGGTGTTACAGGAGCTTTATTATTCATGGAATCCTTGATTGGAGCCAAGGGGACAGTTTTGGATGCCTTTGCCGAGCAATCGATGTTGGAAGTTGATAACCAGATTACCGAGATAGATCAGAGTTTGATTAATTTGGCAGAAGAAGCTTCAACAAGGTTGGGGGAGTCGATCCGAAAAAAAGAACAACTCAAAGTACGACTCAATTCGTTACGAGAGAGAGTCAGTTCAATGGGGACGCAGATCCGATTTTAGAAGCTTATAAAACAGTGGCAGCATTGCTACAGATCCAAAATGAAACTGTTGCCACTGTTGCCGAAATCCGATTACTTCAAGAGCTATTAACTCATCAAAAGAAAAATCAGGACATGGATATTCTCAGTACGGGATTGTTTGCTACTTCAGTTATTGGCGCTTTAGGTGGTAGTGCATATATCGTTAGTAGCGTTGTCGCTACTGGATTAATTGGTAGCGGGATATTCATTCCCTTGGCATTACTTGTTGGTGCAGGATTGACATTTCTGGGACGGGCATCAAAGTAACAGTGATGGGCTGGAGTGTTTCATAAAGCTGTTTCACAGAACTGTTTCATGAAACTGTTTCAACGGTTTCATCAGTGTTTCAGGCTCGTGAAACACCGTGAAACAGCATTTCCTCGCGTGAAACATGGAACGTGAAACATGAAACACCAGCTAATTCCTTGCTCGAAAGCCTTTATGAAGGGTAGTGTTTCATAAAACTGTTTCACAGCACTGTTTCATGAAACTGTTTCAACGGTTTCATCAGTGTTTCAGGGTCGTGAAACAGCATGAAACAGCATTCCCCCGCGTGAAACGTGAAACATGAAACACGAAACACCAGCTAATTCCTTGCTCGAAAGGCGTTATGAAGGGTAGTGTTTCATCCAGCTGTTTCACAGCACTGTTTCATGAAACGTTTCAACGGTTTCATCAATGTTTCAGCGTCGTGAAACATGAAACGCCTCATTTTATGTGTGAAACATGGGAAAAACTTGTAGTAAGAACGCGACATAGCACAGCAGTCTCATGTATAAGAAACAACTGTACTTAGCTTTGGCTGGTGTTGGCATTTGCATGTTGCCTGTAATCATCCCCTTAGTATCCAAGTTGGGGGCTTATGCAGAGCTTCAACGGCTAAAAGCCTCAGAAGAACTAGAACGTTCGCGCATAGAAGAACGGGCAAAAACCAGTGATGCCTTGTATGAGGCAGGAGTGATGCCCACAAGTCGCAAGTTGAGAATTACCAATTACTTTGATAGCGCTAAACGCAATCCTAGACCAGACACAACCTTTTATCAAGATGATGAGATTGTTGATGTTTTTGACGCAACGGGTAGGTGTATTGGGCGGATTGAAGAAGGAATTTGGAAGTGGAAGCACAAAGCTAAAGATATTTGTAAAAGCGTTCAAAATATCAAACAAAGTAGGAGGAAATAATGGGATTAGGTGCAGAAAATAGCAGCACTAGCAACAGCGATAGTAAGCCCAAAGATAAGAAGCGATCGCTTGGTGAAATCATCGATTTTTGTGCCAAGGCTGTTGTGATGATTGTTGGCTTACCTATTAGGGCAGCCGCCGCGATTGTTAATCAGTTTGTTGCTAATGGAGGTGCGGGTCGTGCGTTAGTTGGAGGGATTTTATTTATCGGAGGTTCCATGATTAGTGCTGATTCAACTTGGCAATTAATCTTTCAAGCCCCGCCTGTTTGCCCGTGGTTTGAGCCGACTTGGAATTGGCTAAATGTGCCGTTTGCACTGTTCAACCCGTTTTTTTACCTGGCATTCATAATTTCTGTAGGTGTTCAGGTAATTGAAGCCCACGCCCTACGTGGTAAGAACCCAGATTCAGCTAGGCGGGAACTTCAAGACCATATCATTTATGAGCTTGAAGCAAAGCCCAGTGGCAAGATTGACTTAGTAGGCCAGCTGTGGCAAGACTACAAGACCGCAGGTACACGCGATCGCTCTAGCGCTGGGCTAGTTGTGATTGCGGTTTGGGTGTTCGATATTGTCACCACCTTTGCAGCTCGTAACCCATTCGACTACACAGCCCCATTCACGATTTTGGGCTGTATCTTATTTAACATCGGTACAATGATGGCGGGTGAAATTGGGTTTGCTATTTGGCGGTTGACCAAAGATTAAAGTGAGCGCCGCTCAATAACTCTTGAGTCGAGCGGCACTTACTACTCAACAGGGCATTTCTTTTATGCAAAGTAATAATATCCCGAAAATTACAACTAAAGAAACTGAACATTTACGCGAATCATATCCTAGCTTGTCTCACTTAGAAGCTGGAAATATCGCCCAATGGCTGCAAGAGAGAAAAGATGGATTATTTGAAATGGCACGGGCATCTGAGAATGAAGCAGACATGACCCGTGTACTTGGTTTGTTGGCTTCTGGGATCGGAGCGGTTTGTTATGCGGTCAACCCTTTGGCACTAGTTGGTGGTTTAGTCGGTGGTGCTGCGTGGCTATGGTTTGTTGTCGAACACTCGAACCGCACTAAAGAAATTGCGCCTTTGCCTTTTGTACGTGGTAATTTTGTAGATGCTCTAACTCGTGCTGGGGATTACGATGCTAGGAGCAATTATCAAGCGGATCATCTTGCCAATACCGTTAAATTCCTAGAGCGACAATCAGCACAAGAGTACGCCTTTCTTCATGCTGAATTTGAAAATATTGTCCAGTATTTAACCCAAGTTGAACCAGGAAAACGTTTTTACGCTTATCGCTGGATGTTTGGCTGGTTTGGCAAGCTCAAGGGCCGGCAGCTACCCACTTATGAAAGCATGGCTCTCCATTTACAGGATGTGACAATTGACAGCCGGGTGAATCGGTCGGAGATCAGTGCCATCGCACAGACTCAAGCCCAGTTACCACCGACCGTAGATATCAAACAGTTTCAATCGCCACAGGTAGATATTGGCAAGATGAACCAAGCTGCGGAGCTTTGTAGACCTACAGAGTTACAGTCATCATCTGATGGGCTTGCACCAGAGACTCTAATTAATCTCCCTTTGACTAATAGAGCAAACGCAGTCATCGCTGCTTTAACGAAAAGTGGTTTCCAAGTAGAAGATATGATGAGTTCTCAAGTCATTGCGATCGCTGGTACTCAGCGAGGTGGCAAGGGAACCTTAGCAGCAATCTTGGCAACATTATCTACTGCACTTGACCCCGGATTGAACACCCAATACTTTACTGCTGGAGTGGACGTTTACCCCTTTGCCTGCAACTTGACCTCTGCTCTTAAATACCCGGATATTGATGCGGATGGGGCTGATCAACTCGTCGCTCGTGATTTATTGAAATTTCTTAAAGGCTTAGATGGAAGCGAACCTTACTCCTATAAAAATTTACTGCTAGTAATTGATGAGGCGATGCGGTTGTTGTCATTGTTGGAGGAGAGCGATCGCACCTGGGCAATCCAATATTTACTTTCTCGCTTCGCCAAGTCTGGTGGTACATTAATTATCGTCTTGCATGGTTCTAACCTGACAAGCGTGGTAGGTAAAGCTACGGCTGGGCTGGCAGATACTTTTAAGCAATCGGTTAACTTTATTGGCTGTGTAGCTCAAGCGGTTAGTGCTGGTGGTCTACGCAAAATGAATGTCGCTAGTGGAGAATATTTCAAAGCCAACCCTAATAACTTTGGAGAACCTGTTAGCGGTGGCAACTTGGGCATGATTCCCGAATGGCTAAAGACCCATTTGCACCCAGGCAATGGGCAACCAGATCCAGCTAGAACATTACTTCAATTCTTCCCGGAATTAGTTCAACAGCATGAAAGGACAGTCATACCCAGAGGGGAGAAAATTGCGCCATCAGACGCAGTTAATCATCTGGAGTCCATTTTTTCAAAGCCTTATCAAGAACTGGAATTTCTGGAAGTAGAAGAGAGTAGTATTTCTGAGGCTGATTTGGAACAGATTGTGGCAATCGTTGCAGCTACTGCTAGCCCTCCAACTTCTTTTGCAGCTATCAGAAACAGCCGCAAGTGGGGCGAAGAGAAAAAGAGTGTTCTTTACTTGAGGAATGCCCTATCACAATTAATTGACACTAACCGATTGTGCGGAAATGAAAAAGATGGTTTTAGCGTTATTAACGTTAACCAGTAATATTCGTCATAGTTCCGATCGAGTTCCGGTCAAGTTCCGGTATTCTTACATTTCCAAGTACGGCTGAAAAATAGAGTCTTTTTGTCTCTCCAGTAAGTTTTAATTTTTTCTAAATATTTTCCAGAATGTGGAAGCATCGGGAAGTTTAAAAATGAGCGATAAATTAACCACAGCATTACAAAAATTAGCCATAAGTCCAGTTAAAGCAGATAGGCTGGCTATTTATAGATTGGAAAAAGAGTACGGCGCTTCTTTATCAGAAATCGTTGGTGAACTCGAAGATTATGCCATAGTCCATCAATCCATATCAGACGAAAGGGCTAAACCCAAAAATCAGTTGATTATAGTTTGCTGTTATGGCTGTCTTTGGGGCGCAGTTATCGGAATTGCGACGTTATTTATCAAGCCCAGCGTCACTGTGGCAGCGATTGGGTTGGGTTTTACGGCTGGGGTGTCTGGGAAATTGTTGGTTCAAAAAGGTGAATAAGTCGAAGTAGTTGAAGATTAGTTTTAATTGTTTAGCTGAACTCTTGGATTCCTTGGAGTAAATATGTTTTGGTCGAAATCTATTTCAATGGACGTTGCTAACAAGCTTTTTGACGTAATTGGAGTTTCTTTTGAGCAGAACGAATTAGAGGGCGGTTACATCGCTAAACATGAAAGTAAAACCTTAAGAAGAGTAACCTTAACCGCTTGCTGTATGGCTGTTTTAACTGACTGGGTAACAATTAAGGAGAATTAAATTTATGTCGGATTTATCAGTTTTCGTGTTTGAGTCTCAACAAGTCCGATTCATCGGCACACCAGAAAAACTTGAGTGGGTAGCTGCTGATATTGTCGCTATTTTGTATCCCCAAGCAGACTCGCGTAATTACTCCAACTATCTGGGCAAAGTTCCTGCTGCATGGAAGGATCATAAACCAATTATGACCCCTGGCGGAAAGCAGAAAATGGCAACCCTTTATGAACCGGGGCTGTATTATTTGATTGGACGCTCTGACAGTCCGATTGCCGTGCCATTCCAGCAGTGGTTATACGAAGATGTTCTTCCCTCTATACGTCGTACCGGGAAGTATGAAGTTCATCAACCGACAGAGCAACCACAATTTAAACCCACCCTTGATGAACTCGTTAATTTTGGGCAAAAGATTCTGTGTGGCACTCGCCTCAGTGCAGAACTCCAAACCATCACCATTCTTCGAGGTGTACAAGCTTTGTGTCCCGAAATAACTCCGATGGCACAAGAGTTGGTCGGAGCAATTCAGGAAATTGAAGCGACTCACGACAGGCATTTGTCTCCAACCGCAATTGGCGAATTATATGCCGAACGCAACGGACTACCCAAGCCCATCAAACCCCAAATAGTTAATCGTGTTTTGGAGTCTGCTGGCTTGCAAACCAAAGAGATTCAAGTCAAGACCGATACGAATGGTAAACAAAGTCACAAAAATATCTGGCATCTAACTGAAAAAGGTAAACTGTGGGGAACGGTGACACGGGATAAAGCCCGGACTCACGACAAGATTGTGGAACACGTTCGCTGGTTGCCAGATGTTCTTGAAGTAATTGATTTGAGCGTAGAGGAGAATTGAAAGTATTTGATGAGAACGATTGGCGAGCGCCTTTATTAAGCAAAGGCGCTCGCACAATTTGTATTTTGGACAGCCAGGCAAGACAAAAATACACGAGTTACCGCATTATTTTTTATGAAAAGTTCAACTTATAGCTTCAGTTCGTTATAATTTGCTCTTGATGAAGTAAAATGGCATCAACTCAACCCAAAACATCTTTACTACTTTTAGAATTGAGATTGTCGATATCTTAACTTGAGGAGCTTGTGGCATAATGAGCAATATTCCCACGGGAGAAAAATCATTATTGAGGTAAATTAAATGCCTGTTACCTACGAACTTAGAGATTATCAACATCAGTGGATAAAAGATATTTGGAATTCTTGGGAGAATGGTAATAGGCGAGTGCTTGCACAACTCCCGACAGCCGCCGGAAAAACGGTGTGCTTTGCACATATTTCCCATAAATTCTTTGAGCAAGGGAAGCAAGTTTTAGTCATTGCCCACCGGATTGAGTTGATATCTCAAGCTGCTGAAAAGCTAGAGCAAATTATCGGTGAACCAGTTGGGATTATCAAAGCAGGTGTTCTGGCTAATCCTGAACGGAGAATCCAAGTTGCTAGCGTTCAGACGTTGAGCAGACGAGAAGTATTAGAGTTGCCAATTAACATTGGACTTTTGATATTAGATGAAGCGCATCATGCAACTGCTTTATCTTATCGACGACTAATTGAACATTATGAAAGCGCCCAGATATTAGGCGTAACTGCCACTCCTCAGAGAATTGACGGTCAAGGTTTTGTTGATTTATTTGATGATTTGGTTATTGGCATTGACACGGCTAAATTAATTCAGTCTGGGTATTTAAGTAAGTTTCGATTATTTGCAACGAATCAAACTATTTCTACTCTTGGAGTTGCAAAATCTCGTGGGGATTTTAGAGCCAAAGAGTTAGCGGTTGCTGTCACTAGCCAAATTGGTGTTAGTGAAATCCTTGAGAATTACTTTAAATATGCACGAAATCTTCGTACAGTTATTTTTGCCTGTAGCTTAGAACATTCTCGTGCCCTGGCTGCGGAATTTTCTCGTAATTATATTAGTGCCGAACATTTGGATGGGAAAACTCCCACACAAGAGAGATTAGAAATATTGCAGCGTTTTCGCAATGGGACAACCCAAGTAATTACTAATTACGAAATCTTAACCGAGGGCTTTGATTGCCCTAATATTGAGTGCGTCTACTGTGTCCGTCCGACTGAAAGCTCTACTCTTTGGTTGCAAATGCTGGGGCGGGTTCTAAGAACTTACACTTTAAAACCCACTGCGGTGATCATTGATATTACCGATAATTGGAAAAAACATGGACTTCCTGATGAAGTCCGCAAATGGAG
>NZ_JACJSI010000244.1 GCF_014698065.1 Nostoc flagelliforme FACHB-838
CAGGTAAAAGCTCTCAGCATTACCGTTGATTCTCTGTATAAAATGGCAAATGATTTACAGGCTTACGATATTCTATTTATTGATGAAGCCTGCCAGTATCTCGCTCACTTGCTGAAGTCCAAAACCTGCAAAGAACACCGGGGGGCGATTCTGGAAGTGCTTGAGTATCTAGTTTACAACGCCAAGCTGGTTGTTTTAGCTGATGCTCACTTGGATGATTTGACCATTGAGTTTTTCATGAATTTGCGACCGGCTGGTGAAAAACCCTACATCATCAAAAACCTGTATCGCTCAGGTGGTCGTCAAGTTCATTGGTACGAGGGGAGAAACAGCAGCGCAATCGTTGCCGAGTTCCACGCTCAACTGATGTTGGGCAAAAAACTGATGATGGTCAGTGACAGTAAGCGGTTTATCAAAAAGTTGGAACGGGCGCTCAATGATGGTTCCGCGATTGATGATAGCGACGAAACACCGGAATCAGCCGAAGACCGCAAGTTACGGGTGTGGGCTATTCACTCGGAAAATAGCGGCTCTGAAGAGAATGTGATTTTCATTAGGGAAATTAACATTGCCATTAAGGATCTTGACGCTTTTTTAATTACTCCCAGTCTCAGTTCAGGGGTTGACATTTCCAGCTATCATTTTGATGCCGTGTTTGGCGTGTTTCATGCTGTCTCGCAGTCGGCTACAGAATGCGCCCAGCAATTATGGCGGTATCGTCCAAATGTCCCCATGTATGTTTGGGTGGCTCCGCGTCCTCCCTTTGGTTACGCCGAAACCAATGCCCGACGGATTAAAGAAAAGATTCTTCAAACAAATGAAATGACCGCTTTTCTGATTCGCATTAACCGAGAAACGGGCAAACGTGGGGCTGAGAAGGATTGGGCATTAGATGCTAGTTGCCAGATTGAAGCGCAACGGAATTGGTCGATTAATAATTTACGGGCTGATTTGCGATCGCTCTTAGAAGAAATGGGCAATACGATTGCGCCTGTGGGTGATGCAACCGATGAGGGGGCTTCCCGGTGGATGAAAGCGGCAGGTATTGCCATCAATGAGGAGCATTTTCGCAAGGTGGCGAATGCCAAAGATATTGATAGAAGGACTTATGCGGCTAGGCAGCACCAAGACTATCTCAAACCGGAGGAGGTGCTGGAGTGTGAGAAATTCCGCATACAGGACACCTACGGCATGAGCGTAACCCCGGAACTGGTTGAGCAAGATGATGGGGGGCGGTTAATTAAGAAGATAGTCGCACTGGAGGCAATATTAGCAGCACCGGGGGAAATGATTACCGATGATCAGGGGCGAGAGTTTGTTGCACCGCCCTCTGTTGTGGTGGAACGCGATAAATCAGAGCGCTCGCGCTTGGCAATCTGTACTGACTGGAGCAATCATTCTACCGCGTGGTTGATGCGTCATCGGCTGGGGCTGAGAGCAGTGCTAGTGGATCTGATGGCTGGCGTTGAGATCAAAGGGGATGAGGCGATGATTCAGGTTTTAGCCGAGTTCTCTAAACGCAACGCATCTCACGTAAAAGGTATCCTCAACCTGACCATTCCGCTATCGGAGTCTCCTGTGTGGATTTTAAGCCAGTATCTCTCGCAACTGGGTTTGTCCACTGAGTCACGGCGACCGCTTGAAGATGGGCAGCGTGTTCGGTATTATCGTTTGAATACTTCTGATGTAGAGTTTGTCCAAAAGGTGCTGGATTATCGTCAACGGCAACGGGAGGAGAAGGAACGCAAACGCCAAGAGTCACTTGAACGAGATGCGGCTTACGCAGCTAGAATGCAGGCTCAGTATGGGATTAACCCGCCGTCCACACCCCCCATTAATGAAGATGGAGATAATAATCGGGGGGGTATGGACACAGATGAAGAACTCAGTGATTCTTGGTGGGAACGGGTTAAATATTATGCTCGGCTGGCGATTGAACGTTTAGAGGATGGGGTTGATGCTGTAAAAGAATTACTCAGTACGTTGACGAGTGATGAGCGTTGCGGCGTGATGCTGGAGTTTGAGGATATTGACCCGAACAAGTTTGCTCAACTGGTGACAGATGCCCCACAGTGGACTGAATGGATGGCGTGATAGTCCCGTTTCCCAATAATTGCGATCGTGCCCACTGCCACAGCTAATTTTTGGCGATTGTTCAGTGAGTATTTATTCCTAGTGGTTATTAGCGCGGTTTTAACGGTCATTATCGCCGCGCCATATTCAAAATTTATCGTACTGCTTTACTCACGCATGAGGTGTATGAGGCGTTGTAGACAGTGTAGTTTCACTGAATTGGGGTTTCAAAGTTTGACCGTGCTTTGTTGGGTGTAGGTATGACCGAACTGTTTGTGTTGGGTTGTTCGCCGCGCCATACCTTTTTAGCTTTGATATACGTAGATTGTGCTGATGAGTATAAATGCTTATGGAAAGTAATGGTGTGACATAACCCCTCTAAGACACTTCCCCGGATAGTATTGCCGTTCTTATTATGACGAAAGTTGTATACACATTGATTCAGAAGTAACGTATTTGCAGTACTTACAACTTGTTTATAAAAAAATTAGTGTATAAACAAGAACGTACTAAAAATGCGCCGCGTCTACCCAAAAAGTGCAAAAACAGGGTAGACGTGGCGCAAAACACTACAATGAAATTAAATATACTACAATTAATTTTCTGTACTAATTATTACATATTTATTTTCACATCCAGCCTAATTCGCGCATTCTTTCAAAGCCGATCGTCGGGTCTTTGCGATCGCGCATCTCATCGGCGATTTGTTTACTTTTCTCGAATTCCTTCAAAGTTTTGTGCTTCATACAAGTGGGTATGTGACTGTACAGTGTACGCTTACTCTCTTTCACATCACCTGGGTAGATGTCATACTCTATGAACTTGTTACCAAGTTTTGATTCATATTGCGGTTCATATACATCACCGCATTCATCGTCATCTATTAATTCTTCTTCTGTCAGTTCCACAACTTTTGGCAGACAAGCGATCTGGAGCAGCGCGTTGTGATAATCATCTTTCCCCCGAATCTTGATACCCTTGTGCTGCTAGTCTTAAAGAATATACTGCTGTTTTTCTTTATATTACGAGTAGCTAGCAAGGATCAAATTTTAAATATGGCTTTTGAGCAAATCGAAGCATTTTTAAAGAAAATGCAGTCTGAACCTGAACTTAAAAACGAGGTGCTTGCAGCACCAACCGCAGATGATATTGCGCGAATAGCACTAAAGCTTGGTTTTGAATTTTCAGGTGATGAATTATTGAGAATGTCAGGTAAGAAAGTTGGCAGCATTACTGTTAGAAAAACTGACCTTCCTGGAGAGTACAATTAGGGGTCACGCGAGAATCATCTTTCCTATCGCTCCTCAGTCCTACGTAGTGAAGAATTTCAGTAATAAAACGGCATAGTGTAAAACTGCCATTTTTATGGTAATTCTGTGGCATTTCTACGGCTGATTGATGGTAAATCTGTGGAATTTGAGCCAGAGGAAAGCATTTCATTTTGGCAGTTCTATGTCAGTTCTGTGTTGAATTTGTGGTCTGAAAAAATTGGGATTTTGACGCACAGTACGCCAAAAAGTTTGGTAAGTTTTTTGGAGCGAAAAATGATGATTTAAGTAAATTTCAAATCACTTGAATCAAAATTAACTACTAAAAAACTACTTTTATGCTACAAAAGTAACTGTACAGTTCACTACTAGAACGCTGACTATTAAAGACTCAATTCATCATCCTGCTCCTGCTGTTGCTGATGCTGTCGGCTTAACTGTCGCCCATAATCGAGTAGCTGCTGATTCCAATCACTGGCTTTAGATTTTTTGATTTGGGACTGTGGCATTAGTTCTAATACACGCTGTGCTGCCGCATCAGAGCTTTTATCGTTACCAAACGCCACCAGTATATTAGGAACTTTCTGCAATCGCTCAAGTGGTAAGCTCTTGATGTCATCAATAGCCATATAAACTGTTCGTTCGGGTGGAACATCGCCCCTGATAAGATATTCCAGCATGGCTCTTGAAATAGCATCAATGGGAGACTTACATAGAATCGCTGTTGAGGTTTTATCATTAGCTTTACCCCCCAAGTGGAAGTAAAACCAGCTATCACTGCGCTTAGTGCCTTTAGAGTATCCCTTAAAGCTGTTGTTCTCGCCCCTAATTCCCCGTAAGAATGCACCGTTACGTTGACCATCAAGATTCCGCATGACAAAAACAGCGTTTTGTTTGTCATCAGCGTAAACTAGCCCCTGATTATAAAGCATTTGAATACAGTCAGAGCGGATGCCCCGAAATTGATTGAGGTAATGTTCAACGGCAGACCAGTTAGCTTTATCTTCAACAGGTGGGGTGAATTGGGGACGGGGTTCAGTCTGGATAATGTCAGCCGCCCTGTTCTTAACGTGAGCTAGAGCTGCACGTTCTACGCCAGCTGACCCGAATCGCTCATCTAACCAGACAACCGCTTGCCGGAAATTGCACTGATTAACGTGCATTACCAAATCAATCGCACCGCCAGAGCCTTTGGAGTGTTCGGGAGCAAAGTCATAGAATTTGGAGCCATCTATATTAATAATGTGTCCGTGACCCCGCCACCGTTGCTGATCATAATTTAGCCCCAACTCCCAGGCGACATCCTCTAAAGCCAAGTCGCGCAGTTGTTGAGTTTGCTGCTGCCAAAAAGCTACTTGTGCCTCTAATTCCTTGATGCGTCTGTCAAAGAGTTCATTTTCAACAGCCAAAGTTTTGGCGGTGGCTTCCATCTGCTGTTTTTTGGCTTGCGCCCTATCCCGGTCAGCTGCTTTGGCTTGCAGTTGCAACTGGGTGAGGCTGCTATCTGGTTCTATGCCAGCATTAACAATGCTGTAAAAGTCCTTGATTTCCTGGTGTTGCGCCCTACTACCCTTAATGCCACGTTCTAACCCCAGATGTTCTGTAGCCTCAGAGTAGGAATCTTGAAACTGCCTCATCTTCAAGCGACCGTCGAAGAAGTGCTTGGCCCTCAATTGCCCTTTCTCATCGAGGGGGACAAAATAAGCGTGAATATGGGGTGTCGCTTCATCTAAATGTAATTCTGCCCTGACAATGCGTGAGCCGTATCTCGAATCTAACCATTGTTTGGATGCAGAAAGCCAGGAGTCAACTTTGTCCTGCTCATAGTAACCCGCTTGTGTTGGGCAGTTGGGACGGAAATATTCGGGGCTGGCAGTCAACAAAATCTCAGTGCAGTAAACCGCATCGGGGCGAATCTTCCGTTTCTGCTCCCCTATCTTTTCCATCACCAACTGATCTAATGAAAGTGTTGGGTTGTTAGTGCCAATGAATCTGATATTTTGTTTATCTGAATCAGCGTTGGGTGTTTCTCGCTGACGAGCGGTGTGTGCTTCACTGCCTGCCAAGTTACTGCGCTTGAGCTTTTTAATCCTTGCAATAGCGTAAGCCATGCCACTTTTTGAGTGATTGAGTGCAATTGCGTCGCAGACCCCACGGAACCTTTTTGTTTCGACCGTTAGGGAGAAATGGCGCAAGCCACCCGTTAGGGCAAAAAGGTGTAGTGGGTACACAATTATCTTAGCCACCGAGCGCGAAAGAAAGGCGGTCACAAAACCCCCTCTGCTGCTAAAAAGCCTGCTCTGTAGGGTTTTTAGCTCTCTTGGGCGCATTTAGGGGTTCTAGTAATTCTTTTTCCCTATACACCACAATAACACTCAATAAACACACTATTAGGGGGAAATCTCATGTAAGGAACAAGACATTTTTTTGTCGAAAAACACCGCATTCATACACAATATAACCGCTATTATCATTAATAAAGCCACATTTATACTCATCTCAAATATTGATTTGTTTTTATACTAAAAATACTTTTCGTACTGAGTGAGGTCAAGATATGAGTCAACAGCAAAATTCCTATGTTGAGTTACCCAGGATTAAACGCAAGAGTAATTCATGGGAGGGGAAGGTGATAGATTATTTATTGAACCATCCTTCTAATAGATCAGCGACTGAATTTTCAATTGAGGCTATCACTGCTTTTTGGTTGGCGGAAGCGTTAGAGGGTCAAGTCAATCAGCCGGAATTACAGAAAGCTTGTTGGTCTGCGATTGAGAAATTAGAAGCAAAACTTGCCACAATTAGAAGGATAGCTGGCATAGAAAAATTACATAAAGACTATTCTATGGTTTTGGCTAGTACTACAAATGTGACTACAAAAAGCGACAATCCGACAGCCAATCCTGATGAACAACCTGATCAAGTTGATTCAGACATAGATGACGACGATGAAATCATGGACTTGAAATTATCAGGGGAAATGATTCAGGCTAACAAGTTTTTTGGTATGAACCCATGAATTAAGGGATGATCTGATGACTCAAGGGGACAAAAGTAGATCCGGCAATACCATTAAATTGGTGATGTCCTGTGATTTGGGTGGTAGCTGTAACAAGTCAATTGTTCATATATACCCAGACGGAACACCAAAAATAATGGTGATGTCGCCGGAAGTAGCAGAGGTCGGGAAAATTGCGATGGCGCAATTGAGAGAGCAACAGGCGAATTTCAATAGTACCTGGGTTGGCATTGGCGAAGAATATTATGTTTTAGGCTCACTAGCTAAAAACCAATTTGCAGGTACAGCAGCGTTGCGAGAATTGAAGTATCACTATGCCTTACCAAAAATAGCTGGGTTACTGTGGAAGGCTTGTCGCCACTACAATATCGATAGACCAGTGGATCTATTTGTACAATTGCTGTTGCCACCGGGAGAACTCAACGATGCTCAAAACCTGCTCAAAGAACTGTCGAGTGCTTTGAAGCAGGGAATTAACACGCCTTCAGGTAAACTCAAGGCGAAATTGCGCCGTTTTGATGTGTCTCCTGAAGGGGTGGGGATTCTTCAGTATCGCAGCCGTAATGTCAATGTCAAATATTTTGAGAAGGTAATTGGTTTGCTAATGTTGGGCTATCGCAATGCTACTTATATTGTGGTTGACCAAGGCAGCTTGGTAAAAGCGGAAACTACAGATTTGGGAATGAATTGGGCGGTGGAGCAGTTTGTGGAACGTACTGCTGTTGGGCTATCGAAGGATAACTCTCATTTGGTGACGGCGATGCTTAGTGCCAGCCAAGGAAACTGGGATGGGCTGCGTCGTTTATCGCGCAAGTCTAATGAACTGGGAGTGGCGGCGGATTTAAAGTTATTTCAGCAAGTTCTGCCGGAGGTTCGTGATGCTTACTGTCGGGCTTTGGTGCAGTGGATTAGAAAGATTGCCATCTTGGACGAAATTCTCATCTGTGGCGGTACGGCTGAGTTCGTGCGTACTGAGTTAACTGAACATTTTCAAAATGAAGATATACCAATTGTTTGGAATGGTAATGTGGAATTTCCCAAAAGGCTAGACACTCAAGGTTTAAATGAGAGGGCTGCTGATGTTTGGACTTCCTTCATTACTTACATCTTGATGTTGGACGAGAATTTTGGTTATGAGCGTAAACGCATAGTGCCAGAGTAATGTATAAGAATCGCCTGAGCTTGAGGGGGAAGCGGCTGATTCAATCAGACCCGCTTCAATAGTTCAAGGTCAGGCTGAATCTCTTGAATTGGATGCGATTTTTGTCGGAGATTGAGCGAAGAATATTTGAACGATAAGCCGCCGCAGTTTCAGAGGGGTGAACTCTGAGGCGGCTTTTGTCGTGCTTATGTAGTTATTCAGTAGTCTTTTTTGATGGCTGTTGCTTCTGCTTCTGCTTTTCAATTTTGGCTGTCAAAAACTTTCCGCCAAATATGGCGTACTGTGCGTCATCAAAAGATGGATTACAGAGCTTACTCCGCTTTTAAGCGAATTTCCGGGTAATTGACCAATTATTGGGAGCAAATGGGAGACTTCTTATAAGTATTGGGAACTGTTCGGATTTCTTGGGAATTTTTGAGCTAATGAGAATTTGGTGAATGGATGATTTTTAAGAGGTAAAAAGGTAAGAAAAAATTGGAGATTTGGGAGATATTGGATAGATATTGGGAGATGTTGAATGTAATTGGTGAGAATTGGGAAAATGGATGTTTTTTCGAGGTTTTATCTCAAATGCACGAATTGAGTCAAATCAATAAGTTAGTGCCAAAACTGTAATATTTATTGATAAATGTGTCAATAATCACGCTTTGGGCGGTTCATCTTGAGAGTAATTATCAATTAGATAGACGAAAAAAGGGTCAAAAACAGGGGTAAATTTTTTTTGTGGACTTTGTTTTTTAATGTTGAATCTTGGTTCTCTTTCCAGGGGAATGCTCAAGGCTTACTTCGTTAGATATCAAAGAGATTAACCGTAGTTCCCGCAGGTTGCGTCAACCTAATCCAAGATAAAATCAGGAGCGGGAAAATGAAATTGATGATGAGCGAAGGGTAAGCTATGGAAGCCAAAAGCGAAGTGACAATAAAATTTAGCGGCTCACTGCCAACAGCCACACCAGCCGAGAACAAGAAAGTTGCAATCGAGTTGACCGATCAGAACGGCATAGTCTTTACTGCTCAAGTTAATGCAAAAAGCTGGCGCAAGGCTGAAACTAGCGCCTCGGAATTCGCAGACTGGGCTGGGGCTGTATCGGGAAAGCTTGGACAGCGCACAGAGAACGGGTTTGAGGTAGTTGATGCTGGGGTTCAAATCTTTGAAAAGAAGGCGAAAGAGCCTAAACCAGATGTAGCTGCGGCTGAAGCTGGCGTTTCTTCATGACCACATACAACAAAACCCTACTCCTTCACTGGGATTGTGTTTGGTGTGGGGTTGTTGAGGGCTGAACAGGCTTAATTTGAGTTTTGGGTTGAGCTTTCTTGACTGGTTTAGTTTGAGGTTTGGGTTTGGGTTTATTGCCCTTTGACGCGGCTATATTCGCTTTTTTCTCTTTAAATGCGGCAAGCTTA
>NZ_JACJSI010000245.1 GCF_014698065.1 Nostoc flagelliforme FACHB-838
GTAGTGTTTTGCAACTGTTATCTAGCCGCCTCAATTATTAGTGAACACCTTTGCAGACTACACTTTCAGGCTGTTATTTGGCTATTCTGTTTGTGAAATGAGCGAACCGACCGTTATATTCACTATGCCTTAGCTGTTCGTCTAAGGGCAACTGGTGCAGTTGATGTGTTATTCCCTGAGCGCAACAATTGGATTCCTTATGCACAAGCGGGGATTGCCCTGGGACAAATTTTCTCACGGGTACGGTGCGATCGCAATTACAAAACAGTTCAGTTAAAGGGAATAGAGCTTGCAAAGTTTGCGGCGGATGTACTAACACAAGTAAGCGAAAAACCTACCCTTGTCTTAATCGAAGCCGATGTATGGCGTAATGAACGTGGTGAAGAAAACGGAGGTCAAGCTTGGTTCCAGCTAAAAAATGAATATCTTCTTGCAAAACGGGATATCTTAGACTTCCAACACGTTCCCGGTCATACTTGTGTATATCCTCGTGACCATAACCAACTTAGGAACCTGCTGGGAGTAATTCGCTTCCGAACTGGCAACGAGACAACTCAATACATCACCAATCGACAAGCTTGGAATGAAAATTCTCCAGCACGAGATTTAATTCGCTTAAGTGGTTTTTACGATACTTCTGTACCTGAGTTGCTCCATTACTTCTCTATTGGAAAATTACCGAAAACACAAAAAGCTCAAGATACACCAACAGCACGCGAACTCTATATGCTCGATTCTCAAAATGACGAATACGGTGTAAATATTCCATTCAAGCACCAGCAGATGTTAGAAATGCTTCCCTTCTTCATTCGTTCAGATTTCCAAAAAACAGAAGAAAGCGTAAAATCAATTTGCCGAGTGCCGCACTACTTACGAATCTCACCAGCATGGTCTATGGGTAATATTCATTTACCATATCCAATGCATTTAGGCAAACAACTAATCAAAGATCACTTATGTATTCTTGGTGTAGAAGTTTGAATTTCTCATCTATGAGCAAATTATACATATTGCTTTTGTCTATACAGATAGACTTTTAAGTATTTGAGGATTAGCCTAATGCTACTTGGCATAGATTTAGGAACAGGCTCTGCTAAGGCATTGCTCCTAGCGACAGACGGAACCGCTATCGGTGAAGCATCAAGCTCATATCCAGTTCATGCACCTCACCCCGGATGGGCTGAGTCAGAGCCAAGGGATTGGTGGTTAGCTGTTGCCTCATCTGTTAGGAAGGCGGTAGGAAATCACGCTGATCGGGTACAGGCGATCGCATTTTCAGGACAGATGCATGGTGTTGTTCTAACAGATGAGTCGGGTGAGCCACTGCGTTCTGCTATCCTCTGGGCAGATACTCGCTCTAGTGCCACGCTTAACACTTATCATTCGCTTGATGCCGCTATTCTAGAGCGATTGGGCAACCCGATTACAGCTGGAATGGCTGGCTCAACTTTGCTGTGGCTACGAGAACATGAGCCTACCATCTACGCCCAAGCGCGTTGGGCACTTCAGCCAAAAGATTGGCTACGGTTACGGTTGACTGGAGAAGTTGCAACCGAACCATCTGACGCTAGTGGTACTTTGCTTTACGATGTTGTGTCAGACAACTGGGCATGGGATGCAATTTCAGCCCTAAATCTGCGTTGGGATTGGTTGCCAAAAATTATCCCCTCTAGTGCGATCGCAGGTTACTTAACGGCTAGTGCTTCAGAACATCTTGGCTTAAGAGTTGGCTTAAGAGCGATCGCTGGTGCTGCGGATACAGCAGCAGCAGCACTTGGTAACGGACTACTAGAGCCTGGTTTGGTTCAACTAACCATAGGCACAGGCGCTCAAATCATTACACCTCGCTCTCAACCAATTCTCGATCCTCATGGTCGTACACATCTATATCGAGCTGCCGTACCTAACGGGTGGTACACTCTTGCTGCAATGCAAAATGCCGGATTAGCGCTTGAGTGGGCGCGAGGTATCCTCGGCTTGAGTTGGGAGCAAGTCTATACTAAAGCGTTTTCTGTTCCTCCAGGATGTGAAGGGTTGACATTTTTGCCATACCTCACGGGTGAGCGAACTCCACACCTTGATCCTTATGTACGTGGGGCATGGGTGGGGCTTGGACTTCATCACACACAGGCACACCTGATGCGATCGGCTTTAGAGGGAGTTGCTTTTTCCTTGCGACAAGGTTTTGAAGCACTTGAGGCAACAGGTTTTAAAGCAACACAACTGCGTTTAGCAGGCGGTGGAACCGTAGAAATGCCTTGGAAACAATTACTGAGTGATGTATTGAAAATACCCCTCTATACAAGTACAGTTGCTGCTGTTTCCGCGCGTGGTGCTGCTTTACTGGCGGGTATAGGCATTGGTGTATATGCAGATGCTAATGACGCAAGCAAACTGGCAGCCACACCAACGCTTGCTGCAACTCCCCAATCAATTGATTCAGCCCTAGAAGAGGCTTGGATACGATATCAATCCCTTTATCCACGACTTTCAAAGAAGCTGGACTATAAAAAGTAACAGTGTTAACATCTGAGGCACTCAGGATATTTTTTAGTACTGAAATATGTAACTTTAAATTAAAGTCTATTTCTTGATTTTGTTTCAGGTAACAAATGGGTATACCCAAATTTAGTTAATATTAATTAGCTAAAGTAAATTTATCTTATTAGAATATTAATGTTTTATTCTTACCGTTTGCGACTGCCGTTAAAATATTTCAATATATTCATTTCAGGAGTAACTTTTATTTTATTTTTATGGTTAACTCCTGTAGTTGCTCAAGCATTAACAAAAGCTCCGGTAATTTTGGATGGGCAACAGATTTTTCAGATCAGCGATTCTGGGCAGTATAGCGCTCAAGAACGGACAAATTTAATCAATTCACAGCTAAAGAATGCGATTCAAACTTCTGAATCTATTCAAGTTAAAATTGAAAAACGTAACCAGCTACCTACTATTTTGCTAAATGACCGCTATCTATTAACAGTGACGGAACAAGATACTGTTCCAGGTAGCACAGTTGATGAGCAGGCAAAGATTTGGGCACAACAAATTGAAGAAGCGTTACAGCAAGCTAACTTAGAGCGAACTAGAACATATCTCCAACAAACAACTTTTGTAGCAGTAGCAATTTTACTTATAACTGCCGGATTGAGTTGGCTATTGGGATGGATTAGGCATCACTTTTTTCGAGTAGTATCACAACGCTTAACTACTAATAGCAATGCGATACCTAATTCGGAACCACTTAAAGTATTGGAATTATTTTTTAAATTAGTGTTGGCGAGTATGCGTATCGGACTTTGGATAAGTGCGATTCTTTACATCACTAATCTCTTTCCTTTCACTCGTCAATGGAGTTACCAAATTTCAAATATCCTAATCACCAGTTTCACCTCACCTATTCTGACATTAGGCAAGAATCCTTACTCTCTTACCGAATTAATAATTTTGATTGGTTTGTTGTTCGGCTTAGTTATCTTTGCTGGAACTATAACCAATTTTTTACGTTCTCGTATTCTCTATTTAACTGGAATCAATCGTGGCGCTCAAGAAGCAATTGTAATACTTTTTAAATATGGTCTGATTTTTATTGGCACACTGGTACTGCTACAAATCTGGGGGCTTGACATTAGCTCTTTGACAATCTTAGCAAGTGCTTTAAGCGTTGGAATTGGCTTTGGTTTACAGGATATTGCTAAGAATTTTGGCAGTGGTTTAGTACTAGTATTTGAGCGTCCGATTCAAATTGGAGATTTTGTGGAAGTTGGAGAATATACAGGTACTGTCGAGCGAATAGGTGCCAGAAGTACCGAGATTCGTACTCTTGACCACGTTTCCATCATTGTACCTAACTCTCGCTTCTTGGAAAAAGAAGTAATCAACTGGAGCCACCGCAACCCAATTTCTCGCCTTCATCTCCCCGTTGGCGTTGCTTATAGTTCAGATCCCAAAACCGTGCAAGATGCTCTGTTAGAGGCAGCCTCAAAGCATCCCAATGTCTTGCAGACTCCTTCTCCTCTAGTACTGTTTAAAGAGTTCGGCAACAACACCTTAAATTTTGAGTTATTAGTTTGGACTGCGGAACCTAATAAACAATTTTTGCTCAAAAGTGATTTATACTACAATATTTACGAAATATTACAGCAAAGACAAATTGAAATTCCTTTTGCTCAGTTAGATTTACACATGCGTTCTGGTACGTTGGAATTTACGCCAGAAATGCAATTAGCTTTAATGCAGATGGTTAAACGATTATCAAACAATGAGTAACACATAGAGCCAATCTAATGTAAATGAAACATTGCTGCCTGTGCTGATAAATTAAAAGGGTTATGCTGCAACAGTTGACATCAAATGATAGCCAATGATTAACAAAATCTATCTGATGTTGTTGCATTAGGCTTAGAGGTTGTTTGAAAAGTAGTTAGCTGTGATTTTAGGCACTTGTTGATCCCCCCTAACCCCCCTTAAAAAGGGGGGAACCGGAATCAAAGTCCCCCTTTTTAAGGGGGATTTAGGGGAATCTATAACGTTTTGCTACCAACAAGAGGACTTTTCAAACATCCTCTTAGAATTCATTTAATAGTTATACACCTGATTGCCTACTAAGAAAAATCCCCCGAACGGTCGGGGGCTAATAAGTCAAAAGATAATATCAAACTTAATAGTTGCAATGCTAGCGCTCACATCGGGGTGCAGAAACCTTTCAAAAGTTTGAATCTCCTTTAAAAAAAGATTGTGATAACTAACACAAACTAACGCCCCAATAACGCTTAATCCTTTTCATGCTCGTCTTGTGCTTCTTGTGGTCGTTCTGTAGCAGCAGGATTAACCACAGTTCCTTGAGCATCGAATGGGTAGCCCGCAGCTTCAGGAAGAATATCCTGCGGGTCTACTGTCACGTCGGTAGCAGTATCAATCTGTCCATTATCATGGGTGTGTTTGATCGAACCGCTTTTATGGCTGGCATGACCGCTTGGCATAAGTTTATCCTTAATTAGTGAGGGAATACACCCGATTTTAAATTTATTTAATATCCTATTCCCCTATCTTGAGGTTTAAATTAAATCTATGATTTATCCCTAGCAATCACCTTTTGTAAATTTCCCAAAAAACGCTATTTATCATACGCATAAGGCATCGTAAAACTTTTTGCTCTACTGACAGACGTATCGTTGTGTACTTCACCTTCCTTGAAATCTGCTGTAAATTACTTATTTCGGTGCAATACCATCTGTCTGTAGGTTGAAGCATATCGTTAAGAGTGCAAAGTATTCTCTAATATAATTGAATAAAAACTTATCTGCTTACAATAAAAACGACTCTGTAGGATTTAGGTTTTACATTTTACCAATTGAATTAATAGGTACAAAATGGACGTATCACAGATTAAAGAACATCTCCCAGTTTATGCAGAAGGCCCAGGCGGGTTATCAGGAGCATCTGACACGCATATTGGAAATATAGACTCTGTGGAGGAAGGCAAGTATATCAAATTGACGAAGAATAATGCTCCTGATGGGCAACACCACTGGTTTCCTATTGAGTGGGTAAGGGCAGTAGATGAACGAGCGGTTTATTTGAAAAAAACAGTGAATGAAGTGATAGAAGAATTGCTCAGTGAGCAGCCTAGTGGTGTTTAAAATTTTTAGTTGTTGAGTGGATAGCGCTGCACCATCTTTGACCAAGGTGGCGCTTTCTCATCTAGCATATAGATCACACTCCCTGCAATCAGTATCTTCTGTCCCCTATCCCACCAACTAACCCAAATGGCTAATAAAGAGCTAGAAGCGCTCAAAAAACTAGCTTTTGACCAATCTGAGCGCGGTTCAAAACAGCCGTTGTCACCACTAAACTCCAAGGCTAGCTTACCCAAAGAAAAGCCTAAGCCAACTATGAACTGGTGGTTTCTAAAGATAGCATCTATTACAGGATTATTATATTTACTTTTTATCGTACTTTCTCCTACCCCAACTCCTCAAGAAAACCGTAGAATTGGGAATACAGAAGTTATTATATTTAGTTTAATTTTGCTGTTTAACTCAGGTCTGCTAGATAGTATAGATGATATCTCAATTTCAGGGACGGGAATTGCACTCAGGAGACTCAAGCAAGAAGTTCGGGATGATATCAATAAATTGCAAGATGAGCAAATCGCCGAACTAAATAGACAACAAAGGCGAATTGACTTGCTTCAGGAGCAACAATCAGCAACATTGCAATTTCTAGTTAGATATCTGATTGATGGCAATGAGCTTCGACATTTGATTAAGCTTGATTCCCAAGAAGAATTTAACTTTGAATTTGACAATGATTTAGCAAGGGAACTGAAGCATCTTCGAGCAATGGGATTTATAAATAATTTTCTGGATAAAGGGATTGGAAAAGTTCAACAAGATGGGAAGGGAGATTTAAAAAACTATTTTCATATTACAGAAGAAGGTAAATCGTATTTAGCTTTGAGAAAAACTTTAGGAATCAATGAAATACCTGGACAGGGTAAAGATGGACGATGGCATAGAGACATTAGGGACACTTCAGCAAAAATAAACTAGCAAATTAAATATCTGACAGTTTTTATAAATTGCCATAAATCAATACCTTAGCTAAAAAAAGTAGTCTAGTTTTTGCCCAAATAGATCAACATAAGACTATGCTTGATTATTAGGTAAAACATAAAACCCTACTAAATGAAGCTGAGGCGATGTTTGTTCTTTGCCTTGGTTTTAGCTCAATTTGTAAATACTTTGCTCACATTAAAAAGATTTTAGATAACTATGTCAATTCAAAAACCCATTGAGCTTAATCAAGGATGTTTCCTTAATCCCACAGATCAAAAGATAGTTGTCAATTTAGCCAGTGAAGAAATTTTAAGTTTAGTTACGCAAGAATTAAAAACTCGCTACTCGCCAGAAACTCAGAAAAAAGCCCTTGAAGAGAGTTCTCAGTTGTTGCCTGGTTTTGTACTTCAAGAATTATTAAAGCGCCAAGATCAGGTAGTAAACGTTAACCCAGACACCTTAATAGTGGTTAGCTGTCAAATACCAGAGGCAGAGGTCGATGATTTGGGATTTGATTTAAATGTCGAAGCATATTTTGTAATTGCAGATACAACAGGCCGAAATCATTTCCGGGCTAATAAGATAGTTCTTTGGTCGAATATATGGGGTGATGAAGAACAGATTTTTGATTTAGAAGATGAACTAGGTGAACAATTCTGGACAAATTATCAAATCCAGTTGCTTTTTGATGAAAAAGAGCAGCAAACAATTGAACTGGAAGTATCACAAACAGATGATTATGCAGCGAGGTTAGAATTTTATCCATCACTGAAAATATTTTCACCATCTATAATTCCTTTTACGATTGATGACTTTTAAAATCAGCTAGTATCCGTACTGACTTCAATATCATTATTTGTGAAACTTAATGATATTACTTTGTGCTGCGGCTATTTCTTCAAAATCTTGTTTTTAAAGTTATTATGTATCGTTACTTACATTTTAAATTAACTTACTTCTTATTTAAGTACAATTAAAATTAACTATTTGGATTGAGGTTTTCATAGTAGATATATTATTAACTAAGAATATGTAGGCTTTAGCGATCGCTAATTATGTAGTTTGTAAATAGCCATTGCACAGATACGTCTATAAATCGCTATACAGGACGAAATATAAACTGATTGATTTGAGCAGTAAAAAGTTAGCTTGTGACGTGACTCGCTAACGCATAGCTTTCCGACAGGAGAAGACATCGAAGTATTTTCAGTAATTCATAATTATAACAAAAAACTCAAGTCTTTTATTTGAACAAAAACGGGATGTTAGCCGATGAACGTAGAAGAACTCAGGCAACTGTATGCCACAGGAGAGAGAGACTTTAGTGTCGCTGACTTGAGGGGCGCAGTTTTAGAAAACATTAATCTTAGTGGTGCAATCCTACATGGAGCGATGCTGGATGAAGCAAACTTACAACAGGCAAATCTCAGTCGGGCTGACTTAAGCGGGGCTACCCTCAATGGTGCAGATTTAACAGGAGCTAATTTAAGCAAAGCCAATTTGAGTAATGCAATTCTTGATAATGCAATATTAGAAGGTGCAATTCTTGATGAAGCCGTTTTAAATCAGGCTAATCTTAAAGCTGCTAACTTGGAGCAGGCGATTCTTAGTCACGCTGACATCCGTGAAGCTGATTTGAGTGAAGCTAATTTGGAAGCAGCAGATTTGAGCGGGGCAGATTTAGCGATCGCGGATTTGCATCAGGCAAATCTGCATCAAGCTGCATTAGAAAGAAGCAATCTCACCGGAGCGAATCTAGAAGATGCCAATTTAGAGGGGACTATTTTAGAGGGTGGCGACAACAATTTAGCAACCTAAGTTCTGTTAAAGGCTGAGTAAATAGATGAAGAGGAAATCACAAAGTTTTTGAGAAACCCTCCCACATTATTTGAGCAAAACACCTGTCACCGGAAAAAGCAAGTCGTCTTCAGGGTTTGAGCAGAGATAATTACAGAATTAATGGAATCAGGGTTCAATATTGAATTAGTACTGGCTGATGGTTTATATGGTGAAAGTAGCCAATTCATTAGAAAAATTGATGAATATAACTTAGGCTATGTGGTGTCAATTAGAAGTAATCATGGAGTCTGGCTACCAGCAGAGCAAAGGGTTAGGGCAAATAAGTGGTGTAAATTTAAGAGAACATTTAGCAATC
>NZ_JACJSI010000246.1 GCF_014698065.1 Nostoc flagelliforme FACHB-838
TCTCTTCGCTTGCCTTTCGAGTCATTGAAAATGAAAGGGGCATTGACTCGACAATTAGAGCGATGGCTGTAGCGCAGTTGTTGACCACGGAATTCATAGAGGTGGTTACGTTGTAAGGCTGTCATTGAAAGCATAAGTTTGTCCCTCAACTTGGGAATAAAACTCGATATTTAGGATTGCTTCGTGAATCTCCATCAAGGCTTGAACGGCATCACCCAGACGCAGGTCATTCGATGTACTGAACCGCTCGGACGCTTCGATTTGTTTGTAATTGGGCGATGCTTGCACAAACCTTAGAGTCTGTTCGCAACCCAGGATGATGGTCATGATTTCGGTTGTTGTTAGTGATGGTTGTGTCTTTTGGGTGTGTTGGTGGCTCATAACTTCTTTCCTTTCCTTTGGGTTTTGATTGGTGCGGTTGGTGCTTCTGGTTGACTCGGCTTTTGAAGTACATAGCTGATGGCTCCTGCACCTCCCACAACTGCGGCGATGGTGAACATATTGTTTCTGCCAAGCTGCTGCACTCCGAAATAGCCAAGGGCTAGAAAGCTAAGAGCAGCAACAGAGAATCCAAGTGTTTTGTATTTCATTACTTAAAAGCTCCCCATTGGAGCAAATTTCTTAGCTTGTGGTGATGGTTGAGGTTTGATAGATGGTGGCTGATTTGGGACTTGTGTAGGCGTTTGAGCTACTAGAGATGACTGTATAGGTAGTTGGTGTGAGTGCTTTAAGCAGTTAACCAAACAATCACCGTAATTAACTAGCAGCAGGGTAAACAGTTGAGAGAGGTTATCGATTCCAGTCGCTTCTAAGATTTCTTCGGCTTTGGGCTTGTACTTGGGATTAAGAACAATTCTTGTTTGCGTCATTGGCATTACTCCTGATAAGCCATTGCAATGATGTTGAATAACTGCGGCGATGGGGCAATCTTAAAGCGATCTCCAGAAGTTGCACAGATAGGGGCGGCGATATCTGCACTCCCGCCTACAATCAAGACTTCTCCCAACTCTGGTAGGTGTTGCGCCCACTTTGAGCGAATTTCTCTCCGGGCAGACTCTACCCACTGGTCACAGGCTTTTTCAAAGATGGAGGAGAAATCAAGCTTGTCTGTCCCGTAGAGGCAATCACCTCGTGCGATCGCGTCCATGATGCCCTGTAAACTAGGGCTGTAATCGAGAGAGTACACCTCTTTCATCTCTACCGCTACTTGCTGGGCGAGTGCCTTGGTTCCGGGTAGAATCACCTCCGCATCATGGATCATGGTTCCGTTGGGCGTGTAAATTCTGGCTATAGCCGTGCCGCCTCCTAAATCCCAAATCGCGTTTTTCGCCTCTGGGAAGCTGAAAAAACCTTGATTTAAAGCGTAGTGGAATGCTGGCTCAGTCTCATCAACAGGGACGACTTCACCCACGGTATAGGTGATGTATTCACCATTGCGTTTAAATTCTTTGGTCAATGGGTGGTTAGCAATTCGCTTTACTGCGGCTACATCGTCATCGTTGAGAGTATTCGGCAGTGCCACAATCATCTGCTGGATGTGTACGGTTGTTTGTCCGGGATTGGGCTGGATTGCAGAAAGTGCCAGGATGGATGCCAATTGGCATTTATCTGTTTGGAAGGTCGGCTCACCACCTAGTTCTTGAGCTAATCGCCCAATTACAAAGCGTTTACCATCAACTTCAATTAATACTGACTGGTCATCGGGCTTGAGCCGCTTCCACTGATATTCACTGACTTCTTTTACAACACTGAGCAAACATTGCACAAGGTTGTTGGGGTCAATCCATTTCACAAAACGGTTGCCGCCATCGAAAACTACTCGCGGTCTTACCTGTCCGTGCTGTGGACTTACTTTCCCGTTACTCGGCGGATATGATAAGCCGTAAACTGGCTGGGTATATGCGTAATTCATGGTTCAGATTTTAGGGTTAATTCTTTGATTGATAAGCGTTTGCGGTCATTTTTAGGCGGCTACTAAGTCCTACAACCTATTTATCCTTGGTGTGGCTTTTCACGCGCTTCATCGTCCGTTTTGCGCTCATGTCTATTAAGTTAACACAGTAATGGCTATAGTGGCTATAAAGACACTATAGCCATTACTTATACAAAAGTGGCTTTACAGCAATAAAATGCTATATAGCCACTACTGCTTTCATTTGGTGGCTGTAGTGGCTATACTGTGCATAGGTTTCTATGAGTGACCAAGAAAAGAAAATGGTACAAGTCCGCATAATTGTGCCAGAAAATTACCGACGGCTGTTTAAAGCGTATTGCACAGAGATAGGTACAGATATGAGTAAAAGGATTACTGAGTATATAGAACAAGAATTAATTAAGGCAGGCAAACTAAAAGATGATTAGCATCACTGAAGTTTACCGTTTATATTTCACGGCAAGACGCACAAAACCTTATTGTTTTCCGCGCACAGGGTAAAAACTCATGTTTGTATAGATACACTGTGCAAAAAGCACAAAAAAAAGGGTAGTCCCCACCTACTTTAGGGTACGCCACCTCCTACTAGAGCTATGCCATACCAAGACGATTGTCAGTCGTCGCCAAAGCGGTCAGTCCTACCGCAACATCATTATTCATTAATTTCTATAGCTCTAGCGTAACAGTGGCGTGCCTGAAAACGGAAGGGATTACTCAATCTTTATCGAAAGTAATCACTAAATTCAGGAGCCACAAATGAATACGGTAAAAATTGAGAATGCGCCCGGACTCTCACATCATGGCGCACTACTGAATAATTCAGATCCCCTTATTATAGCACAGTCAGCTACAGGGGAGCAAGAGTTAGCAGCACGCAATACCAAAACTGCCAGTGTAGAAAATAAACGCCTGTTCGATACACCAAAAAAAACTAATGCCTCAAGAACTCAACAGGCATTTGAAAAATTCGACATCCGAAATTTTCAAGACCAACTAGAACCGTCCAAAGTTAAAAATAAGTTTATTTGTCCAGTTTGTGGCGGGAATGACTTATCTATTGTCCCAGAAACCGGGAAGTACAGATGCTTCAATAATTGTGAGTGTAAGGACATCAGAGAGGCGATTAAACCCTGGGCTGAAGTGGTGGCAGAAAAGGCAGGGGCTAATTACACTCCATCCCTAAACCGTTTGGCAGCAAAGCCCAAGAGAATCTTGCCCAAAAGTGCGCCAATTCCAGATGGTGAATTAGCACTGGTGATGTTGACCCAAGCGGCGACTGACATACCCCAAACTCAAAACATAACTTGCAAGCTCCCAAAGGGAATACCAGGGAATGCAACACAAACAATCTATCCTTACTCACAAAGCCAATGGGTAATTCGCTATGAATGGGCGGATTATATCAAAGAGAAGGGAAAAGATAAATCCTTCCGCCAATGGCACAGGCTCCCGGACGGCACACCAGAGATGAGAAAAGGGGATGAACCCTGGAAAGCTTACCGCATTGATGAAGCGATCGCCGCCGCTAAATCTGTGGCAGGAACCCCGGCACTACTCCAGCATGAGGGTGAGGGATGCGTAGAAGTTGGTCGCTCGCATGGTTTTGCTGGGATTACGTTTCAGGGCAGTGGATGGGACAAAAAAACCATCACCCCAGAATACCAACTCCTGAAAGATTCAGGCATAGGATTAATCATTTTTCTGCACGATGCCGATGACACTGGCTTAAAGAAACTCCAAACCTGCCAGGACTGTGCAGCCGAGGTGGGAATCGCATTGATCGGAATTAACCCCCATGATATCTGCCCTGGCTTACCATATAAGTCATCAGATATTAAAGAAATTTTGGGGCAGATGGAAGTACCAGAGTTTATCCGTAGGCTAGAGCAGGAGATCCACGCGGCCGTGGCAGAGCGATGCCTACAGCAAGCTGCGCTAACGCAACAGGCAGAGGTAAATGTCATTGATAGTGATGACCAAAATCCGGTTATAGCCTTTACCCAGCAAGCTTTTCAAGCTCTCTACGGCGATAAGAACTGGATTTGTGCTGCTGATAAGCTTTACTACCACACTGGCAATCACTATAAACACTCTCCAGATTCCGCAGAACGTAAAAGAATCTACGACTTTTGCAATTCTTTTGTGGTCGAGAACGAGCAGGGTAAAAAAACTTGTCCTTATGCTTCGCCCAGTTCAGTCAAAAAGGTTTTGGAATGGGTAAAAATGGGGACAGAAATTGATCCAGAACTAATCAATCCTCCTGGCGTAAATTGCACTAATGGGATAGTCAGGGTTGAGTGGGAAGGCAGGGATTTTACAATAAGATTAGACCCGCATACGCCCCAGGACTACTTCATTTATGAACCGTTAATTGAATATGACCCGTCGGCTGACGATACATATTGTGAGCAACTTTTAGCTTGTTTAGACAAGCCACAGCAAGAAATATTTCTTAGAAATGTTGCTGCATCACTTGACCTTCAAAATGTTAGGAAATTTAGAGGGAGAGAGGTAAAAGCAATGTTTGCAATTGGTCTTGGTTCTAATGGTAAAGATGCTCTGCGCGAATGTGTATCAACCATTTATGGGAAAAACGGATTAACTTCTGTTTCTTTGGGTGACTTTCAATCTTATGACGAAGGTAGAAAATTCGGACTAGCCCCACTTATATATAGTCGAGTTAACTGGGCTTCTGAAAACCCACAAACATCTAGGATTGATAGACTTCAAAGTTTAAAATTATTTGTCACTGGAGATACACTGCATTGCGAACAGAAAGGGAAAGACCATATAGAATTTTCTTCTGACGCAATAGGTATTTTCAACCTGAACGAGACTCCCGCTTTTCAAGGCGTAATACAAGCAATCAAAGATAGGATTGCAATTTTAGAATTCAAAAAAACCTTTGTAGATAATCCTGATCCAAATAATCCAAACGAGATAAAAGGAGACCCCCGATTCCGCTATGACCCAGAGTTTATCAGAACGAAATTAGCCCCCGCATTCCTAAATAGAATGCTAAAAGCTCTCAACAACCTCATAGAGTCAGGGATTGATTACGAATGTACAACCGACGCTTTCCGCAACCTTCAGAGAGAAAATAACCACCTATTTGATTTCATTGAAGACGAAAAACTCGGTTACGTCGAAGGCGGCGAGATGTCGGCAAGCGCTTTGTGGATGCTCCTAGAGAATTGGTACAAGCAAAACGGCACATTAACTATAGATGACAACAATCGTAGGACATGGATCGACCAAGTTCGCCCCAGCGACAAAAACGTGAAGGGCATCAACCAAATCATCGCTCGAATCGCTCAACTCTTCCCCAAAGCAGTTAAAGGGTCTAGGTACTGTGATGTTCGCAAAAAACAGATTCCAATACTGAAAGGCATCGGGATTTTGGAAGTTACCCGCCCCACTTTCGAGTCAACCCGCCCCATACCCGCCCCACTACCCGCCCCAGAAACCCAGTCACAGCAAGCAACCCGCCCCACCCGCCCCAGTTTTTCTAATTTTGGAAAAAACATTGAAGAGGAAGAAATAAAAATTGAATTGCTTTCTCCGACAATGGAAAAAGAGGAATATGTAACCCCAACTGGGGCGGGTGAGGCGGAAGTCTTGCAGGATAAGGAAAATTGGGGCGGGAACTGGGGCGAAACTGGGGCGGTTAGCTCCCAAAGTGGGGCGGGTAGCTCCCAAAGTGGGGCGGAACCCTTACCTGACTTGGAAAACTCATGCGTCACTGGTGCGTCAGAGCTAGAAAGTGGTGCGGGTGAATCCGAGTCGGTGCGATCTTCCGAAGATTCCAAGGTTTTAGCTTCTCTTGCGATCGCTTGTATCTTGGAATCCCCTAATCCAAGTTGGGAGGTGATTAAGGATATTTTGAGTGAAATGGAAATTCTTTCTTACTCGGAACTGCACGGGTTTTTGACCTTGGGTGAATTCGCGCAACTTGAGATGCTAGTACCAGCCGCCGAGAGAGAGGTTCACTTTGGCTCATAAAAATGGGTGGTCACTGCCACCCGTTAGCTTACTGTTTTATAAAAAAACTACTTAAGGGTATCCGCCGTTCGCTATATTTACCCCAACAAACGGAATTGTTTGTTGGGAACTCGGTTAAAGTGCGATCGCTTAGTGGTGCTGTCAAGTTTGCAGGTGAGATGACCAGCTATGACAAAACACATGGGACTATTACTGTGGTGACTGAGGAAGGCAACCGAGATGTCTACCTTAGAGAAGTATTTGTAATTGGTTGAGTTAGGTTTTGTTGCTTCTTAAAAAGTGCGATGGCGTAACCGCCCGCTCTCTTGCGATCACTATTTGGGCTAATCTTGGTCTGGATGCTTTACTGTGCGCCAGTTTAACCCCAATGTCGCAGCAGACTGTGTTAAAACCTGCCCCACGTAGCAACTGCATTTTTGGTTGAGGTGGCGAGGTGATCTCTAAGGCATAGCTCAAAGACGGCAGATAAATTCGGCATCCCTACTAGAAGTTTTCATCCGTCCGGTGTTATGAAGTGTTGTGCTGATTGACTTCAGGGCTATCAAAAAAACTTTTTTAGACTTGCCTGTTACGAAATGATAGTCGTCTGCGACATACCTAATAGAACCTTTTTTTGATGCAAGGAAAGCATGAATGGATTTTCTCTCGTCGTGTCAGCCTTACAACCAATACTTATCAGAACTCATTTTGAGGTCAGATGAAGAGTTAGCTCAGAAGGCACTGCATAGTTCAGAGGCTTTTGCAGAACTCTACCGACGCAATCTCAAAGCCGTTTACAGCTATCAGTTAGCGAGAGTAGGTAACGTGCATGATGCTCAAGATTTAACTACCCAAACATTCCTAGCAGCCCAAGAAGGAATCTCTAGTTTTCGAGGACAAGGTAAATTCGCGGCTTGGCTGATGGCAATTGCCCGTCGAAAATCAGCAGATTATTTTCGTGGTAAGCGTTCAACATTACCATTGGAGAAGGCTTCTCAAGTTGCGGACAGTTCAATTACACCAGAAGAATTCGTCAATCAGCAATTTTCCTTAGAACAGGTTGCTCAAGCCCTGAGACGACTTAGCCCTGAGCGAGCAGAAGCCATTGCCCTGAAAATATTTGCAGGACTGAGTGTAGCCGAAACAGCACAAGTCATGGGAAAAAGTGAAGCTGCTGTCAAAATGCTGGGTTGCCGTGCTTTAAAAGACCTCCGTAAGTATTTAGCCACAACTTGTGAGTGAAGATCATGAATTTTAAATCTGATAAACCTACTGATTTATCTGAGTTAGATATTGAATTACTTTCTCATCTAACTGACCTTGCAACAGAGATTGAGCCAGACCCAATTTTTCAAGTTCAACTCGAAACCAAGCTATTGCAAGCGCATCAATCTGCATTAAAAAAAGCAAATCCAATTAAGATTTCGTTTAGACGATGGAATCGTCACCTTCCTTTAATTGCTGGTGTCTCACTTGCAATTACTGTTATTTTGGGTCTTCCTACTATCACATCAGGACGGCTGCCTCAATGGATTGCATTACTGCTAAACTCAACAGTTGATACACGAGCAAATGCACAGACTATTGCCCAATTAATTGAAACAGGAAAAATTACCCTCCAGGCAGACGCTCAAGAATACAATGAGGACACTCAAGAAGTAAGAGCGATTGGTAACGCTACTTTTGTCTATTCAGAAGCTCAAATTCAAGGGAGCGCTGATCAAATTCGATTTGTACCAACAGGACGGCAGGTTATTCTGTCTGGTAATGTTCAAATTTTGCAGAAGGGAGAGCAATTACGAGGCAAGGAAGCAATTTGTTATCTCGCTCAACAGCAGTGTACTTTAAGTCAAGATTAATCTATTTTTGAATGTTGAATGATTATATAGAGCCTGAAATCTCCTTGCATTGACTGCCTTGTATCATTCCCGTTAAAGACTCAATTCATCTTCCTGCTGTTGCTGTTGCTGCTGTTGCCTTAACTGTCGCCCATAATCAAGTAGCTGCTGATTCCAATCACTGGCTTTAGATTTTTTGATTTGGGACTGTGGCATTAGTTCTAATACACGCTGTGCTGCCGCATCAGCGCTTTTATCGTTACCAAACGCCACCAGTATATTAGGAACTTTCTGCAATCGCTCAAGTGGTAAGCTCTTGATGTCATCAATAGCCATATAGACTGTTCGTTCGGGTGGAACATCGCCCCTCTTCAGATATTCCAGCATGGCTCTTGAAATAGCATCGATGGGGGACTTACATAGAATCGCTGTTGAGGTAAAATCATTAGCCTTACCCCCCAAGTGGAAGTAAAACCAGCAAGAGCGGCGTTTGGTTCCTTTCTCGTATCCTTTAAAAGTGTTGTTCTCTCCCCTAGTTCCTCTTAGGAATGCACCGTTACGTTGACCATCAAGATTTCGCATGACGAACACAGCATTTTGTTGCTGATCAGCGTAAACTAGCCCCTGGTTATGAAGCATTTGTACACAGTCAGAGCGGATGCCCCGAAATTGAGTGAGGTAATATTCAACGGCAGACCAGTTAGCTTTATCTTCAACGGGTGGGGTGAATTGGGGACGGGGTTCAGTCTGGATAATGTCAGCCGCCCTGTTCTTAACGTGAGCTAGAGCTGCACGTTCTACTCCAGCTGACCCGAATCGCTCATCTAACCAGACAACCGCCTGCCGGAAATTGCAATTGTTAACGTGCATCACCAAGTCAATCGCACCCCCTGATCCCTTTTGTTGATCGGGGGCAAAGTCGTAGAATTTGGGCCCATCTATATTAATGATGTGTCCGTG
>NZ_JACJSI010000247.1 GCF_014698065.1 Nostoc flagelliforme FACHB-838
TGTAACACGGTATTAAGATTGCGAGTACCCACAACTCCCCGTGTCATTGGGCAAAGCACTTGGACATCAGTGGCAGGATTAAAACCTAGGCGAGGGAGCAAGTCTGTAATCAATTCGCAGATTGCTTGCACTCCATGTTCAGGCTGATGACCGCCGCCATGCCACAGACAATCAGACACAGGATTGTCAGAGATTGGCTCGATTGTGGGATAAATTCCTCGATTAATTTGGTGAGCAGTAGAGATGATTGCGCTCTGTTGGGCTTGGCGAAATACCTGGGTCAGCCGCACCACGGGAACTCGCCCAGAATTGATCAGGTCAGCGAGTATTTGACCTGGCCCTACAGATGGTAGCTGGTCAATGTCACCCACCAACAACAGTAGAGCGCCAGCTAATACTGCTTTGACCAAGGAGTATGCTAAGAATAAATCAAGCATCGATGCTTCATCAACGATAATTGCTGTATGGGGCAAAGGGTTTTCACTGTCGCATTTAAATCCCCTTGTCCTGGGGTCAAATTCTAACAAGCGATGTATAGTCTTTGCTTCAAGTCCAGTCATCTCACCCAAGCGTTGAGCAGCGCGTCCAGTGGGTGCTGCCATTGCAATAGACTTCCCCATCGCTTTCCATAAACTAACTATCGTGTGGGTGGTGAAAGTTTTTCCTACGCCAGGGCCACCAGTTAGGATCATGATTTTGGAATAGGCTGCTGTTTCTACAGCTTGGCGTTGCTGTTCTGAAAGCTGAATTATACGGCTGGCTGTAAAGCGGTCAATCCAATCACGCACACGCTCAATGTCAGTGCCAACAGGGTTTTCCAAGCGTTGGCGTATCAGTTGAGCTAAATTCTGTTCCGTATGAAAGTAAGTCGGCTTATAGCAAAGTAGCCTTTTTTCTTCATCCCGCTCTCTAATCAGCTCGTCTGCCAGAGCCATATCTTTAATAATGATCGCAACCCCTTCTTCTGTGGGCTGATGAGATTCGGTAGTCAGCAGTTTGATTACCGACTCAATCAGTTCGCTTTGTGGCAGGTAACAGTGACCATCTTCGGCAGCTTCACTTAGGCAATGGATAATCCCCGCACGGTAACGAAATTCTGAGTCAGGCGCAATTCCGATATTTCTCGCAATCTTATCGGCAGTTAGAAAACCAATACCATAGATGTCGGCTGATAGCTGGTATGGGTTTTTGGTAACAGTGGCGATTGCCTCATCCTTATATTGCTTGTAAATCTTCACAGCATAAGTGGTAGAAACGCCATGTCCCTGGAGAAACACCATCACTTCTTTGATAGCTTTCTGAGTTTCCCAGGCGTTTTTGATGAGAGTGATCCGCTTTTTGGCAATACCCTGGACTTCAATCAGTCGTTCAATCTGGTTTTCGATGATGTCCAGGGTTTCTAAACCGAAGTGAGCAACAATCCGTTTTGCTGTGACTGGGCCAACACCTTTAATCAACCCACTACCCAAGTATTTTTCAATTCCAGTAAGAGTGGCTGGTTTGGTTTCTTTGTAGTTGACTACTTGGAACTGGGGACCAAATTGTGGATGGTCACGCCAGAAACCAGTTAGTTGTAGAGTTTGACCTGGCTGAATATTGGCAAAGCTGCCAACAATTGTTGTGAGTTCGTTGCTACGCGGACGAGTCAGCCTTGCCACTGTGTAGCCTGACTCAGCAGAGTAAAAAGTTAAACGTTCTACGACTCCGATGATTGTTTCGTGTTGAGGGAAGGCACTTATTTGTTGAGCGGAAAGATTAGGAGGAGTGAACATTGCCTGTTACAAGATACCGCCCATAATTATAGTACTGGGGATGGAGTCATTATAGTACATAAGTCCTTAACCAGATACCCAGTATTAGTGTCATCGAAAACTCACCCCGCTATGACGAAAGTCACTCTATAGCTCATGGCTTTTGGTTCTTTTTCTTCGACGGACTGCTGATTTCTTGCGTGCTTGAGGAGGACGGCAGCTTTTGCAGTAAAGCGGTCTTATGCCAAAGGTTTTTTAGCTAATTCATTTTCATCAATTTGTGAAATCGTTTTTCATCAATACATCCAACTGAGCCAACAGCTTCTCTAGCTTTGCTTTTTTCTTTGGATCGTCCCATATTTTTGACTGTTTAAAGCGACGGAGTGTGTCATCAACTCGGTCTTTTAGAGATGTTGGCTCTGTTTGAGCGCGAGATTCTGATTCCGACTTCTGTTCAATTTCTGGAATCTTCCGCTTAATTTCGCTCAATGAGAGATTGTAGGCGATCGCGTCTTCTAGTAGTTGAATTCTTGGTTTTTCATTTTTCACCTTAGCGATTGCCCGTGCTTTGGTGTACTCAATTTTTCCCGAACGTAATACTGAAAGCACATCTTGAGGGAGATTGAGTAAAGGCAAGCGATTGCGAACAAATGAATCCCACTTCATGCCTCCTAACGCTGTAAATATTTCCTCAATAAGTAGAGTTTGAGAATTACCCGTAACGTTACGGGTAATTTTCCCTTTAGCTTCGTTCTCCATTTTTTGAAGTAGTTTGACGGTTTCTGACGTACTGATTGACAATCGAAATGCCAATAGTTCAAGGATACCCTCAGTCTCTTCTAGTGGATTGAGGTCTTCGCGTTGCAGGTTTTCAACGAGGCGTACTTGGTACGTAGTCGCATCATCCATTATGCGGACTACTACAGGAACCTCAGTTAAAAGAGCCATCACTGCCGCTTTGTAGCGTCGTTCTCCGGCTACTAATTCATAATTGCCCTCAGAGAGCGGACGCACTAGCAGAGGCTCTAGAATACCCAATTCTTTGATTGAATGTGATAGTTCTTCAAGCTTCTGCTCGTCGAAATAGCGCCTTGGCTGTGAGGAAGGTAGCTTAATTTTGGCAATCGCAATTGTGTTAGTAGCGCTGGCTTGATCATCAGATTGTGACCCAGTTACAGTGCCAAACAGCAGATCGACAGGCTTTTTTATTGCAGCGTAAGGTTCGTTACGTTTGCTACTCACAGTTTTAATTCAAGTTTATCTATGCTATTAGCAATTTTTTTGAGTATACCCACGGCTGGATGGTTTTTATCAAATAATGCTAGTGGGACTCGGCGCTCAGAAGCATCGGCAAAGGCAATAGTTTTTGGGATTGGCGGGTATACAGTGCCAATCTCTGATAGTTGTTCTTGTACAGCTTTAAGTGTACGCGATTCCTGGGCGGTCCGACCATCGAACATTGTAGGAACAAATCCAGCAAATTGCAATCTGGGGTTGGTATGACTGCGGACTTGGGTGATCGTGCTGAGTAAAAGTTCAGTTCCCTTAAATGACTTGAATTGACATTGGATAGGGACGAGAATATGAGTAGCAGCAGTCAGGCTGATGATACTGAGTAACCCTAATGAAGGTGGACAGTCAATGAGAATGAAGTCGTAATTATCTTGCACATCCAAGAGTCCATTTTTTAGGCGATATTCTCTAGCGATCGCACTACTAAGTTGCATTTCACTAGCGGCAAGGTTAATGTCAGCAGGGACAAGCGCCATACCATGAATGGGTTCGGGATAGATAGGTAATGGTTTGTTATCAACTATTGTTTGTTGAATACTGATGCTCAATTCGTCTGGTTCGAGTCCCATAAATGTAGTGAGAGATGCTTGCGGGTCCATATCCACAAGCAAAACACGACGTTTTTTAAGTGCAAGGTGGTAGCCCAGATTTTGAGTAAGTGTTGTCTTGGCAACCCCACCACTTTGGTTAAATAGTGTAATAATCCGGGTTTGGCTCACTTGAATAAATTGCAGTTATGGCAAAAAGTACTTCTAATACAGGCAGATTGTAGCGCTTGATTAGGGGGAATACAACTCTTTGAGGTTGCAAGATTACTTTCCATCCCATACTGCCTATAAGTTGGCTATAGCAAGAGTATACAAGTTCTCATTTGAATACCGCGAACTATAACTGCGGTAACGGCGCTCACGCTGAATAGTTGTAACACCGTTACTACTGAACAGTATGATTAGTTATAGGGTATTACTTCCGAATTCCAACTTGTGATTTCTGACCTATGGAGTGAGTAATACTCAGAACACGCTACGTACTAACTATGAAGTTTATCGGCAAGCAGTAAAAGCTTATCCTCAAAGAACTTCTTTGGAATTGGCTTTGGGTGTGAATGATAATTCAGTTGAGAAAGCTGAACCTGTAAACAAGTAGTAGCCCACTCGTTACGTAGTCAGCAAGAAGTTATAGATCAAGACCGAATTGCTTTTCAACTGCTAGGATTGAACTTACAAGCCCTCTCAACAATCTCAAGTTTTACAATCCCCTCGGAAAGCAACCAATTTCTCCTAGTAAATTCCAATTGGATAAGTGCTAAGGCTACATCTTGCGGGGAAGTAAATTGTTAATAAAAAGAATAAATTAAACAGTCAACGATCTAATTTAATTTCTGCTACGTTGATAAAAAAGATTTCAGAAATTCTTTGCAGGGGTCACATAGGGTCTATATATACCCCAACAATAGTTCAGTACTTTGATGATGTTTTGACCCCTATGTAGGATGTTTATAGGTGCTAAATGGGGTATATCTGACTAGTTGAAATTTTGTGCCCCATTTAGCCCCCAAGGGGTTATGATAAGCTCTTGAGATTAGGGAAAAAAGGGAAAGCTATTTTATTCTTCTTTCTCTTGCTCTTGCAGATCACTTGAACAGATAATTTTCACAAATTAAAGTGTATTACTTAGAGCAGATGTCAAACATTCACAGCTTACAAAAAATTTTTCCTGCGGGTTTCGATAACGGTTACGGAAGTCTCAAACTTTTAGTCGATGGCTTTGAAGTAGTTCGTGTGCCGAGCTATATAACCAATGCCGAGATGGAAGATGTGCCAGGGCGCGTAGTTTTTAACGGTACTGCTTACACAGTTGGAGAGTCAGCTTACCGTACAGGAAATTATTTTGACCGCAACACAGACAATAATGAAAACAAAGTCAATAATGCGTTGTTGACTTTATTGGGTGCATTGGCACATCTTCCACACCGTAAGGCTTGGCACTTAAAATTAGTCGTCAGTTTACATGATGTTGGTCTGGCTGAAGAATTACAAAAAGTACTCAATGGAGAATATCAGCCAATACTTGCTGGCAAACAATCAGACGTAAAAGTAGAAGTCCTGAAAGTCGTACTAGAGGGAATGGGTGCATTGTTTGGGCATCCATTACCCAAAAAATTAACCATTTTAGACTTTGGCAATGGTACGACCCTGTATTCTCGTTACAACCGGGGTCAGCGAGAAGTTCACACTGCCTACCCTATCGGTGTAGAAGTTCTCATTGATGATATCTCCCAAAAAATGAAACATTTAAATGGCGGAAAAATCGGAGACCCATCTAAAATCCGATTTTGTTTGGAAATGGGGCATACCCGATACAGCCGTGACATCGATATCAAAGATGTATACACTACTTGTTTAAAAGATTGGTATGAAAAATACTTGAAGAAAGTGGTGAATCTAACACTTGATGCCAAGCACCAAGGGGATGAAATCTGGGCGATTGGTGGAGGTTGCCTTTTACCAGGATTTAAAAAGCTGTTGGAGAAAAACGGCTTCAAAATCTTGGACAATCCGGTAGAAGCCAATGTCTCTGGGCTTTTAGAGATGGCGAAAACCATTAACAGCAAAAATCTAACGGGCACATCTCTTAAGTGAAGTTATAACAATGGCAGATAAAAAAGACTTAGCACCGGAAAAAGTTCGTCTCAAAGATAATTACCGAGAGCGCATATTTGCAGAATCGCAAAAACTAGATAAAAGTTACCTGGACACGATTTACTTTATAGTTGATTGCTATTTTGTTTTCATTAAGGCTGGATTACCTGCACAACAAATAGTTTCCACACCGCTTAGTACTGAGTCAAACCAACTTCCTTCAATGACTTCGACTCTATTTGCACAGGAGAAAGAAGAAGATTCTTTAGGGGAAACATTCAGCCTTGATTTTGATTTGTAACCGTCAGAGGAAGTTGGCAACGGTAAAGAAGGGGAATTAGCCTTTAGGGTGGTAAGTGGAATGGCACGCTTGTTAAGCGTAAATCCCTGGTATTCCTGGATGAAAGGGTGTGGGGAAGGAAGAAGATGTTGAACTCCTTGACGTACTGGTATTCAATCATCTGAAATACACGAAGCTGCAACCCTGTCAGCAAAGAGGTTTCACATGAATCTTATACCAATTTTCCAAAATGAGGCAACAGATGTAAATCAGGAAAGTCCTGCTGTATCTAGGTTTCTTAATTGCAAATTGCGAATGGGCGAAAAAGCGAAAATCACAATTCCAACTACCGTATTAATCAGCGCGAAAATTCTCGGTGTCAGTTCTGTTTTTCGCAGTATTAGCCACTGCCCCAGGCTGACGATGATGCTAAAGATAACGGCAGCGATGGCGCACAGAATAATATTGTCTGGAAATCTGAACGGGTCTACTCTTAGGTTGATAATCAGTGGGACGGCAATGAATGAAGAGAGCAATAAGCCGAGAAACAAGCTGGCAACGCTCATCAACGCCCAGTAGCGACCGAGAAAACCAAGGCAAAACTGTAGCACCCATTCCTGGATTCCAAACATCAGCATCCAAAATGCAACTGCCGCGCTTATGTAATCAAGCATTAGCCCAAGTTTTACCCATGTGTTGAAGAGGGTAATTTCTAGGATAAGCTAAATCAACTATGGTGTATGACTTTTAGCCTTCATTACCGCGATTGCTCAAGGGTACTGGTGATGGCGATGGGAATTAACGTGAAATCGGGATGAGAGGGAAGTTGCAACGACTTCTGGTGGTACTGCTCACTGTGTCAAATATGCCAAAAGTTTAAACAAACCAGTGTTTAACGTATGGAAGCCCTGGGTCAAGTATAGAGGATTTTAAACTCGATTAAGAACGTGGATAGCTTTTAGCCAGCGGATTTTAGGCAATTGCTAGGATAAATGAACCATAAGTGGTACATTTGTACCTGTAAACAGTTAAATGTCAAAAAAGGTTCATGCCCCGAATGCTTCTAGAAGCAATATCTAGAAGCATTTTTTATCTTAAGTCCCATCTTTGTTAACGCCTGCGTCATGCACAACGACACACGCTCCTATGCCCACCAGCAGGCGGGCATAAGCTGCCCCCAAACCTCACCTGCTTCCAGTAATAATCGCTACTGGGTCGTCGAGTCGAATCACTTAACTTTCTCCTGACTTAAATTCTGCTTCCTAGTGGATGTATCCAGCGTTTAATGACTAGCGAGCGAGCTTAACTACCAGACTCGAATTAAGCCGAGCTGCGAAGCGGCTTCGGCTTGAATGAATTGTTAGACGGTGTACCACTCATTTCTTGGCGCATGCCGGGCTGTAAGACACGCGAGTTAGTGGGTGGTCATTAGTTTCTCGAACTAGTTCTCCACTTTCAGCCGCTGTCCGCTTCTTTATGTCAATCCATTCTTTGTCTGAGAGGAACTCTCTCCAGCGTAAATCCATTGTGCTTTTGTCCGGCCAAGCCAGAAGATAGATAAATTCAACCTTCTCACCAGAATCACTTTCCCATATGTCAATGATCTTAAAACCATGTCGCTTCATGATCCGTAGAGCATGATCCTGAAAACGCTGATGAAAAGCATCTTTGTTGCTGCGATTAACCTCATAGATTCTTAGTTGCTGAAGTTCGCTGCCATCGCTTGGACAAACATAGCTTTCCTGCACATTAACAATGCTAGGGAGGGCGATGAGCCAAAAGAGCGCTAGAGCTTTGAAAGTATGCATGATATTGTGCCTCATGGCTTAGTGAACGTTCTATAGCCGCCTAAACAACTATTACCCCACTGTTCCTATCTGTATAATTCGTACTTACACTCACCTGCTGCCAGGCATCCAAATCCGTTTTGACCCCTGAGAGTTTTTCCTGAATCAGGCTCATGGCATCCGTGCCTAACGCCAACCGCATCGGCGGATAAGGACTTTCCACAGCTTGAATGATGGCTTGCGCCGCTGCTCGTGGATTGCCAGGTTGCTTACCATCCATATCTTTGAACCACTGCAATGAAGCACCGCTCACGGTCGCATAGGCATCAATGGAAAGTTCTGCTGCTGCTAGAGAGCGTCCGTTAAAATCTGTGCGAAATGCCCCAGGTTCAATTAAAGTCACCTTAATTCCAAAGGATTCAACTTCTTTAGCCAGGGCTTCAGACGTGCCTTCCAGAGCAAATTTAGCGCCGCAGTAGAGACTACTTCCAGCAAATCCCACGAATCCTGCTGTGGATGACATATTCACAATGTGACCGCTGCCTTGCTGACGCATTATAGGCAAGACCGTTCGCATCAGACGGAGCGCCGCAAAGAAGTTGGTTTCAAAAAATTGGTGAATATCAACATCACTAACTTCTTCAAGTGCAGCAATGAGTCCATGACCAGCATTGTTGACCAGCACATCAATTCGACCAAATGTAGCGATTGCTGTATCAACCGCTACTTGTATGTCTTGGGATGACGTTACATCCAAACGTACAGCCTTTGCAGTCTCTGGATAAGCTAATCGGCACTTAAGTTGCATAATAAGAAGAGGAAGTCGTTTAAAAGCAACTATGCCACCAGCAGCTAAAAACTTTTTAACGTCGGAGCAAGTCAGTAAGCTACAGGAAGGTCTAAAAGA